>DATNEU010000054.1:0-64220 GCA_035552895.1 Steroidobacteraceae bacterium
AGGAGGTACTCTTGAAATGAGCCTGCGCGACGCGAACAAGAAGAGGCTCTTTGACCCTATAGAAGATCTGGTTGCACCCGACATCGACAATCCGAATATCCAGGACCAGGTGGTTTTCTATAAGCGATTCTGCAGGTCGACGAGAGAACTCCTCGACGATAATGGTCATATGGTGCCGAACTTCTATACCGTGGATCGCAGCTGTTGAGTCACCGCGAGGATCCGGTGGTTATAGCGGGGAAGGGTACTGTGGGCGCGCGGTTGGCGGTGGCGACTCTATCAGGCGGCTAGCTGTTTAGTCTCAGCAGGGAAAGGGCGCCTTACCGGTCGGCGCGGATCACCAGCGCGTGGATGTTGGCGGTCTGCAGCTGCTCGCGCACTTTCGCCAGCTCCGCATCGCTCAGGGGGCCTATGCGGACACGATTCCAGGTCTTCGAGCCTTCCGCGACCCGCTGCACTTCGGCGGCGATTCCGGCGCGCGCCAGGCGGGCGCGGACCTGGTCGGCCTCGGCGCTGCTGCGATAGGAGCCGACCTGGAGCAGATACGAGGGGCCGCTGCCCGTGGAGCGCGCGGGCTGACTGGCAGCGGGCGGCGGCGCATGCGATGAATGATTGTCGCGGGGGATCGGAACGTTCAGGCGCGGCAGCATCCGGTAGAAATCGTATTGCGGCGCCTGCGTGCCGGCGTGCGCCGACCCAGATCGCGATGACGAGGCGGGGGCAGTGGCAGGGGTCGCCGCATCGGGATCGTCAGAGGAGCTGTCGTCGGGCGCCGGCGCATGCGGCGCGCTGTCCTGCGAGCCGCCGTCCGCGTGGACATGCGATGACGCGGCAGCGTGGTGACGCGCGCGCGCGCCCGCGATCATGAATCCCGCGCTCGCGAGGACGGCGCCGACGAGGACGCCGAGACCGAACTCCCTCAGCTTCGAGAGGCTCGAGCTGTGGGACGATCGCTTGTAATCGCGCGTGGTCAGCCGGGGCATGCTGCGGGCTACATGCTCTCGGGCGCGCAGACGCCGAGCAGGGTGAGGCCGTTGCGGATCACCTGCTGGACACCGAGCACCAGCGCCAGCCGTGCATTGCGCAGCCGGGAATCGGCGACGATGAACTGCTCCGCGTTGTAGTAGGTGTGCAGGGTGTTGGCGAGGTCGCGCAGGTAATGGACGATGGCGTGCGGGGCGCGATTCAGCGCCGCCTGCTCCAGCAGTTCCGGATAGCGTACCAGCGAGCCCAAGACCGCCTGCTCGTGCGCGCCCGTCAGGAGCGGCGCGCCGGCGAGCCCTTCGGCGCGATCGAAAGACAAGCCGCGGGCGGCGAGCTGCTTCATGACGCTCGCGACGCGGGCGTGCGCGTACTGGATGTAGTACACCGGGTTCTCGTTGGTGCGCGACTTGGCGAGCTCGAGGTCGAAATCGAGCGGCTGGTCGTGGCTACGCATCAGGTAGAAGAGCCGGCAGGCATCGTTGCCGACCTCTTCGCGCAGCTGCCGGAGCGTCACGAACTGCGCCTCGCGCTTGCCCATCGGCACCTTCTCGCCGCCGCGGAAGAGGCTCACGAACTGGATCAGGTTAACCTCGAGGCAGTCGCCGGGCTCGCCCATCGCGGTCAGTCCGGCGCGCACGCGCGCCACATAGCCGTGGTGATCGGCGCCGAGCACATCGATCAGACGTTGGAAGCCGCGCTCGCGCTTCTCCAGGTGGTACGCGATGTCGGATGCGAAGTAGGTCTTCTGCCCGTTCTCGCGCACCACGACGCGGTCCTTCTCGTCGCCAAACTCCGTGGCGCGGAACCAGGTCGCCCCGTCTTTCGTGTACAGGCGCGACTCGCGCTCGAGCCGCGCGAGCGCCCGATCGATGGCACCGCTTTTCTCCAGGGTGTGCTCGGAGTACCAGCAGTCGAACGTGACGCCGAACTGGCCCAGGTCCTCGCGGATGTCGGCCAGCATCTGCGTGAGCGACAGCTCGAGCACCCGGTGAAACGCCTCGGCCCCGATGAGCTCCCGCGCGCGCCCGATCAGCGCGTCGATGTAGACCTCCTTGTCGCCTGCCGGCGCATCCGGGGGCAGACCGGCGAGCACGGTTGCCGCGGGACGCCGCAGACCGGCGCCTTGCGCCGCCAGCAGCTTCTGCGCCAGCGCGCGCACATAGTCGCCGCGATAGCCATTCTCCGGAAAAGGCAGTGTTTCGCCGCACGCCTCCAGATAACGGATCCAGGCGCTGACCGCCAGGATGTCGACCTGCCGGCCCGCGTCATTGATGTAGTACTCGCGCGATACCTCGAATCCGACGGCCGCGAGGATGTTGGCCAGCGTGGCGCCGTACGCAGCCTGACGCCCGTGCCCGACGTGCAGAGGACCTGTGGGATTGGCGGAGACGAACTCGAGCAGCACCCGCTCCCCGTTGCCGAGCGCGCTCTGGCCATAGCGCTCGCCGTGCTCGTGGATCGTGGCCAGCTCGCGGCCATAGGCCGCGGGCGCCAGGAAGAAGTTGATGAAGCCCGCGCCCGCAATCTCGGTGCGCGCCACGAGCGGGCTGGCCGGCAAGGCGGCCATGATCTTCTGCGCCAGCTCCCGCGGCTTGCAGCCGGCGGCCTTCGCGAGACGCAGCGCCGCGTTGGTGGCGAAATCGCCGTGCTGCGGGTCGCGCGTGCGCTCGAGCGTGAGCGACCCGGGCGGGGGCGGCTCGGGCAGCGCGCTGCCGACGAGCGAAGTGACTGCGCTCGCGAGGAGCTGCTCGATTTCCTGCCTCAAGAGATGGATGGTCCGGGGTGAATGGAGCGGGGAATTTTAGCTGAATGGCTGAAACCAAGAGGGTATAGATCGAAAGCAAGCCGCTAAGCGGCCCAGGGCCGTTCCCTGGGGCGCGAGATCGAAAAAGCCAAGGGCCTGGCCGCGCAAATCGCCGGGAGCGATTGGCGCCCATCAAAAAATATCGATGGGATCCACGTCCAGATCCCAACGGACGCGCCGCGCGCTCGGCAGGGATTCCAGGAGCGGCAACCACGCATCGAGGAACCGATGCAGCGCCGCGCGGTCGGCGCTTTCGACCAGCAATTGCGCGTGATGGCGCCCCGCGCGCCTGGCCATGGCGGCCGGAGCCGGTCCGAGAAGCCTCACGCCGTGCGCCCGGGCGCCGGCTCCGCGGCCGCCGCGCAGCGCATCGGCCGCGCCGCGCGCATCGGTGAGGAACGCCAACGCGGCCTCGGCGGTCTTGGCGGAATCGCGCACGGCGGCGAGCCGGCTGAAGGGCGGCCACGAGGCCTCGGCACGCTCCTTCAGCGCGGCGCGCGCGAAGCCGTCATAACCTTCCGCCAGCAGGCTGAGGAGCAGAGGATGGTCCGGGAATTCCGTCTGGATGAGGACTTCGCCGGCCTTCTCGCCGCGGCCTGCGCGGCCGGCGACCTGCACGATGGTCTGCGCCAGGCGCTCCGGCGCGCGGAAGTCGGTGCTGAAGAACCCCTGGTCCGCATTCAGTACGACGACCAGCGTGACGTTGGGGAAGTCGTGTCCCTTGGTGACCATCTGCGTGCCAACCAGGATCCGCGCTTCGCCGGATGACATGCGGCGCATCGCCTCCTCCAGGTCGCCACGCCGCCGGACCACGTCGCGGTCCAGCCGGATGCAGGGAATGCCGGGGAAAAGACTCGCGAGCGTCTCCTCGATTCTTTCCGTCCCCTGCCCGACGGGCTTGACCGCGAAGCCGCATTGCGGGCAACGCTCGGGCAGCGCGGTGTCGGCGCCGCAGTGATGGCAGCGCAGCCGCCCGGAGGCGAGGTGCACGGTCATGCGGGCGTCGCAGTCGCGACAGGGCGCGATCCAGCCGCAGGCCGTGCAGAGCAGTGTTGGCGCATAGCCGCGCCGGTTGAGGAAGACGAGCACCTGACCGCCGGCGTGCAGATGCCGCTCGATCGCCTGCACCGCGGGCGTGGAGATGCCGGCGCGGGCGGCGCTCGAGCGCAGGTCGATGAGCGAGATCCGCGGGGGCGCCGCTTCGGCCGCCCGCCGTGTCAGGCACAGGCGCGTGTAGCGCCCGGCCGCGACATTCTGCAGCGTCTCCAACGCGGGCGTCGCCGATCCCAACACCACGGGCACTCCGGCGCGATGGGCGCGCACCACCGCCAGATCGCGCGCGGAGTAGCGGAACCCTCCCTCGTGCTGCTTGAAGGAGCTGTCGTGCTCTTCATCGACGATGATGACACCGAGGTCCTGGACGGGCGCGAATACCGCCGAGCGCGTGCCGAGAACGATCCGCGCGCGTCCGCTGAACGCCTCCCGCCAGGCGAGCAACCTCTCGTGATCGGTGAGCGCGGAATGCAGCACCGCCATCGGCACCGCGAACCGCTGGCGAAAGCGGCTGACGAGCTGCGGTGTCAGGCCGATCTCCGGCACCAGCACCAACGCGCCGCGGCCGAGCCGCAAGGCGCGCTCGACCACTCGCAGGTAGACCTCCGTCTTGCCACTGCCGGTGATGCCGTGCAGCACGAAGGCGCCGAAAGCGCCCAACGAGCCGCCGATCCTCTCGATCGCGGCATGCTGCTCCTCGTTCGGCTCCGGCCCCGGGCTCACGGCAACGGACTCGGACGCTGCAGTCCCCTGCGCCGCTGCGGGAGGCGTCGCGGCTCCCGGAGCGACCTCGATGACGGCGAGCCATCCGCGGGCCACGAGGGCTCGGGCGGTCTCCCGCCAGGCGCCCGGCCCCCCTTCGAGATCGCCGAGCACTCCCGCATCCTGCTGCGCCAGAGTCAGCAGGAGCTGTCGTTGCCGCGGTGCCCGCCGGGGCTCGCCTCGCCCGCAGGCATCGCGCCCCTCGGGAGTGAGGACCCAACGCTCCTCGCGGGCTTCGAGCGCCGCCCCCAGCCGCAGCGCCTTCGGCAGGGCGGCCGAGAGCACTTCGCCGATGGGATGGTGGTAGTAGTCCGCCGCCCAGCCGAGCAGGGCGAGGCTGGCCGGATCGAAGATCGGCTGCGCGTCGAGCCGCTCGAGCACGGGCTTCAGCCGCTCCTCGGGCAGCTCTGAGCCGGCGGCCGTCTCCATGGCGACGCCGACCAGGCTCCGCTGCCCGAACGGCACCCGAACCCGGGTGCCGGCCTCGAGCGCGAGGCCGTCCGTCGGGCCGGCGCGATAGTCGAAGAGTCGCCGGAGCGGCGTAGGCAGCGCCACGCGGACGACGGGGACGGAGCTCATATGAAGTAAAATCAAAGGCTTGGGCGCGTAGCGGCCTCGGTCAACCGTACCCGTCGCAGCCGCGTTGTACCTGTTATGCCAGAGTTTGCTACGCTCGCGCCGCCTTATAGCATGCCGGCTGCCTCTCACGGCGACGTGGACCTGTCGGAACCCTCCAGCAATACCCGCGGTCGAGCGCTCAGCCAGTTTCTGGCGGCGGTCGAGGTGCGTGCGTTCAAAATCGCCCAGGCGGCACTCCGGCACGAGGACGATGCGCTGGATGCGGTGCAGGATGCCATGCTGCAGCTGGCGCGCGCCTATTCCGACCGGCCCGCGGAGGAATGGCGGCCGCTCTTCTACCGCATTCTGGAGAATCGCATCCGGGACATGCAGCGCCGGCGCACGGTACGCAACCGCGTGATGTCCTGGTTGCCTTTCCGGCCACATTCCGAGGACGATGAGCCGGATCCGATCGCGGAGGCCGCCAGTGACGACCCACCGCCGGTCCGCCGGCTCGAGGTCGACGAGGCGATGGTGGCGCTGGAGAAAGCCCTCGGGACGCTGCCCCGGCGACAACGGCAGGCCTTCCTGCTGCGCACGCTGGAAGGGCTGGATGTCGCGCAGACGGCCAAGGCCATGGGCTGCTCGGAGGGAAGCGTCAAGACACATTACTTCCGCGCGCTGCAAACACTGCGCGCGCAGCTCGGGGAACACTACACATGAGCCGGGACTTGAGCGGCGACGCCGATTTCGAGCGCCAGCTGCGCGATCTCCTGGAGGAGAGCATGCAGCGCGTCGGCGGACGTGCGCGCTCGCGATTGAATCAGGCGCGACACGCGGCGATCGCCGAGGCACAGCGGCCTCGGCCGTGGCGTCTGCCGCAGCGGCTGGTTGCACGGGCCGGGCGGCGTCTATTGTGGATGCCGGCCGCTGGGGCAATGGCCGCCGCGGTGTTGGTTGCATTGGTACTCTGGCCGCATGCGCCGCAGGGATATCCCGCGGCGGATGCGAGTCACACCACCGTGGAGGACTTGGATCTCCTCGCCGATCGCGAAGGAATGGATCTGATGGAAAGCGGCGACGGGCAATTCTACGAATGGGCGATGGCGCAGGCCGACGACAAGAGCGGTCAGCCGGCCGGTGCCGGCGCGACCGATCAGGGCAAGACCCGCGGTGGGCAGAACGGCGGCGGGGACTCGGACCAGAATAGCGGCTGAGATGCGAATCACGCGCCGCATCGGAATCGCGGTAGTGACGGCGGCGCTGGCCGCCGGGGCCGGCATCGGCCAGGCCGGCGCGCCGCCGAAGCCGGCCAGCGATCCGCCCGTGGACGAAGGGCTGTTGGAATTCCTGGGCAGCGTCGATCCGACGGCGGATTCGGCGCAGCCCGATGACGGCACCTGGCTGGCGTACCTGTCGCAGGTCAAGCGCGGCAAGGTGGCGAAGGCCGCGCAGCCGCCGCAGGCGCCGGCGCCGCAGAAGCCGGCGAGCCCGGCCTCCGGTGCCGACAAGCCGGGCGGATGAGGGTATGAGACGAATGATCGAAGTGCGCAAGGCGTTGATGCTCGCGCTGCTGCTGGCGGCGGCGCCGGCGTGCGTCCTCGCGCAGCAGCCGGCCGCGCCCGCCACGCCGGCACGAGGCGCGGCGCCCGTTCCCTGGTCGAGCCTCTCACCGCAGCAGCAGCGGCTGCTCGGCTCGGTGGCCGGCCGCTGGAGCTCGCTCCCGCCGGCGCGGCAGCAGGCGCTCGCGCGCGGCAGCACGCGTTGGCTCAACATGAGCCCCCAGCAACGCTCGACGGCGCGCCAGCGCTTCCAGCAATGGCGGCAGCTCACGCCGCAACAGCGGCAGACGCTGCGCCGCCGCTGGCAGCATTTCAGGTCCTTGCCGCCGCAACAACAGCAGGCCATCCGCCGCAGCTTCCGCCAGTTCCAGCGGCTGCCGCCCTGGCAACGCCGCATGCTCCGCCAGCGTTGGCAGAACGCGAGTCCGGCGCAGCGACAGCAGATGATGCAGCGAGCGCAGCATCTGGTGCATCAGCAGCAGCCGCGCCGCGAGGATCAGATGATGCCGATGCGGCGCTTCCGGCTAATGCCGGGTCCGCGCGGACGCAGGCCCTAACGCGCCGTCCGGACGGGTATCGGGACGCTGCAGACATCCACCCGACCCGCCGGCACTTTGAACCAGGGGCCGCGGCGGTTGCGCAGCGCTTCCACATACTGAGTGAAGGTGGACGTATCGGTACGCAGCTCCTCGAGCGGCGTACGTCGTGCGGCAGGCAGGTCCGCCGCCACCTGCATCGATTCGATCCGCACCCAATGGCGGCGATCCCGGTATACGCCGAGAGGACCGTTGCCTCGCGGCAGCGCCGAGAGGAGCGGCATGCCCTCGACGACCCTTCCGATCATCGTGCTGTTGCGATCGAGCTGCCTCTGCGGTGCGCCGATCACCGCATAGAGGGCGGTGCCCCCGCCGCTGTCGACGTTGTTGCCGCGAGCGGCGCCCACCATGCCGTAGCAATTGACCAGCCAAGCCCGGCCGAACACCGGATCGCGGGCCATGGGGAAGCCGTCGGAGAATCCGACCTGCGCGGCGTAGGTGTCGGGATCGGGCAGCGCCGTGAAAGGCAGATCGCGCGCCGGCCGCTCGAACTCCGCGGCCACCCTGTGCCTCGCCGTGCCCACCGATTTGCGGCCGGTGGGATCCCCCCACTCGACCACGCCGTCATCCTGCACGCGAAACACCGGCAGGCCATTGAAGAAGCCCTGCCGCACGAGGCTCTCGATGTTGGCGACATAGTGCGGCGCGAACTGCGGCGCCAGCTCGATGACGACCCGCCCGCCGGGCAGGTTCATGTAGAGCGTGTCGTGCGGATCGAGTGCGCGCCAGGCGGAGGCGGGCGCGCTGGCCACGATCATCTCGGGAGTGAGGGCGATGTGGGCGCGCAGCGACTGCACCGTGGACGGCGGGTTGGCCGGCGCGTCCCCGCCCTGGCAAGGGAGGGCGGCAAGAGCCGCCAGGACCCAGCCGATTCGCAGCGCGTTGCGCACGTCATTCCTCCTGCTCAGCCGATTGCCTTGACCGCCTGGATCAGCTCCGCGCCGGCCTTCTGCGCATCGCCGTACAGCATCCGGGTATTGTCGAGGTAGAAGAGCGCATTCTCGATCCCCGAGAAGCCGGCGCCCGTGCCTCGCTTGATGACGATGACGTTCTTCGCGCGGTCGGCGTTCAGGATGGGCATCCCGTAGATCGGGCTGGACTTGTCCGTGCGCGCCACCGGATTGACGACGTCGTTCGCGCCGATGATGAGCGCCGCATCCGCAGTCTCGAACTCGGCGTTGATCTCATCGAGGTCGGAAATCAGATCGTACGGCACGCCCGCCTCAGCCAACAGCACGTTCATGTGTCCGGGCATGCGGCCGGCGACCGGATGGATCGCGAACTTGACCGTCACGCCCCGCTCGATGAGAAGCTGGCAGAGCTCCCAGATCTTGTGCTGCGCCTGGGCGACCGCCATGCCGTAGCCCGGCACGATGATCACCTTCTGCGCGAACGCGAGCATGACGCCGACATCCGAGGCCTCGATGGGCTTGAGGCTCCCGGTGACGGTGCCCGCCGGACCCGCTGCCGTATCCCCGAACCCGGAGAAGAGCACGTTGCCGAGCGAGCGGTTCATGGCCTTCGCCATGAGCTGGGTCAGCAGCGTGCCGGCCGCGCCGACGACGGTGCCCGCGACGATCATCGCCGCATTGTGCATCACGAAGCCATCGAGGCCGACCGCGAGGCCGGTGAGAGCGTTGTAGAGCGAGATCACCACCGGCATGTCCGCGCCGCCGATGGGCAGGGTCATGCCGATGCCCAGGATCAGCGCGAGTACGAAGAGTGCCGTGACGACGTGCGGCGAGACGTTGAAATGTCCGGCGAGCAGCGCCGCGCATGCCAGGACTGCGGCCAGGATCAGGATGTTGAGTACCTGCTGGCCGCGGAACCGGAAGCTGCGCTTGATCAGGCCCTGGAGCTTGCCGAAAGCGATCGCGCTGCCGCTGAAGGACACCGCGCCGATCAGGCCGCCGATCACCGCCAGGGTCGCCTCGCCGTAGCCCGCGATCCCCCCGCGGTAGAGCTCCACCGCGGCAATGGCCGCGGCGGCGCCGCCGCCCATGCCGTTGTAGAGGGCGATCATCTGCGGCATGTTGGTCATCGCGACGCGCTTGCCGCTCCACCACGCGAGCGCCGCGCCGAGAACGATGGCGGCCCCGATGAGCGGATAGTTGCTCATCCCGGGGTAGGCGAAGGTGACCAGGGTCGCGACCAGCATGCCGACGCCGGCCCAGAGGATGCCGCTGCGCGCGGTGACCGGCGAGCTCATGCGCTTCAGTCCCACGATGAAGAGCACCGCGGTGACGAAGTAGCTCGCCTGGATGAGGGTGTCAGCCCCCAGCAACGCGGCCGTGGGTGCGGCGGGCATCTAGTGCGCTCCCCGGCGCGGGCCGCCGGTCCTGCTCGATTTGAACATCTCCAGCATCCGTTCCGTGACGACGTAGCCGCCCATCGCGTTACCCGCGGCGAGCAGCACGCCGATGAAGCCGATGGTCTTCTCGAGAGGGGTGTGCGCATTGCCGAGCGCCACCATGGCGCCGACCAGCACGATGCCGTGCACGAAGTTGGAGCCCGACATGAGCGGGGTGTGCAGGATCACCGGCACGCGCGCGATGACCTCGTAGCCGGTGAAGGCCGCGAGCATGAAGATGTAGAGCGCTACGATTCCAGTCACGGGTCAACCCTCGATGGCTTTACGCGTCGGCTCGTGTTTGATCGCGCCGGCATGGGTCAGGCAGGCCTGGGCGAAGACCTCATCGGCCCAGTCGATGGCGAGCTCGCCTTTCTGCAGCGCGGGCTTCAGGAAGTTCAGCAGGTTGCGGGAATACATCTCGCTCGCGTTGTAAGCGAGCTCGCCCGCGAGCCCCACGGCCCCGATCACCTTGACGCCCTGGTGGCTCACCACCTCGCCGGCGCGGGTGAGCTCGCAATTGCCGCCCTGCTCCGCGGCGATGTCGACGATCACCGATCCCGGGCGCATGCGCTCCACGGCGGCGCGCTGAATGATCTTGGGCGCCGCGCGGCCGGGAACGGCGGCCGTGGTCACCACCGCGTCCGCCGCGGCGATGCGCGAGTCGAGCACCTCCTGCTGCTTGCGCTTCTCTTCCTCGGTGAGCTCGCGTGCGTATCCGCCGGAGCCTTCGGCGCTGACGCCGGTCTCCACGAACTTCGCACCGAGCGACTTCACCTGCTCCCGCGTGGCCCCGCGGACGTCGTACGCTTCCACGACGGCACCGAGACGCTTTGCCGTCGCAATCGCCTGTAGCCCTGCGACGCCCGCACCGATGACGAGCACCTGCGAGGGACGGATCGTCCCCGCCGCGGTGGTGAGCATCGGGAGAAACTTCTGCAGGTGATTGGCGGCGATCAGCACCGCTTTGTACCCGGCGATGGAGGCCTGCGAGGACAAAGCGTCCATGGACTGGGCGCGCGAGATGCGCGGCACCAGCTCCATCGCGAAGCTCGTGATCCCGCGCTCCTTCAGCGCCTTCACTTCCTCGCGCCGCGCATAGGGCTGCAGGAACCCGATGAGTACGGCATCGGGCTTCAGCGCCTGGATCCGCTCGAGGGAAAACGGCTGAACCGTCAGCAGAACCCGCGACTGCTCGAGCACGGCGGCGGCCGAATCGGCCCACTCGACCCCGCGGTACGCCGCATCCGGAAACTGGGCGCTCGCGCCGGCACCCCGCTCGAGCAGCACGCGCGCGCCGCTCTGCGCCAGCTTCTCTGCGACCTCGGGAACCAAACTGACACGAGTCTCACGGGACGCGCTCTCGCGGAGCGCGCCGATGGTCACTGGCATCTAAGGTCCTCTTTTGGGGTTCCCGGACGTGGGATGTTGAATATTCGCACAAAATTGCCGTATCTTACACCTGCCATGCTGGGCATAGACCTCGAACGGGCGGATCGCGGCTGCGCGGACGACCTGCGGATCGTCCCCACCGGGACGGCGCGCGGGCTCTCTCAACTCGTCCTGCGGACGGACATCGCCGGCATGCCGCTCGAGTGGATCGACTACAAGGAAGCGGCCCGGCTCTACCACCAGGAGCAGGTGGCCTATACCTGCGGCTCGCCGCTCTTCGAGCTCTACGGCGGCGTGAACGCACTCACCGGCCGGCGCACGGTGCTGGAGATCAATTCCATCGTCGCCACCGTCGGGCACACGGGCAATCCGGGCAATACGCGCCACGACTACGTGCCGCCCCTCAACAACCAGACGCTCTTCCGCAGGGATGCCTACCTCTGCATGTACTGCAGCCTGCGCTTCCCGTCGCGCGAGCTGTCGCGCGACCACATCAGGCCGTTCAGCCAGGGGGGCCTGGACGTCTGGACCAACGTCGTGACCGCATGCCGGCGGTGCAACAACCAGAAGGCCTCGCGCACGCCGGAGCAGGCGAAGATGCAGCTCATCGCGGTGCCGTTCACGCCGACCTACGCGGAATACATCTTCCTCAAGGGCCGCAGGGTCCTCGCCGACCAGATGCAGTACCTGCTGGCGCACTTCCCGCGTTCGAGCCCGCTGCACGATCGCATCCAGCGCTGGCTCAGTTGATGCCTTGATTTTCCTCGTCGACGCGTCGGTCTACGTCTTCCGCGCGTATCACTCGCAGCTGCCGGACATGGTGGACGGCGACGGCAACCCGGTGCATGCCGTCTTCGGATTCGCGCGTTTTCTGGGCGATCTGCTGGAGCGGATCCGCCCGCGATATGTCGCCGTTGCGTTCGACAAGCGGATGGCGACGTCCTACCGCAACAGGATCTACCCGGCCTACAAGGCGAACCGCGAGCCCACGCCCGCCGGCCTGCCGCGACAGTTCGAGTATTGCCGGGAGCTCTGCCGCCATCTCGGTCTGGCGCAGTTCGTCGACCCGGAGTTCGAGGCCGACGACATCATCGGCACGCTCTCCTGCCTGATGCGTGCCGAAGGGATCCGCTCGGCTTTCATCACGCGCGACAAGGATCTGGCGCAACTCGTGCGCGACGGCGATCTGCTGTGGGACTTCGGTGCGCGCACGCAGCTCGGCTACCGCGACGTGCAGCGCTACTTCGGGGTTGCGCCCGAGGGCTTCGCCGATTTCCTGGCCCTGACCGGCGACACCTCCGACAACATTCCGGGCGTGCCCGGCATCGGGCCGAAGATCGCGGCCACGCTGATGCGCAAGTTCGGCTCGCTCGAGGCGCTCTATGCCAACATTGGCCGCGTCGCCGCCCTCGGGCTGCGGGGCGGCAGCGCTCTCGGCGAGCGGCTCGCCCTGCACCGGGAGTCGGCCTTCCTCGCCCAGCGGCTCACACGGATCGTCTGCGACCTGCCGCTCGGCGTGTCGGCCCCTGATCTGCGCCCGAGAACACCCGATCTTGCGTCTCTGGACGCATTCTATGACCGCCTCGGCTTCGGACCTCTGCTGCGCCGTCAGGGCGAGCGGATCGCGCAGCAGCAAGCGGCCTGCGCCGTAGCCGTCGCAAGCTGAGTCAGCGATCGGAGGAGTGCTTTGAGCGCAGAGGGCGAGGACGGCGGATTCGAGGCCATCGCGCGCGAGATCGGCGTACAGCTCGGATGCGAGTGCGCGCCGGAGCCGGTGAGCGCGGTTTCCGGCGGCAGCATTCATCGCAGCTACCGCTGGCAATGCGGCGACACGCGGCTCTTCGTCAAAGTGGCGGATTACGGCGGCGCCGCCGGGCTCGAGGCTGAAGCCGCCGGCCTCGTGGCGCTGGCTGGCGCGCGCGCGCTCCGCGTCCCGCACGTGCGGGCCCGCGGCACCGCCGGGCGCAGCGCCTTCCTCGCCCTCGAATGGATCGAGTCCCGTCCGGCGGGCCGGGTGGCCGAGCGCCGGCTCGGCGAACGGCTCGCCGCGCAGCACCGGGTGACGGCGCCACGGTTCGGTTTCGACGACGACAACCTCATCGGCCGCACGCGCCAGCCGAACGGCTGGCTCGAGGACTGGACGGAGTTCTTCCGCGAGCGGCGCCTGCGTCACCAGCTCGCGCTCGCCGTGCAGAACGGGTTCGCGGCGACGCTCGAGCAGCCGGGCGCACGCCTCCTCGAGTCGCTCGATGCGCTGCTCGCGGGTCACCGGCCGCAGGCGTCGCTCCTGCACGGGGATCTCTGGGCCGGCAACTGGCTCGCGGACGCGCAGGAGGAGCCCGTGATCTTCGATCCGGCGGTCTACTACGGCGATCGTGAGGCGGACCTGGCGATGACCCGGCTCTTCGGCGGCTTCGGCCGCGCCTTCTACGACGCCTACCACGTGGAGGCGCCGCTGCCCGCCGGGCACGCCGTGCGCGCGGAGCTCTACAACCTCTATCACGTGTTGAATCACGCCAATCTGTTTGGCGGCGGCTACGTCCGCCAGGCGCGCGCGAGCATCGACCACCTGCTCGCCGAGGTCAGAGGGTAAGCCGGCGCCGGACAGGCCGGGCCGGGTGCCCTGCCGCCAGGGACGGCCAGTGCGCTATGCTCGTCTCCCTGCGCTGGGTCTGCGAGGGGAATGCATCATGGCGAACAAGAACATAGTGTCCGTCCTGCTGGAGGAGCGAACGTTCGCGCCTGCCGCGGATTTCGCCGCCCGGGCGCGCATCAAGCGGACGGACCTCGAGCGCCTGCGCCAGCAGGCGGCCGACGACCCCAGCGGCTTCTGGACGCGGCTCGCGCGCCAGGAGATCGCCTGGCATACGCCCTTCACCGTGACTCTCGATGATTCCGCGGCGCCGAACTATCGCTGGTTCACCGACGGACGCCTCAATGTTTCGTTCAACTGTCTGGACGTGCATCTCGCGGAGCGCGGCGAGAAGACCGCGGTCCTCTTCGAAGGAGAGCCGGGCGACACCCGCAGGCTCTCGTACCGCGAGCTGCATGCCGAGGTCTGCCGGTTCGCGAATGCCCTCAAGGCGCAGGGCATCCGCAAGGGAGACCGGGTGGCGATCTATCTTCCGCTCGTACCCGAGGCCGTGATTGCGATGCAGGCCTGCGCGCGGATCGGGGCCATTCACTCGGTGGTGTTCGGCGGCTTCTCCGCGCCGGCGCTGAAAGATCGCATCGAGGACACGGGCGCGACGTTGCTGATCACCGCCGACGGCGGCTGGCGCGGCGGCAACGCAATTGAGCTCAAGGCGGCGGCGGACAAGGCGCTGGCCGACGGCTGCAGGACGATCCGGCACGTCATCGTCCTCAGGCGCACCGGCAAGCCCGTGGCGATGCAGCGGGGACGGGACCTCTGGTGGCACGAGGTGCTCGCAGGCCAATCGTCGCAGTGCGAGCCGGAGTGGGTCGAGGCGGAGCACCCGCTCTACCTTCTCTACACCTCGGGATCGACGGGCAAGCCGAAGGGAATTCAACACTCGAGCGGCGGTTATCTGCTCGGCGCGAAGCTGACCACGCAGTGGGTCTTCGACCTGCGCGATGAGGATGTCTTCTGGTGCACCGCGGATGTCGGCTGGGTGACCGGTCACAGCTACGTGGCCTACGGGCCGCTCGCCGCCGGCGCGACCGTGATGTTGTACGAGGGCTCGCCGACGACGCCGGATGCCGGACGCTTCTGGAAGATATGTCAGGATCACGGCGTCAGCGTCTTCTATACGGCGCCCACCGCTATCCGCGCCCTCATGAAGCTCGGCGACGAGATACCGGCGCGCTATGATCTCTCGCGGCTGCGCCTGCTCGGCAGCGTCGGCGAGCCGATCAATCCCGAGGCCTGGATGTGGTACCACCGGGTGATCGGCCGGGGCCGCTGCCCGATCGTCGATACCTGGTGGCAGACGGAGACCGGCGTGATCCTGATCTCGCCGCTTCCCGGAGTCACCCCCACCAAGCCGGGCTCGTGCACGCTGCCGCTGCCCGGCATCGAGGCCGACATCGTCGATGAGCGAGGCGAATCGGTCACGCGGCCCGACGCCGGCGGATACCTCGTCATCAAGAGGCCCTGGCCGTCCATGCTGCGCACCATCTGGGGCAACAATGCGCGTTACCTGGCAGCCTACTGGGAGAAATTCAACAGGCGCTTCTACGTTGCGGGCGACAGCGCCCATCGCGACAAGGACGGCTACTTCTGGATCATGGGGCGCATCGATGACGTGTTGAACGTCGCGGGACACAGGCTCGGCACGATGGAGATCGAGTCCGCGCTGGTATCCAACCCGCGGGTGGCCGAGGCCGCCGTCGTCGGCAAGCCGCACGAGATCAAGGGCGAGGCCGTCTTCGCCTACGTCGTCTGCCGCGGCGCGCGCCCGACAGGCGATACGAGTGCGCTCGTCAACGAGCTGCGCACCTGGGTGGCGGAGCACCTCGGCGCCATCGCCAAGCCCGACGAGATCCGCTTCGCCGACAATCTGCCGAAGACCCGCTCCGGCAAGATCATGCGCCGGCTGCTGCGGGCGATCGCGCGTGGCGAGGAGATCGCGCAGGACGTGTCCACGCTGGAGAATCCCGCGATTCTCGAGCAGCTGCGCGGCGGCGACACGAGCCACCGGGCCGCGCCGAAAGAGAAGACGGCTGTCCGTGGGTCGAGCCGCGGATCGGCGGCGGCGAGCAGGCGCGGCGCGCGCGGCAAATCAGCGGCAGCGAGTAAGCGCGTACGACCCAGATCAGCGGCAGCGGGTACGGGCGGCGGGAGGCGCAAATCGGCGGCAGCGGCTACCGGCGGCGCGAGGCGCAAATCAGCGGCAGTGGTTCAGCGCGGCGTGGGGCGCAAGTCGGCGGCTGCGGGCGGGCGCGGCGCGAAGCGCGCGGGCTCGCGCGCGAAGACGGCGGCGCGCCGTACCCCGGTCAAACGCGCGGCGAGACCGAAGGCGGCGCGCCGGGGAGTCCGCAAGACGCGCGCAAAGCGTTGACGCGCTCAACCCAGTAGGTTCGAGGATCCTTCCTGCAGGTCGCGCAGGAATTTCACCAGCTCCTCGGCGGGCATCGGCTTGGCGTGCAGGTAGCCCTGCGACTGGTCGCAACCCAGGTCCCGGAGGATCGCGAGCTGTCCCTCGGTCTCCACGCCCTCCGCCACCACCTTCAGCCCGAACGACGATGCCAGTCCGATCACGCTCGAGACCAGCGTGACGCTCGCCTTGTCCTCGGGCAGACCGATGATGAACGAGCGGTCGATCTTCACCAGGTCGACCGGCAGCTTGGATAAGAGCCCCAGGGACGAATAGCCCGTCCCGAAATCATCGAGGGCCACGCGCAGCCCCGCCGCGCGCAGCTCGCGGAGCTTGCGGCTCGCGCCCTCGACGTCGTGCAGCAGCCCGGTTTCGGTGATCTCGAGATCGACCGCTCTGCCCTCGCAACCGCACGACCGCGCCGCCGCCAGGACCTGCTCCACGAAATTTCGCCGGCGGATCTGTTGCGCCGCCACGTTCACCGCCACCCGCAGCGGTCCGAGGCCGGCCGCTCGCCATCCGCGGCAGTCCGCCGCGGCCTGGTGCAGCACCCATTCGCCCACCGCCACGATCATGCCCGATGACTCCAGGACCGGGAGAAACTGTCCCGGATAGACCAAACCGCGCTCCGGGTCCTGCCACCGCAGCAGCGCCTCGACGCCCTCGATCCGGCCGGTCTTGAGACTCACCTGCGGTTGGTAATGCAGCACCAGCTGCCGATCGTCGAGCGCCTCGCGCAGGCGGTGCTCCAGCGCCAGCCGCTCGGCGATGCCGCTGTGCATGTCCATCTGATAGTGCAGGTACTGCTCGCCGGACTCCTTCGCCCGCTTGAGCGCCGCCTCCGCCCGCTGCGCCAGTGTGTTGCCGTCCTTGCCGTCGGCCGGCGAGCGCGCGAGCCCGGAGCGGAAGGAGGTGCGCAGCACCCGCCCCTCGATGCGGAACGGCTCGTGGAACACGGTGTTCTCGAGGAGGCTCGTGACGCTTTCCGCCGAAGTCTCCTCCGGCGGCAAGACCAACACGAACGTGCCGCCGCCCAGGTACCCGATGCGATCATCGTCCGGGATGTGATATTTGAGGCGCTTCGCGACCGCCTGCAGCAGCAGATCGCCGGCATGCCGTCCGAAACTGTCGTTGACCTTACTGAGGTGCATGACGTCGAAGGCAGCCACGGTGGGGGCGCTCTCGATAGCCGACCAGTTGCGCTGGCGCAGATCGAGCCGCTGGCAGAAGAGCGCTCGCTTGGCGAGCCCCGTCAACGGATCGAACGAGGCCAGATACTGCGCCGCGTCCTCCTGCTGCAGATGACGCAGTGCGAATGACATGTTGGCGGCGACGTCCTGCAGCAGCCGTAGCTCCTCGTCGCTGAGCACTCGCGGCTCGCGCGAGCCGAGCGCCAGGGCGCCGACCCGCACGCCGCCGACGATGAGCGGCAGAGCGACCAACGACCTCATGCCGATGCGCAACAGGTCGTTGCGGTTGGCGACCGGCGGCTCCGTGCGGGTGAGGTCGGCGGCGACTTTGATCTCACCGGTGCGCAGCGCCTGGCCCGTGAGGCTCGTGTCAGGCTCCACGCCATCGCCGATGGAAACCAGAGACGGCGTGCCCTCGGGCGGCGTACCCGCGCCGACCCAGTACGAAGGCTTCGCGCTGCGGCCGTCGGCGGCCACCAGAAAGATCACGGCGAGGTCGTATCCTCCGACCTCATACGCGAGCCGACAGGCCTCGCGCAGCAGCTCCTCCCGATCCCGAATGCGGATGACGGCGCTGTTGATGCCGCTCTGCATCCTCAGTTTGCGCGTCAGGCGCGCGATCTCCCGCTCCGCGGCGCGGCGCCGCGCGCGCTCATCGACCTCGCGCAGCGCGCGGCGGACCGCGGGCACGAGCCGCGCCGGGTTGGTTTTCAGGACGTAATCGACCGCTCCGCGCCGCAGTGCCTCGATGGCGCGCTCCTCGCCGAGGGTCCCGGAGAGAAAGATGAAGGGGACATCCGGCGCCTCCGCGCGGGCGATATCGAGTGCCGCCAGCCCATCGAAGGCGGGCAGCGTGAAGTCGGAAAGAATGACGTGCGGCCGAAACTGCTCGAGCGCGGCACGGAACTGCCGCTCGTCGCTCACCGTGCGCGGGATGCACGGGATCCCGCCCGAATTCAGATGGCGCACCGCGAGCTCGGCCTCGGCGGCAACGTCCTCCACGATCAGCAGCCGCAAACTCTTCCGGGCAGTAACGGCCTCCCCTGCCGCCACCGGCGCGGAACCGTTCCGCGCGCGCGCGTGCTCCCCCCTCCTCTTGCCTTCTCCAGCGGCTGTCAGTTGTCAATCTCCGACAACGTTGTCTCCGACAGCATACAACGATTGCATCCCTGGGGCATCCCTCGGGCCCGCGCCCCGACGAAGTCCCCCGGCCCGTTCCGGGACCGGATCAGTGGCCCCGCGGCTCCTACTCTTCCGCGATCGAGCGAAAATCCAGGCCGAGGGAGCGCAGCTTGCGGTAGAGATGAGTGCGCTCCATGCCGACGCGCTTGGCGAGCTGTCCCACCTTGCCGTTGCAGAGCAACAGCTGCTGCTGCAGGTAGGCACGCTCGAACTGCTCACGCGCCTCCCGCAGCGGCAGCGCCAGCAGGTCCTGCTTGACCAGCGGCTCCCCGGGAGGCGCCTGAACGGCGAGCTCCCGCTCGATCTCCTCCAGGCTGATCTCCTCGCCACCCCCCTGAATCAACAGACGGTGGACCAGATTCTTCAGTTCCCGGACGTTGCCGGGCCACGGATAGTTGCGCAGCCGGTTCTGCGCCGCGACGCTGAACCGCCGGAAGGGCAGCCCCTCCGTATCCACGATCCGGTCCACCTGTTGGCGCAGCAGCTCCGGGACGTCCTCGGCGTAGTCGCGCAGCGGCGGGACCCGGACGATCAGCGTGTTGAGATGCGCGAGCAGGTCGCGGCGCAGCCCCTCGGGTCCGGCCCGGCCCTCCACCCCCGGCTGCGCGGAGGAGACGATGCGCGCCCGCAGCTCGAGCGACTCGGTCTCGCCGCTCGGTGTGAAGTGCCCCGACTCCAGCGCGCCGACCAGAATGCGCTGCGCGCCTGCGGGCAGATCCTCGATCTCCTGGATGAAGAGCGTGCCGTCCGCGGCGCTCTCCATGAGGCCCGGGTGACGGTTCCCGCCCTCCACGCGGCCGAAGAGCCGGCTCTCCGCATCCCCCTCGCGCAGACTGCTCGCGATCAGCGTGACGAAGGGCGCGCCGGCGCGCGGCGCCCGCTCGTGCAGGTAACGTGCGAAGGCCTCGCGCCCGGCGCCCGGCTCGCCGATGAGCAGCACGGTGGAGGAGTGGGCGGCGATCTGCTGCAGCTCGGTGCGCAGCTGTTGCATCAGCCTGCTCTTGCCGGCCGGCACGGCCAGCGCCGGCACGAGAAGCTTGCCCGTCTGGCGGCGACGCCTGCCGGCATCCAGCGCCCGCTCCACGGTGCGCAACAGCTTCGCCAACGAGAGCGGCTTTTCGACGAAATCGAATGCGCCGAGACGTGTTGCCTCGACGGCTGTTTCCACCGTCCCATGACCGGACATCATGACCACAGGGCATCCATCCGCCCCCGAGGCGGACCACTCACGCAACAGCGTAATGCCGTCGATATCGGGCATCCAGATGTCGAGCAGCACGAGGTCGGGAGTCTGCCGGGCGCGCGAGGCCCGCGCCTGCGCGGCGTTGGCCGCGACGTCGACTTCGTACCCTTCCTCCGAAAGGATCTCTTTCAGCAGGCCGCGGATGTCCGCCTCGTCATCTACCACCAGGATATGTGGAGCGGTCATGCCCTCTCTCTCCGCAATTGCTCTCTTCGATCACGCGTCCCGGCCGCGGTCCGCGTGCTATCCACGACGGGCAACAGCACTCTCACCCGGGCGCCCCCCTCCGGGCGATTGTCGGCATCGATCCGGCCGCCATGCTCCTCGACGATCTTCTTCACGATCGCGAGGCCGAGCCCGGTACCCTTGGGCTTGCTGGTGACGTATGGGTCGAAGACGCGAGCCAGGAGCTCGCGCTGGAACCCGGGCCCATTGTCACACACCGTCACGGCCGCGTATTGGCCGTCCTCGGCCTCCTCGAGCCGGGTGGCGATCTCGAGCCGCGGCTGCGGGGCGGCCTCGAGCGCCTCGAGCGCGTTGGTGACGAGGTTGTTGAGGATCTGGCGGATGCGGCCGCGGTCGGCCTCGATCCCTTCGAGGCGCTCGTCGAGCCCCAGGTGGATGGCGGCGCGCGGGTCCTGCGAGCGGTACAGCTCCGCGACTTCGGTGACGAGCTGATTCAGGCTGAAGCGGCTGATCCGCATCTCCGGCGCCCGCGCATACTCGCTGAAGGCGTTGACCATCTGCTGCATGCTCTCCACCTGCTGCACGATGGTGTGGGTGGCCCGGTCCAGGATCTCCGCGTCCCGCGGCTCCATGCTGGCGAGCAGCCGCCGGCGCAGACGCTCGGCGGACAGTTGGATCGGGGTGAGCGGATTCTTGATCTCGTGCGCCAGGCGGCGGGCGACCTCGCCCCAGGCGGCGTCGCGCTGGGCCTGCAGCAGCGTCGTGATGTCATCGAAAACGATGACGTAGCCCATATCGCCGCCCTCCCCGGGCAACGGCGTGCAGGCGCACATGAGATGGCGCCGCGCGAGGCTCCCGTGCGTCGGTCCGCCCTCGAGGTCGAGCTGCTCGCGCCACTCGTCGCGGCCGCGGGCAAAGCGCACCGCGAGCGCCGCCACGAACTGACCCAGACGCTCGTTGCTTGCGGACAGCTCCGGCAGGGAGCGGCCGGTGGCGGCCGAGAGGTCGGTGCCCAGGATGGCGCCGGCCGCGGCGTTGGCCATCCGCACCGTCAACGTCCGATCGACGGCGAGCACGCCCGTGGAGAGCCGGGCGAGAATGATCGCCAGACGCTCGCGCTCACGCTCCACGGCCTGCTGGCTGCGGGTCGCCTCCTCGTGTGCGCGCCGCAGGCGCTTGGTCATGTCGTTGAAGGAATGGACCAGGAAGCCCATCTCATCGCGCGAGGGCAGCGGCAGGCGCGTATCGAAGTCGCCCTTGCCTACGGCACGGGTGCCCGCAATGAGGTCCTGGACCGGACGAACGAGCCGCTGCGCGGAGAAGATGGCGCCGTAGAACGCCGCCAGCATGGCGAGCAGCAACACCAAAGTCAGCGTCAGACTGAAGCTGTACTTCAGCGGTTCTCGCAGGGTGGCGAGATTGCCGTACTGCGAGTACGCGCGCTGCACAGCGTTGGAGAGGTCCGCGAGCTGCGCCGGCACCGGATAAAGCGCCATCACGTAGCGGTCGTCGGCGCTGGCCGGGGATTCACTCAATGGCGCGCCGATGCGGATGAGATAACGGCCGTTCGACAGCGGCTCGAGGGCGACATAGGGGCGGTGCTCGCTCACGCGGCGGACGAGATCTCCGGGCGGCGCGAGCGGCACGCTGGCGAGGGGATTCTCGAGACTCGCCGCGAGAATGCGCTCGTCATGCCCGAAGAGCACGATCTCCGAGGCGGCGGTCGCGCGCCGCTCGTCATCGAGGCGGGTCTGGATCTCCATGTCGGAGCGGGCGACGAGCGAGCGCGCGAGCAGCTCCGTGCGGCGGGAGCATTCCGCCACGCGCAGGTCGAGCGCCGAGCGGGAGAGCACCAGCGCATCCTTCAGGCCCTGGCGCACCTCCACGCGGAACCAACTGTCGATGCCGCGGTTCAGGAACTCGAGCGACGACAGATAGACGATGAGCAGCGGCGCCACCACCAGCGCGCCGAAGATGATGACCGTGCGCGCCGTCAGGCGGGAGCCCGGCACGTGGTTGCGGTAGTCGCGCACGAGCTGCCAGAGCTTGCGCACCAGCAGCACGGCGAGGGTGAGTACGCCGGCGATGTTGAGCAGCAGGATCCACGGCTGCAGCCGGCCGAACTCCGAGGAATTCTGCACGCTCTTGGCGAGCAGGAGCAGCAGCGCGCCGAGGCCGAGTACGCCCCAGAGCGCCAGAGACCACGCGCCGCGCCGGCGGGCGCGCAGCCGCTGCGCCGCCTCGCGGTCGTCGCTTACACCGGCAGGGACCATGAGTACCACTTGCTCACGCGTTGCCAGTCATCCGTCCAGAAGAGCAGCGCCCGGAGGGATGCGGGAAGCTTGCCGCGCCGCACCCCGGCGCGCACGCTGATGATATAGCGGCCACCATCGAGCTGCGGCTCCACGAGGATGGGCCAACCGTCGACTTTGCCGAGGTAGGTCAATGCTTCCTTGAGCGTGTCGAAGCTCTTTTGATCGCCGCTGCGCACGTCCCGAACCACGAACTGGTCGGTGACCACGTGATAAGCGAGCTCCCGCCGCAGCGTCAGGTCGATCACGTTCGCGTTGAACCAGAGATGCCGCACGCGATCGACTTTCACCTCGACGTCGAACGTCAGTGTGACCCCATCCTGCAGCGCCTCCCGGATGGCCGGATTCAGCGGGTACTGGACGCGCGCGTAGAGCTGGATGACGCCATTATCCAGATTGACGTACGCGGAGCCGACCTTCAGAACCCCATCGAGGGCGTCGGCAAAGGCCAGGGCGGCCGAGAGGGTGAGCAACAGCGCGCCGGCCAGAGCGATGAGGCTCTGCCAGCGGTGCGCGCGACGATGCGCGAATGTGGGCTGCGGTGGTGAGAACCGTCGTGGCATAAACGCAACGGTCAGATGATTGAGTCTCTCGGACCTCGACGCGGTGCTCAGGTTCCGCTCGTTGTCTTTTCGATACAAGCATAATAGAACCCGTCGGTTCCCGCTGCTCCGCCGGTGAGGAGCTGGGTGCCGACCGTCCGCTCGAGGCCCCCGGGGGCTAGTGCTTCGCCAAGCGGCATCGGCGCCGGTGCCGCCCGCGGCTCCCCCGCCAGAAAGCGGCCCACGACGGCCTCGTTTTCCGCGGGTAGGACGGAGCAGGTCGAGTACACCAGCCGCCCGCCCGGGGCGAGCATGCCGAAGGCGCCCTCGAGGATCTGAAGCTGCGCCCGGGCGAACGCCGTGACGTCCGCGGCGCGGCGCAGGAGCTTGATGTCCGGATGACGGCGGATCACCCCGGTGCCGGAGCAGGGGGCATCCACCAGGATCCGGTCATAAGGCTTACCGTCCCAGAAGGACCCGGGCTCGCGCACGTCCGCGGCGACCACCCGTGCGGCGAGCCCCAGACGTCGCAGATTCTCCTCGACGCGGCCGAGACGTCCCGCATCGATGTCCACGGCGGTGAGATCGATCGGGCCCCGGGTGGCTTCCAGCAGATGACTCGCCTTGGTGCCGGGCGCCGCGCAGGCATCGAGCACGCGCATCCCGGGCAGGACCTCGAGCAGCCGCGGAGCGAGCTGCGCGCCCGCGTCCTGCACGGACACCCACCCCTCCCTGAAGCCGGGCAGCGCCCCGACGGCCACGGGGTGGTCCAGGACCACCGCGGCCGAGTCGGCGTGGGCTGCGGTCCAGTCGACCAGCCGGCCGCCCAGGCCCGCCGCCGCCAGGTCGCCGAGATATTCCGCGGGACTGCGCCGAGGCGTCCGCAGCCGCAGCACCATCGGCGGGTGGGCGTTGTTGGCCTGCAGCAGGGGGACGTAATGCTCCGGCCAGGCCTCGGCCAGCGCCGCGAAGAGCCAGTCCGGGTGCGCCACGCGGGCCGCCGGATCACCGTCCGCGCGCGCGAGGAGTGTTTTCCGCTCGCGCACGAACCGGCGCAGAACCGCGTTCACCAGCCCCGAGGCACGGGCCTGGCGGAGCGCTCGGCTCGCGTCCACCGCCAGATTGACGACGAGCGCCGGCGCGTCGCGCGAATACTCGATCTGGTGGGCGGCCGCCACGAGCAGCGCGTGGATCTCAGGCTCCAGTCCCGGCCGGGTGAGCAGCGCATCCACGGCCGGCCGCAGTCGCAGATACCAGCGCACGCTGCCGAGTGCGATGGCGCGAACGGCGGGGCGCGAAGGGCTCGCGGCCGTGGCGGTCAGCGCCTCATCAGCGGACCGTCCGCGGACGACCGCGGCGACGGCACGCGCAGCCTCCGCGAGAGCCTGCGCTCCGGCCTTCTCCGGCCCGCCGCTCAAATCACGCCACCCAACACCATGGATCGCTCGAGCGCTCGAGGTCCGCGCGTGAAGAGCGATGCGGGCATGCGTTGCCCTCCCGGACGCTGCAGGGTGAGCAAGTCGAGGCGACCCGCGCCACACTGCACCCGGATGTATCCCTCCTCATGATGGCCATTGGCTTCGAGTATGCAGCCGGGCACGCCGCTGGGAGCCGCGCTATCGCCCGGAGCCACTCTCGCTGCGTAGACGAGGAGGCGGTCGGCTGCCCCGGTCACGCGATCGCTGCGCGCGGTCTCCGCCACCGGCCAGGGCTGGAGCGCCCGGACCTGCCGCTCGATCTCCACCGCGGGCCGCCGCCAGTCGATGGCGGCTTCGCGCTTCTCCAGCTTGCGCGCGTACGTGGCCCCTTCGGCCGGCTGTGGATGCGGGCGCAGCGTGCCCTCGGCCAGCCCTTGCAGCGCTTCGAGCAACAGCGGCGCGCCCAGGGCGGCGAGGCGCTCGCGCAGGGTGGCACCGGTATCGTGAGGCTCGATCGCTGCCGGCCGCTGCAGCAGCGTGGGTCCGGTGTCGAGTCCCTCGTCCATGAGCATGATCGTGACGCCGGTCATCTCATCGCCTGCGAGCAGGGCACGCTCGACCGGTGCCGCGCCGCGCCAGCGCGGCAGCAGAGAGGCGTGTACGTTGACACAGCCCAGGCGCGGAATCTCCAGAACGCCCGGCGGCAGAATCAGCCCATAGGCCACGACGACCAGCACATCCGGACGCCAGGCGGCCACTCGCGCCTGCTCATCAGGGGATTTGAGAGTCGCCGGCTGCGCGATGGGCACCGATGCATCGACAGCGGCCTTCACGGGTGAGGGACTCAGGCGCTGCCCGCGGCCCTGAGGGCGATCCGGCCGGGTCAACACACCGACGAGCTGATGCGGCGAGCTCAGCAGCGCGAGAAGCGTCGGTACCGCGAATTCCGGCGTCCCCGCGAATGCAACGCGAAGGCGCCCGATCATCAAATGACGCTGCGGCGCTCTCGGGGGGCGGGAGCCCGGGTCGCGCGCTCCTTACGCTCCTTCTCGAGCTTCTTGCGGACGCGCTCACGCTTGAGGCTAGAGAGATAGTCGACGAAGAGCTTGCCGTCGATGTGGTCCATCTCGTGCTGAACGCAGACGGCGAGCAACTCCTCGCAGTCACGCTCGAAGACGTTGCCGTCGCGGTCCTGGGCGCGCACCCGGACCTTCGAGGCGCGCTTGACCTCATCGAAGTATCCGGGCACCGAGAGGCACCCTTCCTCGGTCGCGACCTCGCCTTCGCGCGAGAGGATCTGCGGGTTGATGAGGACCAGCGGATCGTTGCGGTCGGCCGAGATATCGATGACCACGAGCCGCTGGTGGACGTCGACCTGAGTCGCGGCGAGGCCGATCCCGGGGGCGGCGTACATGGTCTCCAGCATGTCATCCACGACCCGGTGCAGGTCCGCATCGAACCGGGTGACCGGCTGAGCCCGGGTGCGCAGCCGGGGGTCGGGAAATTCGAGAATGGTTCTAATCGCCATGGGGGTTCGATTGCGGCGCCATGCGGGGGTTCAAGGGGTTATCACCCGTGACCGAGCGCACAACTTGACATTAAGCCACGCTGCCACCGGTGCCGGCGTGCGATTATAGCCCGCCCATTCGAGCTGGTCGCAGGGGTGGAGGATGGTCTCGAATCTAGCTTTCCGGACCCGCCTGGCTGCGGGTCTCGCTCTCTCGGTCGCACTGGTCGGCTGCTCGTCCCTGCATGGCCCTCGCCAACCGGCGGCCCCCGCGGACGATGGCGCCCCGCCCGCCGCCCAAACCGCTGCGGCGCCCGCGAACGACAATCAGACTGCCACGGAAGCCGCGGTGGCCGCCGCCGGCGCTCAGCCTCAGGCGACGGCCGCGCCAATTCCGCAGGTCAACCCGAGCGCGCCGATGACCTATACGGTCAAGCGCGGCGACACGCTCTGGGGCATCGCGTCCATGTACCTGCGGGACCCCTGGGACTGGCCTGAGGTCTGGTATATCAATCCGCACATCCGCAATCCTCATCTGATCTATCCGGGCGACAAGCTGGCGCTGGCCTATGGCAGCGACGGCCGGCCGCAGGTGCGGCTGGTCGAGGGCGGCGCCGCGCGGCTGGAGGCGCAGGAGGGGGAGGTCCGGCTGGAGCCGCGGCTGCGCAGCACTCCGATCACGGCGGCGATTCCAACGATCCCGTACTCCTCCATCGCATCGTTTCTCGAGCGGCCGATGGTGCTCACCCAGAGCGAGGTGGAGGACGCGCCGCACATCATCGCATTCCGCGACGAGCACGTGGTCGCCGGCTCCGGTCACATTGCCTACATCCGCGGCCTCGGACCCGATCCGCGTGGCCGCTACAGCGTCGTGCACGTCAGCGGGCGCATTCGCGATCCCGACAACGGCCACGTGCTGGGTTATCTCGGCCTCTACACGGCCACCGCCCTGATCACCCAACCGGTCACCCGCCCCGCCGTGCGGGCGACACTCATCGACACCGCCAGGGAGACGATGCGCGGCGACAAGCTGGTATCGACGGACGTCCAGCTGCCCCTCAACCTGGAGCCTCGCGCCCCCGCCACGCAGGTGGAAGGCAGGATCGCCTGGATCGTGGGGGATACGGGAATCAGCGATCTCGCCGGGCAATATGACATCGTGATGCTCAATCGCGGCGCCGACGCCGGACTCGAGCCGGGCAACGTGTTGGAAGTCGACACGGCCGGGCCGGTGGTGGCGGATACCTACGGCGGCAGCGGCTTGCGCCAGCGCATGGGCTCGATCGGCACCGCGTTCGCGCCGCGGGTGCGACTGCCCGACGAGCGCGCCGGCACGCTGCTCGTGTTCAAGACCTATCCGGGCTCCAGCTTCGCGCTGATCGTCGGCGCATCCAACAGCATCAAAGTCGGGGACGTCTTCCGCAATCCTTGATCTATTTCACGCCGCGGGGCCGCGGCGGTGGGGCCTTGCGGGCTGCCTTGCCCGGGACTTTGCCTCTGGTGGGCTTCTTCGCGGCGGCGGCACGGGCTCGGCCGGAGCCGGGCGCGCCATTGCTGCGCTGCGCGGAGGACTTTGCGCGGCGCGGGGCAGCAGCGCGGGCGCCTTCGGGCCGCCGTGCGGCAGCCGGGGCGCGGGTCCGGGGATGCGCCGCGAGCGGTGCGGGGGAGGGCGAAGCGCTCGCCGAGGCACCGGCTGTGGCGGCCGGTGCGCCCGGACCCGCCTTCGCGCTCTTCATCCCCTTGGCGCCCGGCGCCGCCGGCGCGCCCCGCTTGCCGCGGGCGAAGCGGCCGAATCTGCCCTTGCCCCGCTCCGGAGCCTGCGCGATGAGGGCGCGGCATTCCTCCAGCGTCAGCGACTTCGGCTCGCGGTCCTTCGGCACCTTGGCGTTCTTCTTGCCGTCGGTGACGTAGGGTCCATAGCGGCCATTCAACACCTGGATGTTGTCCACGCCGAAATCCGCGATGATGCGGTTGGCGTCCGCTTCCTGCTTCAGGCGGATGACCTCGAGCGCGCGATCGAGGGTCACGGTGTAGGGATCGTCTTCCTTCAGCGATACATATTTGCTGCCGTACTTCACGTACGGCCCGAAGCGGCCGACGTTGGCGACGACGGTCTCCCCCGCTGGGGTCTCTCCGAGCGTGCGCGGCAGCTTGAAGAGCTCCATCGCGTCGGCAAGATTGATGGCGTCCATCTTCTGGCCCGGCCGCAGTCCCGCGAAACGCGGCTTCTCGACGTCGTCCTTGGTGCCGATCTGCACGAAGGGACCGAAGCGCCCCATGCGCACGGTGACCGGCTTGCCGGTCGCCGCATCCTTCCCGAGCTCGCGCGCCTGCGCGACTTCCTCGCGCGAGACGTTCTTCTCGATCCGCTCCACCTGGTCGATGAAGGGCTTCCAGAACTTGTCGAGCGGGCGAGTCCACTCCTCCTCGCCGCGTGAGATCGCATCGAGCTCGTCCTCCATCGCCGCCGTGAAGCCGTACTCCACGTAGCGATGGAAGTGGTGCGTCAGGAAGCGATTGACGATCTTGCCGATGTCGGTCGGCACGAAGCGGCGGTTGTCCATCTCCGCGTACTCCCGGTCCTGCAGCGTCGAGATGATGGCCGCGTAGGTGGAGGGACGGCCGATCCCATGCTCCTCCAGCGCCTTCACGAGGGAGGCCTCGGTGTAGCGCGGCGGCGGCTCCGTGAAGTGCTGATCCGCATGCAGGGCGAGGAGGTCGACGAGATCTCCCTCCTGCAAAGGAGGCAACACGTGGTCGTCTTCGTCCGACTTCACATCGTCCGCCCCCTCCTGGTAGACAGCGATGAATCCGGGCTTCACCAGGGTCGAGCCGTTGGCGCGCAGCACGTGACGTCCCGGGCCATCAGGGCCCGCGAGCATGTCGACCGCGACAGTGTCGAAGATGGCCTGCGCCATCTGCGAGGCGACGGCGCGCTTCCAGATCAGCGCGTACAGCCTGTGCAGATCGCCGTCGATCCTGCCTTCCACATCGGCCGGAGTGACGGCGGCGGAAGTCGGCCGGATTGCCTCGTGCGCCTCCTGCGCGTTCTTCGATTTCGTCTTGTAGATGCGCGGCTCCTCGGCGACTTCCTGCGCGCCGTAGAGCCGGGCCGCGACCTCGCGAATCTCGCCGACGGCCTCGGCCGCGAGCGACACGGAGTCGGTGCGCATGTAGGTGATGAGGCCGACGTTGCCCTCACCGAGATCGAGGCCCTCGTAGAGCTGCTGTGCGAGGCGCATCGTGCGCCGGGCGTTGTAGCCGAGCTTGCGGGCCGCCTCCTGCTGCAGGGTGGAGGTGGTGAAAGGCGGCGCGGGTGTACGCCGCCGCTGCTTGCGGTCCACCGCCATGACCTGCAGGCGGCCGATCGGTTGCCCGGCCCCGGCCTGACCCGCGCCCTGACTCGGGTCCTGGCTCCGGCCCGCGGCCTGTCGCGCCGCCTCGCGGATCGCGCTCTCGACCTCGCGGGCCTGCGCCTCATTCGTGAAGGAAAACTGCTCCACCTTCCTGCCGGCGTACTCCGTGAGCTTCAGCGGGAAGGACGGTGAGCGGTGAGTGCCTTCTCCTTCCAGCGTCCAATACTCCTGGGCGACGAAAGCGGCGATCTCCTCCTCGCGCTCGCAGATCATGCGCAGCGCCGGACTCTGCACCCGGCCCGCCGAGAGGCCGCGGCGCACCTTCTTCCAGAGCAGCGGCGAGAGATTGAAGCCGACCAGATAGTCGAGCGCGCGGCGCGCCTGCTGCGCGTTGACCAGGTCGAGCGACAGATCGCGGGGCTGGGCGACCGCCGCGCGGATCGCGTTGCGGGTGATCTCGTAGAAGACCACGCGGTGCACGGTCTTGCCGTCGAGATCGCCGCGGGATTTCAGGATCTCCTTGAGATGCCAGGCAATTGCCTCGCCTTCGCGATCGGGGTCGGTGGCGAGATAGAGCGCCTTCGACTTCGCGAGTCCGCGGGCGATGCTGTCGATGTGGCGCTCGTTCTTCTCGAGCACCTGGTATTTCATGGCGTAGCCGCGCTCGGGATCGACCGCGCCTTCCTTGGGCACCAGATCGCGCACGTGGCCGTAGGAGGCGAGGACCTCGAAATCCTTACCCAGGTATTTCTTGATGGTCTTCGCCTTGGCAGGCGATTCCACCACGACCAGATTGTCAGCCATTTTGGCGGCGGTCCCTCAGCTCGATCAGTGCCGGACGGAGGTGCCGGCGGCGGACATGACGCTCTCGAAGCGGGCAAACGCCAGCTCCTGTCCGGGCTGGGCCGAGAGCACGAGGAGCACGACCCATTTCAGCTCCTCGGCATCGACCTCATCGACGTCCAGCGCCAGGGCGCGCTCGATGACGAGCTCCCGCTGCCAGGTCGTGAGGACGTCCTGCCGGTCGAGGAGCATGAGGAAAGCACGGCAGTCGGGCGACAGCCGCGACAGCTCCCCGTCGGCGAAGATGCGCAAGCCCCGGCGAGCGGCTTGCGCGTCCGCGCCGGGTGAAGCCCGCTGATCGCCGACCAGCGCGGACAGCCACTCCATCGCCTGCACGACCTCGGTCATCGAGAAGCCCCGCTTGCGCAGGTCCGCCAGCATGTGGCGCCGCGCAGGGATATCCGCGGGGTCGGCCAGCATGTAGTGGTCGTAGACGTAAATCAGTACTTTCAGAACACTGCCGGTGGTCATGCAGGTGAAGAAGGCCCGTCAGTTGGATAATCGGCCGTAGAAACCGCCGGGATACGGCGCGATACGTCCCTCAAGCTCGAGAATCAGCAACATCGAGGCGATCGACTCGCCGGACAAGCCTGAGCGGGCGACGAGCGTATCGATGGTCGCGGGTTCGAAGCCGAGCGCATCTAACAGCATTTCATACTCCTTGTCCAATCCGGGACCGCCCGGCGCGGGCGGACGCGGACGGCTCACGGCTCGCCCAAGTGATTGATTAGCAGGCAAAAAATTAAGCTGAGCCAGCACATCCGCCGCGACTTCGACCAGGTGCGCGCCTTCCTGGATCAGCCGATGGCAGCCCCGGGAGAGGGGGCTTCGGATCGAGCCCGGCACCGCGAAAACCTCCCGTCCCTGCTCCAGCGCCCGCTGCGCGGTAATGAGAGAGCCGCTGCCATCGGCCGCCTCGATGACCAGAGTCCCGAGGGCAAGCCCGCTGATGATGCGGTTGCGGCGGGGAAAGTTCTGCCGCTGCGGCCCCGTCCCCGGCGGAAACTCCGAGACCAGCGCCCCCGCCGCCCGGATCCTCGCCGCGAGCGCGCCGTTTTCTGACGGATAAATACGGTCGGGTCCCGTGCCCAGCACGGCGACGGTGGCGCCATCCCCGGCCAGCGCTCCCTGGTGGCTGGCCGCATCGATGCCGGCGGCAAGCCCGCTCGTGATAGTGAGTCCTGTCTGCACCAGCGCCGCCGCCAGGTCCCCGGCGATCGCCCTTCCCAGGGGCGATGCGCGGCGCGCGCCAACCATTGCAACCTGCGACGTGCGCAGGACCGCCACATCGCCCATCACGTAGAGCGCCGGGGGCGCCCCCGCCGTCGCCGCCAGTTGCCCCGGATAGTCATCCTCTCCCCAGAGGATCAACCGCGCACCGCTGGCGCGCACCCACGCCAGATCGGCCGCGAGCGCGGCCTCATCCGGGTTCTGTAGGAACGCGCGCGCCGCCGGCGGCAGATCGATCCGCGCGAACACCTCCGGCTCGCACAGACGCTCCAGGTCGCCTCCGGCTCGTGCCGTCAGCGCCCGGACGTGATCCGCCGTGATGCCGGGACTGCGCACCAAGGTCGCGCCGACCCTCACGAGGCGCATGCGGCTCATTCGGCTCATGCCGGCAGCTTACCGGCGCGAGGGCATCCGGGGTCCCCTGCGAATCGGGGAAAAACCTGCAGAAATGGCGAGAAAAAGCAGGCCTCACCCCGGCATAGCCTTACCCCGAGGCCGCATTACCCGTGGCTTCAACCGCCGAGGCGACCTCGAGCCAACGCTCCTCCACGGCCGCAATCTCACGCAGCAACTCGCCGTGGCGGGCGCTCAGGCGGCGCTGCTCATCGGCCGTTGCCGCGGCGTAGGTCGCCGGATCGGCGAGGCGCCCCTCGAGCTCGTGCCGCTCGGCCGTGAAGCGCTCGAGTTGCTCTTCCAACCGGCGCTGCTCGGCCCGCAGCGGCGTGAGGCGGCTGCGGGCCTGCGCTTCGAGGCGGCGCTGCTCGCGACGTGAAAGCGCCTGCGCGCCGCAGTCGCGCGAGCCTGGGAAAGCCGAGCCGTCCTGAGACTGCGGCGTGCCGGCGCCACGCGCGAGCCACGCGGCATAGTCCTCGAGATCGCCGTCGAAAGGCGTGACGGCTCCGCCGGCCACCAGCAGGAACCGGTCGCAGGCGCCGCGCAGCAGCGCGCGGTCATGAGAGACGATCACCACCGCGCCGGCGAAGTCCTGCAGCGCCACCAGCAGCGCGTGCCGCATGTCGAGATCGAGATGGTTGGTGGGCTCATCGAGCAGCAGCAGGTTGGGCTTGCGGGCGACGAGGATCGCAAGCGCCAGGCGCGCGCGCTCGCCGCCGGAGAAGTGTCGAGTCGGCTCGAAGACGCGCTCGCTGTGAAATCCGAAGCGCCCGAGGTGCGTGCGCCGCTCGAGCTCGGTCCAGCGGACCTGGTCGGCGCCGCCGCGGCGCTCGAGCTCGCCCAGCGCCGTGCCGTCGGCGTCCAGATGCTCGAGCTCGAGCTGCGCGAAGAAGCCCGTGGCAACCTCGGGTGCCGCCTCCAGGCTGCCCGCGAGCGGAGCCATCTGTCCCGCCAACACCCGCATCAGCGTGGACTTGCCGGCGCCGTTGCGCCCGAGAATGCCGATGCGATCGCCGGGACTGACGCTCAGCGTGACATCACCCAACACTTGCCGGTCGCCATATCCGGCGGCAACCTGCTCCAACGTGAGGAGGGGCCGGGGCAACTTCGCCGGCGCGGCGAATTCCCACTCGAAGCCTTGCTCGAGGTGCAGCGCGGCCATCTGCGGCAGGCGGGCCAGCCACTTCAGGCGGCTCTGGACCTGGCGTGCCTTGCTCGCCTGCGCGCGAAAGCGGGAGACGAAGCTCTCGACTCGGGCGCGCTCACGCTGCTGGCTGGCCAACATCGCCTGGGTGCGCTCGGCCTGCGCGGCGCGCTGCGTCTCGAAGGCGCTGTAATTGCCCGCATAGGTGCGCAGGCAGCCGGCCTCGATGTGCAGGATGCGCCCGGCCACGCCGTCGAGGAATTCCCGATCGTGAGACACGAGCAACAGCGTCCCCGCATAGCTCTTCAGCCAACCCTCGAGCCACAACACGGCATCGAGGTCGAGGTGGTTGGTGGGCTCGTCGAGCAGCAGCACGTCGGACCGCCGCATCAGGGCGCGGGCGAGATTGGCGCGCATCTGCAGGCCGCCGGAGAACTGCCGCACGGGACGCGCGAGGTCATCGGGCGCGAACCCCAGGCCCGCGGCGAGCTGCGCCGCACGGCTGCGCGCGCCATAGCCGCCGAGGCGATCGTATTCCCCGTGCAGCAGCGCGAGGCGCGTCCCGTCGGCCGGCGCCGCCGTGCTCCCCTCGAGCTCCATGCCGGTGGCGGCGTGCGCCTCCTGAATCTGCGCCTCGAGTGCCGCGAGCTCGAAGTCGCCGCCGCGGATGTAGTCGACCAGCGTCGCGTCGGTCGCCGGCAGCTCCTGCGCCACCGCCGCGATCGCGAGAGCGGGCGGTGCGCGGTACTCACCGGCATCCGGCGCGAGCTCGCCGCGGATCAGCGCCAGCAGAGTCGACTTGCCGCAGCCGTTGCGACCGACGATGCCGACCTTCTCGCCGCGGAAGATGCTGCACGTCGCCTGGTCAATGAGGACCTGCGGTCCGCGGCGGAGGCGGACCTCGGACAGGGTCAGCATGGAGAGCTCAGGAGGCGCGCGGCTCGCCGATCGCGGCCACAGCGCTCGCATCCTGCGCGTAGCGCCGGAAGGCCGCTCCCGAAGCCGCTTGGCGCTGCAGCAGCCCGAGCAGCTCCTCCGCCTTCAGCGGCTCGCCGAAGAGGCGCCCCTGCGCGTAGTGGCAGCCGGCGCGGCGCAGGAATTCCAGCTGCCCGACGGACTCGACACCCTCGGCGATGACGTCGATCTCCAGGTTGCGGCCCATCTCGATGATGGTGCGCACCAGAGTGGCATTGCCGGCGTTCTCGCCGACGTCGCGCACGAAGGACTGGTCGATCTTGAGGGTATCGATCGGAAACTGCTGCAGCGCCGAGAGAGAGGAGTAGCCGGTGCCGAAGTCATCGATCGAGAGGTGCAGGCCCATGGCGTAGAGCTCATCGAGCAGACGCAGGGTGCGCTTGGTGTCCGCCATCAGGGTGGTCTCGGTGATCTCGAGCTCGAAGGCGGTCGGCGAGACGCCGTGACGGCGGAATACGGAGCGGCAGCGCAGGATGAAGCTGGCCTGGCGCAATTGCTTCAGCGAGAGGTTGAGCGAGATGCGGCCGGGATCGCCGACATCGGTCCGCATCTGCCGGTAATCCATGCAGACGCGATTCAGCACCCACTCGCCGATGTCGAGGATGAGGTTGGTCTCTTCCGCCAGCGGAATGAACTGCGAGGGCGGGATGTCGCCGTGACCCGGCAGGCGCCAGCGCAGCAGGGCCTCGGCGCCGATGATGCGGCCGCTCGACAGCTCCACCTTGGGCTGGTAGCGGATCACGAGCTCGTCGCGCTCGAGCGCGCGGCGCAGCTTGCTCTTCAGGATGAGCCGCTCCACCGCCGCGGCGTTCATCTCCGGGGAATAGAAGGCGAAGGTGTTGCCGCCGTTCTGCTTCGAGTAGTACATCGCCGCATCGGCGTTGCGGATGAGGTCGATGACGTTCTCCGCATCGCGCGGACAGAACGTAATGCCGATGCTGGCCGTCAGGAAAACCTCGTGCTGGTTCAACTGGAAGGCGCGGCTGACCTCGGTGAGCACGGCGCGCGCGAGGTGCGCGATCGGGCCGCGGTTGTCGGCTTCGGCGGGCAGGCCGTCGAGCACCAGGGCGAATTCGTCGCCCGCGAGGCGCCCGAGCAGCGCCCCCTTCGGCAGCGCCCCGGTCAGCCGTTCCGCCAACACCTCGAGCACGCGGTCGCCGGCGCCGTGTCCGAACGTGTCGTTGACCTCCTTGAAGCGGTCCATGTCGAGATAGAGGAGCGCAACCGCCTGCCCGCTGCGCAGCCCCCTGGCGATGGTCTGCTGCAGCACGTGCTGGAACTGCATGCGGTTGGGGACCTTCGTCAGCGCATCGTAGCGGGCGAGATAACGGATGCGCCGCTCTGCGCGCTTGCGGTCGGTGATGTTGCGCGCGACGAAGATGTTGCCCTGGAACTGCGGATCGTCGCTCTCGATCCGCGAGCCGGTGAGCGACACCGGGATGGTCTGGCCGCTGCGGGTGCGCACCACGGTCTCGCGCGTCTCCTGGGCGGCCTGCAGCAGGTCGAACCCTTCCCGCTCGCGCTCATCGAGGATGGCGATGATGCTGCGTCCGAGGATCTCCTCCTCGCCGTAGCCGAGGAGCTTGCAGGCCGTGGAATTGGCCATCTTCACCACCCCGTCGGGCGAGGTGACGAACACGGCGTCCGTCATGCTGTTGAGGACGCTGTGGAGATAGTTCTTGTGGATGGTGGACTGGCGCAGCCGTGAGCGCATGCGCTCCAGGGCCTGCTCCAGCTCGCCGATGATGTCGCGGCGGCGGACCTCGATCTGCCGCGTGTAGTCGCCCTGGCCGACGCGCTCGGCGCTGCGGATCAGCGCCGCAGTGGAGGTCTGGATGCCGCGGCCGGCCCGCCAGGCGATCACCGCCGCGGTGAGGCTGCCGATCACGGCCAGAGCCCCGACCCCCTGCACCGTGAGGAGATCGGGCCGATGCCGCCAGATGAAGAAGCCGATCACCGCCGCGGTCGCGAGCAGCACGATCGCAAAGGCGGCGCTCGCGTACTTCAGCTTGAGATTGGCAGAGGTCACTGGGGGCCAAATCGCTCGATCAGCCCCGGATATTAGCCGCCGGCTACAGCCCCGACCACACTTTCTTGATGTAACCGACCATGAGGCCGCGCATGGTGGACATGGGGTCGGAAACGGCCGAGAAAATGGGCGGGTTGCGCCGCAGCAGCCGCCAGTTCTCGCTCCGCAGCACCTGCCGCAGATAATCGACGTTGCGGTCGATGGCCTCCATGTAGGGATTGCGGCCGCCATAGAGGCCCTCGAAGTACCGGTAGGCGGAGCCGAACTCCCCGTCCAGGCGCTTCTCCCGCACCTCCGTTACGAAGTCCGGCGTCTGGCGCAGCAGGTCGAGGCCCGAGGCGTACTTCACCTCGCGCCCCCCATTGGCGGCGATGGGCAGCGCCACCCCGCCGAGGACGAACTCCGCATACAGCCGGTCGCGGCACTTCTCGAGATAACAGCGGTCGGCCATCTGCGCGACCATGTCCGCGGTGCCGAGGAGGTGCCCGACCACGATATCCCGCGGGTCGCGCACCCGGGCCTCGATCTCGGCGAAGGGCAGCTCGTAGCCGGTGAAATGGATGATCTCGCGCGCCACCGGCACCCAATCGGCCAGGCCGACCTGGGGCAGGAACTCCTCGAGAAAGCGGGCGCCGCGGGACACGTGGGTCCGGGTGAATTCCGCGCCATTGCGCGACTCCTGGTCGTCCGCCCGGCGCAGATACCCGACGTCGTGGAACAGGCCGGTGAGCAGGCCCGCGACTGCCCGCTCGCCGCCCAGACGCTCGGCCTCGGCGGCCTGCCGCTCGTATCCGACCAGCAGGCGGGCCAGCGCCAGCGTTATGTCAAGTGTGTGCTGGCGGTCGTGGTAGACGGTATCCACGCCGTGGAAACCGGGGACTTCACCTGCGAACAGCCGCTCGAAATGCGCGAAGGAGAGCCGCAGCGGCTCCAGGGGCGCGTCGGCCCAGGTGGGCCGGAAAAGCGCCTCGACCGCCCGCAGCACCGCCTCCGGGGAGCTCACCTGGACGGAATTGGTGACGTCGAAGTCACTGCGCCGGGCGCTGCTCATTCTGGTGATTTGTAGCACGGCCTGCTGCCGCTCCCCGGGAGCGAGACTATGGCCAGTCTAGGAGTCGCCCCTCCCTGCCTCTGCGAAACACCGCACAGTTCATGCGCTTCGCGCAGGTCTCAACGGGGTTTGCAAGGCGAGAGGGCCGTCGGGGGGCCAGTCCGGGCGGGGATGCCCGGATCCAGCGCTTCAACCAGGGGCGGCTATGCCGTGTTGCACCAGCAGGGGGCGGATCTCCGGGCGGCGGCCGCGGAACTCGACGAAAGCTTCCAGGGCATCCCGGCTGCCGCCCCGCGTGAGGATGGAATCGAGGAAGCGCTGCGCGGTGGCGTGGTCGAAGACGCCCCGCTCCTCGAAGGCGGAGAAGGCGTCGGCGGCCAGGACCTCGGCCCACTTGTAGCTGTAGTACCCGGCGGCGTAGCCGCCGGCGAAGATGTGCCCGAAGCTGTTGGCGAAGCGGTTCCACTCCGGTGCGGGCACCACCGCCACCTCCCGCCGCACCTCCTGCAGCACCTCGCGGACGCGCCCGCCGCGCTGCGGGGAGTACTCGGCGTGCAGCCTGAAATCGAACAGCGCGAACTCGATCTGGCGCACCATCTGCAGCCCCGCGTGGAAGCTGCGGGTCGCGCGCAGCCGGTCCTGGGTCTGTGCCGGCAGCGACGCACCGGTCTGGTAGTGGCTGGAGATGCGGCTGAGCACATCCGGGTGCCAAGCGTAGTTCTCCATGAACTGACTCGGCAATTCGACGGCATCCCAGGCAACACCGTTGATGCCCGCGATGCTCGGGTAGTCGACACGGGTGAGCAGATGATGCAGGCCGTGGCCGAACTCGTGGAAAAGTGTCAGCACATCGTCGTGTGTGAGCAGGGCCGGCCGGCCATCGCCCGGAGGCAGCACGTTGCAGACCAGATAGGCCACCGGCAACGCGGAGCCCGAGGCCAGGTGCTTGCGACCGACGCACTCGTCCATCCACGCGCCGCTGCGCTTGCTCGGCCGCGCGTAGGCATCGAGGTAGAAACTCCCGACCGCCCGGCCGGCGGCATTCTCGATCTCGAAGAAGCGCACGTCCGGATGCCACACCGGCGCGCCGCTGCGCTCCCGGATGCGAACGTCGAAGAGCCGCTCGGCGACCTCGAAGAGGCCCGCCAGCACCCGCGGCAGCGGAAAATACGGGCGCAACTCCTCCTGCGAGACGGCGTAGCGCTCGCGCTGCAGCCGCTCCGCATAGAACGCGACGTCCCAGGCGTCGAGCCTGCGGCCGGCGAAGGCCTCGAGCTCCTCGAACTCCTTCAGGGCGGCGGGCCGTCCGGCGCGCGAGAGCTCCTCGAGGAACTGCATGACTTCCGCGACGCTGTGCGCCATTCGCGTGGCGAGCGCGTACTCCGCGTAATTGTTGAAACCGAGAATGCGCGCCGCTTCGTGACGTTGGCGCAGAATCTGCTCCATGACCTGCGCGTTGTCCCACTTGCCGGCGTTGGGGCCCTGATCGGAGGCGCGTGTGGTCCACGCCTCGTAAAAGGCGCGGCGTAGAACATCCGACTCCGCGTCAGTCACCACCGCGACGTAAGTTGGTTGGTCGAGCGTCAGCACCCAGCCTTCGAGCCGCTGATCATGGGCGCGGCGGCGGGCCTGATCGACGAGCATCTCGTTGAGGCCGCGCAGCAGCGCGCCGTCGGTGACCCGATAGCTCCAGCCGTTGGTCGCATCCAGTACGTTCTCCTCGAACTTCGCCTGCAGCCCGGTGAGCTCCAGCATCACCTCCTTGAAGCGCTGCTTGTCGGCGGCATCGAGCCCAACGCCGGCCAGGCGGAAGTCGCGCAGCGCGTGCTCGAGCACGCGGCGCTGCACCGGATCGAGCGCGGCGCCCTCCCGCTCCTCGATGGCGCGGTACGCGCGGTAGAGCGGCTCGCTTTGTACGAGGTCCGTCTGATACGCCGAGAGGAGCGGCAGGCAGCTGTTGTACGCGGTGCGCAGCGCATCGGAATTGAGGACGGCATTCAGGTGGCTCACCGGCGACCAGGTGCGCGAGACCCTGTGCTGCAGCTCCTCCAGCGGCTCGACGACCGTGGCGAACGTCGGGGCGGCTTGCCCGGCGATCTCCTCGACCCGCTCCCGGGCCCCGGACAGCGCCTCACGGACGGCCGGCTCGACGTGCTCCGGGCGGATGCGCGGGAACGGCGGGAGCGCCTCCCGAGCGAGCAGGGGATTGTCCATCATTCACCTATTCTGGGCCTTCTCTGGGCTTTCCAGCGGCTAAAATTCGATAATGAGTGACTTCGACCTGATTGTCATCGGCGGCGGCAGCGGCGGGCTGGCTGCAGCACAGCGCGCGGCGGAGTACGGGGCGCGGGTCGCGCTGGTGGAATCGCACCGACTGGGCGGCACCTGCGTGAACGTCGGCTGCGTGCCCAAAAAGGTCATGTGGAACGCCGCCGATGTGGCCGAAGGGCTGCGGGATGCGCCCGACTACGGCTTTGCCCTCTCGGCCGGCATGCACGACTGGTCCCTCCTCAAGGAGAAGCGCGACGCCTACGTTCTGCGCCTCAACGGCATCTACGAGAGCAATCTCGCCAAGCGCGGCATCACGCTGATCCGCGGCCGGGCGCATTTCGTGGACGGCCGCACGGTGGAGGCCGCGGGCTCCTCGCTCTGCGCTGCGCACATCATGCTCGCTACCGGCGGCCGTCCCCTGCTGCCGCCCATCCCGGGCGCGGAGCTCGGGATTACCTCCGACGGCTTCTTCGAGCTGCCGCGCAGGCCTCAGCGGGTCGCCATCGTCGGCAGCGGCTACATCGCCGTCGAGCTGACCGGCATATTCGCGGCGCTCGGCTCCGACGTGACACTCCTTCTGCGCGGCGAGACGGTACTCAAGCATTTTGATTCGATGATCGGGGAATCGACGCTGAAGGTCCTGCGCGACGACGGCGTCAGCATCGTGACACGGGCCTGGCCATCGGCGCTCGAGAGCGACGCCCGCGGATGTCTGGCGCTCTCGCTGCGCGAGGGTCGGCGGCTCGAGCCGTTCGATTGCGTGCTATGGGCGATCGGGCGCGCCCCGGCGGTGGAGGAGTTGCATCTGGAGAGGGCGGGGGTAGCGCTGGACGCCTACGGTTTCATCGTGACCGACAAGTATCAGAACACGAGCGCCACCGGCGTGTACGCGATCGGCGATGTGACCGGCCGGGCACCGCTCACGCCCGTGGCCATCGCCGCCGGACGGCGGCTGAGCGATCGTCTGTTCGGCGGCAAATCCGACCGGCATCTCGACTATGAGAACATTCCCACCGTCGTGTTTGGGCATCCGCCGATCGGCACCGTCGGCCTGACGGAGCAGGCAGCCCGCGATGACTATGGGGACGAGGCGGTCAGCGTGTTCAAGTCGAGCTTCATTCCGATGTACCACGCGCTCACGATCGCCAAGCCGCGTTGCGACATGAAGCTCGTGACTGTCGGACCCAAGCGCCGCGTGGTCGGCGTGCACGTCGTCGGGCCGGGCGCGGACGAGATGATGCAAGGATTCGCGGTTGCCGTGCGCATGGGCGCTACCAAGGAGGATTTCGACGACACGGTGGCCATCCATCCCACCAGCGCCGAAGAGCTGGTCACGATGCGGTAAGCGCCGAGAGCACCGGCGCGGTGAGTGGCCTCACGCCTCGCCAGAGCCGGAAAGACTCCGCCGCCTGCTCGACGAGCATTCCCCAGCCCGGCACCGCCGCGCGGCAGCCGAGCTCCACACACCAGCGGACGAAGGGGGTATCGCCCTTGCCGTACGCCATGTCGTAACAGAACGTATCCGCTCCGATGACGCCCACCGGTACATCGGGGATCTCGCCCGTGAGGCTGGCGGACGTGGCGTTGATGACGAGATCGAACGCCCCGCCGGCGATGTAGCGAAAGCCGGCGCCTTCCACCGGGCCCAAGGACGCGAAGGCCGTCGCGAGCGCTTTTGCCCGGTCCGCGGTACGGTTGGCGATCACCACGAGCTCCGGCTCCAGGCCGAGGAGCGGAGCGAGCACCCCGCGCACGGCGCCTCCGGCCCCGATGATGAGCACGCGGCGGCGGGTCACGACCACTCGCTGGTTGACGCAAAGATCCTGCGTGAGCCCGACGCCGTCCGTGTTGTCGCCGAGTATGGTGCCGTCCTTGCGCATTGCCAGCGTGTTGACGGCGCCCGCGTGGTGCGCGCGCTGGGTCAGCTCGGTGGCGCGCGCCACTGCCGCGATCTTGTACGGCAGCGTGATGTTGAGCCCGCATCCTCCCCCGGCAAAGAACGTCGCGATGCTCTCCTGCACCGCCTCGGGCGCGAAATCGAACAGGCGGTAGCTCATGGCCTGGCCGGTCTGGCGCGCGAACATGGCGTGAATGAACGGCGAGAGGCTGTGGGCCACGGGATGACCCACCACGCCATAACTGTCGACGGTGCCGCTCATGTCCGAATTCTGCGCCCGGAGTGCCGCGCCGTCACGGTCCGGGCTGGGCTCGCCCCAGCCGCCGCACGCTCGCGCCGCCGCCGTGTCCCAAGTCGAGACAGGCGTGCAGCTCCGGCAGCCAGGTCCGCATCCGCTCGGCCAGCTGGTAGGGAGGATTGAGGATGAGCATCCCCGAGCCGTTGAGCGCGACGCGCGAGTCGCTCGGGTACAGCGACAGCTCCGCCGCGAGCAGCTCGCAGTCGAGCTCGCCGGCGAGCGCCGCCTGCCAGGCGGCGGTATCGCGCTGGTCCTTGATCGGATACCAGATCGCCACGATACCGGTGTGAAACCGCTGCAGCGCCTCCGCGGCCGCGTGCCGCACCCGATCGAAGTCCTGTCGGCTCTCCTCGTAGGGGGGATCGATGAAGGTCAGCCCGCGGCGCTCGGCCGGCGGTAGCCGGGCGCGCAGGAGCGCGAAGCCGTCACCGGTGTCTACCTGCAGCTGCTGCGGCCGGGCACGTCCCTCTCCCTGACGAATCAGCCCCCGCTCGAGGGCGCGCGCCTCGGCCGGCTGCCGCTCGATGAAGACACCGCGGTCCTGGGGCCGCAGCTCACTGGCCGCGAGCAGGGGCGAGCCGGGATAGAGCCGCGGATCGGCGTGCTCGCGGCGAAGCCGGGCGACGCACTCCAGGTAGTGGCGCAGCTCCTGCGCGCCGGCCGGCTCGCGGCTGGGTGCGCGCCCAGGGCCGCCGGAGCGCAGGTGTCCGGATTGCGCGTCGAGGCGTCCTATGCCGGTTGCGGATTCGCCAGCCGCGCTGGCCAGTGAGTAGGCGCCGCGGCCGGCGTGCGTCTCCAGGTAGAGAAATCCCTTGTCCTTGCGCTTCAGGGCCGCCAGCAAGGCGAGCAGGGTCACATGCTTGTGTACGTCGGCGAAGTTGCCGGCGTGATGGCCGTGCCGGTACTTCACCTCGATGCGCGCGAGCGGGCTGTCTGCACCGCCGCGAAGGTCTGCTGCGACATCGAGGCCAGCGCCTGGTCCGTGGCTCGCTGGAACGCCGCGATGACATCAGTCAGCCTGTTGGCGCCGGCCGCGTCCGAGCCGGCCGCCACGAAGCTAGCGAGGATGTGGCGTCCGTCCTCGCTGCCCACGGTGCAATCGAATGTCACGTGCACGGTGGGAGGTGCATCGGGCCCGGCGGAGTAGTCGGCTTCGAAGCGTCTGATGGAAATCTGCAGGAGGTAATCCGAGGGAAACGGGCTTTCCGCATCCTCCACCGAGCTCCATTTGCCCGACTCACGGAGGGTCTCTGCGGCCAGCGACTCGACCAGCGCCGGCGTGTCGGAGGACCACGCGCTGGCCGCGTAGACGTTCATGCGGTGATCGGGCTGCAGCAACATGATCTGCGCGGTGCCGAGACCGGGACCGGCGAAGGGATGCGCGACGCGCAGCGAGGCGGCCGCAGCCGCAACCGGATCGGCGGCGCCTGCGGATGAGACGGCGCGAGCCCGCAGCGTGTAGACCTGGACGGGCGGTGCATCGCTGCGCAGGAGGCTCGAGCATCCCGCCAGACCGACAGCCAACAGGATGGGCGCCAGGCGCCGCGGATGTCTCGTCCAACTCAACGGGGTATCTCCACGCCCGCCGGCGCCGGTTGGTAGAGCAGCCGCGACGGATTCTGCTGCAGGCCGGTCGAGAGCTGGCGGATGCTCTCAGCCGCGGCCCTGCCCTCGCGCACGAAGCTTTCGATCTCCGGCAGGCTGGAGTGCGTGAACGAGCGGACGTCGGCCCGGTTCTCCGCGATCATCTTGTCGAGCTGATCGGTGGCCAGCGACAGGTTGTCGGCCACGGCCTGCAGGCGCCGCACGGTCGAGACGACCTGCGGGCCGGCCGTGTCCATCACACCGCGTGCGCTCTTGGCGGTGGCGGCGAGCTCCGCGGTCGCGGTGCGCAGCTGCACCAGGAGGGCATTGACGCTGGTCACCGTCTGCGGCAGCGAGCTGCTCGCCTGCGAGAGGTTGTCGAGGCTCTGCGAGACATCCTGGATGTTCCGGTCGCTGAGCAGGCGATTCAGGCGCTGGATCACCCCACCGGCGGCGGCCGAGAGACGGGGAAGCTGGGCCATGAAGACGTCGAACTGGGAGGGCGCCGCGCGGATCACCGGGTACTGGATGCTCGGCACTGCCGCGGGCGCCGGCCGCGCCGACTGTTGCAGGTCGATATAGAGCAGGCCGGTGACGCCCTGCAGGTTGAGCTCCGCGACGGTGCGGGGCGAGATCGGCGTCGTGGAATCGATGGTGGCGATCACTTCCACGCGCCCGGCATCCCGCGGATCGATGCGCATCTCGACGACCCGACCGACCCGCACGCCGAGATAGCGGACGGCCGCGCCCTGCTCCAGGCCGCTGACGCTGCCGTTGAAATAGATCTCGTAGCGTTGATAGGTCCGGTGAACGCGGGTCCCGGAATACCAGTAGACGAAGAGCGCCGCGACCAGCGCCACCACCAGGACGAACGCGCCGACAGCCGCGTAATTCGCTTCACGCTCCATGGGCCACCTCGAGATGAATGCTGGCGCGCTCCCCGTGAAAGTACGCCTGGATCCACGGGTGGGGGTGGTCGACGATGCGCGCCAGCGTGTCGGTCTCCATCCGGCGATCCACGATCACCCCGACCCGGTTGCAGGTGCGAAAGATGGAGTCCAGATCGTGCGTGATCATCACCACAGTCAACCGCAATTGCTTCTGCAGGTACAGCATCAGCTCGTCGAACTCCGCGGCGCCGATCGGATCGAGCCCGGAGGTCGGCTCGTCGAGGAACAGCAGCCGCGGGTCGAGCGCCAGCGCCCGCGCGAGGGCGGCCCGCTTGACCATGCCCCCCGAGAGCTCCGCAGGATATTTCCGCGCCGCCTCCGCGGGAAGCCCCACCAGGCGGATTTTGAGCATCGCGAGCTCGTCGCGGGCCGCGGGGGACAGGGCCGCCAGATGCTCCACCATGGGCAGCTGCACGTTCTGCAACACGTTGAGGGAGGAATACAACGCCCCTTGCTGGAAAGTCACCCCGTAGCGGGCCTTCACGGCGCGCAACGCCCCGTCGGCGAGCTGCGTGATGTCGTGCCCCTCGATGCGGATGGTGCCGGCCCGCGGCCGCTGCAGGCCGAGAATGCTCCGCAGCAGTACGGACTTGCCGGTGCCGGAGCCGCCCACGATGCCGAACACCTCGTCCTCATGCACTTCCATGTCCAGGCCGTCGTGAACGATCTGCTGGCCGAAGCGGTTGACCAGGCCCCGCACTTCCAGGACCGGATAGATCAAAAGCCGATCTCCATGAAGAGCACGGCGAACAGGGCATCGGCGAGGATGACGAGAAAGATGGCCTGAACCACCGCGACGGTCGTGAGTCGGCCGAGCTCGCGGGAGGAGCCGCGAACCTGCATGCCCCTGTGAGTCCCCGCCATGCCGATGAGTACGGCGAACACCGGGGCCTTGATGAGGCCGACCCAGAAGGTACTCGGGGAGATGGCCTCGCTCACCCGATGCGCGTACTGGTCGAGCGGCATGTGCAGCAGGGCGGCGCACAGGACCGCCCCGCCGATGAGGCCGACCAGGTCCGCCACCACGGTGAGGAGCGGCAGGGAGATGGCAAGCCCGAGCACCCGAGGCAGCACCAGCGCCTCGAATGGATCGACGCCGGTCGCCCGCAATGCGTCGACCTCCTCGTTGAGCTGCATGGAGCCGATCTCGGCCGCGAAGGCGCTGCCGGAGCGGCCCGCGACGATGATCGCGGTGAGCAGCACCCCGAGCTCGCGCAGGACGCCGATGGTGACGAGGTCGGCCACGAAGATCTCGGCGCCGAAGCCGCGGAGCTGCTGCGCGCTCATGTACGCGACGATGATGCTGATCAGGAAGGCAATCAGCGCCACGATCGGAATGGCCGTTATCCCGGTGTCATAGACATGGCGGGCTATGGAGATCGGGCGCAGGCCTCTCGGGCGCGGCAAAGCACGGAGGGCAGTGACGCTGAGCCGGCCGAGGAAAGCGAGCGCACCGATCATGTCGCGCCAGAGCGTCACGGCGCGGCGCCCGATGAAAGTGAGAGTTGCGACCTCGGCCTCCTCTACGGCCTCTTCCATTGCCTGTTCCACCGCGTGCGTCCCGTGCGGCCAGCCATCATGCGGACGTGCCGGCGCCCCGCCGGACTCGAGCGGCCGCAGTGTTTCCTCCACCAGCCGGAGCTGGTCCGGCGGCGAGCCGGCGAAGGCAACCTCGACGCCCGAGCTGCGGGCGCGCCGCACGAATTCCCGCAGGCGCCAGGCGCCGGTCAGATCGAGGGCGGCGAGGCGGCCGGTGGCGATCTCTATGCGGCTGGCGCCGGACAGGTCCACCGCCGCCAGCGCCGTGTCGATCTGGCGATAGGCGAGCGCGCGCCACTCACCTGTCAGGTCGAGGGTGAGAGCCCCTTCGGTCCGGTGTACGTCCAGCACCATGAGCGGGATGATAAGCGCTATCGTCCGCCGCGCGCAGCCACAGGCCGCGGTGCGGTTCGTGTGATTTATTTAAAGCCTGCGGCCCGAGCGGTTAAAATTCCGGGCCCTCTTTCCACCCTCTCCGAGCCGGACCCGCCATGAAGCCAGCCTTGAACGTCGCGATCACCGGAGCCGCCGGCCAGATCGGCTATGCCCTCGCCTTCCGCGTCGCCTCCGGACAGCTCCTCGGGCCCGACCAGCCGGTCAACCTGCACCTGCTCGAGATCACTCCGGCGCTGCCGGCGCTGAACGGGGTCGTCATGGAGCTGGCGGACTGCGCCTTCCCGCGGCTCAACAGGGTGGTGGCCACCGATGACGCCAAGGTCGCCTTCCACGACTGCCACGTGGCACTGCTAGTCGGCGCCCGGCCGCGCGGACCCGGCATGGAGCGCAAGGACCTGCTGCTCGCCAACGCGCAGATCTTCTCCGGGCAGGGCAAGGCGCTCAACGAGGCCGCCGACCGCAACGTGAAGGTGCTGGTCGTCGGTAATCCGGCCAACACCAACGCGCTGATCGCGCGCTCGAACGCGAAGGACCTCGATCCGCGCAACTTCACCGCCATGATGCGCCTGGACCACAACCGTGCCCTGTCGCAGCTCGCGCAGAAGACCGGCGCGCACACGACGGACGTCCGCCGCATGACGGTGTGGGGCAATCACTCCGCCACGCAGTATCCGGACATCAGCCATGCGCTGGTGAAGGGCAAGCCGGCGCTCTCGCTGGTCGATGCCACGTGGGTGGAGCAGACGTTCATCCCGACGGTGCAGCAGCGGGGCGCCGCCATCATCAAGGCGCGGGGCGTCTCGTCGGCGGCATCGGCCGCTTCCGCCGCCATCGACCACGTCCACACCTGGGTTCACGGCACCGCGGAAGGTGACTGGGTGAGCATGGCGGTCCCGTCCGATGGCAGCTATGGCATTCCGGAGGGGGTGATCTATTCCTATCCGGTGACCACCCGCAACGGGGAGTACCAGATCGTCCAGGGCCTCGCAATCGATGATTTCAGCCGCAAGCGCATGGATGCCACGCTGGCGGAGCTGAAGGAAGAGCGGGATGGAGTGAAAGGCCTCCTTTAAGGCGCCACCTTCGGCGGCGGGGCACATCCCTGTGCCTAGGCCCGTGCGCTCCGGGTAAACTCACCCTCATGGCGGGAGCGCTCATTACCCTGGTGTTCGTGGCGGCGGTACTCTTCCTCGCGTACCGCCGCCTTTCGTTGCTCGCGTTCACCGCGACTTTCACGGTCCTCCTCGTCGCATACACCCTCCTCGGCGCTTCCGGGACGCCGGCGGGAGCCTGGAAGGGCTTTCTCTGGCTGTTGCTCGCCGGGCTGTGGCTGCTCAACGTCCGGCCGCTGCGCAAGGCGATCATCACGCGGCCTTTCATGAAGGCTTACCTGAAGCTCCTGCCTGCGATGTCGCAAACGGAACGGGAAGCGCTGGAGGCCGGGACCGTCTGGTGGGACGGGGAGCTCTTCACGGGCGCGCCGAAATGGTCGAAGCTGCTGTCGGCCCGCGCGCCGCGACTGACGGCCGAGGAGCAGGCCTTCCTCGACGGACCCTGCGAGGAGCTCTGCCGGATGCTGGATGACTGGAATATCACCCACGAGCTCGGCGACATGCCGCCGCCCGTGTGGGAATTCCTCAAGGCACGCGGCTTCTTCGCCATGATCATCCCGAAGCGTTACGGCGGACTCGAGTTCTCGGCCTACGCGCACTCCTGTGTACTGGCCAAGCTGGCGAGCCGCAGCTCGACCTGCTCGTCGACGGTTGCGGTGCCCAACTCCCTGGGCCCCGCGGAGCTGCTCAACCACTACGGCACGCAGGAGCAGAAGGATCATTACCTCCCCCGCCTCGCGCGCGGCGAAGAGGTGCCCTGCTTCGCCCTCACAGGCCCCCGTGCAGGCTCCGACGCGGCATCCATCCCCGACACCGGCGTCGTCTGTCGCGGCATGTGGCAGGGCCACGAGATCGTCGGCATTCGGCTCAACTTCACCAAGCGCTACATCACGCTCGCGCCGATCGCGACGGTGATCGGGCTGGCCTTCCGCATGTTCGATCCGGAAAAGCTCCTCGGCGAGCGGGCGGACATCGGCATCACCTGCGCCCTCATCCCGCGGGACACACCCGGCATCAGCATCGGCCGGCGACATTTCCCCATCAACATTCCGTTCCAGAACGGCCCCATCGAGGGTCACGATGTCTTCGTGCCGCTCGACTACATCATCGGCGGCCCCCGCATGGCGGGCGCGGGCTGGCGCATGCTGGTCGAGCAGCTCTCGGTCGGACGCTGCATCTCCCTGCCGTCGAATGCCACGGGCGGCGCGAAAGGCGCGGTGTGGGCGACCGGCGCCTATGCGCGGATCCGCCGCCAATTCAATATGCCGGTCGGCCGATTCGAGGGCGTCGAAGCCGTGCTCGCGCGGATGGCGGGCCTCACCTATACCATGGATGCGGCGCGCTCCGTCACCGCCGGTGCGATCGACGGCGGCGAGAAGCCCTCGGTGCCTTCCGCGATGCTGAAGTACCACGTGACCGAGATGAGCCGCCAGGTCGCCAACGACGCGATGGACGTGCACGGCGGCAAAGGAATCATGCTGGGTCCGCACAATTACCTCGCCCGCGGCTACGAGTCGGTGCCGATCACCATCACCGTCGAGGGCGCCAACCTCCTCACCCGCAATCTCATCATCTTCGGCCAGGGCGCGGTGCGCTGTCATCCGTTCGTGCTGCGGGAGATGAGCGCGGCGCGCAATCCGGACCGCTCGCGCGGCGTCGATGAGTTCGACCGCGCACTGTTCGGACATATCGGTTTCACCATTTCCAACGCCGTGCGCTCACTCGTCATGGCGCTGACGCATGCGCGCCACACGCGCGCGCCCGCCTCAGGTCCGACCGCGCGCTATTACCAGCACATCGTGCGCTTCAGCGCCTCGTTCGCGTTCACCGTCGACGTCGCGATGTTGACGCTCGGCGGCTACCTCAAAAAGAAAGAAAGTCTGTCCGCGCGGCTCGGGGACGTGTTGTCGGCGATGTATCTTGCCTCCATGGTGCTCAAGCATCACGACAACCAGGGCAGTCCCGCGGAAGATCTGCCCATCGTCGAGTGGGCCTGCCGCAACCTTCTCTATCATGCCCAGGAGCAGCTGCACGGCTTCCTGCGCAACTTTCCCAACCGGCTGCTCGCGGGCGTGATGCGCGCCATCGTGTTCCCGCGCGGCCGCACCTATTCGGCGCCGTCGGATCGGCTCGGGCGCAGGGTCGCGGAGCTCATGAGCCGTTCCGGCGACCCGCGCGAGCGGCTCTGTCAGGGTATTTACTGGACGCTCGAGCCCGGCAATCCGCTCGGGCTGCTGGAGGAGGCCATGCGGCTGGCGGAGACGCTCGAGCCCCTCGAGAAGCGCATCCGCGTCGAGGGCGTCAAGACGGGCCGGATCACGGCGCTCGACCTGCCGGCTCAGACCCAACAGGCGCTCGCGCTCGGCCTCATCTCCGAGACCGAGGCGGCGTCGCTCCGTGACTATGACCGCAAGGTGATGCATCTCATTCACGTGGATGACTTCGCGCCGCACGAGCTCGGAGCGCACGTGCGCGCAGAGAGCGCCGCACGGGAGGCCGACCTGCGGGCCACCGTGCGGGCCGTGTGAGACCCGATGAGCAGCCCCGCCCCGGCTGACTACAGCGGCAAGTCGTTTCAATACCAGGTCTTGCCCGCCGGCAAGACGGGCGGATTGACCTCGGGCAACAGGTCGTCCGCCGCGCAACGCGTGTGCGAGCAATCGGGAACGTACATCGGGCAGCACGGCGGCTGGCTCGCATCCTGGGGACCCAGGGCGGTGCAGAGCTGTCTGGCGACCGCGGCCGAGGGAGGGGTGGAGCGCCTCGCGCAGGCCACGGTTTCCTACAGTTTCCTCATGTTTTGACGTCACTGGAGGCCGCACGATCATGCGCAGAGGCTCCCGCCGCGGAAGATTCGGATGAGCCACGCCATTCTCCACGTCGACATGGACGCGTTCTATGCTTCGGTGGAGCAGCGCGACAACCCGGAGCTCGCCGGCAAGCCGGTCATCGTGGGATGGCCGGGCGGGCGCGGCGTGGTCGCGGCGGCGAGCTACGAAGTCCGCAAGTTCGGCGTGCGGTCGGCGATGCCGATGTACACGGCCCTGCGCCTCTGCCCGCAAGCGGTCTGCATCCCGCCGCGCATGGCGCGCTACCGTGAGATTTCGCAGCAGGTGTTCGCTTTCTTTCACGAGATCACGCCGCTCGTCCAGGGCCTCTCGCTCGACGAGGCCTTCCTCGACGTCACGGGCAGCCAGGCGCTGCTCGGCCGGCCCGCGGCGATTGGCCGGGTGATCAAGGACACCATCCTGATGCGCACCGGCCTCACCGCCTCGGTCGGCGTCGCGACCAACAAGCTGGTGGCGAAGATCGCCTCGGATCTGCACAAGCCCGACGGACTGACCGTGGTGCCGGAGGAGCTCATCCGCAGGGTGCTCGATCCGCTGTCGGTACGGCGCCTGCCGGGGCTCGGGCGCAAGCTCGGCGAAGAGGTGGAGGCCGCGGGGCTGCGGACCCTGCGCGAGCTGCGGACGGCGAGCGATGAGGTTCTCTGGCCACTCTTCGGCCGCGATACGCCGTGGATGCGCCAGCGCGCCGCCGGCATCGACGACCGTCCGGTGCAGCCCGACCTCGAGGAGAAGTCCCTGAGCGCGGAGGACACCTTCGCGGTGGACATCGGCGACCCGCGCCGGCTCGAAGCGCAGCTCTCCCGGCTGGCGGACCTCGCCTGCGAGCGGCTGCGGGCCCGCGGGCTGATGGCGGGACGGGTGGGAGTGAAGATCCGCCGTCATGATTTCGCGACATTCACCCGCCAGCGTGCGATCGCGCCGCCCACCCACGAGGGGCTCACGGTGCGCAATGTCGCCCAAGAGTTGCTGTCGCGCTGGCTCACCGAGCACGCCGGTGCGAAACTTCGCCTGCTCGGGGTGGTCTTGACCGATTTGAGCCCGGCCGCGCAGCTCGGCCTGTTCGATGCGGACCGGCAGCCGCGCCGCTATGGACGCCTGATGTCCATCCCGGGGGGCAAGGGCGCCCGCGATCCGCGCCTCGATAGCGCGCTCGATGAGGTGCGCGCGCGGTTCGGCCGGGATGCGCTGCGGCGCGGTGACACGATCGACGACTAGCTTTCCTCCATCCATGTATCTCGCGTTCTTCGGACTCAACGAAAAGCCGTTCTCCATCACCCCGGACCCGCGCTACCTGTATTTGAGCGAGCGGCATGCCGAGGCGATGGCGCACCTCCTTTACGGCATCCACGAGGCGGGCGGCTTCGTGCAGCTCACCGGCGAGGTCGGCACGGGCAAGACCACGATCGTGCGCTCCCTGCTCGCGCAGGCGCCCAAGAACGCGGAGATCGCCCTCATCCTCAACCCGAGGATGACGGCGCCGGAGTTCCTGCTCACCATCTGCGAGGAGCTCGGCATCGGGGTGCCCGACTCGGCGACGCAGAGCCTGAAGGACCTGGTCGATATCCTCAGTCAGTACCTGCTGAAGGCGCACGCGGGCGGACGCCGTGTGGTGCTGGTGGTCGATGAGGCGCAGAACCTCGCGCCCGAGGTGCTCGAGCAGGTGCGCCTGCTCACCAATCTGGAAACCAACACGCAGAAGCTCCTGCAGATCATCCTCATCGGCCAGCCGGAGCTGCGCGAGCTGCTGGCTCGCAACGAGCTGCGCCAGCTCGCCCAGCGCATCACCGGGCGCTATCACTTGAATCCGCTGAGCGCGGAGGAGACCACGGCTTACGTCCGCCATCGGCTGCGGGTCGCGGGAGCGACCGCCGACATCTTCAACCGCTTCGCGCTGGAGGAGATCTACCGCCTGTCGGACGGCGTGCCGCGCGTGATCAACGTCATCTGCGATCGCGCGCTCCTCGGCGGTTATTCGACGGATCGCCACCGCATCACCGGTCCCCTGGTGCGCAGTGCGGCCTCGGAGGTCTTCGGCAAGCGGTTCACGCCCCCGTGGCTGCCGTGGGCGGGGACGGCCGCGCTGGCGGTGCTCCTGGCCGCCGGCAGCGTCGGTTTGTGGCGGCTGCAGCCTTGGGCTCGCGCGGTGCCTTCATCGAGGACACTCGACGTGTCCTCGATCCGCGCGAACACCCGCGCGGGACGGCGCGGGCCGGGCGCCCTGCCGCCGAGGACGGCCAGTGGAACTGCCTTACCCGCTCCGAACTCCGGTAGCGCTTCCTCATCGACATCGGCGCGCGCCACGGCCGGTGCGGCGGCGAGCGAGTCGCTCGCCGCGCTGCTCGCGAAATACCCGGGCGACACGACCACCGACGCGGCTTTCAGCAAGCTCTTCGGGCTCTGGGGCATCCATTACACCATGGACGGGACGGATCCCTGCACGCAGGCGACCCAACACGGGCTCGCGTGCCTCACGGAGCGCGGCTCGCTCGGGCAGTTGCGGCTGTACAATCGCCCGGCGATCCTGATGCTGACCGATCCCGCGGGCGGCAGTCACGAGGTCGTGTTGACGGGGCTCGACGGCGAGCACGCCAGCATCGAGCTCGGCAACGCGACGCATCAGGTGGGCGACGGCGAGCTGTCGAGTTACTGGATGGGCGATTACGTCATGTTTTGGCGGCCGCAGGCCGCTCCCGTGAAGACGCTGGCCACCGGGATGCGTGGCGCCGGCGTGCTCCATCTGCGAAACAGCCTCGAGAAGCTCGAAGGCGTCTCTGACGCCGCCCCGAGCGATCTGTACGATGCGGGCCTCGCGAGCCTCGTCCGCCGGTTCCAGCGCAATCACCGGCTCGCGGTGGACGGCATCGCCGGCATCAGAACCCAGGTGGCGCTGGCCGGCGCGCTGGCCGGCCCCGGCTCTCCCCTCCTGACCGCGGCGCGCGAGTAACCGACATGTCGTTCATCCTGGATGCATTGAAGAAATCGGAGAGCGACCGGCAGCGGCAGAGCGGTCCGTCCCTCTTCGAGGTGAAGGTCGCGCCGCCGCGGCGCGCGCTGCCCATCTGGGCGGTGGCGATCGCCGCGCTCCTCGGGATCAACGCCATAGTGATCTCCTGGATGCTTCTGCGGCACGGGCCAGCACCGCAGCCCGCGGCCGCGGTGGCTCCCGCGCCTGGCATGCCCTCGGCAGCCGCTGTGACGGGCGAAGTTGCGAGGACGGCGGGACCGGCGGCTCCGGGGCCGGCTGCGCACGCGCCGGCGCCGGTCGCAGACTCGCCCTCCGCGCCCGATACCGCGGCGACCGCTGGCCCGGGCGCCGCGTCCGGACGCTCACCTGCCGAGCCGGCGCGCTCACCGGGCACCGCCAGCAGCACTACTTCTGCCGGCGGCGCTACCGCGGCGGCGCCGGTCACCAGTCCGGCCGATCGCAGCACCGGCGCCCGCTCCACCGCGGCGCCTTCGGTCGCCGCAGGCGCCGGCCAGGGCGCCGCTCAGCCCGCATCGACCGGCAATCCGGGCGACTACGCCCCGGCGGTCGAGCCGGGAGCCGCTCAGGGCTCCGGGGTCGGGGCCGAGGACCTGCCGCTCTACCAGCAGATCGTCACCAGCGCCGGCCTGCCGGCGCTCCATCTGGACCTGCACGTCTTCGCGCAGCGGCCGAAGGACCGCTTCGTGATGATCAATCTGGAGAGGCTGGGAGAAGGGGACTCCCTGCCGAACGGGGTGCAGGTGGAGGCCATCCGGCCGGACGGCGTGGTTCTCTCCTACCACGGCACGAGGTTCCTGCTGCCCAGGAATTGACCGGCGCGGGCCGCCCGATCGCGGCGTTCGGACACCGGTCACAGGTCCCGGCGGCCGAAAGGACGGGCTTCACAGAATCGTCCCTCGGCTAGCGACAACTGAGCCCTGGCTAGTCCATCGTTTTCTGCTCAGAGAACGGGCGTTTCCAGTGGAAACCAGACGGACAGGCTCTCAGGCACGCGTGCTGGTGGTCGATCGCGATCCGAAATATCGCGAGTGGCTACGGCTGCACCTGGGCATTTTGTGCCCGGATGCGACCGTGGGCGCCATCGACCTGGCGGAATTCGAGCCCTGGAGCACCCTGGTGACGGGCCGCGAGTGCGACGTGCTCCTGCTCGCAGCCACCTTCGGCAAGGGCCCGGAAGATCCCCAGGCACACGGCCTCGACCTGCTGCGCAAGCTCCGGGAGCGGTCGGTCGCCTCGGCGGTGATCGCCCTGGCCGAGGACGGCAACGAGCTCACCGCGGTCCGGGCACTGCAGCTCGGCGCCGCGGACTACCTGCCCAAGCGCCTGCTCACGCCCGAGCGCCTGAAGACCTCGGTGCGGGTCGCGCTGCGGCGCATCGAGCACCACGTCTCCCGCCGCCTCGCGGACCTGGCGCACACGGCGCAGTCCATTGCCCTCGATGAGTCCCCGCAGCAGCCACCCGCCGCGGAGGCCGGCGATGGCGCGGCCGCGCCGCGCCCTCCGGAATCCGATACGCCGCCGGAGATCCCCGGCTATTCGATCGCGAAGAAGATCGGCGAATCGGAAAAAGCCGTCGTCTATCTTGCGGCGAGCGCCGCGCTCGGCGCGGATGTGGCGTTGAAAGTCAGCAAGAGCTCCCGCGAGGGCAGTACCGAGCGCCAGGCGCTCGAGCGTGAATACAAGGCCATTCTCGCCGTCCGCCATTCTTCGGTGGTCCAGATCCACGACTACGGCATCGAGAAGGGGTTCGAGTATCTCGCGATGGAATACTTCCCGCGCGGCGACCTCAAGGCCCGGATGTATTTCGGCGTGACGGAGGCGGAAACCCTGCGCTATGTCGAGCAGATCGCAGCGGCACTGAGCGTGGTGCACGGCGCCGGGCTGTTGCATCGCGACCTGAAGCCGCCCAATGTCATGCTGCGCGAGAGCGATGAGGTCGTGCTGATCGATTTCGGGCTGGCACGCAACCTGCGCGGCGACGCCCACAGCACCCGCACCGGAGTGCTGCGCGGCTCCCCCTACTACATGAGCCCGGAGCAGGCGCTGGGCGAGGAGCTCGACGCGCGCTCCGACCTCTACAGCCTCGGCGTCATGTATCACGAGATGTTGACCGGCAGGAAGCCGTTCACGGGCGGCTCGGCCATCGAGGTCCTGCAACAGCACGTGAACGCTCCGCCGCCGAACCTGCCGCTGTCACTTTCCCGGCATGCGCCGCTGCTCGCGCGGCTGCTCGCCAAGCGCCGCGAGGAGCGCTTCAACTCCGCCGGCGAGGTGATCGCGGCCGCGGCGAGGCTGCGCCAGGGCGCCATTCCCCAGGCAGAGCCAACGGCCGCCTGAGCGCACGCATCTCGGCCGTTGCGCGGCGCCGCGCCTTGACAACGCCCGCCAGGGGAAGGTGCAATGCGGGACAGCAGATGGCTGTGGCAACCTCCTGGCGTGAACGATCGCCCGCATCTCGTCGATACGACCCTTTTCTACTCGCCGACGAGCGGCGGGGTCAAACGCTATCTGCACGCGAAGCATGCCTGGCTGGCGGCCCATAGCCGCTGGCAGCACACGCTGCTCGTGCCCGGAGAGAAGGATCGGACCGAGCGCGGCGGAGTGTGCACGCTCGCCGGCCGCCCGGTGCCCGGCAGTTTCAACTATCGCCTGCCGCTCGACCCGCGCCGCTGGCTGCGGCTGCTCGATGCCCTGCAGCCGGACCTGATCGAGGCCGGCGATGCATTCCATCCGGCGTGGGCCGCGTGGCGGCTCGCACGCCGCAGGGGCATTCCGCTCGCGGCGTTCTATCATTCCAACCTGCCGCAGATCATCAGCCGCCGTTTCGGCGGCCGCCTCAGCGAGCGGGCGCTCGGGCGCTACGTGAGCTGGCTCTACGCGCGCTTCGATGTGGTGTTTGCGCCGAGCCGTCTCATGTGCGACCTGCTCGACGGCCTCGGCGTGCACCACGCGGTGCACCAGCCGCTCGGGGTCGACGCCGAGGTGTTCCAGCCGCAGCGGCGCGGCGCCTGGCTGCGGCAGCGCCTGGGGCTCTTGCCGCAGGCGCGGGTGCTGGTGTACGCGGGACGGTTCGCCGGTGAGAAGAACGTGCCGGTGCTGCTGGAGGCATTCGCACGGCTGGGCTCGCCCTACCATCTGCTGCTCATCGGCGGCGACCGCGAGGGACGGCCGAGCGCCAACGTGACCATGTTGCCCTACCGGCGTGACAGCGTCGAGCTGGCGCAGTGGCTGGCGTCGGCGGATGCGTTGGTGCATGCGGGCACGCGGGAAACGTTCGGCCTGGTTCTCCTCGAGGCGATGGCCTGCGGCCGCCCGGTGGTGGCGGCGCGCGCCGGCGCGGTCCCGGAGTTCGTGGATGAGAAGGTCGGGACGTTGGCGGAGCCCGGCAGCGGGCCGGGAATGGCCGCAGCCATCGCCGGGCTCTACGAGCGGGACATCGAGGAGCTCGGAGCCAACGCCAGGGCGCGGGTGCTGCGCAGGTTCACCTGGCAGCGGGCCTTTCACGGGCAGATGGCGACTTACCATGCGCTGCTCGGCAGAGGGCGCGTTGCCGTGCCGGCCAGGGAAGCCGTGGAATCGAGTTAGTCAGGTCTGGCGCCTGCGGGAGAGCAGCAGGCGTTTGCCGGCGCGGGTGCCCGCGAGCGCCAACACCCCCCGCCAGAAGAGGCGCTTCGCAAGCGGCACGCGACGGGGCGGAATCGCGCGGTAGAACGCCTCGCCGATGTCGCGGTGCAGGTGGACGGAGGTTGCTCCGGCAATCCATTCCCGGGACCCGGCGGTGATCCGGTACCGACACTCGCCAAGAGCCAGCACGGTGGCATCGGTCACGACGGCGGGGAATTCTGCGAGCGTCGGACCGATGAAGGTCAGGATGAGGACACCGCCGGTCGTATCGGCGGCGGCGCCGCTGAGAATCAGGGCATTGCCGGTGCGGCGGCCGGCGACCCGGCCGCGGAAGGCCGCGAGGACGGCAGGTGACTGGGTGGTGTCGGTCACGCGGGATTGCGGCTCAGAAGTGCGACTCCAGCTCCCAGACGGTGAGCGGAGCGCCGCGGCGCAGCCAGAAGCCGGTCCCCACTTCGCGGAAGTTGCGCTGCAGGCGCCGCCGGTACCATGGCGCGGCGCGCAGGTGCACGTTGGAATCGGTTCTCAGCGGATCGCAATTCCACTGCCAGTCGCGGCGGGTCAGGGCGCTGAAGTACAACACTCCGCGGCAGAGTCGCCCGAAGTTGCTCAGGGCGCTCGCGGCGGCGCGCGCATGCAGATATTGGAGCACGTCGTAACAGATGACGAGGTCGAAGGCGGCGGTGCTGCGGTAGTCCTCGATCCGGCCGTGCTGCCAGCCATAGCGGCCGCAGAGATAGAGGCTGGTCTCGAGACAGACATACTCGGCCCGCGGCAGGAGGCGCTTGAGCGAGGCGCGCAGGAGCCCGGTGCCGCAGCCGGCGTCGAGGATCCGGCGCACCGGCAGGCCCACGTGCTCGGTGAAGGCCGCGATGAGACGCGCCCGGGCCTGCATTTCCCGTCGCGTGGTGACCGCCGTGCGCGGATCGTAATAATACCGGCGGTAATATTCCCGATCGAAAGGCACCACCGGCTTTGCGAGTCCCATGGTCAGTCCCATGCCCCCTGGCGAAGCGGCGGATTCTATCCCGCCGAGGTCGTCGTCCGGCGCAGTTTGCGGGATGGCGGTCCGCGCTGCACACTACCCGGCGTGTGTGGAGTGCGGATCAGCAGCGGGCGGCGGCGTGTGCTGGCGTCAGTGGCGGCGGTTGCGGCGGCCTCTGCGCTGGTATGGCCAGGTCATGCCAGCGGCCACCCCTCGGCAACGCCGCTCGCCCTGCGAAGCTCCGCTCTCGCGCCGGGGCGGACGATCTACCGCAACCAGGTGTACGACCGGCTCGGCTGCAGCGGCGGCAACATCTCACCCGCGCTCTCGTGGTATCACGCGCCGGCGGGCACTCACAGCTTCGCGGTGCTGATGTTCGATTCCGACGCCCCCGGCGGAGGATGGTGGCACTGGGTGGTGTTCGACATTCCGGCGGCGGTCAGATCGCTGCGGGCCGGCGCGGGCGATCCGCCGAAGCACCTGCTGCCGCCCGGGGCCGTCCAGGTCCGCAATGACTTCGGCAACCCGGGCTACGGTGGGCCGTGTCCACCCCCCGGACCGCCGCATCACTACCACGTGAGGCTGTATGCACTGCGGCTGTCCAAGCTCGGGCTGAACGTGAGCGCCAGCCCGGCGCAGGTGGCGGCCCGGGTAATGGCGAACGCCCTGGGCGAGGCCGAAATCGTGGGGCTCTACAGCCGATAGCGGCCCGGAAGCGTTCGGGTATTGCGGCGGAGGGGCCCGGCAGGTACCCTTCGCGCCCCCATCATGCCCTCCCGTCCCGCCACCCGTGCCACCGGCCGCGCCCAGTCGCGCGCCCGTATCCCCAAAGTCGGCTTTGTCAGCCTGGGCTGCCCCAAGGCGCTGGTCGACTCCGAGCGCATCCTGACGACCCTGCGGGCGGAGGGTTACGAGGTCTCCCCCACGTACGAGCAGGCCGACCTCGTGGTCGTCAACACCTGCGGTTTCATCGACGCAGCGGTCGACGAGTCGCTGCAGACCATTGGGGAGGCACTGGAGCGCAACGGCAAGGTCATCGTGACGGGTTGCCTGGGAGCGCGGCCGCAACGAATCCTGGAGCGGCATCCACGCGTGCTCAAAGTCACGGGACCACAGACCTATGGCGAAGTCATATCGGCCGTCCACGAGCATCTGCCGCCACGACACGATCCGTTCCTCGATCTGGTGCCGCCGCAAGGCGTGCGGCTGACACCCCGCCACTACGCTTACCTCAAGATCTCCGAGGGCTGCAACAACAAATGCAGCTTCTGCATCATTCCGGCGCTGCGCGGCCGGCTCGCGAGCCGTCGCATCGATGAGGTGCTGGGTGAAGCGGAGCGGCTCGCCGCCGCAGGGGTCCGGGAGCTTCTGGTCATCTCGCAGGACACGAGTGCTTACGGTGCGGACATCCGTTACGCGCCGGCCACGTGGCGCGACGAGGAATATCGGACGCGACTCATCGACCTGGCGCGCGGGCTCGGGACGCTCGGCATCTGGATCCGGCTGCACTATGTGTATCCGTATCCGCACGTCGACGAAGTCATTCCCCTCATGGCGGAGCGGCGCGTCCTGCCTTATCTCGACATCCCCTTCCAACACGGCAGCCCCTCGGTGCTGAAGCGCATGCGGCGCCCGGCCCACGCCGAAGATGTGCTGCGGCGCATCGCCGACTGGCGACGGCAGTGTCCGGACCTGACGCTGCGCAGCACGTTCATCGTGGGGTTCCCCGGGGAGACGGAGCGCGAGTTCGAGGAGCTGCTCGCCTGGCTGCAGGAGGCTCAGCTCGACCGCGTCGGCTGCTTCAAGTACTCGCCGGTCGAAGGGGCGGCCGCCAACGCCCTCGACGGGCATGTGCCGGGGGAGATCCAGGAGGAGCGCTACGCCCGCTTCATGGAGCGGGCGGCCGCCATCAGCGCGGCACGCCTGGCGCGCCGTGTCGGCACCCGGATGCGTGTGCTGGTGGATACCATCAACGCGGATGGCGCGATCGCCCGCAGCGAGGCGGACGCGCCGGACATCGACGGCGTGGTGCGCATTGCGGCCGCGGGCGGACTGCGGCCGGGCGACTGGGCCGATGTCGAGGTCACCGCCGCCGACACCTACGATTTGTTCGCGCGGCTCGATGCCGCCGCAGTTGCGACGTCGCGCAAATAGGTCTTGCGCGCCCAGACCCCGAGAAGGCTCGCCACCAACATCGGGATCAGCATGATGAGGAAGGTCCACATGAGACCCCTCTGACCCCCGCCGAGCCACACCGACAGCGCGCCAAAGAGCAGCGGCGCACCGCCCTCGAACAGGGAGCGCAGCGCCATCCTCCCCGCCTCGCCTCGCCCCCACAACCGGGGATGCACGATGTCGAGCCGCGCGGCATCGATCGGCGCGACGGCGGCGGACAAAGCGAGGGTGCCGATGGTCAGGAGCCCGATCCCGATCAGCGCACTGGTCGTCCAGATGGCGAACCCCAGGATCGGCACCGACAGGGCGAGCGCCGCCGCCGCAACGATAATGCGGGCATCGGCTCTGCCCTTGCGCAGCAAGCGCTCCGCCAGGCGGCCGCCGGCGACGGTGCCCACGAGAGCGCCGATGCCGACCACGAAGACGAGCGGGCTCACCACACTGCGCGCGATGTGATAGTGCTGCGTGATGTAGATCATGGCGAAGGCGCGCGCGCCGGAGAGGAAGTAGTAGGCCAGAGCCGAGGCCGCGATCAGCAGGTTGTAGGTGGGGAGGCGCAGCAGATATCCCATCACCCGCCAGAGGCTCCACCGCGTCGGGTCCTCGCGCAGGATCAGCTCCTCCCGGGGACGCACGTGCGCGCGCTGCACCGACTCCTGCGGCGATGAGGATTCGGAGCGCGAAGCCCGGCGCTCCTTCTCCCGTCTCTCCTGGGCCTGCCGCCGGCGCTTGGGCTGCTGCGAGGCCGGCTCCGAGGCGGCATTCGGGTCCTCCTCCCCTTCCATGATCCAGCTCTGGGTGCCGCGCTCGGGCTCCGGCAGAAAGCGCCAGATCACCCACACGAGGGCCATGGGCGGCACGGCCATGGAGAAGAACGACCAATGCCAGTTGAGATAAGTGGAGGCTTCCCCGGAGATGAAGAAACCGATGCCCATGCCGACGAGCTCGCCAGCGATGATGAGGCCATAGATGCCGGCGCGGTCACGGGCCGGAAAGAAGTCGCCGGTCAGTGAGGCGACGGCGGGCCAGGCCACCGCGGTCAGCGCACCGATGATCGCGCGGGTCACCAGCAGAAATCCGAAGGATGTCGCGAAGCCGCTCGCCCCCTCGACGATCACCCAGGCGGCCACCACGATCATGAGCAGCACGCGCCGGCGGAGCCGGTCGACCATCACGCCCATTGGAAGCGTCGCCGCGGCGCTGACCAACGAGACCACGGCAAGCAGGAGGCCGATGTCAGTGTTGCCGAGGTGGAAGACGCCCTTGAGCTTGTCCGAGATCGCCGACACCGTGCCGAGGTCGGATGACTCCACGGCCAGGATCGCGGCCAGCACCGCAATGATCTGCAGCCGCGCCGGGCCGCCCGCCACGCTGACGACCCGCTCCTTCGCCGATTCGAGAATGTCGGTCCCGCTACCCATCTGGTCTCGCTTCGACGGTACGGTGTAGCGGGTTACGTGCCGGCGGTCAGGCCCGAGCCCATGCAGCTGCGACGGCCGCGGCGCCCAGCTCGAGCCAGAGCCGACCATCCATCCAGTATGCCGGCGGCCGCGGCGCTGGTTGGACCGGCGCCGACGGCCGGCGGTACACTGGACATCCAACCAACAGGGAGCCCACCGTCATGAGCTTAACGTTCTATCACTCTCCGATGAGCACGGCGGTGATCACCGACCTCGTGTTGGAAGAGCTCGCGATACCGTGCGAGCGCGTCCGCATCGACCTCAAAAAGGGCGAAACCCGGACACAGGAATTCCTGCGCATCAATCCCAACGGCAAGGTGCCGGTGCTGGTCCACGATGGCATGCCGATCTGGGAATCCGCCGCCATCACTCTTTATCTGGGCGAGATCTTCGGGGTTGCCAAAGGCCTGTATCCGGAGCCCGGACCGGAGCGCGGCGAGGCGATGAAGTGGGTGGTCTGGTGCAACGTCACCCTGGGGGACGCATTCGGCCGCTGGGTGCGCAACACGGCCGACTGGACACCGGCGGAGCAACACAACGACAAGGCGGCTGAAGCCGCCTGGTCGGACACCCGGGAGTGCCTGCGAATTCTCGACCACGCGCTCGCCGATCGCGAGTATCTGCTGGCGGGTTATACGCTGGCCGACACGCACGTGAACTCGTTGGTCGATTGGCTGCGCTATATGAAGATGGACCTCACCGATTACATGCATCTCAACGCCTGGAGCCGGCGTTGCGCCGCGCGGCCGGCTTACGGCCGGGTGATGTCGCGCGCCTGATCCGTCAGGTGCCGGGCTTCGGGCCGGGCCCGGACGGCCAGGGGCGCAGCGGCTTGGGGTTGAAGATCGACTCGGCGTCGGCGCGGCGCGGCGCCCATGCGCCCCCTTGGATTTCCGCCTCCAGCTGGCCGGGCGCCCAGCCCGCGTGGCCGATGAAGATCCGCAGGCCCTGCATCGGATGGCGGCGGGCGAGCAGCTCGAGGAGCAGCTTGCGGCTCGAGCTCACATACACCCCGTCGCATACCCGGATGGCGCTCGCCGGTGCCGACCGGGCGCGGAAGAGGTACCACACTGTGCCGAATTCGACCGGTCCGCCGTAGTAGACCCGGTCGTGCACCTGGGCGAGCTGCTTCAGCTTCGGGAAGAAGCGGGCGACGGCCAGCGGCATCGGCCTGTTGAGGATGATGCCGATCGGGGCAGGCCCGAGGTTGTTCATCACTATCACGATCGAGCCGTCGAAGTTGGGATCCGAGACGACATCCTGCGCGACGATCAGAATCGACGTCAGCTTGCTTGCCGGCGCCCGCGCCGGCGGAGCAGCAGGCTTTGCAGCGTTGGCGGCGGCTGCAATCATCTGAGGTGAGGCGGCAAGGACCAGCGCGGCGAGCAGAGCCGCCGCCGGACGGCAAAGCATGCAGAATGTCTTCTTCACGGACACACTCGCCTCCGGCGCTCGTACCGTCGAAAACCTTCAGGTCTGCCGCCGATTCTACGCCCGGACCCGCCGGCCGCAGCTGAGCAGCTCGCGCCGCAGCACGGCCAAGCCCCGGTCGATCGCGGCGACGGCGCCGAAGCCGAGACCGGATCGCGCCGGGGGCCCGGAGTAGTACGACGGCGAGCGGAGGGGAATAGGTGACGCAGTTCACATTTTCCAGGGGATTGATGCGCAGCGGGTCGCTGATGCCCGACAGGGTTGCAGGTATCGTGGCTGCGAGGCGTACCGATTTCCGCCCTGCGCCACCGGGGGCACCGTCGGTCGGCGCCCGGGATATGTTCACAGCCCACAGCGAGGCGGGTTACCGACGCCGGCTTGAATTTCGCAGTCTTACCAGACTTTGTCGCCATCGGCGGCCTGATAGCGGTCTTCTGGACGCTCCTGCGGCGCACCCGGCAGAACCGACTCAACTTCTGGCTGGTCGGATGGGTACTGCTCCTGATCCACATCGTCGCGCTCTTCGTGGCCGAGAACATGGCCGGCAGCGCGAACGGCGCGTATTCGGTCGCGGTCTCGATGCTGGTCATGATCGCCAACGCCTTCATGTGGGCCAGCAACGATCAGCTCGAGATCGGCTGGCGCAATCTGTCGATCGTCGTGTTCAGCGCCGTCCCCGATGCGGCCTTTCTGACATGCGACACGTATGGGATCCAGGCGGTTTGGCCCTACGTGGCGACGACCGTGCTCGGAACGGCGTCGATGCTGTGGATGCTGCGCGCCTGGCGCGGCTCGGGCGATCACCCGACCCTGCGCTGGCGCACCTCTTTGGTGCTGGTCGCCTACGCGGTGCAGGGCGCACTGGTGGCTCTGCATCAGCCGGACGAGGCGGTGACATGGATGCTGGTCTGGCACTACCTCGCGGTCGCGGAGTTCTACCGCGTAACCGCCTCGCACCCCTCGGCCAGCGTGCGCTTCACGGTGGTCAGCTTCATCGCCTGGGCGTTCGTCTTCCCCGTCGCCGACCTGATGGGAATCCTCTGGCCGAACGCTCACGTGGACGCGGAGGTGTGGAACCTGCCCAAGTTCCTGGTCGCCACCGGCATGACGTTCACGCTGCTCGAGGAGCAGTTGTCGAAGGCGGAGTACGCGTCGCTGCACGATGAGCTGACCGGCCTTCCCAATCGGCGCATGCTCGCCCGCCGGCTGCGCGAGACCATGGAGTCGGCGAAGGCCGCGGGGTCGCTGGTGGCGCTGGTCGTGATCGACCTCGACGGCTTCAAGGAAATCAACGATACGCTGGGCCACGCGGCCGGCGACGAGGTGCTGCGATGGGCGGCGCGGCAGTTCCGTACCCAGCTGCGTCCGCAGGACGTGCTGGCGCGCCTCGGCGGCGACGAATTCGCGGTCGTTCTCACGGAGGTCTCCGATCGAGACTCCGCCCAGCGGACGGCGCAGGATCTGCGGCGCTCGCTCGAGGCCGGCATGGTGATCCTGGGGCGGCAGCTCGCGATTCGCGCCAGCGTCGGCTTCTCGATCTATCCGGACGAGAGTGACGACATCGATCGCCTGTATGCGATCGCCGATCGCGCGATGTACGATCGCAAGCCGCGCCGGCCGGAGCAGGACCTGCCCGCGGATTCCAGCGACTCGCTGCTCTCGCGCGCGGATCATTCGCGAAGCTGAGGGCCGATGCGACGCGCGATTCCGATCGATGCCGCCGCCACTCAGCCGGCCAGCACCGAGTCAGCCACCATCGATCGACTGTTGAGCGGCGAGGCAAGCGGCGCGCCGGCGACTGGCGCCAGGCCCGATCTCGAGGAGACGCTGCGCCTCGAGCGGAGCCTCTTGCGGACCATCATCGAATCGCTTCCGGCTCACATCTACGCGAAGGACAGGGACAGCCGGTTCATCGCCTGCAATGAGAGGGTCGCCCAGTGCATG
>DATNEU010000055.1:0-10278 GCA_035552895.1 Steroidobacteraceae bacterium
CATGCCGGTAAGGACCGTCGCTCGTACTACCTGCTACATGTGCGCCTGCCGTTGCGGCATCAAGGTGCACCTCGAGGACGGCAAGCTTCGCTATATCGAGGGTGACCGCGACCATCCGGTGAATCGCGGCGTTCTCTGCGCCAAGGGATCGGCGGGAATCATGACCGCGCTCTCCCCCGCGCGGCTCACCACCCCCTTGAAGCGCGTCGGTCCCCGCGGCTCAGGCAGTTTCGAGGCGATTTCCTGGGAAGAGGCGCTGCGCATCGCCACCCAACGCCTGACGGCGATCCGCGCCACCGACCCCAACCGGCTCGCCTTCTACACCGGCCGCGATCAGTCGCAATCGCTCACGGGCTACTTCGCCCGGATGTTCGGCACGATCAACTACGCCGCCCACGGCGGATTCTGCTCGGTGAACATGGCGGCCGCCGGGCTTTATTCGGTGGGCGGCGCCTTCTGGGAGTTCGGCGAGCCCGATTGGGATCACGCCCGGCTCTTCCTCCTGTTCGGAGTCGCCGAGGATCACGACTCGAATCCGATCAAGCTCGGGCTCGGAAAGCTCAAGGAGCGCGGTGCCAAGATCATCTCGATCAACCCGGTGCGCACCGGCTACTCCGCCATTGCGGATGAGTTCGTCGCAATCACTCCGGGAACCGACGGGCTGCTGGTGCTCGCGCTCGTCCATTGCCTGCTCGAGGCGGGCGAGATCGACACCGAATTCCTGATTCGCTATACGAATGCGCATCAGTTGGTGATCGATGCGCCTGGCGAGGCCGACGACGGGCTCTTCGCGCGCGATGCCACCGGCCGGGAGCTCGCATTCGATCGTGGCGCGGGATCGCTGATCGCCGCCACCGCAACGGGCATCGATCCGGCGTTGACCGGCACCTTCGCACTTCCTGACGGGCGTCGCGGGCGTCCGGCCTTTGCGCTGCTCGCGGAGCGCTACCTGGACCCGCAATATTCTCCGGAGTCCGTTGCTGCCCGCTGTGGCGTCGATGCGCCGACGATCCGGCGTATCGCTGCGGAAATTGCCGCCGTCGCTTTCCGTCAGCCCGTGGTGCTCGATCAGGCCTGGACGGATAGCGCCGGCCGCCGCCATGCGAGCATGACCGGGCGACCCGTCGCGATGCACGCCATGCGCGGCATTTCAGCCCACTCGAATGGGTTTCACACCTGCCGCGCGATTCACCTGCTGCAGATGCTGCTCGGCGCGATCGATACTCCGGGATCGTGGCGCTACAAGTCGCCGTATCCGAAGCCGATTCCCGGCGGACGGCCGCCCGGCCGCCCGCGCGGACCCGGGCAAGCGCTCGATGCCAATCCGCTCGGTTACCCGCTCGAGCCCGGGGATCTGCTGGTGGATGAGGCGGGCGAGGCGCTGCGGCTCGACCGGGCGTTCTCCTGGGAGGCCCCGCTCGCCATACACGGGCTGATGCACATGGTGATCGCGCGCGCCTTCGAGGCAGGCCCGGAGAAGATCGATACGCTCTTTCTCTTCATGGCCAACATGGCGTGGAATTCAGCCATGAATCCCGGCGAGACCACGCGCATGTTGAGCGCATGCGACAGCGACGGCAACTACCGCATCCCGTTCGTCATCGTGGCCGACGCCTTCGCCTCCGAGACGGTGGCATACGCCGATCTGGTGCTTCCCGACACCACCTATCTCGAGCGTTACGACTGTATCTCGCTGCTCGACCGGCCGATCGGCTCCGCCCACGGGCCGGCGGATGCCATCCGGGTGCCGGTGCTGCAACCCGGCCGGGATGTCCGGCCGTTCCAGGACGTGTTGCTCGAGCTCGCGGGCCGGCTCGGCCTGCCGGCTTTCGGCGACGCCGAAGGCAAGCCGCTCTACACGTCTTACGCCGATTACATGGTGCGCCACGAGCGCAGGCCCGGAGTGGGGCCGCTCGCCGGGTTCCGCGGCGAGGATGGGGCATCTACGGCCAAGGGCGCGCCCAATCCGGACCAGCTTCGCCGCTATGTCGAAAACGGCGGGTTCTGGCAGCACCCTCTGCCGCCGGAGCAACTCTATTACAAACATGCGAACCGGGCTTATCTGGCCGGCGCCAAAGCCATGGGCTTCATCGACGACGACAGCCAGATCGTCCTGCAGCTTTACTGCGAGCCGCTGCAGCGTTTCCGGCTGGCCGCGCGGGGACACGGTGCCCACCGTCCGCCGCAGCGGTTGCGGGCCAGGATCGAGAGATTCTTCGATCCGCTGCCCATCTGGTACGTGCCGCTCGAGGAAGCCATGAGCGAGCGCGACCGGTTCCCTCTGCATGCGATCACGCAACGCCCCATGGCCATGTATCACTCGTGGGGGTCGCACAACGCCTGGCTGCGTCAGATCCTGCCCGAGAACCGGATCTATCTGCACGGCGATCGGGCGGCCGAGATCGGCGTCCGGGACGACGACTGGGTCTGGGTCCGCTCCCGCAACGGCAGCGTGAGATGTCAGGTGCGCACCATGACCGGTGTCAACCGCGATACGGTGTGGACCTGGAATGCCATCGGCAAGCGCGCCGGCGCCTGGGCGCTGAAACAGGGGGCACCGGAGTTCCGCCGGGCCTTCCTCCTCAATCACATCCTTTCCGAGTATCTGCCGAGGGTGGATGATGCGGCGCCGGATTCCAACTCCGACCCGGTCACCGGGCAGGCGGCCTGGTTCGACGTGACGGTGTCCCTCGAGCCTTGCGGTGCCGACTCGCCTGCGGAAATCGCGCCGCGGCCCGCGGCGAACCCGTTGCGGATCAGGAGGCTCCCGGAGGTCGCGCCATGACGATGTTGCCGAAGGCCGTCCCCGGGGCAAAGAAGCTGGGGTTGGTGATCGATCTCGACACCTGCGTGGGCTGCCATGCCTGCGCGGTCAGCTGCAAGGAATGGAACACGGGAGGCGAGGCCGGCATCCTGCCGGACTACGACAGATACGGGCCCGAGCCCGACGGCGTGTGGCTCAATCGCGTTCATTCGTATGAGACCGGGGCAGGGGGCACCTGCAGGACCGTAAACCTGCCGCGCTCGTGCCTCCACTGCGAAGACGCTCTCTGCGTCACGGTGTGCCCTACCGGAGCTTCCTATAAGCGTGCCGAGGACGGGATCGTCCTGATCGATCCCGAGAAGTGCATCGGCTGCAAGCTCTGCTCCTGGGCCTGTCCCTATGGCGCGCGGGAATTCGACGAGGACGGTGGCGTGATGCGCAAGTGCACGCTCTGCATCGACCGCATCCACAACGAGGATCTGCCGGAGGCCGAGCGGGAGCCGGCCTGCGTGGCCAGTTGTCCGTCCCGGGCGCGTCATTTCGGCGACCTCGCCGATCCGCAGAGCAAGGTGTCGCAACTCGTCAAGGAGCGGGGCGGCGTGGACCTGATGGCAGAGCTCGGCTATCGGCCCACCAACAAGTACCTGCCGCCGCGCAAAGCGGCGATCCCGACCGGGCCGCGCGAGGCGCCCGCGCGCGATGCTTCCGGCATCGGCGGTGCGCTGTTGCGGCTCCTGGACCGGGCGCTCAGCCGGTGAGACCCGCGGCCTCCGTCCTCCTGCTCACGACCCTGACCGGCTTCGGCTACGGCCTGCTGGCCTGGGTGGGCGCCTATGCCGCCCTGGGGCTTCTGTCCACCAAGCCATGGTTTGCGCTCGGGGCGATCGCGCTCGCATTGCTCCTCGCCTCTCTCGGCCTCATCGCATCGACGCTGCACCTCGGCCGCAGGGAGCGCGCGTGGCGCGCGTTCAGTCAGTGGCGATCGTCCTGGCTCTCGCGCGAGGGGGTTGCCGCGGTTCTTACCTATCCGGTTGCGATAGCTTTCGCAGCCGCGGTCTACCGGGACGGTTCCGGCGTCGCCGCGCGAGCGCTCGGGATCGCTGCCGCCGCTGCATCGCTCATCACCGTGTTCTGCACTTCCATGATCTACGCGAGTTTGAAACCGATTCGCCAGTGGCATAACGCGCACACGGCGCCCGATTATCTGATCTACGCGCTATTCTCCGGCGCGGTGCTGCTGGCGCTGCTGCATGCGGCAGTGTTCGGCACGCCGGGCGCGGCCGCTGCCGCTTGCGTGGCTTGCGCGGCTGTCGCGCTGATCGCCAAAGGCCTATATTGGCGGCACATCGATGCGCAGACGCCACTGGCAACGCTCGCGAGCGCCATTGGCCTGCCAAAGGGGACGGAGGCCAAGCCGCTCGACGCGCCGCACTTCACCGAGAACTATGTCCTGCGCGAGATGGGGTTCACCATCGCCCGGCGACATTCCGCGAAGCTGCGGCGGATCTCGCTCGTGACGGGCTTCGCCGCGCCTCTCGGCTTCAGCCTCATCGCCGGCCTGTCGTGGCTGCCGCGCACTGCCACGGCGGCGGCGCTCGCCTGCGCCGTCGTGGGCCTCCTGGCGGAGCGATGGTTGTTCTTCGCCGAGGCGACCCATGTCGCGGCGCTCTATTATGGCCGCAGGATCTGAGAGCCCGTCACGCGCGAGCCCATGAATCTACACCATCTCGCGATCTTTCACGCCGTGGCCGAGACCGGCAGCATCTCCGCCTGCGCCGAGCGCATGCACATCTCACAGCCGGCGATCTCCCGGCAGTTGAAGGCCTTCGAGCAGCGCATCGGCGTGGTTTTGTTCGAGCGGCTGCCCCGGGGCATGCGGCTCACCCAGCCGGGCGAGGTGCTGCGCGATTATGCGGCCCGTCTGTTCGCGATCGCGCGGACGGCCGAGGCGGCGGTGAAGGAAATGGCCGATGCGCGCCAAGGCCACCTCTCGATCGGCGCGAGCAACACCGTGGGCACGTACATCCTGCCCACCCTGCTGGCGCGCTTTCGGCGCGGTTATCCTGACGTGGGCATATCGATGTTCGTCGGCAACACGGAGCAGGTCTCGCAGGGAGTGGCCGACCTGCGTTTCATGATCGGCTTCATCGAGGGTCCGCTTCACGTCCCGGATCTGCGCGCCGACCGGTTCATCGACGATGAGATCCTGCCCGTCGCGGCGGCGGATCATCCGCTGAGCGGTAAGAAGCGGCTGCTCGCGGCCGATCTTTGCGGCCAGCCGCTCTTGATGCGCGAGCCTGGCTCCGGCACACGGGAGCTGATCGAGGCGCACCTGCAGCGGCACGGCATTCACCCGGGGAACATCGTGGAGTTCGGGAACACCGAGGCGATCAAGCAGGCCGCGGTCCATGGCGGTGGCATCGCCTGGCTGCCTCGCGTATGCATGCCTCGCGAGCTGGCGGCCCGCGAGCTGGTGAGACTGCCGGTGAAGCTACCCACCCTGCGCCGCCCGCTCAGTGTCATACGCCGGCCCGGCGGTTATACCGCGCCCGTGGCGGAAGCTTTCCTCGAGTTGCTCAACGTCCGCTCGGCCGGCGCCTGAACGGCATGCTACCCTAAATCGTGCGCTCATTACCCTTTGCCGTGTTGCTCGCCCTCGCCGCGCATTCGCGACAGCGGCCGAACCAGACAGGAGCACATCGTTGTGGGCACCGAGCTTCTCTTTCGCGATGACGCCTATCTCAGAACCGCGGCGGCCCGCGTGCTCGCGGTCCACCCGCGCGGGATCGAGCTCGATCGCACGATCTTCTATCCGCTGGGAGGCGGTCAGCCCGGCGACAGCGGCGTGCTCGTCCGGGAGAATGGCGAGCGGATTGCGATCGGCGATACCCGCAAGGGCGAGGCACCCGGGAGCATCCTCCACATTCCCGGGCCCGGCGCGTCGTCTCCCGAGCCCGGCGAGCGCCTCTCGCTGGAGCTGGACTGGCAGCGGCGTTACTCGCTCATGCGACTGCACACGGCGCTGCATCTGCTGTCCTGTGTCGTCGTCGCGCCGGTCTCGGGCGGCAATATCGCACCCGACAAGGCGCGCCTCGACTTCGATATCGACATGGGCCTCCTCGACGCCGAGCGCATCGCCCGCGAGACCAACTCCCTGATCGCCTCGGCCGTCGCCACCGAGACCGTCTGGATCACGGATGAGGAGCTCGAAGCTCAGCCGGAGCTCGTGAAAACCATGAGCGTGCAACCGCCGCGCGGCGTCGGCCGGGTGCGGCTCCTGCGGATACCGGGCATCGATCTACAGCCGTGCGGTGGCACCCACGTACGCAACATCGCGGAGATCGGCGGCATTCGGGTCACGCGCATTCGCAACGAAGGCAAGCACAACAAGCGCGTGGAGATCGCGCTCGCGCCCTGACCGCCGCGGGATCGTCCCGCTACTAACGCGCCTGCTATCCGGGTGGCGTGCGGCGCAGACTGCGCAGGAACCCGTAGAGCCGCTCGTCGTCGGCGTAGGCGACGTTGAATCGCCAGTGGGCGGTGGGCTGGCCTTCCGGCCGAAAGACCTCTCCCGGGGCGAGAAGGATGCCCTGCGACCGCGCCAGCCGGCGGACCACGGCCGGGTCACCCCCCGGCAGCTCCGCCCACAGGAACATGCCGCCGGCGTGCGGCGGTACGGCGATGCCCGCGTCGCGGAACCGGCGGGTCAGTCGTGTCCGCGCTGCCGTCAAATGACCGCGGAGCCGCTCGAGATGAGTGCGGTAGCGGCCGGAGGTCAGGATCGCGAGCACGAGGTGCTCCATCAGCTCCGATGAGGAGAGTGAAGCCATGTTCTTTTGCATGGCCACCCGCTCGGCCCGATCCGCCCCGGCGGCGAGATAGCCGACGCGCAGGCTGGGAGCGATGGTCTTGGAGAAGCTGCCGATGTAGATCACCCGCTCCAGCCGATCGAGCGCGGCCAGCGGCGTGGCGGGCTCGGGCGGCAGCTCGGCGAAGATATCGTCCTCGATGATGGTCAGCTCGTGCAGCTCCGCGACGCGCAGCACCGCATGCGCGACCTGGAGAGAGGTCGTCGTGCCGGTCGGATTCTGGCAGGTGGTGTTGGTGATGAAGAGCCGCGCGCGCGTCTGAAGGGCAAGCGAGTCGAGCGCCTTCACGTCGGGTCCGTGATCCGTGCGCGGCACGCCCACCGGGTGCGCGCCGCAGGCGCGCAACATGGCGAGCACGTACGGATAGCCAGGATCCTCCACCAGCACGGTGTCCCCTGGACGCACGAAGGTGCGGATGGCGAGCTCGAGGGCCTGACTCGCGCCCTGGGTGAGGACGATCTGATCCTCGGCGCAATCGACTCCGCGCAGCGTGAGCTGGCGCGCGAGATGATGGCGCAAGGCGCGCAGGCCGTACGCACTGCCGTAGCGGCCGGCGTAGACCGCCGGCCTGCGGGCGACCTGTGTCAGAGCGGCGCGCACCCCCTCGCCGAACAGCCACTCCGGCGGCAGCCAGCCGCAGCCGGCATCGACCTGCACGGCGTGGCTGTCGTAGTCACGGCGGAGCGCCCAGATGGAATCGACGAGCGGCTCGGGGCGGGGGAGACCCGAGGCCCCGAAGGCTTCCGCGTCCCGCGCGACGTAGTAGCCGGAGCCGCGGCGCGCCTCGATGAGGCCTTCGGCGACCAGCAGCTCGTAGACCCTGGCGGCGGTGAAGGGGCTGACGTGGTGCGACCGCGCCAGCGCGCGCACCGATGGCAGGCGATCGCCCGCGCTCGAATGCCCGGCGAGAATCCGGCCTCGCAGGTGGGCCGATATCGCCGCGACGCGGGTGGATGCGGCGGCAGGCTGGGCGCTCATGATGTGCCGTATCGCAGTTATCGCCAGTACAGTCTGGCGGTCTATCTGCATGAGTGTAGCGCCGTGGGCGGCCTGGCGCCGCTCATATTGGCGCCATGAATACACCCGCAGACCTGGCTTCCTTCTGGATGCCGTTCACCGCCAACCGGCACTTCAAGCAACACCCCACGCTCGTCACCGGCGCGGAGGGCGCGTACTTCATCCGCCCGGATGGAGGCCGGCTGTTCGATTGCCTCTCGGGCTTGTGGTGCACCCCGCTCGGGCATGCCAGACCCGAGATCCTCGCCGCCGTCCGCGCGCAGGTCGGGGAGCTCGACTTCGCGCCGACCTTCCAGGTGGGACATCCCAAGGCCTTCGAGCTGGCGGCGCGCATCACCCAGTGCGCGCCGCGGGGACTGGACCGGGTCTTTTTCACCAATTCGGGCTCCGAGGCCGTGGACAGCAGCCTCAAGATCGCGCTGGCCTATCACCATGCGCGCGGAGAGTCGAGCAGGGTGCGCATCATCGGGCGCGAGCGCGCCTATCACGGCGTCGGTATCGGGGGCATCTCCGCCGGGGGCATCGCGGCCAATCGCAGAGTGTTTGGCGCCTTGAGCGCGCCCTTCGTGGACCATCTGCCGCATACGCACGACCTGGCACAGATGGCCTTTAGTCGCGGGCAGCCGGCGTGGGGCGCGCACCTGGCCGACGCGCTGGAGCGCCTGGTCGCGCTGCACGATGCATCGACGATCGCCGCGGTCATCGTCGAGCCCATGCAGGGCTCGACCGGTGTGATCGTGCCGCCGATCGGATACCTCGAGCGCCTGCGCGAGATCTGCACGCGTTACGGGATTCTCCTCATATTCGACGAAGTCATCACGGGATTCGGCCGCCTCGGGGCGAACTTCGCCGCGCAACGGCTCGGCGTCACCCCCGACATCATCGTGTTCGCCAAGGCCGTCACCAACGGCGTGATCCCGCTCGGCGGCACGATCGTCGACCGGCGAATCTACGACACGCTGATGCGCGGCCCCGAGCAGGTGATCGAGCTCTTCCACGGCTACACCTACTCCGGGCACCCGATCGCCTGCGCCGCGGGGCTCGCGACGCTCGATGTGTTGGAAAGCGGGAATTGGGTCGGCCGCGCGGCGCAGCTCGCGCAGGTCCTCGAGGACGCCATGCATTCGCTGCGCGATGAGCCGCACGTCATCGACATCCGCAACTTCGGTCTCGCCGCAGCCGTGGAGCTGCGGCCGCGCGAGGGACAGCCGGGCGCCCGCGGGCGGGAGGCCTTCGAGCGCGGCATCGATGCGGGATTGCTGCTGCGCTTCACTGCCGATACGATTGCCGTGGCGCCCCCCTTCATCTGCAGCGAGGAGGAGATCGTCAACATGATCGAATCCTTGCGCGGCGTGCTGCGCCGCATCGGGCGATGATCCCGCCGTGACGGTGGATCCGGCGATCGCCCTTGCCGCGCGGCTGCTCGGCGCCTCGGTATTCGCCGCTGCGGCCGCCGGCAAGATCAGGCACCGGCATGAGCTCGCGGGCGTGGTGGCGAACTATCGCCTGCTGCCGCAGCGGCTGGCGACGCCCGCCGCCTGGACGATCGTCGGCCTGGAGTGCCTGACCGTGCTGTCACTCGTCACGGGCCTGCGGCTGACGGCGGGGACCGCGCTCGCCATCGCGCTCCTCATCGGCTTCGCGCTCGCGATGGCGATCAACCTGGCGCGCGGGCGGCGGGAAATCGATTGCGGCTGCTTTCAATCGGGGCTGCGCCAGCGGCTGAGCCGGGCGCTGGTGGCGCGCAATCTCCTGCTCGCGATCTGCCTGACGCCGCTGCTCGCCGGCGTGAGGATGAGTGCCGCCCCGCTGCAGTGGATCGACGGGCTGGGCGCGGGTCTTTGCGCCTACGCGCTCTACCAGTTGTTCGGCGAGCTGGTCTCCCTCCACCGTCGGTCCGCGGAGCTTCGCCGGAGGTTCGCCTGATGTTGCTCGCCTCGCAGGTGATGTTGTGGATCGCCGTCATCGCGCTCGCGCTCGCGGTGTTGGCGCTGGCGCGCCAGGTGGGTGTACTGCACGAGCGCATCGCGCCGGTGGGGGCACTCGCATTGGGGCGTGGGCCGCAGACGGGCGAGGCCGCCCCGCAGCTCACGGTGCGCACGCTCGCCGATACCTCGGCCGAGATCGGCGGGGCCGCGCCGGGCGGCGCGCTGCGGCTGCTCTTCTTCGTCTCGTCGACCTGTCCGATCTGCAAGTCGCTCCTGCCGACCGTCAAATCGTTCGCGGACAGCGAAGCGCTCGATCTCCTTCTGATCGGCGATGGCGAGCTCGATCAGCAGCGGCAGATGGCGCAGCGCCATGCGCTGCCGCTCGAGCGCTTCGCCAACGCTCCGGAGGCCGGCCGCGCATTCCAGGTCGCCAAGCTTCCCTACGCGGTGCTGGTCAACGAGGCCGGCATCATCGCGGCGCAGGGCCTCGTCAACAGCCGCGAGCACCTCGAGAGCCTGATGAGCGCGCACGAGCTCGGTCTGCGCTCCGTGCAGGAATACCTCGCCGGGCACGTATCCCGCTCCGCCTGAGCCCCCCTTTGCCACGGCGCGGCGGCGCGTTTCGTTGACGCCCCTGCGAAGCTGGCCTATGCTGCCTCACATAGTTCGATTATATATTATCGATAATCAATACATGAGG
>DATNEU010000056.1:0-102139 GCA_035552895.1 Steroidobacteraceae bacterium
ATGTTGATAGCCGAGTTGATGTCCCGGTCATGCCGAACACCACATCCGCTGCAAATCCAGTCCCTTACTACGAGGCCCTCTCGACCTTTTGGGCCGCCGCGTGTACCACACGCGGAACAGACCTGCGTGGTCAACGCCGGAGCAGAATAACGGTGTCAGCTTCCAAGCGTATTGCGCGTGCCGCTTGGAAGGGTATCCATCCCAGAGATCTCCTGCAGACTGCCTGCACGGTATCGGAGTGGACGCCAAGGAGCTTGCTGCTCCCGCCGGTCAGCGCAACCAGCTCGAAGGCAGACGGCCATCGCCTGTTGTGCCGACGAGCGGCTTCGTGGACCTCTCCACAGTAGTTCCAGATTTGGTTGACCGCACGAGCCTGCAGATCCAGATGCCGACCGGTAGCGGCATCCTTGATCCTGTACCTGTATGTCAACATCATGCCAACATTGTAGTTGAAGAATTCACTCAAGCCAAGAGGTTTGGCGGCGGGCACGCGTAGCTTATCGTCGAGCGACAACGTGAAAAGCCATAGTCGAGTACTAACGTCATACGACCGTCGGGTGAGGACTTCGGATTACGCGTGGCTGATAGCGGATGTTATCAAGCGCGCGTCTAGGAAAGTGGAAACCCGTATTTGCAGCCGAGACTCGATTCGCTCCTGAGCCGGCCTACCGCCTGAAACACTAACTATCCCTTTCGAGGATTCAAATGAGCCAATCGCAGCGCTTCTTCAGTGATAACACCGCCTCCGTCTGCCCTGAGATTTTGCAGGCGATCCACGAGGCCAACCGCGATCTCGCGGTCGCCTACGGCGACGACCCCTGGACGAAGCGTCTGGACGAAGCCCTCGGCGCGTTCTTCGGGACGCAGGTGCGCGCCTTCGCGCTCGCCACCGGGACGGCCGCCAACTCGCTGGCGCTCGCGACCCTGGCGCCTCCCTATGGCGCGATCTACTGCCACCCCGAGGCGCATATCGCCTGCGACGAGTGCGGCGCGCCGGGTTTCTTCTCCGGCGGCGCGCAGCTCGAGCTGATCGAGGGCGCGCACGGCAAGCTCACCGCCGAAGCCCTGGCGGCAAGGCTGGAGGCGCATTCGGTGTCGGTGCACAGCGTGCAGCCGGCGGTCGTGTCGATCAGCCAGGCGACGGAGCTCGGCACGGCTTACCGCCCCGGCGAAGTCGCCGCGATCTGCCAGGCCGCGCATGCGCGGGGGCTGTCCGTGCACATGGACGGCGCCCGATTCGCCAACGCGGTGACCTACCTCGGCTGTCATCCGGGCGATGTCACCTGGCGGGCCGGACTCGACGTGCTCTCCTTCGGCGCGACCAAGAACGGTGCGCTCGGCGCCGAGGCGGTCGTCTTCTTCAACCGCGATCGGGTGCGGGACTTCGAGCTGCGGCGCAAGCGCGCCGGCCACCTGCTGTCGAAGTCGCGCTTCGTATCCGCCCAGCTCCTGGCGTACGTCGAGTCGGGTGTCTGGCGGCGCAACGCCGAGCGCGCCAATGCGCTCGCGCGCGGCCTCGGCGAGGCGGCCGGAACGCGGCTGCTGCACCCCGTGGAGGCCAACGAGGTATTCGTCGACCTGGGCGCCGCCGGCAAGGCCTCCTTGCGAGCCGCGGGCTTTGAATTCTACGATTGGGGCTCACCCGCCTCGGGCGCCGCGCGGCTCGTCGCCTCCTGGGATCAGGATGAGCGGCACGCGCAGGCGCTGCGAGCGGCGCTGGCCGCACTGTAGGAGGCAGACCTCATGCCCGCACGAAAGTCCCGCATGCTGGCGCTCGGCACGCCGGCCCCCGATTTCGCCCTGGCCGATGCCGCGGGCAAGCGCTTCGCGCTGCGGGACTTTGCCGGCTCCCGGGGACTGCTGGTCGCCTTCATCTGCAACCACTGTCCGTACGTCAAGCACCTGCTCGATGGCTTCGTGCGGTTCGCGCGCGAGTACGGGCCGAAGGGCATTGCCATCGTCGCCATCAACCCCAACGACGCGGCGGCCTACCCCGAGGATGACCCGCAGAGCATGGCGCGGATCGCCGCGCAGAAGGGCTTCACTTTCCCTTACCTGATCGACGAGACCCAGGCGGTAGCGAAGGCGTACCAGGCGATCTGCACTCCCGACTTCTTCCTCTTCGACTCCGCGCGCACGCCCGCCATCCCTGGCGGCCTGCTGGTTTATCGCGGCCAGTTCGATGCCAGCAGGCCCGGCAACGCCCAGCCGGTCACCGGCAGCGATCTGCGCGCCGCGGCCGATGCCCTGCTCGCCGGCAGGCTCCTGTCCCAACAGACCGCCAGCATCGGCTGCAGCATCAAGTGGAAATCGGGCGAGGCGCCCACCTGGGCGTGAGGCCTTCTGGATCTACGCGGTCGGTCGCTTGCGCCGCGTGAGGGCAAGAGCCGCCAGGCCAAACGCCAGCAAACCGAGGGAAGCGGGCTCCGGGACCGACTGGGCGGGAGCAAAAACGGCATAGGTCCAATCCCATCCGGGGACGAAATTCAGGCCCACGACCTGGGTGGGTCCCGTGCCGAATTCGCCGGGCTCGAAACTGCCGGAACCCCAAACCGTCTCCGTTCCGGAAACCACGTTCGGCTGCTCGTAGTCCGGGACGATCACGCCACACACGCTGAGCTGCGCGCACTGACCGCCGTTGATTCCGGTAACACCATTGGCGTTGAGGGCATTGCCGATGGCGACAGCCGCATCCCACGCGCCGGAATCGTTGTTGAGAAACGTCGCCGGAGAGCCCCCGAATTCGGAGTTGTACGACCCGTTGCCGAATGTCACGTTGTAGGTCGTTCCGTCGATGACCAGACCCTTGATGCCCGTAGGATCCAGGGAAGTCCCGAGGACCATGGGGGAAGCCATCGCGGTGCCGGTCACTCCCAACAGCACGAGAAGAGAGAGGATTGTTTTCATTGGAGTCCTGTCGTTGTCACAATCTTGAGCACCAACAGTGCTACAAGATCCGTGCCAACCCAGGAATATCAGCCTGTTACTTCATGAGCGCCCGCGTCGTGGGTGCCACTGTAAGCAGGCTCGACAGTGCTTCGCCGGCTTATGGCAAATCCCCGGCGCGGGTCGCCGCCACCGTTGCATCCGGCGCCGGTGGATAGCGGCGCACCAGCTTCATGAGAGCGCCGGCCCATCCGCCCTCGTGACTGCGGGCCGAGACCTCGGTCCGCAAGGCGGAATGGATCAGGGTGAGCTCCGTACCGGTGTCGATGGCCCGCAGCCGGAACTCGACCCGGGAGATGTTGTCGGTCTGCCGCTCGTCAGGCTCCCCACCGTCGGTCCAGCGCCAGCTGAGGACGACATGTGAGGGCTTGGAGATCTCGAGGAACTCCCCTGCGCATTCGTGCTCAATGCCATCGAGCGTGCGAAAGCGCACGCGGAAGCTGCCGTGCAGCCGGGGATCCGTCACCGCCGCGAGCACCGGCAGGTCATCCGGACCCCACCACGAGGCGATGCCTTCGGCAGTCACGAGCGCGTCGAATACGATCGCCGGCCGGGCCGCGATCCGGCGCACGAGCACTGCCTCGGTCATCGGGTTCCACCCCCGGATTGACGCTCCTTCGCCTCCGCGTAAGCCGCCAGCCGGTCGAGGCTTGCGCTCCAGAAGAGTCGATGGCGCTCGAGCCAATCCATCGCGACCTTCATCGACCCGGCCTCCATCTGCACCCAGACCGTGCGGCCGATCTTGGTGCGCCGGATGAGACCGGTGGCGGCCAGGATGTCGAGGTGCTTGAGCACCGCCGGCAGGGTCATCGCAAAGGGCTCGGCGAGGTCGCTGATCGAGAGTCGCGGCGCCTTCTCCAGCCGCGCCAGGATGCCACGGCGCGTCGGATCGCTGAGCGCCGAGAAAATGCGATCCAGACGTTCGTCGCTAGGTCTTACCATCAGGTAAAGTGTCTCGCAGACGACAGCGGGGTGTCAAGCAAAGGACTCTTGACACGGGCCGTGGATCGCTCATACTTTAACACATGGTTAGATATCATACCGTCTGCGCCATCGCGGCGCTCAGCGTTTGCAGCACTCTGCCGGCGCAGGCCGGGGCGCCTGCGGCCGTCTATCCCCGGATGGCGCCGCTCGCGGCATATCTGTCCGCGGATCGGGCGAGCGAAGTCGCGCTGGCCCGATCCGCCGCACCAGCGGCCATTGCGGACCATGCCACCGTCCTCGCGCTCGGAAGGAAGGGCTACGAGCAGGTGGTCAAGGGCAGCAACGGCTTTGTGTGCTTCGTGGAGCGTTCCTGGGCCAACGACTTCGACAACGGCCAATTCTGGAATCCGCGGATCCGCACGCCCCAGTGCTGGAATGCCGCGGCCGCTCGCTCGCTGTTGCCGGACTACCTCAACCGCACCCGCTGGGTGCTCGCGGGGGCCTCCCGGGATGAGATGGCGGCCCGGACGAAGAGGGAATTCGCCAGCCACGAGGCCGGGCCCCCTGCCCCGGGCTCCATGGCCTACATGATGTCGAAGCGCCAGTACATCCTCGATCCCAGCCCGACCGCGGGACCGGCCAACTGGTATCCCCACGTCATGTTCTTCGTGCAGGCCACCAATGGCTCACCCTGGGGCGCCAATGTGCCCGGCGGGCCGCTCTTCTCCGGCACCAGCGATGCCGAGCCCGTCAGCTCCTACTTCCTGGTGGTGCCCAACTGGTCGGACGGCACTCCGGGGCCCGGCCTGACAGCCTCCGGTGTGCCACACGCACATCATCACGACTAGGGCGGCTTCACGCTCCTACAGCTCCCGCAGCCCCTCGGTCACCGGCATGCGCGCGGCGCGCACTGCCGGGAAGAGCCCGCCCAGGAAGCCGATCGCGAGCGCCCACTTCAGCCCCTCGGCGAGCAAGGCCGGTGTCACGCGGAACTCGAACACCACTTGACTGAAGTTGGCTCCGAGTGTCGATGCGGTGTAGTTGTCGAAGAGCACCCAGGCGATGACGCCTCCGATCACACCGCCGCCGATGGCGAGCAGCAGCGTCTCGATGAGCACCGAGACGACCACCGGCGCTCCTCTGAAGCCGATCGCCCGCAGGGTCGCGATCTCGCGGGTGCGCGTCGAGACGGCGGCGTACATGGTGTTGAGCGCACCGAAGAGAGCGCCGATCCCCATGATGATCGCAACGGTGGTGCCGAGTATCCGTATGATCTTGGTCAGCCCCTCGGACTGCGCGGCGAAGTACTTGCGCGTGGTCTGCGTCTGCAGCTTCAGCCGCGGGTCGCTCGTGAGCGCCGCCTTGAAGGCATCGAAGAGCCGCGGATTGGCGAGCCGCACCGTGAGCGAGCTCGTGCTGCTGCCGCGCTGATACGTGGTTGCCACCACGGCGGTGTCGGCCCAGAGCTCGGAGTCGTGTGAATCGCCCGAATCGAACTCACCGACCACCGTCCAGGGCTGCCCGTTCAGGTCGAGAACCGAGCCGATGCGCGTATGCGCAAACTCGCGCGCCGCGCCCTTGCCGACGATGAGCTCGCGCAACCCGGGGTGAAAGCGCCGCCCGGCGATGATCTTCAGGCGCGGGTAAAGCTCCCACGCTTCCTCACCGACGCCGCGGATCTCGACGTTGGCGTCGATGCCGTTGCTCTTTTTGGGGATCGACGCGGCCACCACGATTTCCGGCGAGGCGATCGGTCGGCCGTGCGCATCCCGCATCACCTGCGGCTCCTGCGAAACGACGACGATCGCATCGTGGTCCAGCACGGAGTTGATCTCCGTCTGAGATCCGGCGCGCAGCACGATTGCCGTGTCGTCGCTGCCGGTTTGCTGCAGCGTGGCGCGAAAGCCGTCGGCCATGGCAAAGAGCGCGACCAGCACGCCGACCACCCCTGCGATGCCGATCACCACCACGGAAGAGGAGCCGATGCGCTGCGGGAGGGTGCTGACGGCCACGGCAGTGGCCGAGCGGGCCTGACGCCCGGTGCGTGTGAGAGTGAGCCACGCGACGAGAGCCACGGCGGCGGCGAGAATCCCCCAGACGGGAAGCAGCACCAGCACGATGACGGGCACCACTGCCGCGAGGGTCAACAGGAGGAAATAGCCGATCTTTCTCCACATATCAGGTCTCCCGTCACCGTCCCGCCAGGGCATCTACGATCCTCAACCTCATGCCGCGCCGCGCGGGCAGCGCTCCGACCAGCAGGCCGATGAGCGCCATGAGAGCCAGGCCCTGCAGCCAGCTCTCCAGTCCCACCGGCAACATCGGGATCGCGCCGAGGTGGGCCCGGATCGCGCTGACGGCGAGATCCGCCAGGCCGAGTCCGGCCGCGCCGCCGAGAGCGAGCAGGAGCACCGACTCGGCGAGCACCAGTGCGAGAACGCTGCCGTTCGGGAAGCCGATCGTCTTGAGAATCGCAAGCTCCGGGATGCGCTCGCGCACCGCCTGCGCCATGGTGTTGCCCGTGAGCAGGATCAGGGTGAAGAACACCGCCCCCATGATGGCCCCGACGATGAGGCCGATGTTGGCGAACTGGCTCACGAAGGAAGCCTGGAAAGCATCCTCGCTCTGCGTCTTGGTCTCGTGATCGGAATTGGCCGAGATCGCATCGATCGCCTGGGCGATGTGGTCGGCGTCCTTCGGCTGCGCGATCTTCTCGATGTACCAGCCCACGCTGCCGCCGCCGAACTGGGTCGCCTCATCGAAGTACTTCCAGTGGAAGAACAGCGCATTCTCCTGCCCTCTCTCCTGGGGGTTCGCGATGTGGTAGATGCCGACCAGGTTGAAGGTCCAGGTGTTCACGCCGCCCTTCTGCGGAAAGATGGTGGCCTGGAGCGGGATCTGATCGCCTATCTTCCAGTGAAACTTCGAGGCGAGGCTCGCCCCCACCACCGCGCCGGTGCGGGTGGCCGCGAACGCGCGCAACTGCGCCGCAGGGAGCTTGAACTCCGAGTACACATCGAAGAAATTCGGCGCCACCGCCTCGTTGGCGAAGAAGTTCTTCGGATCCTGATAGATGCCGCCGAACCAGTTCGCGTAGGTGACGTCGCTCACCCCTGGCACCGCCTGGATGCGCAGGTCCAGGCTCTTCGGCAGAGCCACCATGAAGCTGACCTTGGAGATGGTGATCAGGCGGCTCGCGCCGGCGACGCTCTGTCCGGCATTGGCGAACGCCTGGCGGACCGAATTCAACAGGCCGAAGAGCAGAAAGGCTGCGAGCACCGAGAGCAGCGTGAACAGGGTCCGAGTCTTACGCCGGAACAGCGCGGACCAGATCAGATGCAGGTATTTCACGAGGCCACCGCTTCGGCCGCTCCGGCAACCGCCTCGACCAGCGTGCCCTTGTCGAGGTGCAGGGTATGGCTCGCGTACTCGGCCGCTTTCGGATCGTGCGTGACCATCACGATCGTCTTGCCGTGGTCACGGTTGAGGTGTTGCAGCAGCGTCAGGACATCGACGGCCGACTGCCTGTCGAGGTCACCGGTCGGCTCATCGCACACGAGCAGCGTCGGGTCGGACACGATCGCGCGCGCGATGGCGACACGCTGCTGCTGGCCGCCCGAGAGCTCACCGGGCTTGTGCGCGGCGCGCTCCGAGAGTCCCACGAGCTCGAGCGCCACGCTCGCATTCTTGCGGCGCTTGGCCGCCGGCAGCTTGGTGAGCAGCAGCGGCAGCTCGACATTCCTCGCGGCCGAGAGCATCGGCAGCAGGTTGTAGAACTGGAAAACGAAGCCCACGTTGGAGGCGCGCCAGCGGGCGAGCTCGCCTTGCCCGAGCCGGTCGATGCGCCGCCCGCCCACGGAGATCGTCCCCTCTGTCGGGGAATCGAGGCCACCGATCAGGTTGAGGAGCGTCGTCTTGCCGGAGCCGGACGGCCCCATGAGCGCGAGGAAGTCCCCCCGGGCGATGTCGAGGTTGACGTGATGCAGCACCTCGACCTTCTGACGGCCGCGCGTATAGACCTTGCTGAGATTTCGGATCTCGACCAGCGGATTCATGCAATCCCCCCGTGCAGCGTCTGAAGTAGTGGGTGGCGGCCGGAGGATCCGGCATTCAGCGCCTGGCCTCCCAGTGCCATTCGTCACCCCTCGATGTGACAGTTGTCACCTCACCCTTGATCGGACTTCACGGCGATGCGGCCGCCGTCCTCGAGCCGCTCGGGCGGCGACTGCACGACGGCCGTTCCGCCGGCGATGCCCTGCACCGCCCGCAGATCGCCCGCGCTCTCACCGGCACTGACGGACTCCTCGTGCGCCTGGCTCCCCTTGATCACGAATACCACGGCATGGCCATCGCGCTGGACGACCGCTGTTGCGGGCACCCAGACCGTACCCGCGGGCAGGGATTGGGCCGCAGCCGACTGCGCGTCCCCCTCCTGCAGGAACGACACCCTCACCCCCATGTCGGGCAGGATTCGCGGGTCGAGCTTCTGGAAGGCAACGCGCACCTTCACGGTGGCCTTGCTCTTGTCCGCCGTGGGCACGATGGCGATCACGTGCGCCGGGATGTTCCAGTCGGGATAGGCATCGAGCACCGCCACGGCGGGTTGCCCCGGCTTCACCCGATGGAGGTAGGCCTCGTTGACATCGACATCGACCTCGAGGGAGCTCATGTCGACGATGGTCGCGATGCCGGCCGCCTCGAAACCGCCGCCGCCGAAAATGGGCGAGATCATCTCGCCGACCTGCGCGGCCTTGTCGACCACCACGCCCGAGAACGGCGCCCGCACGATGGTGTAGTCCTCCTGCACCTGCGCGGCGTGCACGCCGGCCTGCGCCGCCTGCACCTGACGGCCCTGCGTCTTCACCTGCGCGGCCAGTGTGGCCGCTTGCGTCCGTGCCGTCTCGTAATCCTGCTCCGACACCAGATGCTGCCCGATGAGCGCCTGGTCGCGCTCGAAATCGCGCCGCGCCTGCGCGAGCTGCACCTGGTACTGACGCAACTGCGCCTGGACGGCCGCGAGCTGCGCGTCGGCCTGGCCCAGGGCCGCACGTTGGGTGGCGTCCTCCAATTGGGCCAGCACCTGCCCCCGGCGCACAGACTCCCCTTCCTGGACCGATACGCGGGAGATCTCTCCCGGAATCTCCGACGAGACGGTCGCCTCGCGCTCCGCGGTGACGTAACCGGTCGCCTGCAGGATCGCGGTGGGTTGCGCGCCCGCCGATGCCGCCACCGCCGTCGCCTCGCTCACCTCGATCGCGCCGTTGCGCGTGAGAAGGAGGATGATCGCAGCCGCAATGACGGCCGCGGCGACGCCCGCCGTCCACCACCATTTGCCGCGGCTGCCGGTCGTCTCCTCGCGCTCGGCGCGATCGATCCGCAGCTGATGCAGCAGCTGACTCTTGTCGGAATCGGCATTCATGGATCCCCTCCGCCCCTTGCCCTCGTTATCCGGAAACGATCTCCGCCATCAGATTGCGCGCCGGGGCGAAGTCGGGTGCGACGAGCAGCGCCCGCTCGAGCACGTTGCGCGCCGCGAGGGCTTCACCGCGCGTGAGATAGTCCTGCGCCAGGTCGGTGAAGGCATCCGCGGCGCCCCAGCGCGGCAGCCCGCCGGGCCGCCTTTGCCGCTCGAACGCCGACACCGCCCGCTGCATCAACACGAACCCCCGTTGCGCGTCGCCGCCAAAGAGCCGCGGCAGCTCCCGGTCGGCCAGGGCGGCAAGGAGGAGCACACGCGGGTTGTCGGGGGCGAGCTTCAGCGCTCTGTCGATGCGGGCGCGGCTGAGAGGTGCCGCGAGCGGCGAGCGCCAGCGGTCGATGCGGCTCTGCAGGGCGAGGCAGGCGGATTGCAGCGCGAGCGCCTCCGCCGATGCCGGGGCGATGACGAGCGCGCGATTGAGCCGGTCATAGCACTGTTGCGTGAAGGGCCAGGCCCGCGGTTCGTCGGCCTGCGCGAGCAGCGCCAGGCGGTACGCGACGAGCGCGCCATAATAGTTTTGCAACTCGATGTCCGGGGTCTTCGCGGCAGACGCCGAATCGGCCGCGGCAAGAGTGGTGGCCAGCGTCTGCAGGACGGGCGCATTCTGCTGAAAGTACGCGCTCTCGATCCGACGCTCGAGCTCCATCCAACCCGGGGTCGCCGTCGGCGCTCCCTTGACGGCTGCCACAGCCGGCGACACTGCGGGCGCTGCTGCGGATGCGACGGCCGCAACCGCCGCCGCCAACCCCAGGAGAAGGGCTCTGCCGAGCCCCGCCGCCGGGCGCAATCCGTCCCCTCCAGTAGAATGCGAGCGCACCATGATTGGGAACGATATCACAGACACGGCTCCAGCCGCCCTGCCGCCTGGCAGGCCCGCCGGCCCGCGCGAGGCAGCGCCGCTCATCGACATCGGCATCAACCTGGCGCACGACAGCTACGACACCGACCGCGATGAGGTGATCGCGCGCGCGGCGGCGGCGGGCGTCGTGCAAATGATCGTCACCGGCTCCTCCGTCGCGAGCTCTCGTGCCGCAATCTCACTCTCCCGCCAACATCCCGGCCGGCTCTTCGCCACGGCCGGCGTGCATCCCCACCATGCCACGGAGCTCACCGGCGGCGTCCTCGCCGAGCTCGGTGAGCTCACGGCCGAGCCGCAAGTCGTGGCGGTGGGTGAATGCGGTCTCGACTACTACCGCAACTACTCGCCCCACGCGGCCCAGCGGCAGGCTTTCGATCGCCAGCTCGAGCTTGCCGCCCGATGCGGCAAGCCCGTGTTCCTGCACCAGCGTGACAGCCACGAAGACTTCATCGCGGCGCTGCGCGAGCACTGGCCGGACCTCGCGGGCGGCGTGGCGCACTGCTTCACCGGCGGCGCCGCGGAGCTCGAGTGTTATCTCGAGCTCGGGCTCGCGATCGGCATCACCGGTTGGCTCTGCGACGAGCGCCGTGGAGCACACCTGCTCGAGCTCGTGCGGCGCATTCCGCCCGATCGGTTGCTCCTCGAGACGGACGGCCCGTACCTGCTGCCGCGAGACCTGCATCCCAAGCCACCCTCGCGCCGCAACGAGCCGGTGTATCTTGCGCATATCGCGGCCGTCGTTGCCCGCGCGCGCGGCGAGCCCGTCGAATCGCTGGCCGCGGCCAGCACGGAAGCGGCGCGGCGGCTCTTCCGTTTGCCGGGAATTGACTTTAGTAAGTCACCGTAACGATTTGTAGTAAAAGGAGAACGCGCGTGGACCTCGAGCAACTGCGTGCCGCAATCGCCGCCACCTGGCGCAACTCGATTGTCGAGCGCCTCACCGCCTACGTGCGCATTCCGAACAAGTCCCCGATGTTCGATCCCGCCTGGGAGGCCAACGGGCACATGGAAGCTGCGGTGCGGCTCATGGCCGACTGGTGCCGCGGCCAGCCGGTCCCCGGAATGCGAGTGGAGGTGCGCAGGCTTCCCGGCCGCACGCCCGTGCTGCTCATCGATGTGCCCGGCGAGCTTGCGGGATCCGTGCTCCTCTACGGACACCTCGACAAGCAGCCGGAATTCACCGGCTGGCTGCCCGGTCTCGGTCCCTGGGAGCCCGTACTGCGCGACGGGAAGCTCTATGGCCGTGGCGCGGCGGACGATGGCTACGCCGTCTTCAGCTCGCTCACTGCCATCGCCGCGCTCAAAGCGCAGCGCGTGGCGCTTCCCAGATGTGTCCTCCTGATAGAAGCGTCGGAAGAAAGCGGCAGCAGCGATCTTCCCGCGCATCTCGAGGCGCTGGGCGATGCGATCGGCGACCCCTCGCTCGTCGTCTGCCTGGACGCTGAATGCGGCAACTACGATCAGGTGTGGTGCACGACCTCGCTTCGGGGCAACCTGGTGGGCCTTTTGCACGTGCGGGTGCTGGAGGAAGGCGTCCACTCCGGCATGGCCACCGGCATCGCGCCCACGCCGTTTCGGATCGTGGAGCAGCTGCTGGCGCGGCTCGAGAGCCCCATCAACGGCGGGCTCCTCCTCGAGGAGCTGGCGGTGGCCATCCCGAAGGACCGGCGCGAGCAGATCGAGGCCGCGGCACGCGTGCTCGGGGAGTCCGTGGCCGGAAAGCTTCCCTGGGCATCCGGCGTGCGCCCGGTCTGCAACGATCCGGTGGAGCTTCTCATCAACAGCACCTGGAAAGCGACGCTCGCGGTGACCGGCGCCGACGGTATGCCGCCGACGCTGTCGGCGGGCAACGTGTTGTTGCCTTCGCTCACTCTGAAGCTGTCGCTGCGGCTGCCGCCGACCTGCGATCCCGGCCGCGCGGCGCGGGCAGTGCGGGGGGCGCTGGAGCAGAACCCACCGTACGGCGCCCAGGTGCGCTTCGAGTCGGCGGGGGGCACGGCCGGGTGGAATGCCCCCGCCTTCGCGCCCTGGCTGGAGGAGTCGATCACGCGCGCCTCGAGCCGGATCTACGGACGCGAGGCCGTTCACGTCGGCTGCGGCGGCACCATTCCCTTCATGGGTATGCTGGGCGAGCGCTTCCCGCGCACGCAATTCTTCATCACCGGCGTCCTCGGGCCGCATTCCAACGCTCACGGCCCGAACGAATTCCTCCACCTGGAGTACGCGCAGAGCCTCACCGCCTGCGTGTCGCTGGTCCTGGCGGATCACGCACGGACATTGCAGGGCTAGCCTACCGCATGTGCGCCATGTAGCTCGGCTTCACCGCGCCTTTGATCTTCTCCCAGCCCTCGCCGAGGCCCGCGGCGCCAGGGTCACCGTGCTCCATGGCCGGGAACTCCGCGCGCAGCGCATCGATCATCAGCGTCCACTTGGGCAAGCCCTTGGGGAAGCGCCCGCGGCGGGTGAAGACCACCCTCCCCTCGACGGGCAGATCCCCCGAGATCGCCTTCACGGCCGCGATGCGGTCGTAAAGACCGCTCTGCGGGTTGGTGAACGTGAAGCGCCGCGGCCCGTCCATCACCGTCCATTCCGCCATCTGATCGCCGCCGAAGATGTTGCCCCGCACGTCGCGCAGGTCGACGACCAGCACCCCGCGCGAGGTCAGCAGCAGGAAGTCGACGTGAAAGCCGCCTCCCATGCCATCGGGCACCAGCACGTCGACGACGTGATCGGATCCGGCCGCGGCGACCGCCATGCGCAGTGACTTGCGGGCGCTGTACTGGCGGTACCAGCGCCACAGCCAGGAGATACCGAACCCCGCCGCCGGCGATCGCGATCAGAACCCACGCGGTCGGCGGCAGCTTCTCTATCTCATCCACGTCAACCACCCTCCAATACGCGGCTGTCCCGCAACGCATCCCGGAGCGAGGCCAGGTCGGCATCGATCTCGGCGCATTCGGACGGCCGTGCGAACAGTTTGGCCAGCGACTCCGGCAGGGCGATGTCGCGGCCGATCAGCGGCTCGACGATCTCGCGGAACTTCGCCGGGTGGGCAGTGGACACCAACACCCAACGGCCGCCGTCGCGGCGCTCGGCCGCCAGCCTGGCGTAGACCTCGGCGGCCGTGGCCGTATGCGGACACCAGATCTGGCCGAGCTCCTGGTAGCCGAAGCGGATACGTGCGCGGATAGCGTCGTCATCCACGGAATACGCGCTCACGGCGGCGCGGATCTCATCGAGCTGCGGATAAAACGAGCGCAGCCGCTCCATGTTGCTGGGATTGCCGACGTCCATGGCGGACGCGAGGGTGGCGACACTGGCGCGCGGGCGCCACTCGCCCGACTCGAGGAAATCCGGCACCGTGCGGTTGGCATTGTGCGCCAGCACGATCTGCGCGATCGGCAGTCCCAGCCGGCGGGCCCAGATGCACGCCGCCGCGTTGCCGAGGTTGCCGCTCGGGATGATGAAGGACGCCGGCTCGCCGTGGCGCCGGAAGACCGCGAGGCTCGATGCGGCGTAATAGACGGTCTGCGGCAGCAGGCGGCCGAGGTTGATGCTGTTGGCCGAGGAGAGCGCCCGCTCCTCCCGCCAGGCGCGGTCGAGGAACGCCTGCTTGACCATGCGCTGACAGTCATCGAACGTGCCGCGCACCGCAAATGACCTCACGTTCCCGCCCCAGCAGGTGAGCTGCCGCTCCTGCGTCGGCGAGACGAGCCCCTTGGGGAAGAGCACCGCCACCTCGATCCCGGGCCGGCCGTGGAACGCCGCCGCCACCGCCCCACCCGTATCGCCCGAGGTGGCCACGAGGATCGTGAGCGGGCGCGAGGCCGGGCCGCGCACGCGCGCGAGGCAGGCGGCGAGAAAGCGCGCGCCGAAATCCTTGAAGGCCGCCGTCGGACCGTGGAAGAGCTCGAGCACCGCGAGCCGACCGGTGTTGCCGAGCGCCACCACCGGCGCCGGGAAGTCGAACGCCTCGGTGGTGATGTCCGGCAGGGCTGAGGCGAGCGGGTCACCGGCCGCAAAGGGCGCGAGGCACTTCGCGCCGATGCCTGCCAGGCTCTCGCGCGCGCCGAAGGCTCCGGCCTGGAGCCGCGGCCACTCGGTGGGGACGTAGAGGCCGCCGTCGGGCGCGAGCCCCTGTGCCAACGCCTCGCCGAAGCCGGCCGTCAGCTGCTCATCCCGCGTGCTCCTGAACCGCAAACCGCTCATGCCCCTCTCCGCTAGCCGACTGGCTCAGCCAGCCTCGACGACCCGGGCACCGTCCGCCCCGATGTCGACCAGCCACTCATCGATGCGAATCGAGGCGGCGGCGAACTCGCACCGCATGGACTCCAGCACCCCGTGCGCGTCCTTGGCCCGCACCCAGGCGAAGAGCGTCGGCCCCGCGCCGGAGATCGAGCAGCCGAGAGCGCCGGCGTGCATGGCCGCCTGCCGCACCTTTTGGAATCCCGGTATCAACGCCTGCCGCTGCGGCTCGATGACCACGTCCTCCAAGGAGGCGCGGATCATGTCGAGATCGTTGGTGTAGCAGCCTGAGATGAAGCCGGCGAGATTCGCGGTCTGCCAGACGAAGTCGGAGAGCTCGACGCTGCGCTTGAGGATCGCACGGGCCTGGCGCGTCGAGAGGAACATCTGCGGGTGCATGATGACCGCGCGAATCCCCTCCGGAACGGGGATCTGCTTCACCCGCGGATGGTCGATCCCGACGGTCAGCACCAGGCCACCGAAAAGCGACGGCGAGATGTTGTCGACGTGCAGTGAGCCGCTCGCCACCGCCTCGCCCTGCATGGCGAATTTCAACAGCTCGAGCTTGCTGCAGGGCTGCGGCAGCAGCGCATTGGCCGCCACCACCGCTCCCACCGCCGAGGCAGCCGAGCCGCCCAACCCCGAGCCGAGCGGGATCCCCTTGTCGATGCGCATCGAGAAACCAAAGCCCGGCCGGAGGGCCTCGTGCATCGCGAGCAGCGCGCGTCCCGCCGTATTCTGCGCCGGATCGGTCGGCAGCGGCCCGGCCACGCCCGTGATCTCAGTGATCGTGACGCCGCGGGTCTCGGTGCGGCTCACGGTCACGCGGTCGCCGAGCGCGCCGACGGAGAAGCCCAGGATGTCGAAGCCGATCGCAACATTGCCGACTGACGCGGGCGCAAATGCCGTCGCCCAACGGTGGGCGCTCATAGGCGCGCTCCGAGATAAGCGGAGAGGCGCAGCAGGTCGGCGAACACGCCGCCGGCGGTGACCTCGGGTCCCGCCCCGGGACCCTGGACGATGAGCGGATTGTCGCAGTACCGGCGAGTGGCGAAGCGCACCACGTTGTCGGTGAGCGCGATGTTGGCGAAGGGATGCTTCGCATCGAGCTCCACCAGACCCACTGTCGCCACCCCCTCGCGGGTCAGGCGGCCGACATAGCGCAGGACTTTGCCGCGCGCGCGGGCGCTTTCCAACCGCTCGCGCATCGCCGCGTCGTGCCGCGGCAAGCGCGCCATGAACTCCTCGATCGAGCCGTTCTCGAGTCCGGCGGGCACCAGGCTCTCGATCCTGACGTCGGCGAGCTCGAGCTCGAGGCCCATCTCACGGCCGAGGATGATGAGCTTGCGGGCGACGTCCATGCCGGAAAGATCATCGCGCGGATCGGGCTCCGTGTAGCCTCTCTGGCGCGCATCCCGCACGATGTCGGAGAACGCCGTGCGGCCGTCATAGATGTTGAAGAGATAGGCGAGCGTCCCGGAGAAGATCCCCTCGATGCTCGTGATCTCATCCCCGGTCTCTCTCAGGTCGCGCAGAGTGTGCACCACCGGCAGGCCGGCGCCGACCGTCGCCTCATAGAGGTAGTGCGCCCCGCTGGCGCGGCGCGCCTCGTGGATGGCGCGGTAGTACGCCAGGTCCGCGCTGTTGGCCTTCTTGTTGGGTGTCACGATGTGCATGCCGGCGCCGAGCCAGTCGCCATAGCGGGCGGCGATCGCGGCGCTCGCCGTGCAGTCGATGAGCACCGAATGCGGCAGATAATCGACCCGCACGTGCTCGATGAAGCGCTCGAGGTCCGCCGGGACGCCGTGCTCCTCGTACTCCTCACGCCAGCGCTCGAGCGCCAGGCCCGTCTCGGCGAGCGCCATGCGCTGGGAGCCGAGAATGCCGCGCACCCGCAGGTCGATCTTGAATTGCTCACGCAGACGCTCGCTCTGGGAGGCCAGCTGATCGAGGAACACCCTGCCCACCGTGCCGGGTCCGATGACGCCGACGGAGAGGGTGTGCGGCGAGAGATAAAGTCCAGCGTGCACCGCGCGCAGCGCTCGTGTCGCGGATCGGCCCTCGACCACGACGGAGATGTTACGTTCCGATGCGCCCTGCGCGATGGCGCGCACGTTCACGCTGGCGGCGCCCAGGGAATTGAACACTTTCGCCGCGACGCCCGGCGTGCCGGCCATGCCATCGCCGACGATTGCGAGGATGGCGAGGTCCGGGTCGATCTCGACGCTCTGGATCTGACCTTCCTTCAACTCCCGCTCGAACGCCTGGCGCACCAGCGCCGCGGCGCGCTCGCCCTGCTCGCGCGGGATGGCACAGCAGATCGAGTGCTCGGAGCTGCCCTGGGAGATCAGGATCACCGAAATGCCTTCCTCGCGCAGCGCGCCGAAGAGCCGGTGCGCGGTGCCGGGGACGCCGATCATGCCGGCGCCCTCGAGATTGATGAGCGCGATCTGCTCGATGCTGGCGATGCCCTTCACCGGCAGCTTCGAGGTCGGCTGCGCGCAGATGAGCGTCCCGGGCTTCTGCGGCGCGAAGGTGTTGCGGATCCAGATGGGAATGGCGTCGCCCACGGCGGGCGCCATGGTCTGCGGATGGATCACCTTGGCGCCGAAGTAGGCGAGCTCCATCGCCTCGTTGTAGGTGAGCGAGTCGATCACCGTCGCATCCGGCACCCGGCGCGGATCGGCCGAGAGGACGCCGTCGACATCCGTCCAGATATGGATTTCCGCGGAATCGAGCAGCGCGCCGAAGATGGAGGCGGAGAAGTCGCTGCCGTTGCGGCCGAGCGTGGTCTGCACGCCGCGCGGGTCGGAGGCGATGAAGCCGGTGATGATCAGAGTGCCCTTGAAGTCGCGGTCGACGAGATCGGCGAGATTCGCCCGCGACCGCGCCCACTGCACGCCGGGTCCGAGCGGTCCCCATTCCACGACCACGACCCGCCGGGCGTCGATCCACTGCACCGGACCGCGCGGGCTGCCGCGCTCCTCATAGAAGCGGTGAAAGAGCCTCGTCGACCAGATCTCGCCGTAGCCGGCGATGAGATCGCTCACGTTGCGGGCCGCCGAGCGGGTCAGCTTCACCGTGTGCAGGATGCCCTCGAGATCGTGGCAGTCCCGGTCGAATCCGGCGAGATAGAGGCGCGCCGATTCCGGGCTGAGGAGCGTTTCGGCGATCTCCGCATGCCTCGAGCGCAACGCACTGAGCTCGACGCGGCAGCGGTCGTCCTGATTCTCCGCCAGGGCGATCAGACCCAGCAGAGCGTCGGTGACCCCTTTGCAGGCGGAGAGCACGACACCGACACGGGCGGCAGACAAGGAATCGATGATGCCGGCCACGCGGCGGAAACAGGTGGCGTCGGCGACGCTCGAGCCGCCGAATTTATGCACGACCCAGGGAGGAGAATTGGGCATGGAATTGAAAAATCGACCAGAGGAGAAAGGCCGTGCGACTCTACTGACCAGCCCGAGTGCGCGCAATGATGTTTTTGTGCGCCGCCATGCATAATTCACCGCAATGGATTCCATTCTAGGTCCCCTCCTCCCCCTCTTCGACCGCGAGCAGGCCGCCGGCCGTTCGATGGCGCTTGGCGTGCTCGTGCAGACGGTCGGCTCGACCTATCGCAAGCCCGGCGCGATGCTGCTCATCGCGGAAGGCGGCGAATACGCCGGTCTCATCTCCGGGGGATGCCTGGAAGGGGATCTCGCGGAGCGCGCCCGTACGGTGATCACAACCGGCCGGGCCTCGCTCGTGACCTATGATTTGCGCAACTCCGACGATCTCGTCTGGGGCCTCGGACTCGGGTGCGAGGGCGCGATGCACATCCTGCTGCTGCGCGTCGGGCCGCAGGAGCAGTGGCAGCCGCTCGCGCACCTGGCCGCGGCGCTGGCGGCCCATCGGCCGACCGCGGTCGGGGTGGTCACGGAATCCCGGGAAGAAGCGCTGCCGGTGGGCGCGCTGATCCTGCCGCCGGCACCGGAGGGGTCGCAAACCTCGAATCGATGCCAGACGCTCGATGGATCGCGGGCGGCGCTCGAAGCCGCCGCCCGCGCGGACTCCGTCGGCTGGCTGGAAGGCCCTGGCCGCCGCTGGAAGCTGCTGCTCCTGCCCCTCGCCCTGCCGCCGCGGCTCCTCCTCCTCGGGGCGGGTCCCGATGCCCTCCCGGTTGTGGAGTTCGGCGCCCGCCTGCACTGGCGGGTGACGGTGGTGGACCATCGGCCCGCGTACGCCGTCCCGTCCCACTTCCCTGGGGCGGAGCGCGTGCTGCTGGCGCGCCCGGATGAGATCGCGCAAGCGGTGGAGCTCGGCCGCTTCGATGCGGCCGTGGTGATGAGCCATCACCTGCCCTCCGATCTCGAGTATCTGCGGGCCTTGGGCGGCAGCCCCGTGGCCTACGTTGGGCTGCTGGGCCCTCACGCCAGGCGCGAGAAGCTGCTATCGGAGCTGGGCTCTGAGTCGCAGCGTCTGAGGCCGCGTCTGCACGCACCGGTGGGCCTCAACCTCGGAGGCCGGACGCCGGAGGGCATCGCGCTCGCGATCGTCGCCGAGATCCACGCTTTCATGCACGGTATGCAGCTAACCAGGAGCGGCCCATGAACGAGCTCGAAATCATCCGCGCGCAGCTCGCGGTGGAGCAATCTCATGCCGCGGAGGTCGCCCATGCTTGCGCGGCAGCGTTCGGGTCGCCAGCCGTTGGCGCGCCCGAGGAAGCGATGGCGCTCTTCCGGGAGGCGTGCGTGAGCTACCTCGTATGGGTCCTCGCGCGTTTCGAGGAACGCGATCAAAGCTTATCGGAGCTGCTCGCCGCCCGACTGTCATCGACCAACGGCGCCGCAACCGCCGGCGCGCGGCACCTCAGCAGCCTGATCGGCCGCTTCGGCACGAGCCGGGAAGCGCTCGCGCGACTCGAGGCCGCGCTCGACGCCGGCAGCTCCGAGGCCGCGCGGGCGGCCTGGCAGGAGTTTGCCCGCTTCTTCAACTCCTCCTGGGCACCGCGGCGCGCGGCGCTCGAGGGAGCCCTCGCGGAGCATTCGAGCGTGGCCGACTGGCGCGCGGTGTGCGCGATCGATGCGGATTCCATACTCGATGAGCGCCGGCGGTTCGCGCGCGTCGCGGCGCTCCTGCCCGCCGGGATCGAGCTGCGGCCGACGGCCGCCCCGGCATGAGCATCGAGAGCGATGTCGGGGATCTGCACGCCATCGTGCTCGCGGCGGGAGCCTCGAGCCGGTTCGGCTCCGCCAAGCAGCTCGTGCGCATCGGCGACCGGCCGCTCCTCAGCCTCATCGCCGGCCGTGCCGCGGAAGTGGTCGGCCATGCGCTGATCGTGGTGCTCGGGGCGCGCGCCTCCGAGCTCACCCCGCTCCTCAAGCATTCTCCCGGCTCGATGGTGGTCAACCGGGACTGGCGCGAGGGACTCGCGAGCTCCATCCGCGCCGGTGTCGCGCACCTGCCCGCCTCCTGCGCCGGTGTGATGTTGGTGTTGGCGGATCAGGCCTGTGTCACGGCGGAGGATCTGCGGCGGCTCGCCGGGGCCTGGCGCCGCCAACCGCTCGCGGTCGCGGCCGCCCAGTACGGCGCGACGCTCGGGGCACCCGCCATCTTTCCGCGGCATCTTTTCGGCGAGTTGAGCGAGCTCAAGGGCGACCGCGGCGCCAGGGTGCTGCTCAATCGCCATGCCGACCGGCTGGTGAAAGTTCGGATGCCGAGCGCGACCTTCGATCTCGATACGCCCGATGACCTGCTCGAGCTCAACAGGTCTTAGCTCTTGGCGCCTCGCCCTGCCTCGGGGTGGGGGAAATTGTCCGACTCGTCCTCGCCTTCCCGCGGCGCGAGGCAGGCCCAGTCCTTTTCCAGCACGAGGCGCAGCTCGCCAGTCCCGAGGGGCTGGCTCGCGCTCAAAGTGACCAGATCGGTGGCGGACCAGCGCTCGGAGAGCGCTCGAGGGACTATAATATCGATTAGGTTTGATCCGTAACTAGCTGAAATGACATTACTATTTGCGTCCACCCGCAGCCGGTACCGGAGCGCCGCGCCACCGGGGAACGCGACCCGGTCCTCGACCTCGCCACGCTCGGCGAGCGCCCGCATCTCGCCCTGCGAGAGGCGCAACCGCAGCGAGTCGCCTTTGATTCTGAGCTTCACGGAAGCCATCCTCGGTTTGCCGCACGAGCGGCGATTATCGCACTCATAACCCGTGGCGCGGGATACCAAACCACACGGTATTTAGCCGGGCGCCGGCCGCCGCCTATAGTCCGGCGGCATGTACCGCTACGATGAGACAGACCGCGCGCTCGTCACTCAGCGCGTCGAGCAGTTCCGGGATCAAACCCGGCGATATCTCGCCGGCGAGCTAACGGAGGATGAGTTTCGCGCGCTGCGGCTGCGCAACGGCCTCTACCAGCAGCGCTTCGCGCCCATGCTGCGCATCTCGGTGCCCTATGGGCTCCTCGAGTCGCGGCAGCTGCGCAAGATGGCCCACATCGTGCGCAAGTACGACAAAGGCTACGGTCACTTCACCACGCGGCAGAACATCCAGCTCAACTGGCCGAAGCTCGAGCAGGTGCCGGACCTTTTGGGCGAGCTCGCCGAAGTACAGCTGCACGGCATTCAGGCCTGCGGCAACGACACGCGCAACATCACCGCCGACTATCTGGCGGGCGTGGCGGCCGATGAGCACATCGACGTGCGGCCGTATTGCGAGCTGCTGCGCCAGTTCGTTGCGCTCCACCCGGAGTTCTACTGGCTGCCGCGCAAGTTCAAATTCGCGTTCACGGGCGCAGCGGTGGACCGGGCGGCAAGCCGCACCAACGACGTGGCGGTGCATCTGGTGCGTCATGCGGACGGTGCGATCGGATATCGCTTCTACGTCGGCGGCGGCCTCGGCCGCCAGCCCCTCCTCGCCCAGGAGATGAATTCCTTCGTGCCGGAGTCGGACCTGCTGCGCTATGCGTGCGCGGTGCTGCGCACCTTCAACCGCTTCGGGCGCCGGGACAACATCCACAAGGCGCGCATCAAGATCGTGCTGCGCGAGTGGGGCATCGAGCGCTTCCGCGCCGCCATCGAGGAGGAATACGCCAAGATCAACGCGAGCGTCGAAGGCGAGGAGCTGCTGCTCCTGCCGCAGGACATCGAGCGCATGCGTGGATATTTCACCGAGCCCGCCTATCGCCCGGCCGCGGAGGTCGGCGCCGACGTCGCCGCCATAGCCGCGCGTGACGCCGGATTTGCCGCTTGGATCAAGCGCAATGTCCGGGCGCACAAGAAGCCGGGCTATCGGGTGGTCTTCGTGTCGCTCAAGGCGCCGGATCACGTGGCGGGCGATTGCACCGCGGAGCAGTTCGAGGCCCTGGCCGACATCTGCGACGCGCACAGCTTCGGGGAGCTGCGCTCGACGTACGATCAGAATCTGGTGCTGGCCGACGTCCCCGAGCGCGACCTCCACGAAGTCTGGCGCAAGCTCGATGCCTCGAAGCTGGCGACGCCCAACATCGGGCTGGTCACCGACATCGTGAGCTGCCCGGGACTGGATTTCTGCGGCCTGGCGAATGCGGGCTCGATCGGGGTGGCGCAGGACATCTACCGGCGGTTCGATACGCTCGAGGCACAGTACGAGATTGGTGCGATCCGCATCACGATCAGCGGATGCATGAATGGCTGTGGACACCACAGCGTCGGTCACATCGGCATTCTCGGCGTCGATAAGCACGGCGAGGAGTGGTATCAGGTCACTCTGGGCGGCAGTCCGAGCAATGACGCTGCGATCGGCGAGCGCGTGGGCCGGGCGCTGGCGCGGGATGAGATCGCGGAGGGCGTGGAGCGGCTGATCCATGCGTATCTCGAATTTCGCTGCGATGAGGAGGAGACCTTCATCGAGTGCTACCGGCGTTTGGGGATGGAGCCGTTCAAGGCGCGCCTCTACGTGAACGAGTCCGAGGCGGCTGCAGCATGACGGTGATTCTGCGCGAAGGTGAGCTCGTCGGTGACGACTGGGCGGTGATCGAGGACGGGCGCACGGAGATCGAGCCGGACGGCGGCAAAGTGATCGTGACGCTGGCGCGCTGGCGGGCCGAGCGTGCGGCGCTGCTGGCGCGGCATGCGGCGGTGGGCGTGCTGGTGCCCAACACGGCGGACATCGAGGCGGTCTACCCCGAGATCGCGGACCGGCCGGTGGTGGCCTTGCAGTTCCCGGCATTCGCGGATGGGCGGGCGTTGTCCCAGGCGGTGGTGCTGAGGAAGCGACTCGGATATCGCGGCGAGCTGCGGGCGGTGGGGGATGTGATCCGGGATCTGGTGTTCTGGCTCGGGCGGTGCGGGTTCGACAGCATCGTGCCGCGCAAGGATCAGAATCTCGAGGCGTGCAGGGAGGCGTTGGATGAGATCAGGGTGGCTTATCAGGCGGCGGCGGATGCGCATACGCCCATCTGGGTGCGACGGCGCCGGCAGGTCGCCGCGGCGCACTGATCCCGCGCTATTTCACCGGGAGTTTAACGTCGGCGAACATCTCCGCCACCTCCGCGGCGGAGTTGGCGCGGTGGGCGCGCTCGACCAGACGACGATCCAGATGGGGGGCGATGAGCTGGGCGAAGTCGAACATGTATTTGCGCAGCAGGGTCCCGCGGCGGAAGCCGAGCCACGTCGTATGAGCGGGGAGTAGGTGCGAGGCATCGATGACGGCCAGATCGGGGTCGTTTTCATCGACCGCCATGTGGGCCACGATCCCCACGCCCATGCCGAGACGGACGTAGGTGACGATCACGTCGGAATCGCGGGCGGTGATCGCAACGTTCGGTGTCAAGCTGGCCTTGGCGAAGGCATCGATGAGCGATGACGGACCCGAGAAGCTGAACGTGTAGGTGATGATGGGGTATGCGGCCAGCGCGCGGTAGGTGAGCTTGCCGGCGCTGGCGAGGGGGTGGTCGCGGGGGACGATGACCACGCGGTTCCAGCGATAGCAGGGTAGGATCGTCAGGTCGGAGAACAGACGCTCCGAGCCGGTGTTGATCGCGCAGTCGATGCGGTCCTGCGCCGCCATCTCGGCGATCTGCTCCGAGGTGCCCTGGTGCAGATTCAGGCGCACGTTCGGGTATTTCGCCAGGAACTCGCGGATCACCCCCGGCAGGACGTAGCGGGCCTGGGTATGGGTGGTGCCGATCGAGAGGCTGCCCCTGCCCTCGTCGCGCAGCTCCGTCGACAGTGCGCGGATGCTCTGGGCCTCCTGCAGGATGCGCAGGGCGCGGTCGATCACCTGCTGGCCGGCGGGGGTGATGCGGGTGAGATTGCGGCCCTCGCGCACGAAGATCTGGAAACCGAGCTCGTCCTCGAGGAGCTTGATCTGCTTGCTCACCCCGGGTTGGGAGGTATGCAGCTTCTGCGCCGCCGCCGTGATGTTGAGGCCGCTCTGGGCCACGGCGGCCAGATAACGGAGCTGATGGAGCTTCATGGGGGCAGAGACTAGCGCAACCGTGGCCGCGCCCGCGACTCCACCAAGGGGGTAGATCCACCATAACCGGCCTGCAGTGCCTCAGAAGAAATCATTCGTTCTGCCGGCCAGGGCCCGCCCCTATAGTCACTCGCACTATGGGAGAGCTACTGAATCTCGATCTCGAGCAGAAGGCGGTCGGCGTGCGCGAGCAGCTCCTCGCCGCCGTGCGCGAGCACGGGCGGCTCGTCTACTCGAACAGCCTGGGCGCCGAGGCGATGGTGCTCACCGACATCATCTGGACCCACGTGCCCGAGATCGACATGTTCAGCATCGATACCGGGCGGCTGCATCAGGAGACCTACGATCTCCTGGAAAAGCTCGAGCGGCGGTACAAGCGCTCGCTGCACCTGGTCTATCCGGACGCGCAGGCGCTGCAGCAACTGGTCGCAGGCCAAGGCATCAACGGCTTCTACCACAGTCTGGAGGCGCGCCTCGCCTGCTGCCACGTGCGCAAGGTCGAGCCCTTCAAGCGCGCCATCGAGGGCTACACGGCATGGGTGACCGGCGTGCGCCGCGAGCAGTCGGCCGCGCGCGCCCAGGCGCAGCCCGTGGAATGGGATTCGGAATACGGCCTCTACAAGGTCAGCCCGCTGCTCGATTGGACCGAGGCGGAGATCTGGCAGTACATCCGCGCCCGCAAGCTGCCGTACAATTCCCTGCACGATCGCCAGTTCCCGAGCATCGGCTGCTTCCCCTGCACCCGTGCGATCCAGCCGGGCGAGAGCCGCCGGGCCGGCCGCTGGTGGTGGGAGCAACCCGAGTCTCGCGAATGCGGCTTACATCCGAGAGTACGCCAGGCGGCCGCGCAGGCCTGAGCGATCCGGCCGCGATGGACTATCTGCCGGTCTTTCTGCAACTGCGCGCGACGCGCGCGGTCATCGTCGGCGGCGGGCGCATCGCGGCGCGCAAGGCGGAGCTCCTGCTGCGGGCCGGCGCGCGCCTGACGGTGGTCGCGCCGCAACTGCACGAGGATCTCCATGGCCGTGCCGCCCGCGGCGAGCTGACGCACCTCGCGGAGAGCTTCGTCCCCGCGCACCTGGACGGTGCCGCCCTCGCGATCGCCGCCACCGGGCTCGAGGAAGTCAACATTGCGGTATCCGACGCCGCGCGCGCGCGCAACGTGCCCGTCAACGTCGTCGATAACGCGTCGCTTTCAACTTTCATCTTCCCCGCCCTCATCGACCGCTCGCCAGTCATGGTCGCCGTGGGCTCCGGCGGCCACGCGCCGGTGCTCGCGCGTTGGGTGCGGGAGCAGATCGAGGCGGTGCTTCCCTCGGGCCTCGGCGCCCTCGCCCGCTTCATGGGAGAGCGGCGCCGCGGCGTGCAGCGCGCCCTCGGGGCCGCGGCTCGCCGCGCATTCTGGGAGCGCATCGTGCGCGGCCGGACGGGCGCCCGTGTGCTGGCAGGCGATGCGCCCGGCGCCCAGCGCGCTTTCGACGCGGAGCTCTTGCTCTCACAGCTGACCACTCCGGCCGGCACGCGCAGCAGCGCTCTCGGGGAGGTCTATCTCATCGGCGCCGGCCCGGGCGATCCGGATCTGCTGACCCTGCGAGCGCTGCAGCTCCTGCAACAGGCGGACGTGGTGCTCTACGACAGGCTGGTGCCGCCGGCGGTGTTGGAGCGTGCCCGGCGGGAGGCACGGCGCATCTTCGTCGGCAAAGTGCACGGCGCGGCGGCGGGACACACGCCGCAGGAAGACATCCACCAGCTGATGATCCGCTGCGCGCGCGAGGGTCTCAAAGTAGCGCGACTGAAGGGCGGCGATCCCTTCATCTTTGGCCGCGGCGGCGAGGAAGCGGAGGTGCTCGCGCGTCACGGCATTCCGTATCTCATCGTCCCTGGCATCACGGCGGCGCTCGGCGCCGCGGCGGCCGCCGGAATCCCGCTGACCCAGCGGGGTTGCTCGCAGAGCGTGACCTTCGTGACCGGACACGTTCCGGAGGACGACTCATTGGATTGGCGCTCGCTCGCCAGGACCGGACAGACGGTCGTCTTTTACATGGGCGTCGGTAATCTGGGCTCGATCGTGGCGCGGCTGCGCGCGGCCGGAGCGGCCGACACGCTCGCGGCGGCGCTCGTCGAGCGCGCGACCCTGCCCGAGCAGCGGGTCCTTCGCGGTACACTCGGACAGATCGCCGGCCTCGCCGGCCTGGCGGGCCTATCGCCCCCGGCCCTGTTGATCGTGGGTGAGGTGGCGAGACCCGTGGGCGCCGCCGAGGCCACGGCGCCGGCCGCGGCCGAAACCGCCGCGGACCTGATACAACCGATCTGAGCAGCAGAGGTCCAGCATGCGTGACGGGTTCGTCGGGTCGGTCGGCCACACTCCCCTCATCAAGCTGCGGCGGGTGAGCGAGGAGACCGGCTGCGAGGTGCTCGGCAAAGCCGAGTTCATGAACCCTGGCGGGTCCGTGAAGGACCGCGCCGCGCGCGGCATCGTGCTGGCCGCCGAGCGCAGCGGGGAGCTGGCGCCGGGCGGCACGGTCGTCGAAGGCACCGCCGGCAACACGGGGATCGGCCTCGCCCATGTCTGCAACGCGCGCGGCTACCGTTGCGTCATCGTGATGCCCGACAACCAGTCGCCGGAGAAGTACCGGCTGATCGAGACCCTCGGCGCCGAGGTCTACAAGGTTCCGACGGTCCCGTACAGCAATCCCAACCAGTACCAGAAAGTGTCGCAGCGGCTCGCCGCGAGCCTGCCGAATGCCATTTGGGCCAATCAGTTCGACAACACCGCGAATCGGCAGGCTCACTTCGAGACGACCGGGCCGGAAATCTGGGAGGAGACCCAGGGCCGCGTCGACGCCTTCGTCTGCGCCTCGGGCTCCGGCGGCACGTTCGGCGGCGTGTCCGACTACCTGAAGTCACGCCGCCGCTCCATCCGCTGCGTGCTGGCCGATCCGCCGGGCAGCAGCCTCTATGAATACGTGCGCAGCGGGACACTGAAGGCGACAGGCTCGGGCTCCATCACCGAGGGCATCGGCATCGGACGGGTGACGGCCAACATGAAGGACGCTCAGATCGATGATGCCGTGCACATCGAGGATCCGGAAACCGTCCAGCACGTCTACCGCCTGTTGCGGGAGGAAGGCCTGTTCCTCGGCAGCACGAGCGGCATCAATGTCGCTGCGGCTGCGCGCGTCGCGCGCGCCATGGGTCCGGGCCATACCATCGTGACCGTCCTCTGCGACGGCGGCGCGAAGTATCAATCGCGTTTGTTCAACGCCGAGTGGCTGCAGCAGAAGGGCCTTCTGTCCGCCGCGGGCACGGTAGCCTCCCGGCCGCCGATCGCGCTCGATGACGTCATGGTCGCCTGAGCAGGCGCCGTGACACTGTCGCCGCACGTATTGTGGCTGATCCCGGTGGGCTTCATCGCCCAGATGGTCGATGGCTGCGTCGGCATGGGCTACGGGATCTCGGCCAGCGCCATCCTCGCCACCCTCGGCATGCCACCCCTCATCACCAGCGCCACGGTACATGCCGCCGAAGTGTTCACATCGGGGATCTCGAGTGCCTCGCATGCCTGGTTCCGCAACCTGGACCGAAAGATTTTCCTCTCCCTCCTCGCCCCGGGAGTTGTCGGCGGCGTGATTGGGGCGACGGTACTCGCGCATGTTGCAACTCACGCAATTCGTCCATTTGTCTGGGCGTACCTGATCGTCACCGGCCTCTGCGTCGTGGGCCGTGTCGTCTTCAAGCGCGCACCACCTCTCGGTGTCGGAGCACCAGGACCCGGGTTGGGACTGATTGCAGGCTTCCTGGACGCCATAGGGGGCGGCGGTTGGGGGACCATCGTCACCTCGACGATGATCGCCCGCGGGGTCACACCGCGTTATGCGATCGGTACGGCGAACGCGGTGGATTTCTTCGTCGCGCTCGCCACCAGCATCGCGTTGTGGACGCAGATGGGGCACATGCGATACGACATGGTCATCGCCCTCCTGATCGGCGGAGCGGTCGCCGCCCCGCTATCGGCATGGGTCACCCGCCACGTCCCGGCGCGGGCGGCCGCCACGGCGGTCGGTCTCCTCGTCGTATTCCTCGGCGCAGCGGGACTCTTCGCCACCCTGTCCTGAAATCGCCGGCAGCTCAGGCCGCCGATTTCGCCGCGGGCTTCTGAGCCTCTGCGGGCGCGGCCAGCGCCACTTCCAGGGCTTCCGACACGCGCTCGACCCATACGAGCTCCAGCGCCGAGCGCGCGCTCTGCGGGATATCCTCGAGATCGCGGCGGTTGCGCGCCGGCAGGATGACCTTGCGGATCCCGGCACGCGCGGCGGCAATGGTCTTCTCCTTGATGCCGCCGACCGGCAGCACCAGGCCCCGCAAGCTGATCTCGCCGGTCATGGCCACATCCGGCCGCACCGCTCTGCGCTTCAGGAGCGAGGCGAGCGAGATGACCATCGCGACGCCCGCGCTCGGGCCGTCCTTCGGGATCGCCCCGGCGGGCACGTGCACGTGGATGTCGCTGTGATCGAAGAGCTTGGGATCGATCCCGAGCTCCGCGGCCTGCGCCTTGATGAGGCTCAACGCCGCCTGCGCCGATTCCTTCATGACATCGCCCAGCTGTCCGGTCAGGATCAGCTTGCCGTTGCCCGGCATGCGGGCCGACTCCACGAAGAGGATGTCACCGCCCACGGGCGTCCAGGCGAGGCCGGTGGCGACGCCCGGGACCGAGGTGCGTTGCGCGACCTCATTCTCGAACCGTGTCGGTCCCAACACCTCGGCGACATCCGGCGCATCGAACCGCACGCTCCCGACCTTGCCTTCGGCGATGCGCATGGCCGCGCGCCGCAGCAGCGCGCCGATCTGCCGCTCGAGGCTGCGGCACCCCGACTCGCGGGTGTACTCGCGGATGAGCCGCGAGAGGGCTGCATCGGAGAGGCTCGCCTGCTCGGGCTCGAGGCCATTCGCCTTGAGTTGGCGCGCGACCAGGTAGCGCTTGGCGATCTCGAGCTTCTCCTCCTCGGTGTAACCGGTGAGCTCGATGATCTCCATGCGATCGCGCAACGGCCCAGGGATGGTGTCGAGCACATTGGCGGTGGCGATGAAGAGCACGTGGCTCAGGTCGAAAGGCAGCCCCAGGTAGTTGTCGCGAAAGGTCGAGTTCTGCTCCGGATCGAGCACCTCGAGCAGCGCCGAGGCCGGATCGCCCTGGAAGCTGGCACCCAACTTGTCGATCTCATCGAGCATGAACACCGGGTTGCGGGTGCCGCTCTTGCGCAAGCCCTGGATGATGTTGCCCGGCAGGGCGCCGACGTAGGTGCGCCGGTGGCCGCGGATCTCGGCTTCATCGTGCACGCCGCCCAGGCTCGCGCGCACGAACTTCAGGCCGAGCGAGCGCGCGACGCTCTGGCCGAGGGAGGTCTTGCCCACGCCCGGCGGCCCGACGAAGCAGAGGATCGGGCTTCTGCCCTCGGGGTTGAGCTTGCGCACGGCGAGATACTCGAGGATGCGCCGCTTGACCTTCTCCAGGCCATAATGGTCCTCATCGAGGACGCGGCGCGCACGCTCGATATCGATGTGCTCCACATCCGCCACGCTCCACGGCAAGGCCACCAGCCAGTCGAGATAGCTGCGGACCATGCCGTACTCGGGACTCGCTTCGCTCATCCGCTCGAGGCGCTTCAGCTCCTTGCGCGCCTGCTCCTCGACCTCCGTGGGCATGTGGGCCGCGGCGATCGCCTTGTCGAGCTGGGCCATCTCGCCGCCCGCGCCCTCGCCTTCCCCCAACTCCTTCTGCAGCTGATGCAGCTGCTCGCGCAACACGGCTTCGCGCTGGCGCTCGCCGAGCGCCGCCTCGGTCTGCTCGGTGATGTCGCGGGTGATCTTGAGCACCTCCACGCGGTGCGCGAGCAGCGTGACGACTTTGTCGAGCCGCGCCTTCAGGTCCAGGGTCTCGAGCAGCTCCTGCTTCTCCTGCGCCTTCACGTCCATGAAGCTGACGATGAGGTCGGCGAGCTGCCCGGGAGAGTCGATGCTGTTGATGGTGCGCGCCAGCTCCGCGGGCACCTGCGGCAGCAGCGAGAGTCCCTCCGCGGCGCGTTGCTTGAGAAAATCCATGCGCGCTTCGATGTCCGCGCCCGCGGCCTGCGGCTCCGGCAGCGTCGCGATGCGCGCGGCGAGGAACGGGGTCTCCCGCACGACCTGCTCGAGGCGGAAACGGCTCTCTCCCTGACAGACGAGGTGATTGCCGCCGTCGGGCGCGGTCACATAGCGGACCACGGTGGCCAGCACGCCGACGTCGTAAAGATCGGTGACCGCCGGCTTTTCCAGAGCCGGATCGCGCTGCAGCAGAAGGCCGACCTTGCGCCCGGTGCGTACCGCTTCCTGGGCCGCGGCAATACTCTCCTCGCGCCCGAGGGTGACCGGCAGCACGATGCCCGGAAAGAGCACGAGGTTGCGCAGCGCGACGATCGGCACGGCATCCGCCGGCAGCGGCGGCAGCTCGATGTGCGGGGTCGAAGGGGTGTGGTCGGTATTCTCCGTCATAAGGGTCTCGGTTATGGATCCCGGGTGAGCCTGACTTCGAGGCAGCCGTTCTCGTAGCGGCGGGATGCCAGCTTGAGCGGCACGCCCGCGAGCGGAATGCGTCGGACGAAGCGTCCGTGCGGAATCTCCAGACGCCGGATCACCGCGTCGGCGCAGCTGAGCTTCAGCGGACGCATGGCGCTGAGCGTCAACTCCGTCGGCTCGAGCGTCAGGCTGATCTCCTCGGCCACGACACCCGGGAGCGCGAAGAGCAGAATCAGTCCATCGGAGGTCTCCTGGATGTCGACCGGCGGCTCCCAGACCGCCGCGTCGGCTCCCGGACCCAGATAGCGCAGGAACTGGCGCTGCAGGCGCTCGGCCCTGTCCAGGCGCTCACACGCCTCCACCCACATCCAGCCGTATTGCCGCTCGCTGCTCATTCAATCGACAGGCCGCAAAGACCGCACCTGAGGCTGAAGATGCGGCCGCAGGAGGACAAGTCAAGGTGCGGACAGGCTGGCGCATGCGCTAAGGTCTCGCCATGCTCTCACTGACGCCGGCCGAAATGGATGCGTTGCGCCTCAGCCTGGACGTTGCCTTGCGCAGCGTCGCCATCAGCTTGCCGCCCGCCGTGCTCGTGGCCTACCTGCTCGCGCGCAGCCGCTTCCCGGGTGTGCTCGCCCTCGACGCCCTGGTTCATCTGCCGCTGGTGCTGCCGCCCGTCGCGGTGGGGTATCTGCTGCTGGTCTCGCTGGACAGCCGCAGCGCGACCGGGCAGTGGCTGCTCGCGCATTTCGGCGTCGCGCTCCCCTTCACCACATGGGGCGCAACGTTGGCGACCGCCGTCATGACTTTTCCGCTCATGGTGCGGGCGATCCGCCTTGCGCTGGAGAGCGTCGACCGCGGCCTCGAGGCGGCGGCCCGTACGCTGGGGGCCGGGCCGCTCGACCGCTTTGTCTCCATTACGCTGCCATTGACGCTGCCGGGAATTCTGGCGGGGCTGCTCACGGCATTCGCCGCCGGGCTGGGGCAGTTCGGCGCGGTGATCACGTTCGCTTCCAACGTACCCGGCGTGACACGTACCCTGCCGCTCGCGCTCTACACCGCCATCCAGGAGCCCGGGGGTGAGGCGATGGCGATGCGGCTCGCCGTCCTTTCCATCGCACTCGGCGTCCTCGGGCTCGTGCTCGCGGAGCTGCTTGCCCGGCGTGTCCACCGGCTCCTGGGGCGTTGAGGCATCGGGCCCACCATGCTGCGGCTATCGGTCGTCAAGCGCTGGAAGGGCTTCAAGCTGCGGGCGGAGCTCGAGGCCCCGACCCCCGGGGTCGTGGCACTCTTCGGCCGCTCGGGCTGCGGCAAGACGACTCTGATCAACATCCTCTCCGGGCTCCTGCAGCCCGATGAGGGCCGGGTGGAGCTCGATGGTGTGGTCCTCACCGACACCCGGCAGCGCGTGCGCGTACCGGCCGAGCGGCGGCGCATCGGCTATGTTTTCCAGGACGCGCGCCTCTTTCCGCATCTCGGGGTGTTGGGGAATCTGCGCTACGGGATGCGGCGTGCGCCGAGGGAGGGTCGCTCGATCGGGCTCGAGGAGGTGCTCGCCCTCCTCGGGCTGGAGCCCCTTCTCGGGCGGCGCCCCTACCAGCTCTCGGGAGGCGAGCGCCAGCGCGTCGCCCTGGGACGGGCCCTCCTCTCCCAACCGCGGCTGCTGCTTCTCGATGAGCCGCTGGCGGCGCTCGATGCGGCGCGCCGGGAGGAAGTGTTGCCGTACCTCGAGGCGCTGCGCGACCAATTGTCCATCCCCATGGTTTTCGTCAGTCACCAGCTCGACGAGGTACTGAGGCTCGCAACCCACGTGGCGCTGATGGAGTCGGGCGAGATCCTCGCCTCCGGCACGCTGAGCGACCTCAGCGTGCGACCGGAGTTTCGGGCGATCGTCGGACCGGAAGCGGTCGGAGCGGTGCTCGACGGCGTGGTGACGCAGGTCGATACCGCGAACGGCATGGCAGACGTGCGGATCGGACGTGGCACCCTGCATATCAGCGCACCCAACACGCGCGCCGGTGCGCGATTGCGCATCCAACTTCTCGCCCGCGACATCATCCTCGCCACGGAGCCTCCGCGCGGCCTCAGCGTCCGAAACGCCGTTGAAGGCGTCATCACCGAACTATCCAACGACATCGGCCAGGCGGTCCTGGTCGAGGTCGACATCGGCGCCGGCGCATCAGTCCTCGCCCGGGTCACCCGCAACGCCACGGCGGCCCTCGGGCTGCGAGCCGGCATGACCCTCTGGGTGTTGGTCAAAGCCGTCTCGGCCCGCGGACACACGTATAGCGCCGGCGAGCCTCGCGTCTAATCCCTGCCTACGCTCGTCGGCGGGTCCGGCAAGGGCGGCAGGTGCGGGTGATAATTGTTCCAGGGAGCCCGCTCGTAATGCCGGGGCGGATTTGCCGCGAGCTGCTCGAGGGCGATCTGCACGGCCCGCTCGAGCTGCGGATCGTGGCCCTGGCGCACGAGCTCAGGGTTCTGCCACACCGTCACGTCCGGATCGACGCCGTGATTCTCCACGGGAAACGTGCCATTCAGGCCCTCGATCGCCTCGCGCGGGGCCGTGATGTGGCCGCCGTCCATCAGGTCCGGATAGCCGCCGATGCCCACGAGCCCTCCCCAGGTGCGCTCGCCGACCAGCGTGCCAATGTGATCCATCTTGAAATACCACGGCAGCGCATCGCCGCCCGAGCCCGCGTACTGATTGATGAGCATCACCTTCGGTCCATAGATCGCCATCGGCGGGCCCACCGCCGGCCGACCCCACCGATTGAGGTCGAGCGCCATGGGCCGGCGCTGCAGGTACTGAATGATGTAGTCGGACAGCAGCCCGCCGTGGTTGAAGCGCTCGTCGATGATGACGCCCTGCTTGTCCACCTGCGAGAAGAAATAGCGGTTGAAGTTGGTATATCCGCCCCACTCCGTATCCGGCAGATAGACATATCCCAACTTGCCACCGCTCAGACGGTCCACCCGTGCCTGATTGTCATCGATCCAGGCGGCGTGGCGCAGCTCGTCTTCGCGCGGGATGGTCTTGACGGTGATCTGCCACGAGCCGGTCAGGTCGGGATTCGGGCCCACCGTGAGGCTGACCGTCCTGCTCGCCAGATTCTGAAAGGCCTCGTAGACGCTTTCGCTGCCATCGACCGGGTTGCCGTTGACCGCCAGAAGGTAGTCCCCCGCCTTGACCTTCAGGCCCGGCTGCGCGAGTGGCGCGTAGATCTGGGGATTCCACTCTCCGCCCGTGTAGATGCGCGCGATGCGGTAATGCCCGTGCTCGATGCGGTAGTCGGCTCCGAGGAGGCCGACCGTCACTTCCTCCATCTTCGGCTCGTAGCCGCCATAGATGAACATGTGGCCCACGGAGAGATAGCTCATCATCTCCCGGAAGAGGAATGACAGCCCGTCACGGCTCGCGATGCCGGGCAGGAAATGCGCGAATTCCTTCTGTGCGGCCTCGATATCGAGCCCGTCGAAGGTCGGGTTGTAGAAGAACGCATGCTCGATCCGCCACGCGTCGCGATACATCTGCGCCCACTCCTCCTGCGGCACGACCCACACGCGCAGGCTCTGAGTGTCGAGGTGGTCCGGCTTGGCTCCCTTCGTCGCGTCGGAGATGAACCAATCGTCGCCCTTCTGGTAGAGCATCTTCCCGCCATTGGCGGCGAGGCTGAAGCCCGTGATGCCGTCCACCACATCGTCGGTCTTCCTCGAGCCGACGTCATACGTGAGGATCGAGAGCGGCGGCCCGTGCGGACCCGAGTCGGCCTCGGTGAGCACATCGGGGGCCTTCACGAGATAGAGGACATCCTTCTTGCCCGCCTCGAGACCCACATAGTTGGCGGCGGGTATGGGCAGCGGCACCGCCCGCGATGCGAGACCCTGGAAGTCGATGGCCACCGCCGGCGGCTTCTGTGGCGCGCTTGCCGCCTTGCCCTTGCGGTCCTTCTTCTGGTCCTTCTCGCCGGCCTGGCCCGTCTGGGTCGCGGATGCCTGCTCGTAACCGCTACGGGGCGCAATGGGCGACGGGAGGTCCGCCCGCAGGGTCGCCGCATATACCTGCCGCGTCACCGGCCGCTCGAGCTGCGTCATGTCGAGCCAACCGGCCGCCAGACCGACATCGGTGCTCGAGGTGAAATACAGATACTTGCCGTTCGCATCGAACACCGGGTCCGTGCAGTCACTCGTCCCGTCCGTGATCTGATGAGTGGAGCCGTCCGCGAGCGAGTAGATGTAGATCGCGTGCAGGTAGTTGGGTCCTACCCGCGTGTAGGCGATCCAGCGGCTGTCGGGAGACCAGCGGGCCCGCGGATCGTGCAGCGGATCGAAGTCGTCGGCGCCAAACTTCTTGGCGCGAGGCGAGGCCTGCGTCAGGTCGAGGTACCAGAAGTCGAGCTTCTGGTCGGTGAAGAGGAGCTTCTTGCTGTCCGGCGACCAGCGGATCGCGTAATAGAACGCATCATCCTGACCCAGCGGGATGTGGCGCACGGCACCGCTGCCGTCCTGATGCCTGATGTAGAGATCGTACTCTCCCGCGCGATCGGAGAAATAGGCGATGAGCTGCCCGTCGGGCGACCAGGCCGGTGAGCGGTCCATGGCACCGGGGCTGTGCGTGAGGTTCTCGGGACTGCCGTGCTCGGCCGGCACGGTCAGGACATCGCCGTGCGCCTCGAAGACCGCCCGCAACCCGCCGGGGGACACATCCCCCGCCGTGAGGTCCTTGGACACATCCTGGAAATGCGGGCGGCGCTGCGGCAGATCCCCTGCCACCGTCACCGGTACGGAGTGGGTCGTCCCGGTGGCGAAGTCATAGATGTGGAGCTCGCCGAACTGCGAGTAGACGATACCGCCCGGCCCTGCCGAGGCGGAAGTGATGTCGAATCCGGTGTTGTCGATGACGCGCTTGACCTGCCTGCTGGCCGTGTCATAGGCATAGAGCGTCGTGGGGCCCTCACGATCGGAGAGGAAATAGATCGTGCGGCCCACCCACATGGGGTCGCTGGCGTTGGAATCCGGGCTGGGAATCCGCTCCGTGGCGGAGTCGGAGAGTCGCGCGATCCAGACCTCGGTGTGCTGGCCGCCCTTGTAATCCTTCCAGAAGGGCTCCCATTGGAAATTGGGAACGTAGGCGATGCGGCTGCCGTCGGGTGAATACGATCCGGCGAGTCCCGCGGGCAGCGGCAGCCGCGTGGGAAAGCCGCCGGCGACGGACACCGTGAAGAGCTGAAACGGATCGGAGAAGCTGTACCGGTGAGAGGCGAAGAGGATGCTCTTGCCATCGAGCGTCCAGCCGGCGACGACATCCGGCTCCGGATGGAAGGTGAGGCGGCGCGGCTGCCCTCCCGTCGCGGGTACGACGTAGACGTCCGTGTTCTTATCATAGGTGCCGCTGAATGCGACCATCGACCCATCGGGCGAGAAGAGAGGCTTCGACAGGAGGTCCATGCCGCTCGCCAGCACGTGCGCCTGCCCGCCATCGCGTGGAACGGTCCAGAGCTGCCCGCCGTATTCGAAAACGATCTGTGTTTTCGACATCGTCGGCTCGCTGAGCAGGAGCCTGTCGGCGGCTCCCGCTGAGCTGACCGCAAGGAGAGCAAGCGTCGCCGTGAGCCATATCCGCATGACAGTGACCTCCGCGCCGGCAAAGCCGTTGAAAAGTTTTGTAGGATACGCTGATTGTCAGGCGTCAGGCATCGCCTTTTCGCTGACCATGGTCAGAACGTCGTAGGCGGCAGCCGTCTCGCCATCCTGATTGGTGATCTGCGCATCCCAGCGCACCTCGCCATAGCCCTGTCCGATGCGAAGCGACTTCTCCTTGCACGTCAGGCGTACTTTGATGCGATCGCCCGGCTTCACCGGCTTGGTGAAGCGCAGCGAGTCGAGCCCGAAGTTGGCGAGCACCGGACCGAGCGGCGGATCGACGAACAGGCCCGCCGCGGCGGAGATGAGGAAGTACCCGTGCGCCACCCGCCCGCCGAAGATCGGGTTGCGGCGCGCCGCGGCTTCGTCCATGTGGGCGTAGAAACGATCGCCCGACAGCTCCGCGAAGCGCTCGATGTCGGCCACCGTCACTTCCCGCTCCCCGGAGTTGAAAGTATCGCCCACCACGAGTGAGCCGAAAGGGATGCGGAACGGATGTATTCCGGGATCGCGCTGTTGCGAGCCCCTGACCCAGCGGCCGGTGATGGCCGTCACGACATCGGGCGTGCCCTGCACGGCGGTGCGCTGCATGTAGTGCAGGACGCCCCGGATGCCGCCCATCTCCTCTCCCCCGCCGGCGCGGCCGGGTCCACCGTGCACCAGATGCGGCAGCGGCGAGCCGTGTCCGGTCGACTCCTTGGCGCAGTGGCGATTGACGACGAGGATGCGCCCGTGAAATGGCGCGAGCCCGAGCACGAGGCGCGCGGCAACCGTGTCATCGGCCGTGAAAACCGAGCCGACGAGGCTGCCCGCGCTGCGCCGTGCGAGCGCGATGGCGGAATCCGGGCCGTCGTAAGGCACCACCGTGCAAACAGGCCCAAACGCCTCGATCTCGTGAATGGCCGCCGCCCGCGCCGAGTCGCGGCAGAAGAGCAAGGTCGGCGGGATGAAGGCGCCGCGGTCCGCATCGGCCTCGGCGAGCCCGACGGCGCGGCCGTTGCCGCAGACGACCTGCGCCTCGCGCTCGAGCTTCGCGAGCTGACCGAGAACCTCCCGCCGCTGGGCGAGGGAGGCCACCGGCCCCATGCGGACCTCCTCGAGGCGCGGATTGCCGAGGACGATCTTGCCCAGCGCCGCCTTCAGGGCTTCCACCACGTCGGCGGCGATGCCCGCGGGGACGATCGCCTTGCGGATGGCCGTGCACTTCTGCCCGGCCTTCACCGTCATCTCGCGCGCCACCTCACGCACGAAGAGGTCGAACTCCGCCGTGCCGGGCGTTGCATCGGGACCGAGCACGCAGGAGTTGAGCGAGTCGGTCTCGGCGGTGAAGCGTACGGAGTGATCGATCACCGTGGGATGCATCCGCAGCTTGCGGGCCGTGGATGCGGAGCCGGTAAAGGCCACCGTGTCCTGACAGGTGAGGTGATCGAAGAGATCCCCGACGCCGCCACAGATGAGCTGCACGGCGCCCTCGGGGAGAAGGCCCGACTCGACGATGCGGCGAAAGGCCAGCTCCGTCAGATAGGACGTGGCGGTCGCCGGCTTGACGATCGCGGGCACCCCCGCGAGGAAAGCAGGTGCGAGCTTCTCGAGCATGCCCCAGACGGGGAAGTTGAACGCGTTGATGTGCACCGCCGCGCCCTCGAGCGGGACGCAGATGTGCTGACCGACGAAGCCGCCGGATTTCGACAGCATCTCCGGGGCGCCGTCGCTGTAGACATGGGCATCGGGCAGCTCGCGCATGCCCTTGCTCGCGTAGACGAAGAGCGTGGCGATGCCGCCGTCGATATCGATCCAGGAATCCGCCTTGGTGGCGCCGGTGGCGTAGGAGAGCGTGTAGAGCTCCTCCTTGCGCTCGGTCAGGTGTTTCGCCAGCGACTTGAGCAGCATCGCGCGCTCGTGGAAAGTCAGCCGCCGAAGATTCGGACCGCCGACGTCCCGGGCATGCGCCAGGGTGGCGGAGAAGTCGAGCCCGTCCGAGCACGCGTTGGCGATGACCTCGCCGGTGGTGGCATCGCGCAGGGCGATCGGGGTACCGTTACCTGCCTGCCAGCGGCCGGCGATGAAGCTTTGTAACTGCATGGCGCTCACCTGGTGAGATCGCTATTGGCCCGTGAAGCGTGCGGCGCGCTTCTCCATGAAGGCGGCGACGCCCTCGGCGTAATCGGCGGAGTGGCCGAGCTCCTGTTGGTAATCGCGCTCGATGTCGAGCTGCTCCTCGAGGGTGCGGCTCCAGCCCTCGAGCATGGCCTGCTTGGTCCGCGCGAGCCCGCGGGTGGGGGCGAGCGCGAGCTGGCGGGCAAGCTTCTCGACTTCTGGCGCCAGCTCCGTGTCATCGACGCAGCGCCAGATGAGGCCCCACTGCGCGGCCTGCTCGGCGGGAAGCTTGTCACCGAGGAGCGCCAGGCCCATGGCGCGCGCGTGCCCCGCGAGCCGCGGCAGCACCCAGGTGCCGCCGGAATCCGGGACCAGGCCGATCTTGGCGAACGCCTGGATGAAAGTAGCAGAGCGCGCGGCGATGACGAGATCGCAGGCCAGGGCGATGTTGGCTCCCGCGCCCGCGGCCACGCCGTTGACGGCCGCGATGATCGGCAGCGGCAGCCGGCGCAAAGCCAGGATCAGCGGCTTGTAGCCGTTCTCGATCGAGGGGCCGAGGTCGGGCGGCGCTGCGCCGGGAGCCACGACCCGGTCACCCAGATCCTGACCGGCACAGAAGCCACGACCGGCACCTGTCAGGATGAGAACACGGGTTGCGGCATCGCTCCGGACGGTGGCCAAGGCGTCCTGGACCTCCGCATGCATCACGGTATTGAAACTGTTCAGGCGATCGGGACGGTTCAGCGTGAGTCGTGCGATGCCGTCCGCCGCTTCGAAAGTGATGGTCTGATAACTCATGGTGGACCGCCTGTTGGACATCGCTCGGACGACTGCTCAGCGCTCGTCATAATCGAGCTCGAGCACCGGAGTCTTGACTTTCGATTGGCAGGCGAGCACATACCCCTGCTCCAGCTCCCATTCTTCCAGCGCATAGTTCTGGTCCATGGCGACCTCGCCGCGCACGACTTTGGTCCGGCACGTGGAGCACACGCCCGCTCGGCAGGAGAACGGCAGGTCGAGACCCGCGCGCGCCGCGCCGTCCAACACGCTCTCGTCGTTCATACGCATCGCGAATGAGCGGCGCCGGCCGTCCATGATCACGGTTACCTCGGCATGACCGGCGTTGGCGCCCGAAGCGGGAATGGCGGGGACCGATGCTGACGCGGAGGCAGCCGCTGCCGCCTCAGGAGCCACAGTCGCTACCGTGAAATGCTCCGCTCTGATGCGATCGGACCCCACGCCAAGGTCGCGAAGCGCTTGCGAGACGCTGTCGATCATGTCGCCGGGGCCACAGACGAAGTACTCCGCGGCCTCCGCGGGGGTGAAGAATGACCGCGCGAGCTGCCGGACGTGCTCGCCGTCGAGCCTGCCGTTGTAGATCTCCACCTCCTGAGGCTCGCGGCTCATCAGGAAGTGCAGCGCCAGGCGGTCGAGGTAGCGGTCCTTGAGGGCGAGCAGCTCCTCCAGGCACATCGCGCGCGCCATGCTGCGATTGCCGTAGAAAAGGACGGCCCGGCCCGTCGGGCCGGCCTCGAGCCAGCGGCGGGCGATCGAGACGACGGGCGTGATGCCGCAGCCGGCCGCGAATGCCACGCAGGTGCCGCGGCCCACAATAGCCGAGCGGGGTGTGAAGCTGCCGTTGGGAGGCAGCACGTCGAGCTGGTCGCCGGGCCGCACCTGGCGCGCCAGAAACGTCGACAGGCGCCCCCCGGGAAGGACGCGGGCGACGATGCGCAGGAGCGGCTCCCCGGGAGAGCTCACCAGCGAGTAGGTCCGTCTCACTTCTTCGCCCGCATGCGAGGTGCGCAGAACGACGTGCTGTCCAGGAACGCCGTCGTATTCCGCGGCGAGCTCCGCCGGAACCGCCAGAGCTAACGCGACAGCGTCCTCTGCGTGCATCTGCACGTGTGCTACGCGCAGCGAATGGAATTTCAGCATGGGGTCAAATGCACTTGAAAACGTCGAAAGGCTCGAGACACTCGCCGCAGCGATAATGCGCCTTGCATGGAGTCGAGCCGAACTCGCTGACACACTCCGCGCGATGGCTGGCGCAGCGCGGACAGGTCACCTGGGAGGGTGCGCGCGCGGTGGGAACGGCGATGCCGAAGGCTTGAAGCTTCCGCCTGCCCTCCTCGCTCAGCCATTCACTGCTCCACGGCGGCGAGAGCACCGTCTCGACGATGACATCGCCCATGTCATGTTGCGCGAGCGCCGCGCGGATGGACCGCTGGATGACCTCGGTCGCGGGGCATCCGCAATACGTTGGCGTGATCCCGACGCGCAGGTGCCCTTGCGCCGGTCGCACATAACGCACGATGCCCAGCTCCACCACGCTGAGGACCGGAATCTCCGGGTCCATGACCGATCGCAGGACCTGCCAGACCGGCTCGGGAGTCGTTCCGGTCACCATTTGGCACCGGGGAGCGCGCGCGGCAGGTGCTGCATTTCGGCGAGCAGGTGACCGAGATGCTCGGTGTGTACACCGCGCTTGCCGTGCCAGGGATATCGCGCCGCTGCGGGACGTTGCAGGGTCGCCTGCGCGAGCGCCGCGCCGACTCGCGCTTCCCAACGCCCGCGCAGAGCCGAGAGCGAGGGAGCGATACCCGCGGCGGCCATCTGCTCATCGAGCCCATCGGGAGCGAGGAGCTCGTCCGTGAAGCGCCACAGCGCATCGAGCGCCTGCTGCACGCGCGCGTGACTCTCCGCGGTCCCGTCGCCGAGACGGACCAGCCATCCGGCGCTGAACCGCCAGTGGTAGCGCGTTTCCTTCACCGCCTTGGCGGCGATCTCGGCGAGGCGCGCATCGGCCGAGCCCGACAGCGCCTCGTAGAGCTCGAGTTGCCAGGCATCGAGCAGGAACTGGCGGACGATGGTATGGCCGAAGTCGCCGTTCGGCTGCTCGGCGAGTGAGGCGTTGCAGAACTGCGGCGCATCGCGCAGGAAGGCGAGCGCATCCTCATCGCGCCCGCGCCCTTCGACTTCGCCGGCGTAGCCGAGCAGGAGTCTCGCCTGGCCGATGAGATCGAGGGCAATGTTGGCAAGCGCCAGCTCCTCCTCCAGCGCGGGGGCGTGGCCGACCCATTCGCCCAGGCGCTGGCCGAGGATCAGGCTCGTGTCGGCGAGCCGCAGCACGTAACGAAACCGTGCCTCGGCTGACGGGGAGCCGCCGCGAGCTGCCGGACTATCGGGCGCTGAGGCCGTCACAGATTCTTCACCTCATCGGGAATCGCATAGAACGTCGGGTGCCGGTACACCTTGTCGCGCGCCGGCTCGAAGAGTGCCTCCGCTTCCTCCGGATCGGACGCGACGATCTCGCTCGAGCGCACGACCCAGATGCTGACGCCCTCTTGCCGGCGCGTATAGACATCGCGCGCGTGCTCGATGGCCATGCGCGCATCCGCGGCATGGAGGCTGCCCACGTGCTTGTGCTCGAGGCCCGAGCGAGCGCGGATGAATACTTCAAAGAGCGGCCAATCCTCACTCATCGCTGCGATCTCCCGTGCTTGGCCGCGTAGGCCGCGGCGGCTTCCCGGACCCAGCGGCCGTGCTCGTGCGCCGCGCGCCGCGCCTCCAGCCGCTCGCGATTGCAGGGCCCGTCGCCCTGCAGCACGGCTTTGAACTCACTCCAGTCGATGGGGCCGGTGAGGTAATGCTGCGTGGCCTCGTCCCAGCGCAGCGCCGGGTCGGGGATCTCGAGCCCGAGGAACTGCGCCTGCGGCACGGTGACGTCGATGAATTTCTGCCGCAGCTCATCGTTGGTGAAGCGCTTGATGCGCCAGCGCATCGATTGCGCGGTGTGCTTCGAGGTCGCATCGCTCGGCCCGAACATCATGATCGAGGGCCACCACCAGCGATCGAGCGCATCCTGCGCCATGGCCCGCTGCTGCGGCGTACCGCGGGCGAGCGCCAGCATGATCTCGAACCCCTGGCGCTGGTGGAAGCTCTCCTCCTTGCAGATGCGCACCATCGCGCGCGCGTAGGGGCCGTAGGAGCAGCGGCAGATCGGGATCTGATTCATGATGGCTGCGCCGTCCACCAGCCAGCCGATCGCCCCGACGTCCGCCCAGGTGAGGGTCGGGTAGTTGAAGATGCTCGAATACTTGGCGCGCCCGTCGAGGAGCTGCTCGAGCAGCTCCGCGCGAGCGACGCCGAGGGTCTCCGCGGCGCTGTAGAGATACATGCCGTGGCCGCCCTCATCCTGCACCTTCGCGATGAGGACCGCCTTGCGCCGCAGGCTGGGCGCGCGGGTGATCCAGTTGCCCTCGGGCAGCATCCCCACGATCTCCGAGTGCGCATGCTGGGAGATCTGGCGGATCAGTGTCTGCCGGTAAGCCTCCGGCATCCAGTCCTTCGGCTCGATCTTCTCGTCGCGCTCGACCCGCTCGTCGAAGCGGCGCGCGAGCGACTCCTGGCTGCCGGGGGTTGCGGCCTGGGACTCGGGGGTGGGGGAATCGAGGGCCTGGGTGTACATGGCTCGCTGCTGCCGCTCCGCGACGTGACACACTAATATCGTATCACTACGGGTTTCTGTGTCACGTTTTTTCGGGCAGAATGCGGGCGGCCATGTCACCGCTCACGAAACCGGTCGAGGCGCTGCTGCGCCGCTTTCACGGCCAGCGGCCGTTGCGCGGCGGATCGCTCCTCATGACGATCTTCGGCGACGCCATCGCGCCGCGCGGCGGGGCCGTGACCCTCGGCAGCCTCATCGATCTCGCGCGACCTTTCGGCCTCGCCGAGCGGCTGGTGCGAACCGCCGTCGCGCGGCTGGCCGCCGAGGGATGGCTCACGGCCACCCGCCACGGCAGGCGCAGTGAATATCGCCTGACCGGGAGCGGCCGCGCGCGCTTCGCGGAAGCGACGCGGCGCATCTATGGCGCGGGCCCGTCGAGCTGGACCGGGCAATGGACGATCGCCGTGCTGCCGCCCTCCGGCGGCGATTCCCGACGAGCCACGGGCAGCCGGCGCAATGTCCGCGAGGAGCTACGCTGGCTCGGGTTCGGGCAGTTGAGCCCGGGGATGTACGCGCACCCGGCATGCACGCTGGCGCAAGCGCGCGGGTGGCTCGCCACGGTGGGCTGCGCAAATCACTCCTGGCTGCTCAAGGGCGCGACGGAGGGCCTGCAGGCCGACCGCAGGCTCGCGGCCGAAGGCTGGGATCTCGGGGAAATCGCCCGTCGCTACCGGCGCTTCCGCGACATCTTTGCGCCGGTGCAGGCGGCACTGCGCGGGTCGGGGTCTCTCGATGCCGAGGCCGCATTCGTCGTGCGCACACTGCTCGTACACGAGTATCGGAAGATCCACCTGCAGGATCCACTGCTGCCGCCGGCGCTGCTGCCGGCGCAGTGGGTAGGCACGGAAGCTTACGAGCTCACGGCAGCACTCTACGCGGCCGTGCTCACCGCGGCGGAGCGCTTCCTCGATGAGACCGGGCAGACTATCGCAGGTGTGCTGCCCCCGGCGGGAGCCGAGGTCCATGCGCGCTTCGGCAGCCGGCGCGCGCGTTGACTCAGGCGCACGGAAGTGCGCTGCCGCGGGAGGCCCTTACCAGGTGTCCGGCTCCCAGTTGGCGTCGCTCCCGTCTTCGAGCTGCCCGACGGTGATGGTGTTGGCATTCTTGTAATAGTGTGCCGGCACCGGCAGGTTGAGCGGCGCGGGGGAGCCGTCCATGACGCGCGCGGAAAGATCGTAGCGGGAGCCGTGGCACGGGCAGAAGAAGCCCCCCTCCCAACCCGCCGGCAGATCGGGCGCACCGACCTGCGGCCGGTACTTCGGAATGCACCCGAGGTGGGTGCAGACGCCGACGACCACGAGATAGTGCGGCTTGATGGAACGCGTGATCGGGTTCCAATCCGGAAGGCCTTGCGGCTGCTGCGGCTCCTTCGACAGCGGGTCTTTCAACTGGCCATTGAGCTTGGGCAGCTCCGCGAGCTGCGCATCGGTCCGATGCAGCACCCAGACCGGGCGGCGGCGCCAGGAGGCGCTCATCATCTGGCCCGGCGCCAGCTTGGAGATGTCGATATCGACCGGCGCGCCCTGCGCGCGCGCAGTCTCGGTCGGCTCCAATGACTCGATGAACGGCACCGCGGCCAGCGCCACGCCGACGGCGCCTACCGCCACCGTGGTGTTCGTCAGCATCCGCCGTCGATCGAGGTCGGGCTCTTCCTCGGTCGGCTTGCCGGGCATTGCGGGTGCGTTCTCGGTCATGCTCGGGTCCTCCGCCACTTACAACAGCAATCCGAATAGTAGCGGCCCCGTCGCTCCGAGTCACGCCCCGCTCAGTCTTTCCAGTCGGCCAGCCGCGCCGTGAACGCCTGCAGGAAAAGATTGGCCCGGCTGCCGTCCATCACGCGATGGTCGATGGTCAAGGTCGCATAGCAGCACGGGCGCGCCACGATGCGGTCCTCGTCGCCGTCCTCGATCACCACCGCCCGCTTCTCGAGCTTGCCGAGGCCCAGGATCGCCGACTGCGGCTGCGGAATGACGATCGGGGCCGCGAGCAGACTGCCGCTCACGCCGTGATTGGAAAGCGTGAACGTGCCGCCGCGCACATCTGCCGGCGCGAGCGCGCCGGCGCGAGCGCGGCGCACGAGATCCTCGAGCCGGCGGGCGGTCTCCAGCAGATCGAGGGACTCGGCTCCATGCAGGATCGGCACGACCAGACCTCCTTCCGCCGCCGTGGCGATGCCGAGATGGACGGTGTCGAAAATCTCCAGCGCCGTGTCCGTCCAGCGGCTGTTCGCCTCCGGGACCGCGCGGATCGCGGTTACGGCAGCCTGCGCGAAATACGCCGTCAGTGTCGGCGTTACGCCGTGACGCGCGAACTCCTCGCGGCGTCGCTGGCGGTGAGCGAGCACCTCGCTCATGTCGACCTCGAACACGGTGGTGACGTGAGGCGCGGTATGGAGCAGGCTCTCCACCATCCGCGCTGCGATGCGCTTGCGGGTGGCGGAGTGGGTCACGCGGCGGCTGGGAGTGCCTGAGAGGCCCTCGGAGCCCTCGATGTCGCTGCAGCCCGCTGGCGGTTCCGCGGTTTTCGCCGCGACTTCCCGCATCACGTCCGCGACCGTGATCCTGCCGCCCTCGCCCGTGCCTCGTACCGAAGCGGCCGCCAGCGAATGCTCGGCGAGCAGGCGCCGCACGGCGGGACTCAACTGGCGCGCGGCAGCGGCGCCGGTCGAGTCGCGAGCAGATCGCCCGGAGCGATCTGCAACGTCGAGCGCGCCAGCGCTCGACGGCCCCGAAGGGGCGAGGCCAGGGACAGGCCGAGTAGCCGGCGAGTGCCCGGACGGGAGCTGCGGGGCGCGTGCGATCCTGCCGAGGAGCTCACCCGGCGCGACTTCCTCCTGCTCCTGCTTCAGGATCTCGATCAGCATGCCGGTTCCCGGAGCGGCCACCTCGACCGTGACTTTGTCGGTCTCGAGCTCGATGAGCGGCTCGTGCTCCGCGACCGGCTCGCCGACGGCTTTGAGCCACCGCAGCACCTGCGAGCGCGTGCCCTCCTCGTGCCCGGAGGGAGCCCGGATATCCACACTCTGCGCCGTTACCGACATGATTCAGACGCTCGCGATCTGCTGGATGGCGCGGGTGATCGATTCCACGCCGGGAACGGCTGCCTCGAGGAGGAGCGGACTGTGCGGGCTCGGAATGTCGGGCATGGCGAGCCGCTCGATCGGCGCATCCAGGCTGAAGAAGGCCTCCTTCGCGACGCAGGCGGCGATCTCGGCCCCGAAGCCGGCGGTGAGGTTATCCTCGTGCACGATGAGACAGCGATGCGTCTTGCGCACCGACTCGAGCACGGCCTCGCGGTCCCACGGCGACAGCGTCCGCAGGTCGAGAATCTCGGCATCCACGGCGGAGTCCGCCGCGGCGCGCTCACACCGCTCCACCATCGCGCCCCAGGTGACGATCGTGATCTCGCTGCCGGTGCGAATCCGGCGCGCCACGCCGAATGGCAGGACGTACTCGTCCCCGGGATAGGGCCGGCGCGCCCACGCGCCATCCAACAGCGCGCGGTGCTCGAAGAATAGCGTCGGGTCGTTGGCGCGCAAAGCCGAGCGCAGCAGTCCCGTCGCATCCTCCGCATTCGACGGGATGGCCACTCGCCAGCCGATGCCGTGCACGAAGGCGACTTCGTTGGTCTGGCTGTGCCACGGGTCGCCGCACTTGAAGAACCCGCCCGGCATGCGCACGACCATGGGCGCCGCGAAGCGGTTGCGAGTGCGCCAGCGCATCGTGCCGCAGTCATTCAACTGCTCGGTGGCGGGATCGGCATATTTGCGGAACTGGATCTCCGGCACCGGCAGCAGTCCGGCGAGCGCGAGCCCGACCGCGCGGCCGATGATGCCCTCCTCGGAGAGGCTGGTGTCGAAGACGCGCGCCCCGCCGTGCTTCTCCTGCAAGCCGAGGGTCGCCCCGTGAACGCCGCCTTTGGGCCCGACGTCCTCGCCGAAAACCACCATCCGCGGATTCAGACCGAGCTCCACATCGAGCGTGCGCCGGATGGCCGTCAACATGTTGATTCGCGTCGGCTCGGGATGCGGCTCCTGCACCGCGGGCGCAAACACGTACCCGGCGGACGCGAGACCGCCCTGCTCCTGCACTTGCGCGGCGCCATCGGGCGCCGACTCCGCAAACACATAACGGGTCAGCCCTCGCGGGTCAGGGTGCGGCCGCGCCAGCGCCCGTTCCACTGCGGCCTCCACGTCCCCGTGAGCATCGCTCGCCAACTGCGTCCAGTCCTGCTCCGACAGGACGCGGGGAACCAGGAAACGCTGCAGCCGATGCAACGGATCGCGTGCCCGCTCGAGGGAGATCGTTTCCGGTGACTTGTAGGCCTGAGTATCCTGTCCGGAGTGCCCGCAGAGCCGCGGCACCGCCAGGCGCAGGAGGACGGGCCCGCGATCCGTACGCACGGCGCGGACGGCTTCGTCCACGAGCCGCGCGGCCTGCAGCGGATCGGCACCATCGCCTTCGAGGAGGGTCAGGCCGGAGAACGAGCGCAGGTTGGCGGCGATGTTGCCTCCGGGCGTCTGCAACTGCGAGGGGACGGAGATCCCGAATCCATTGTCCTCGATATAAAAGAGCATCGGCAGCCGCAACGTCGTGGCCATCGTGAGCGCGGACCAGAATCCCCCGGTGGCGGCCGACGCGTCCCCCCCGAGCACAACGGCAATGCTGCGGTCGTAGCCGTCTTCCCCGAGCGCTTCCCGGTGATAGCGGATCGCCTGCGCCCAGCCGGCGGCGGGCGTGTACTGCGCGCCGACGCCGCCGCACGCGGGCAACACGGTCGCGCCGCCCCGTCCGGGCTTGTTGAAGACGACCCCGATGTCGCGACCGCCGCTGAAGGAGCCTTCGCGCGCGAGCGGACCCGCCGCGGCCTCCTCGAGATCCACCCCGAGAGCCAACATCACCGGACGCGAGCGGTAGTAGACCGTCACCCCATCGTGCGGATCGGTGAGCTGCAGGCCGAGGAGGATCTGCGCGAAATCGTGACCGCGCGCGGAGAACTGGTAGAGCACCTGCCGCTGCGGCAGGAGACGCGACTCCTCGATCTCATCGAGGGCGCGGGAGGCGTGCAGCAGGTAGGTCACCCGCCGCCAGTCAGGCTCGCGGTCCGGGGAGGGGGCCACGCCGCTCAGGCGTGGGGCCGGAGTCGCAAGGGCCGGCATGGAATCTCTCCGATGGGTGACGGTGCCCGATAGCCTAGGGCCCGCTTGCGGAAATGAGCTTGCGTTCGTTGCTCTATTGAGGCATACACTGGCAATATTCTTTCCTTAATTGGCGTTTTCGGAATACAGTCATGCCAAAACCGCTCGACCGGCTCGACTGCCGCATTCTCGATGAGCTGCAGTCCGATGCGCGCATCTCCAATCAGGAGCTGGCGCAACGGGTGGGACTCTCCGCCGCGCCCTGCTGGCGGCGCCTGCGGCGCCTGGAGGAAGACGGGTTCATTGCCGGTTACGCGACCCTCCTCTGCGCGCCCGCCATCGGGCTGCCCATCCAGGCCTATGCCCTGGTCTCGCTCGAGAACCACCATCCGCAGACGGTACGGCAGTTCGATCAGCTCGTGCGGGAGCGCCCGGAGGTGCTCGAATGCCATTCCATGAGCGGGCCGAACGATTACCTGCTGCGCATCGTCGCGGCCAGCATGGAGGCCTACGAGCAGTTCCTCTCGACCCGCGTGCTGCAGTTGCCGGGGGTGCGCTCCGTCAACACGAGCTTCGTGCTGCGGACGAAGAAGTTCACGACGCGATTGCCGCTATCAGCCTAGCTCGCGCAGGTCCTGCGGCGAGAGGCGCACGGCCGCGGCCGCGACGTTCTGCTCGAGATGATCCATGGCGCCGGTTCCCGGGATCGGCAACATCACCGTGGCGCGCGCCAGGAGCCAGGCGAGCGCCGCCTGGCCGGCGGTGATGCCGTGCCGGTCGGCCACGCGCGCGAGCGCGCGCACGGGGCCGGACGGTCGCGCATGCCGGCCGGAGCCAAGAGGTGCCCACGGAAGGAACGCGATCGCCTTGCTCTCGCAGTAGGCGAGCACGTCGTCCGAGCCGCGGTCCTCCAGGTTGTAGCGGTTTTGCACGGAGACGACCGGTGTCAGACGCTCGCAGCGCTCGAGCTCCCCGAGGTCGACGTTCGAGAGCCCGATGTGCCGGATCTTGCCTTCGCTCTTCAGCCGTACGAGCTCGCCGATCGAGTCCTCGAGCGGTACCTTCGGATCGGGCGCATGCAGCTGATAGAGATCGATGTGCTCGCGCCGCAGGCGCATCAGGCTCGACTCGCACGCCTTGCGCAGATGCTCGGGCCGGGCGTCCCGGTTCCAGGCCTCCGCCCGGGGGCGTACCAAGCCGCCCTTGGTGGCGATCACGAGACCGGCGGGGTATGGATGCAGGGCCCGCGCGATCAGGTTCTCGCTGACCTCGGGGCCGTAGGAATCGGCGGTATCGATGAAGTTCACGCCGAGCTGCACCGCGCGCTGAAGGATCCGGACGGCGGTTGCAACGTCCGGGGGATCACCCCAGACACCCTGCCCGGTGAGGCGCATGGCGCCGAAGCCCAGCCGGTTGACCTCGAGATCGGCGCCGAGCGCGATCTGTCCGGCCGCCGCCGCATCGAGATTGGCATTCATGAGTCCGCCTCCGCGAGCAAATCGCATGCCCGCCAGGCAGCGGGCTACCGCACCGGCAGCGCCGCGGCGCGGGTCACGGTGCGCATGGCGAAGCTCGATTGTACGCTGACCACGCTCGGCAGACGTGTCAGATGTTGACTGTGGATGCGCTCGAAGTCCGCGAGATCCGCCACCACGATCCGCAGCAGGTAATCGTGCTCGCCCGTCATCAGGTAGCACTCCATCACTTCCGGAATCGTTCGCACGGCGGTCTCGAAGGCCGTCAGGCCCGACTGGCTCTGGCGATCCAGGGTGATGCTGACGAACACGTTGACGGGGTAGCCGGCCTTCTGCTGATTGACGAGCGTGGTGTAGCCCTCGATCAGACCCGACTCCTCCAGCGCCCGCACCCGGCGCAGGCAGGCCGACTCCGACAGGCTGACCTCGCTCGCCAGGCGCGCGTTGGTGATGCGCGCATCCTGCTGCAGCAGGCGCAGGATGGCGCGATCGTAGCGGTCGAGCTCCATGGTCGCATGATTCTGCCACAAAAATAACGGAATGTCGCAGATTCTGCCGTCGAAGCGAGGCCGGACAGCCACTTCGCAAGCTTCCACCGCCCCCCGCGCTCTAGTCTGTCGCCCCAGATTCCACTGGGGGCTCCCGTCATGCGTATCGGCGTTCCGCGCGAGATCAAGGTCCACGAGTATCGGGTCGGGCTGGTTCCGGCTGGGGTGCGTGAGCTCACGGCGGCCGGCCATCAGGTGCTCATCGAGACCGGTGCCGGCGAGGGGATCGGCCTCGCGGATGCCGAGTACCGCGCGGCGGGGGCGGAGATCGCGCCCAACGCCGCCGAGGTGTTCGCCAAGGCGCAGCTCGTCGTCAAGGTGAAGGAGCCGCAGCCGGCGGAGTGCCAGATGCTGCGATCCGGTCAGGTGCTCTTCACCTATTTACACCTTGCGGCCGACCCCGCACAGGCCCGCGCGCTGATGGCATCCGGCGCCACCGCCATCGCTTACGAAACCGTCACGCGCAAGGGCTCTCTGCCGCTCCTCACGCCGATGAGCGAGGTGGCCGGACGCATGTCGATCCAGGTCGGCGCCGCCTGCCTGCAGAAGGCCAACGGCGGCCGCGGCGTGCTGCTCGGCGGTGTTCCGGGTGTTCCCCCGGCCAAGGTGGTCATCCTCGGCGGCGGCGTTTCCGGGACTCACGCGGCGGAGATGGCGATCGGTCTGCGTGCCGACGTCACGGTCGTCGATCGGTCCGTCGAGCGGCTGCGCGAGCTGTCGAGCCTCTTCGGCGCTTCGCTGCGCACGGCCTACTCCACGATGGAGACCATCGAGCGCCTGGTGCGCGAGGCCGATCTGGTGATCGGCGCCGTGCTGATCGCGGGCGCCGCCGCCCCGAAGCTCGTCACCCGCGCGATGGTCGCCACCATGCAGCCGGGCTCCGTGTTGGTCGACATCTCGATCGATCAGGGCGGATGTTTCGAGACGAGTCATCCCACGACGCACGCGCAGCCAACGTTCGTAGTGGACGGTGTGGTGCATTACTGCGTCGCCAACATGCCGGGCGCCGTCGCACGCACCTCCACCTTCGCGCTGACCAACGCCACCCTCCCCTATGTCAGGATGTTGGCCGACCACGGCTGGCAGGCGGCGCTGAAGCAGGATCAGGGCTTCGCGGCGGGCCTCAACGTACACGCCGGACAGATCACGCACGAGGCGGTCGGACAGGCGCTGCATCTGCAGGCCAAGCCCCTGAGCTTCGCCGCCTAGACGGAAGCCGCCGGCAGGCCGGGCTTGCAGGCACACGGACGTGCCCCGCCGCCGCAGGTGGCGGGCCGGGAGCAAATTTGCTTGCGGCGCGCTGGGCCGGGCAGCAGCCCGGATCCAGCGCTTGAACGAGCGTATCGACATTCCGAAGAGATCTGAGAACTGCCGGGTGGCAGGCGGCCGGCGGGCGAGGCATTGTGTAGACTTGGGTGATGCCGTTACCCCATTCCGTACCCGACGATGAGCTGATCGACTCCCTGCTCGGCGTTGCCGTGGCGGCGGGCCGGGCCGCCCTCGAGATCTACCGCGGCGGCTTCACCGTCATGGAGAAAGCCGACCAATCGCCCGTTACCGCGGCCGATCATGCCTCGGAGAAGATCATTCTCGAGCATCTGGCGCAGCTCGCACCCGCGGTGCCCGTGGTGGCGGAAGAAGCCGCCGCAGGCGGCTCCGTTCCGCAGGTGCGGGAGGAGTTCTTTCTCGTGGACCCGCTGGATGGCACCAAGGAGTTCATCCACAAGCGCGGCGAATTCACCGTCAATATTGCGTTGATCCGGCGGCGGTTGCCGGCGCTCGGGATCGTCTATTCCCCCGTGGGCGGGATGCTTTACGCCGGCAACGTGACGAGCGGGTACGGGTTCCGATGCTCTCATCCTGCAGACGCTGCGACGCCCGGGCCGCGTGAGCGGCTGCACGTGCGGCCCGTGCCCGCCGCCGGCATTACCGCGGTCGTATCCCGCTCGCATTCGACGCCGGAGACGGAAGCCTACCTGGAGCAATACCAGGTTGGCGAGCGGGTCTCCGTCGGCTCGTCTCTGAAGTTCTGTCTGCTGGCCGCCGGTGAGGCCGACCTCTACCCGCGCCTCGGCCCCACCATGGAGTGGGACACGGCCGCCGGGCACGCGGTGCTCGCGGCAGCGGGCGGCAAGGTACTCGCGCCGGGGGGCGCGCCGCTCGCTTATGGCAAGCCCGGATTCCGCAACTCCTTCTTCATCGCGAGCGGGACCCTGAATCCCGTGCCGCTGGCCGCATGAGGCGCGCATGACCCCGGATATCCAAACCCAACACACGCTGTCGCAGCACCTGAAGCGGCTCGAGGCGGAGTCCATCGGCATCATCCGCGAGGTCGCGGCGGAGTTTCGCAATCCGGTGATGCTCTACTCGATCGGCAAGGACTCCGGGGTGATGCTGCATCTGGCCCTGAAGGCCTTCTATCCCTCGAAGCCGCCGTTTCCGCTGCTGCACGTCGATACGAAGTGGAAATTCCGTGACATGATCCGCCATCGCGACGAGATCGCGGCGCGCCATGGCCTGAAGCTCCTCGTGCACACCAATCCCGAGGGTCTCGCCCGCGGCATCAACCCGATCACCTCCGGCTCACAGCTGCACACCCAGGTGATGAAGACCGAGGCGCTGAAGCAGGCGCTCGACCAATGGCAGTTCGATGCGGCCTTCGGCGGCGCGCGGCGCGACGAGGAGAAAAGCCGCGCCAAGGAGCGGGTCTTCTCCTTCCGCTCCGCCGGCCACGTCTGGGATCCGCGCAACCAGCGACCGGAGCTCTGGAATCTCTACAACACCCGGATCAACAAGGGCGAGACCATCCGCGTCTTCCCGCTCTCCAACTGGACGGAGCTCGACATCTGGCAATACACCCGCGCCGAGCGCATCCCGGTGGTGCCGCTCTACTTCGCCGCTCCGCGCCCGGTGGTCGAGCGCGACGGGCTCCTCATCATGCGCGACGACGATCGCATGCCGCTCAGGCCGGGCGAGGTCGAGCAGACGCGCATGGTTCGGTTCCGCTCCCTCGGCTGCTATCCGCTCTCGGCGGCGATCGAGAGCCAGGCGACCACCCTCGATGACATCATCGAGGAGATGGTGATCGCCCGCACTTCGGAGCGCTCGGGCCGCCTCATCGACAGCGACGAGGCCGCCTCGATGGAGAAGAAGAAGCGCGAGGGGTACTTCTGATGGAGGCACGGCAATGACCGCTTTCGCGCACGATCAGGTGACGGTGAGCTCGGGCGGCCATGGACCCGAGAAGGGGCTGCTGCGCTTCCTCACCTGCGGCTCGGTGGATGACGGCAAGTCGACGCTCATCGGCCGCCTCCTCTATGACACGAAGCTCATCCTCGAGGACCAGCTCGCGGCCTTGAAGCGCGACAGCCGCAAGCACGGCACCACCGGCGAGGACATCGATTTCGCGCTGCTCGTCGACGGCCTGGAGGCCGAGCGCGAGCAGGGCATCACGATCGACGTGGCCTACCGGTTCTTCTCGACGCCGCGGCGGGCCTTCATCGTGGCGGACACGCCCGGCCACGAGCAGTACACGCGCAACATGGCCACGGGGGCTTCCAACTCCCAGGCTGCCGTGATCCTGATCGATGCGCGCAAGGGCGTGTTGACCCAGACTCGCCGGCACAGCTACATCTGCTCGCTCCTCGGCATCCGGCACGTGGTGCTGGCGGTCAACAAGATCGACCTGGTCGACTTCTCCGGCGAGCGCTTCCACCACATTGTGGGCGACTACCTCGGATTCGCGCAGGCGCTCTCGTTCAGCTCGATCACGCCGATTCCGGTTTCGGCCCGGTACGGCGACAATGTCACCACCCGCTCGCCGCGGATGTGCTGGTACGACGGGCCGACGCTCATCGGGCACCTCGAGGAGCTCGACGCGACCGAAGGTCTCGACGGCAAGCCCTTCCGTTTCCCCGTGCAGTGGGTCAACCGGCCCAACCTCGACTTCCGCGGGTTCTCGGGCACCGTGGCTTCCGGTGTGGTGCGGCCGGGCGATCGGGTGGTCGTCGCGGCCTCGGGACGGGAGACGAAGGTCGCGCGCATCGTCACCGCCGACGGGGATCTCCCGCAGGCGCGCGCCGGCGATGCGGTCACTGTCACTCTCGCCGATGAGGTGGATGTCGCCCGCGGCGATATGCTGGCCGAGCCCCAGGCCCGGCCGGAGGTCGTGGACCAGTTCTCCGCGCAGGTGCTGTGGATGATCGAGGAGCCGATGCTTCCCGGACGCTCGTACCTCATGCGGATCGGCACGAAGTACGTCCCGGCGCGGGTCACGAGCCTCAAGCACAAGACCGACGTCAACACCCTGGAGCACATCGCGGCCAAGACGCTCGGCCTCAACGAGATCGGCCTCTGTAATCTCTCGACGGCGACCCCGGTCGCGTTCGATCCCTATGCCGATAACCGGGAGACCGGCGCCTTCGTGCTGATCGACCGCTTCACCAACGCCACCGCCGGCGCCGGCATGATCGCCTTCGGGCTGCGCCGCGCCACCAACATCCACCGCCAGGCGCTGCTGGTCGATAAGTCGGCCCGCACGCGCTTGAACGGCCATCGTCCGGCCATTCTCTGGTTCACCGGGCTCTCCGGCTCCGGTAAGAGCACCATCGCCAACATCGTGGAGCGGGAGCTGCACGCCCACGGCGCGCACACCTATATGCTGGACGGCGACAACGTGCGGCACGGGTTGAACCGCGATCTGGGATTCACGGACGCCGACCGCGTGGAAAATATCCGTCGCGTCGGGGAAGTCGCCCGCCTCTTCGTCGACGCGGGCGCCATCGTGCTCTGCTCGTTCATCTCTCCCTTCCGCGCCGAGCGACGCATGGTGCGGGAGCTGGTCACGGACGGCGAGTTCGTCGAGATCCACGTCGACACGCCGCTCGAGATCTGCAAGCAGCGCGATCCGAAGGGCCTCTACGCGCGCGCGCTCGAGGGCAAGATCAAGAACTTCACCGGCATCGACTCGCCTTACGAGGCGCCGGAGCACGCCGAGATCGTCGTCGACACCAGCCAGGGCTCGGCGGAAGAGGCCGCGGCGCGGATCGTAGCGGCCCTGAAAGAGCGGCAGGTCATCTCCTGATGGGGTGGCACGAAGGCACAGGGACGTGCCCCGCCGCTCATGTCACCAACACGATCTTGCCGATGTGCGCCCCGGATTCCATCAGCGCGTGGGCGCGGGCCGCCTCGCGCAGCGGGAAGCGCGCGTGGATCACCGGGCGCAGCGATCGGGCCTGGATGAGAGGCCAGACTTCCTTGCGCAGACCGGCCGCGATCTCCCCCTTGGCCGCCACGGTCTGCGGACGCAGAGTGGAGCCGCCGATCCACAAGCGCCTCGCCATCAACCTGGCCAGATCGAGCTCCGCCTTGCTCCCGCCCTGAGTCGCGATGACGGCGATGCGCCCGTTCACGGCCGCGGCCGCCATGTTGCGCGCCAGGTATTCGCCACCGCCGACCATGTCGAGGACGACGTCGGCGCCCTGCCCGCCTGTCGCTTCCAGCGTGCGTGCGACGAAGTCCTCCTCCTTGTAGTTGATCGCTACGTCAGCGCCCAACGTCAGGCACGCTGCGCATTTCGCTGCGGTCCCAGCCGTGATGATGACGCGTGCTCCAAACGCTTTGCCGAGCAAGATCGCGGTGGTTCCGATACCGCTCGAGCCGCCTTGTACCAGCAACGTTTCGCCGGAGCGCAGCCGCGCGCGCATGAATACGTTGTAGTAGACGGTGAAGAAGGTCTCCGGCAGCGCCGCCGCCTCTTCCAATGACAGCGCGCCGGGAACCGGCAGACATTGCACCGCGGGGGCCGCTACGTACTGCGCGTAACCGCCGCCCGCCACGAGTGCGCAGACGCGCGAGCCGACCGCGGGCTCCGTCACACGAGGTCCGATGCGCACCACCTCGCCGGCGATCTCGAGCCCCGGAATGTCAGTCACACCCGGCGGCGGCGGGTACCCCCCGCGCCGTTGCAACACGTCCGGACGGTTGACGCCGGCCGCCGCCACCTTGATCAGCACTTCCCCGGGACCCGGCGCGGGTATCGGCCGCGAGGTTGGGCGCAGCGCCTCGGGCGGACCGGGGCTCGCGATCTCGATCGCAATCATCTCGGCGGGGATTTCGCTCATCATAGGTGACTACCGTGCTTCTGAATCGCGAGAGTGCCGGAACGGCCTGCCACCGTGCCGGACACGATCTCGCACCTGGGCAGCCGTGGAACCTCGAGCGTCTGCGCATGCGTCGCCAGGTCCGTCAGAGCGAACCCGCGGTCTCGCCAGGCCCGTAACAGCCGCTCGAACCCTTCCAGGTACGCGCCGCCCTCGAGCTCCGCATGCAGGGTGAACACCTGATCCTGCCTCCCATCTTTCGTGAGCTCCAGTAAATGCGTAACCGGATCGACGCCCCCGAGATCGTCCCTTCCGATGAGCTCGTCAAGCGTCGGCAGAGTCGTCGGCAACTGAGGCACCGCAACCTCGGCGCCTCCCACTACCGGCACAAAGGGCCCGTTGCCGCGCGTATCGGACGCGTACCGAAACCCCAACTCCCGCTCGAGCTCCGGCACGCTCGCATTGACCTGCCAGCCTGCCGCTCCATGCACTTCCGGCGTCCGATCAAACACGCGGATGAACTCTTCACGCGCCAGCACCAGGAGCCTTCGCGTCCAAGCCTCGCTCGCGCGGGCCACCCCGTCCTGCCACCTGATGTGGTCATAGGTGTGTACCCCCACCTCGAATCCACGGCGCGCCACTTCGCGCATGACGTCCGCGCACCGGCGCCCGATGTGCGGCCCCGGCAAGAGCACGCCGTAGAGCAACGTCTTGACGCCGTAGTGTTGTGTCACCGACGTGCGCCGCACCTTGCCGAGAAACCCGCGGCGAAATACCCGCTTGATGGCCCTGCCCGTGTGATCGGGCCCGAGGCTGAAAAGAAACGTCGCCCGGGCCCCGGCCCGCTCGAGCGCCGCGGCCAGCCGCGGCACGCCTTCGCGGGTCCCTCGATAGGTATCCACGTCGATCTTGAGCGCGATGGTGCCCACCCCGGGCTATTCCAATGCCGCCGGATGCGCCTCGAGCTCACGCGCCGCCTGCTCGATGTCGACAGGCCCGTCGGCGGTCGCCGCGGCCAGTATTCTGAGCACGCCGCCATCGCTGCACGCGGCGTAGCAGGCTCCCTGAGAGCCGAACAGCCGCGCGCCCCCCTCCGGCGGCGCGATGATCCTCGGCTCCACACGGGTGCGATGAATCCACCAGCGGCGCCCGCCGATCTCGGTGAACGCGCCGGGGAAAGGCGGCGCCACGGCCCGCACGAGGTTGTGGATGCGCACCGCGGGCTGGGTCCAGTCGATGGCACCGTCCTCGGGCCGCCGCCGACCGAAATACTGCCCCGGCTCGATCGGCTGCGGCCGCCGCGGCGCATTGCCTTCCACGAGGCCCGGCAGCGAGCGCGCCAGCACGATCTCCGCAGCCGTGGTCACCTTGCCGAAGACCTCGCGCGCATCGTCGTCTTCCAGGATCGGCACCGCGAGCTGATCGACAATATCGCCCGCGTCGGCGCGCTCCACCATGTAATGCAGTGTCGCGCCGCTCTGCAGCTCTCCATTGAGGATCGCCCAGTTGACCGGGGCCCGCCCGCGATACTTCGGCAGCAGCGACCCGTGCATGTTGAGGGCACCGCGGCGGGCGCTGCGCAGGAGGGGAGCGCCCAACATCGAGCGGTAATAGAAGGAAAAGATGAAGTCAGGCTCGAGTTGCGTCACCCGCTCCGCGAGCGCGGCGTCATCAGCCTCGTCCGGCATCGCGACCGGCAATCCGTGCTCCCGTGCCGTGTCGCTGACACTCGCGAACCAACGGTTCTCCTTGGGGTCGTCCCTGACGGTGACTACCAGAGGGACCTTTACCTTGGCGGACAGCAGCACCTTGAGGCAGCGGACGCCCACGTCATGGTACGCGAAGACGACGGCCCGGGCCGCGCTCACTCTCCTACTCTCCCGCGCCTTGAGTGCGCTCGGCACGCAGCATTTCCGTGTGGTCGAGCTCGGGATGCAAGCCCATGCCCTTGACCGGCATCACCGGCAGCCGTCGCCGCTCCTCGCGCAGCGGCGCGTCTTCCTCCAACACCGCGGAAACCGTGTATCTCGGACGCTGCCGCACCTGTTCGTAAATGCGCCCCACGTATTCGCCGACGACGCCAAGACCGATGAGCAGCACGCCGATCAGGAAGAACGCGATGCCGAAGAGCGTGAACACACCCTGGACTTCGGATCCGACGACCAGGCGCCGCACCGCCAGTACGACGACGAAGAAGAACGACACCAGCGCCAGCGCCATTCCGGCCATGGTGAAGAACTGCAGCGGCACCACCGAGAAGCCGGTCATGAGATCGAAGTTGAGACGGATCAGCCGGTAAATGGAGTACTTCGACTGGCCCGCGGTGCGCTCGGCGTGCGCCACCTCGATCTCCACCGGATGACGGGCGAAGGTATAGCCCAATGCCGGCACGAACGTGCTCACCTCCACGCATCGATTGATCGCATCGACGATGCTGCGGTGATAGCCGCGCAGCATGCAGCCCTGATCGGTGATCTGGATCTGCGTGGTGCGCTCGCGGATGCGGTTCATCATGCGCGAGGCGACCTTGCGCCAGTAGACATCGTGCCGCCGGGCGCGCACGGTTCCGACGTAATCGGCGCCCTGATCCATGGCGGCGACCAGCTTGCCGATCTCCTCCGGCGGGTTCTGCAGATCCGCATCGAGCGTGATCACGTAATCACCGCGCGAATGGGTGAAGCCCGCGAGAATGGCCATGTGCTGGCCCGCATTGCGGGTGAGGAGGATCACCCGTGTCGAGTCCGGACGGCGCCCGAACTGCTCCCGCAGCAGGGCCGCGGAGCGATCGCGGCTGCCGTCGTCGATGAATATGACCTCGTACGGCCGCTCGAGGGCGTCCAATGCGGGATAAAGACGCGCAAAGAGGCTCTCGAGGCCCGCCTCCTCGTCGTAGACCGGAATGATGACCGAGACCGTCGCGGTCACTTCACCGCTCTCCTCAGGATGCCGGTTGCCGCCTCGACCACGCGATCCACGTCCGAGAGCTCCATCGCCGGGAAAAGCGGCAGCGTCACCGTCTCGCGGCCGATGCGCTCCGCGTTCGGGAACTGCCCCTCACGGTAGCCCAGCGCGCGATAGGCCGTAAAGAGGTGGATGGCGGAGGCGTAATGCACGCCGACGCCGATGCCCCTCTCCTCCATCTGCTCGATGAACTGCAGGCGCGAGATGCGCAACCGCTCGAGCGGCAGGAGCGGCGCGAACATGTGGCAGTTGTGCCCCTCATCACCGCGTGCCGGCAGGCGCAGCGGCGCATCCGTGCCCCAGAGACTGAAATACCGGGCGGTGAGCTCGCGGCGCCGCGCGTTGGACCGCTCGAGAGCGGCCAGCTGGCCCAGGCCGACCCGCGCCGCGACGTCCGACAGGTTGGCTTTGCCCGCGGCGAAGAGCGTGTCGACCGCATCCGCGGCGTGCTTCCTCTGGCCGTGGAAGCGGTGCAGCTCGAGCTCCTGCATCTCCTCCGGCGAGTCGCCGACCACGCAGCCGCCCTCGATGCTGGTGACGTTCTTGTTGGGGTGAAAGCTGAAGCAGACGAGGTCGCCGAAGCTGCCGATGCGCCGGCCGCGCCAGGAGGAGCCGATGGCCTGGGCGGCATCCTCGATCACGCGCAGCCCGTGGCGTGCGGCGATGGCATACAGCCGGTCCATGTCGACCGGCAGGCCCGCGAAATGCACGGGCATGAGCGCGCGCGTGCGCGGCGTGATGGCGGCCTCCACCTGGTCGAAGTCGATATTGCGGGTATCGAGGCCGACGTCGACGAACACGGGACGCGCGCCCACCCGCACGATGACGTTGGCGGTGGCGACGAAGCTCATCGCGGGTGTGATGACCTCATCGCCGGCACCGATGCCGGCGGCGAGCAGCGCGTGCTCGAGGCTCGCGGTCGCGGAGGTCTGCGTGCGCACCGGGCGGCCGCCGCAGTACTCCGAGAGCGCCGCCTCGAACTTCTTCACGTTCGGTCCGGAGGCGAGCCACCCGGAGCGCAGCACTTCGACCACGCCCTGGATCGTCTGCTCATCGATCGTCGGCCGGGTGAACGGCAGGAACGGCTGGGTCATGACTTCGCCACCAACACCACTCCAAACACGATGACCAGGATGCCTGCCACGCGCAGCGTGTTGGGCGTCTCCCCGAGCAGCCACCAGGCGAGCCCGACGTTGATCACGTAGCCGAGCGAGAGCAGCGGGTATGCCTGGCTCACCGGCACCCGCGACAGCCCCACCAGCCACACGATGACACTGAGTCCGTAGCATCCGAGAGCGAACCACAGCCACGGCACCGTGGCGAGCTCCAGGCCGCGGCGCAGGACCGGCACATCCGCGCCAAAAAGCGGGCCGGTGACGTCCGTCGCCGCTTTCAGGCCGAGCTGCGCCACGGCGTTGAGCAACACGCCGCCACAGAGGAACGCGAAGGAGGACAACCTCATGACCGACTCACCGCGACCGTGAAGCTGTCCCGCGCGATGACGCGTCCGGGCAGCCCCTGCTGACGGTAATGATCCCATACGCGCGGATCGAAGAACGCAATGGCATCGCGGCTGGCATCCCACTGACGGACGAACTGCTCCGGCGTCGCCTGCTGGCGGCCCGGCTCGCTCGCTTCGCCGAAATCGAGCTCACCCGCGCCCACGAAGCCCACGAGGGTCAGCATTCGGCCGAGGTAAGGTGGAATCGTCTGGCGGTACTCCCCGACGCTGTAGAGGGCGGTCCCGGGATGCACTTCCGGCGCGACGGCCTGCACGAGCGCATAGGCCGACCGCGAGGGAGGGATCACCGTGTACTCACAGAGCAGCGCCTGCCACACGAAGATGAAGGCGAGCGCAACGGCCAGAGGCCGCCATGCCCCCACCGCAGGTTGGCGCCAGCCGGCGGCAAGACCCAGCAGCGCCGCAACGCAGGATGCGATCGCCCAGCCCACCGCGGGCGCGGGGATCATCCCATTGCGGTGTTGCGAGTAATAAAGGAGCCCCCCCGCCAGGAAGACGCCGAGCCCCCCGGCGACCGCGCCGCACCAGCGCGACAGACCACCCGGCCGGCGCGCCACCGCGACGCCCGTGAGGGCGGCGAGCGCCGGAAACATGGGCAGGATGTAGGTGGCGAGCTTCGAGTCCGAAGTGGAGAAGAATACGAGGGTCACTGCAGAAAATAACAATAGAAATTTCAGTGGCTTAAACTCATAAGTTGATGCACTCTCTCGCCATGCGCCGGCCACCGCCCGCGCGAGCGTCACGAGCCAGGGCAACGCCCCCAGGATGAGCAGCACCAGGAAGTACCACCAGGGCTCGACCCGCTGCGCTTCCTTCGTGAGGAAGCGCTGAAAATGCTCGTGCACGAAGAAGAACTGCGCGAAGTCGGCATTGCGCAGCGACACCAGGACGAACCAGGGGGCCGCGAGCGCGAGGAAGAGCGGCACCCCCAGGGCGAAGTGCATGCGGCGCCAGGGCCGCAGGTCGCGCTCCACCAGGCAATAGAGGATGAGAGTCCCGCCGGCGAGCACGAAGACCACGAGACCTTTGCTCAGGAGCGCGAGTGCCGCAGCGGCCCAGCAGACGAGCATCCAGTTGCGCTCCCGGCTCGCCCGCTCGGGCGCGCTCTGCGCCCGGGCGAAGGCGAATACCGTCGCGCACATCCAGAACGTGAAGCTCGCATCGAGGAGGTCCAGATGGCCGATGATGCCGAAATACGGGCTCATGGCCAGGACGGCCACGGCGGCAACCGCGGCGCGCCGGTCGTAAAGGCGCGCCAGCCACGCATATATGAGCGCCAGGCAGGCGAAGCCGAGGCCGACGGTCCACAGCCGCGAGCTCCAGTTGCTCAAGCCCACCACGGAGTAGATCGCCGCCGTCGCCCAGTACTGCAGCGCCGGCTTCTCGAAGTATTTGAGGCCATCGAGCCTCGGGGTTACCCAGTTCCCGGTCGCCACCATTTCCCTTGGGATTTCCGCGTAGCGCCCCTCGTCGGGATCCAGCATCGGGCGGATCTGGATGGTGATGAGCCACACCACCGCGAGCGCGACCCAGGCCCACCATCTGAGTCCGTCCACGCGCGCCGGCGACCCGCCCCCCGTGCTCGTGCTCATTCCGTGTGTCGCCCCCGACTGCGCTCAGCCGCCCGCCAGAGCCGCGGCGCGCGCGCTGAAGTTCTCCTGCTTGACGTAGAACTCGATGGTGCGGCGGATCGCCGTGTCGAGATCCGTCGTGGGACGCCAGCCGAGATCGCGCTCCGCCGCATGGATGGCGGGCACGCGCACCTGGATGTCCTGATAGTACTTGCCGTAATAATCGCCGGCCGTCACCTCGACGATCTGCGTGGCGCGCGCGCTCTCGCGCAGCACCGGGAACTCCTGCGCGATGCGGATGGTACGCTCGGCGAGCTCGCGGATCGAGACGCAGTTGCCCGGGTTGCCGATGTTGAAGATGCGGCGCGTGGCGCGGGCCTGCGCGTTCTCGATGATGGTGAGCAGGCACTCGATCGCATCGTCGATGTAGGTGAAGGAGCGCTTCTGGCGGCCGCCGTCGACCAGCTTGATCGGCCGGCGATAGAGCACGTTCGAGAGGAACTGGGTGAAGACCCGCGAGCTGCCCTCTTTCGGCTCCTCGACGTTGTCGAGGTTCGGTCCGATGAAGTTGAAGGGCCGGAACAGAGTGTAGTCGAGGTTGTCGCGCACGCCGTAGGCGTAGATGACGCGGTCGAGGAGCTGCTTCGAGGTGGCGTAGATCCAACGCTGCTTCTCGATCGGGCCGTAGACGAGCGCGCTCGTCTCCTCATCGAGCACGGCATCGGGCGACATGCCGTAGACCTCGGAGGTCGAGGGGAAGATCAGGCGCTTCTCGTACTTGACGCAGTGGCGCACGACGGAGAGGTTGGCCTCGAAGTCCAGCTCGAACACCCGCAGCGGGTGCGTGACGTACTGCGCCGGGTTTGCGATCGCGACCAGGGGCACGACCACGTCGCACTTCTTGACGTGATACTCCACCCACTCCCTGTTGATGGTGATGTCGCCTTCGACGAAGTGGAAGCGGTCGTTCTGCGGCAGGGTGCCGAGCTTGTTGTCGGAGAGGTCGATGCCGTAGACCTCCCAATCGCGCTCGCGCAGGATGGCGCTCGTCAGGGCAGTGCCGATGAAGCCGTTCGCCCCGAGGATCATGATCTTGAGTGGCATGGGAATCCTTAAGCCGCGGGCCGGGCCCGGCGCTTGGCTAAAAGCGGCGAATTCTACCAGGATCTCAGCAGCAGCGGCTGATGCCACCCCACTTCGCCGTTTCCCTCTGCGCGTAGAACGCGCGTCTGCTCAAGGGGGCGCCCGGATGCGTGCGTGCGTGGTGCGCGAGATATCGCTCATAGGCGTCATCGCCCGAGACCGCCCGCAGCCAGCGCAGGCCCGTCGACAGCACCGCGCGGACGGTCCTCATTGCGGCCCGCCCACGGTGAGCGGCTGCAGCCGCGCCGCCTCATACGGCGCCTCGGAGGTCGCCGTCACGGGAAGGCCCCGGAGCCTGCGGACACAGACCTGCCCCATGTCGATGATCACGAGCCAGAGGATGGCCGTGAACAGTCCCGTGAGCCAGGCGTCGAGCCGCTGGTTGAAGATGAGCTGCGGCGCAACCGCCGCGGCCGCCGCGGGCAGCGTGCCGGCCGCGAGGTGCTCGGAGAGCCCGCGCGCGGCCGCCAGGAGCCCGATGCGCGGGTCCGCGCTCACGATCTTCTGCCAGGCGGCGGCAGTCGTCACGATGGCCAGCCAGATGAGCGGCAGCAGCGTGACGGCCGCGTGCCGCGCCCTGCCCGACTTCACCAGGATCCCGGTCGCGACCGAGAGCGCAATCGCCGCGAGCATCTGATTGGCGATGCCGAAGAGCGGCCACAGGATGTTGACTCCGCCGTTGGGATCGATCACGCCCACGTAGAGGAAGTAGCCCCAGCCGGCCACGATGAGCGTGCTCGAGAGCAGCACCGAGGGATACCAGGAAGTGCGGCCGAGAGGCGCATAGAGATGGCCGAGCAAATCCTGCAGCATGAACCGCCCGACACGCGTACCCGCATCGAGCGTGCTCAGGATGAACACCGCCTCGAACATGATGGCGAAGTGGTACCAAATGCCGAGGAAGCCTCGCCCGAAGGTACTGCCGAAGATGCTCGCCATCCCGACCGCGAGCGACGGCGCGCCGCCGGTGCGCGCGAAGAGCGTGGCCTCCCCCATCTCGTGCGCAAGACTCTGCATCTGCGCGACGGTGACGGGAAATCCCCAACTCGAGATGGTGTGCACGGCCGCCGCCGGCGCGCTGCCGACGATGCCCGCGCCGCTGTTGATGGCGAAGAATACGCCGGGGTCGAGCAACGTCGCGGCGATCATCGCCATGATGGCGACGAACGACTCGAGCATCATGCTGCCGTAGCCGATGAGGCGCACATCCGCCTCGCTCGCAATGAGCTTCGGCGTCGTGCCGCTCGCGACCAGCGCATGGAAGCCGGAGACCGCGCCGCAGGCGATGGTGATGAAGACGAAGGGGAAGATCTTGCCGCCGAAAAGCGGCCCGTGGCCATCGACGAAGGCCGTCAACGCCGGCATCTTGATCTGCGGATGGAGCAGTACGATCGACACGGCGAGGAGCGCCACCGTCCCGGCCTTGAGGAAAGTCGACAGGTAGTCGCGGGGCGCGAGCAGCAGCCACACCGGCAGGATGGCGGCGATCCAACCATACCCGACCACGAAGCCCGCGAGCGGCAGGCTCGGCCAGTCGAACAGGCGCCGCAGCAGCGGATGAGTGTCGACCCAGCCGCCGCCCCACACCGCCAGCAGCACCAGGGCCAACCCGATGACCGACCCTTCCAGGATCCGTCCCGGACGCAGGCGCCGCAGGTGCACCCCGACGAGAATCGCCACCGGCACGGTCGCGAACACCGTCGCCGTGGACCAGGGGCTGTGCTTCATCGCGTTGACGACCACCAGCCCGAGCACGGCGATGAGCAGGATCATGATGAGGAGCGTGCCGATGAGCGCGGCGAAGCCGCCGAGCGGACCCAACTCATCGCGCGCCATCTGCCCGAGACTGCGTCCATCGCGGCGCATGGAGAGAAAAAGGATCGTCATGTCCTGGACACAGCCGCCGAGCACGGCGCCCACGAGAATCCAGAGCGTCCCCGGCAGATAGCCGAATTGCGCCGCGAGCGTCGGCCCGACGAGCGGCCCCGGACCCGCGATCGCCGCGAAGTGATGTCCGAACGCGACCCACCTGTGGGTGGGCACGAAGTCACGCCCGTTGTCGTGCCGCTCCGCCGGGGTCGCACGGGAAGGGTCTATGACGAGCACCCGCGCGGCGACCCACGCGGCATAGAAACGATAACCGAGCGCATAGATGCAGACGGCAGCCGTGACGATCCACAAGGCGTTGATCGGCTCGTGCCGGTGCAGCGCAATCCCGGCCACGGCGATCGCGCCCACCACCGCCAGGAGGATTCCGGTGATCTTCTTCATTGAGTGCGTCTCCCCCGGGACACTGCACGCTCAGGCTAGCAGTGCCTTCATCGCCCGCCGGTAGCGCGCGACAATGGCCTCGCGCCGGCGATGCCGCCCCGCGCTCACCACCTTCTCGCCGGCGCGCCACACACAGTCGATGACATCGCGGCCGCCGCTGAAAATCCAGCTGTCGAGGATCTCATCCTCGCGCCGCCCGAGGAGCGCGGGATGGCCGGCGTCGAGGCTCACCAGATCGAATGGCGCCTTCGCCGCCAGCCCGTGGGCTCCCCGGCCAGCGCCCGCTGCGGCGCCCGCGCCGGCAAGCGCCTGACTGCCTCCGGCGAGGGCCGCATCGAAGAGACTGCGGCCCGTCGAGCGGCCCGGCTCGCCGGCGAGCGCGTTGCGCACTCGCCGGGTCAGCCGCTGGGAGTACTCCAACAGGCGCAGCTCCGCGGCGGCATCGAGCAGCACATTGGAATCGGAACCGATGCCGAGCCGTCCGCCGAGACCCTGGAATTCCAGTGCCGGAAACACGCCGTCGCCGAGATTCGCCTCGGTCATCGGGCAGAGTCCGACGACCGCACCGGCGGCGGCGATCCGCTCGAGCTCATCCGGGATGGCATGAGTCGCATGCACGAGGCACCACCGCTCATCGACGGCCGCCGCCTCGAGCAATCGCTCGATGGGACGCCGCCCACACCACGCAATGCACTCTTCGACCTCGCGCGTCTGCTCGGCGATATGAATATGAATCGGGCCCCCGCAGGCCAGCGATACGACAGCCGGCAACTCCTCCAGTGTGACCGCGCGTAAACTGTGCGGGGCGACGCCGACGTTGCCGGCCGCGAGCGCGCCGACCGCCCTGCGGCTCGATTCCACGATTCTCCCGAATCGCTCGAGATCCGTGCTGAAGCGCCGCTGCCGCTCGCCGGGAGGCTGGCCACCGAAGCCGCTGTGGGCATAGAACGTCGGCAACAGGGTGAGCGCGATGCCAGTCTCGGCCGCGGCCGCCGCGATGCGCCCGGTGAGCTCACCGGGGTCGGCGAATGGCACGCCCGACTTGTCCTGGTGCAGGTAATGGAACTCCCCCACGCGCGTGAACCCGGCTTCCAACATCTGCGCGAAAGCGAGCGCCGTGACCGCCTCCAGCTGATCCGGCTCCATCCGCTCCACGAACCGATACATGAGCTCGCGCCAGGTCCAGAAGCTGTCCTCGGCCGGACCGCGACGCTCCGTCAGTCCGGCAATGGCGCGCTGGAAGGCGTGACTGTGCAGGTTGGGCAGACCCGGGATGGCGACGGCATGACGCTCCTCCCCTTCGCCGGCATCGACTTCCACCTCGACCGCCGAGATCAGGCCATCGCGGCCCGTGATGCGCACGCGCCGGGCCCAGCCGCCCGGCAGCAGGGCCGATTCGAACCAGAGTGTCAGCGTCCCCCCGCTCATCGCACGCGCGATCTACTGCCGCACCGCGCGCTCCATCCGCTGCTCGTTGCGGATGGAGCCGGCAATGTCGATGAGCTGCTCCGCGATCCGCTCCAGCACATCATCGATGGAGAGGACCCCGGTCAGCGCCCCGGACCGGTCGACCACGGGAACCCGACGCACCCCCGCCTCCCGCATGTGCCGCAGTACCGCCTCGATCGACTGGGCCTCGTCGATGACGAGCGGATCGCGCGTCATGACGTCCCCCACCTTGAGCGCGCTCGCGTCCACCTCCTGAGCCAGCACCGCGACCACGATGTCGCGATCGGTGAGGACGCCGATGACTTTCCGGTGCTGTGACGCCTCGGACACGATCAGGTATCCCACGTGTTTCTCGCGCATGACGTGCGCCGCCGCAATGAGATCGTCGGTCGGCGTAACCGTTACCACCCCGCGCTTGCAGACGCTGCCGGCATTCATCGGAAGGGCTCCCGCGCTGCGCTACCCGGGAGTCATTTTAGACTCAAAATCGCAAGCCGATCCGGATCGGCACGAAGTCGGTCGGCTGCGGGGTCTGCATCCGGGTGAAGCGGGCCTCGACGAAGAAGCTCTCCCCGTTTCGCAGGGCAAAGTCGAGCCCTACCCCCGCGTTCCAGGTGAGCCGGGTCGTATTGTCGCTGGCCACCACGACCTGGCCCGGCACGACGTCGTAATCGCAGTATCCGAACCACGAATCACAGAAGTAATCCCCGAACGCAACCGTCTGGGTAAGGGCGATGCGCCGGTGCGCGACGCCGACGCCGGCCACCGCAAAGCCTGTGATGTAGGAGCTGAGCGGCATCTTGTACTCCCCATCCACGTCCAGATCGACGATCTCGCCAAATCCGTCGTTGATCTCGGTCTGGTCGACGGCCGCGTTGGTCGCGATGAGCCGGCGGGTGGCATCGAAGCGACTGTAATTGAGGTCCGCCCGCAGGGCGAGCGGCGAGCTGAAATCCGGCTGCCAGGACAGGCCCCCGCCGATGGTCCAGCCCCCGTCGAGCGCGCTGGAGATCTGACCGGTCGTCCCGACGTAGCCGGTATCGATGTGCCAGTGAACGTGCTCCTGCGGGCCATAGTAGCGCTCGTAATAGCTCTGCGCCGGCGCCTGTGTCCAGGCCGCGAGCAACACCAGGGCTCCCACCGGGTAGAGATATCGTCTCATTCAACACCTCCTGAAACATTCCTAGGCGCGGCGCAGCTTGCGCTGCACCGCGAGCACGATGTCCTGCATCTCGCGGATGCGAAGCGCGGTGGCACAGACCAGGAACGCGCCGGCCGCCGCCGCGATGACAGCAGTAAGCGAGCCCGCCTTCGGCCAGAACCGCTCCAGTGCCCAGTCGGCGAGCAGCCAGTGCTCGCCCGCCCAGCAGATGCCGGCCAGCGCCACGCACGCCACGGAGAGGCGCAGGAGAAGCGTCAGCATGGCCCGTGACTCCAGGCGCCCCAGGTGTCGGTGCATCAGCGCATAGAGAACGATGAAATTGGTCGTCGCGATGCACGCGGTCGAGAACGCGAGTCCCTGGTGTCCCCATCCCAGCCGCACGGTGAAGAGCCAGTTCAGGAAGAGATTGAGGCCGACCGCGCCGAAGCTCACGAACATCGGCGTCTTGCGCCGGTCGATGGCATAGAAGGCGTTGACGAGCACCTTGAGAGCGGCATAGCCGCAGAGGCCGATGGCATAGAACCGTAGCGCCGCGGCCGCCTCCAGCGCGTCGTAGGCGTTGAAGCGCCCATGCTGGAAGAGCACCGACATGATCGGCCCGGCGAGGAGGATGAGCCCGATGCTGGCCGGAATGGTGAGCAGAAACGCGAGCCGCATCCCCCGGGCGAGCTCGGTGCGAAATCCCACGATGTTGCCACCCGCGGCCATGCGCGCGAGCAGCGGCAGCGAAACCGTGCCGAGCGCGACGCCGAAGATCCCCAGCGGCAGCTGCATGAGGCGAAAAGCGTATTGCAACCAGGTGACGGGACCGTTGCCGAGATGGGAGGCGAACACCGAGTTGACGAGCACGTTCACCTGGGTGGAGCTCGCGGCGATCACCGACGGACCCATCAGCCGCAGAATCGCCCTGACTCCCGGGTCGCGCCAGCGAAAGTCGGGCCTGAAGCGATATCCCAGGCGCTTGAGCGAAGGAAGCTGCACCCCGAGCTGCATGGCGCCGCCGACGAGTGTTCCGATCGCGAGCCCGAGAATCGCGTGCGGTCCGAAATGCGGATCGATGAGCCAGCCGATGCCGGCGCCGGCGATGATGGAGCCCAGGTTGAAGAAGCTCGAGGCGGTCGCGGGGATGCCGAAGACGTTCCTCGCATTCAGCATCCCCATCACCAGCGCCGCCAGCGAGACGAGCAGGATGAACGGGAACATGATCCGCGTGAGCGTCACGGTCAACGCCGCCTTGGCGGGCGGGAACCCGCCGGCGATCAGCGCCACGATCCACGGCGCGCAGAGAATGCCGATGATGGTGAGCGCGCTGACGATCACGGCCGCCGCGGTCGCCACCTTGTTCGCCAGGTCCCATGCCGCCCGGTCGCCCTCGAGTGCCGTGGTCTTGGTGAACACCGTGATGAAGGCCATCGACAGCGCGCCTTCCGCAAAAAGGTCCCGCAGCAGGTTCGGGATGCGGAAAGCCATGACGAAGGCATCCATGAACTCGCCGGCACCGAAGAGCGAGCCGAACACCTGATCCCGTACCAGGCCCAGAATGCGGCTGCCGAGCACCGCCAGGGCGACGACACCGGCCGCTCGGGTGTTCAGCTTCTCGTGACGGGGGGCCGCGGGGACGTTGCCGGGCGCCGCGGCGGGAATATCCGTTTGTGGCATGCGGGCGCCACGGTACCATATCGAAACTCAATGAACCTTGAACGCTACATCGCCGGCGACTGGGGCACCTCCCGGCTGCGGCTCTCTCTTTGTCTGGGCGAGCGTGTTCTCGACACGCGCCAGGGGCCGGGCATCGGCGCACTGCGCGAGCCGGCCGGCGACGCGCTGCGCCCGCTGATCGCCGCCTGGCGGGAGACCCACGGTCCGCTGCCGCTCGTCCTCTGCGGCATGGCGGGCTCCCGCAACGGGTGGCGGGAGACCCCGTACCTGCCCTGCCCCGTGGACTTGCGGAGGTTGCGCGAGGCAGCGCTACGGTTCGAGGCGGACGGGGCATCCGTCGCCATCGCCCCGGGGCTCTCGTGCCGGGGACGCCTCGGCAGTCCGGATGTCATGCGGGGCGAGGAGACGCAGATCGCCGGCGCTCTGGCGCTGCACCCGGCCCTCGGCGCGGGCCGCCATCTCCTCTGCCTGCCCGGCACCCATACCAAATGGGTGTGGCTCGAGGACGGACAGGTGCGCGACTTCCTGACGGCGCTGACAGGCGAGCTCTTCGCGCTGCTGCGGGAGAGGAGCACGTTGATGCGGGCGTCCAGCGCCACCAGCCAGGCCCGGCAGAGCGGCGCACCGGCTGCCGCCGGTGATGATGACGGGTTCGAGCGCGGCCTCGAGGCGGCGGCCGCCCAGGGGAAGGCCAGCCTCTTGCACGCGCTCTTCACGGTCCGCGCCCGACAGCTCATCGACGGGAGCTCCCATGATTGGGCGCTGTCCTACCTCTCTGGCCTGATGATCGGCGCGGACGTGCACGGAGCCATCCCACTCTTTGGCGCCCGCGAGGAAGCGGTGCTCATCGGGGATGGCGCGCTCAACGCGCGTTATGCGAAGGCGTTGGGTCGCGAAGGTTTTGCAGCGTCCTGTCTCGACGGCGAGCAATGCGCGCTGGCGGGACTTCGCGCTCTATGGCAGTGATGAGCCCAACATCCCAAACGTGGCCCGACGGCATCCTGCCACTGGTCGCCATCCTGCGCGGCATTCGTCCGGAGGAAGTGCTCGATGTCGCCGCGGCCCTCCACGAAGCCGGCATCGGTGCCATCGAGGTGCCGCTCAACTCACCCGCGCCGCTCGAGAGCCTCTCGCGTCTCGCGGCGAAGTTCGGCGATCGCTGCCTCTGCGGCGCCGGTACCGTGCTCAGCCCCGCGGACGTCGATGCCGTGCACGCCGCCGGCGGACGCCTCATCGTGACACCCAACACCGTACCCGCCGTCATCGAGCGCGCGGTGAAGCTCGGGATGAGCGTGATGCCGGGATTTGCGACGGCGACCGAGGCGTTCGCGGCGCTCAACGCTGGCGCCGGGATGCTCAAGCTGTTTCCGGCGGCGAGCTACGGCCCAGCGCACCTCAAAGCCCTGCGTGACGTGCTCCCGGGTGGCGTCGCGGTATTCGCCGTAGGCGGGGTGGGCGCAGCCAACCTGGGGCCGTGGCGCCAGGCCGGTTGTGCGGGTCTCGGTGTCGGCGGCGATCTCTATCGCGCCGGCCATCCCGCGGGCGAGGTGCATCGCCGCGCGCTCGCCCTCGTGGCGGCCTGGCGCGCGAGTCAGTGACCGGCGCCGGCGGCCCAAGCCCAGGTCGGACTCAGTCGCGCGACTTCCACCGCCACCGGCTCGGAGAGCTTCCAGGGGCGAGGCAGCGCATATTTGCGCGCAATTCTTACAAACGCCTGCGCAACGGGATCATCGGCGGGCACTTTCTCGTCCGTAGTGGTCCAGCGGCGCACCCAGTTGGCCTGCACGATGACCTGCCGGCGCAGCAACTCCGCGTAAGAGGCCTCCTCGCCGGACGCCTGGCACCCGTGCCGCGCTGCGACGACGCGGCGTGCAGCATGATCCGCCTCTCGCGCCAGCTCTTCGATGCACCCGTCAGTGAGTCGAACCCGAACTTTGAGCGCGAGAATCTCATCCCGCAACCACCGCGCGGCGGTCCCCTGCGCCAGAAGGATGACGCGAATCCCCGAATCCAGCCATGTCATGACATGATCCCCTGTTGTGAGCCGCAAACGTAGCGGCCCAACATGCACGGGGTATGCCAACAGCCCGCCAAGCTCAGGCTTCGCGGCGCCTGAGGAGTGAGAGGAAGAAGAGTCCGCCCGCGACCATGACGATGAACGGACCGCTCGGGCGGCCCGCGAGCGATGCGACATAAGTCCCCGCGGCCGTGCAGGCGACCGCGACCACGACGGAGATGGTGAGCATCGTCGAGAGACTGCGCGCGAATCGCCTGGCGATGGCCGCCGGAATGATGATGAGCGAGCCCATGAGCAACACGCCGAGGAAACGCAGGCCGAGGCCGATGGTGAGCGCGAAGGCGAGCAGGAAATAAAGGTCCAGCCGCGCCACGTTGACTGCGGAGGTCAGCGCGATTTCCGGCGATACCAGGCGCACCACGAGCGCGTTGCGCTCGCGCAGCACGAAGACGATCACGATGAGCGAGCCGACGACGCCAAACACGACTTCCCATGGTGTCAGCATGCCCGGCGCGCCGAGCAGGGCATCGATCAACTCCTCGCCCGAGGTGATGATGCTGCCGACCGCGAGCGCCACCGCGAAGGTGACTCCGATCACCGCCTCGGTGGCGATGCGCATGCGCCGCTCGACGGCCCAGATGAGGACGGCGCCGAGGAGCAGCAGCGCGAGCGCGCCCCAGAGCGGATTCAGGCGCAGTATGAGCGCGATCCCGATGCCCGGCAGGGCAATGTGCGACATGGGGTCGGCGGCGAGCACCATGCGGCGCATGACCGCGAAGCTGCCGATCAGCCCGGCGGCCACCGCCATGAGCGCCGAGAGCGCGAGCGAGCCGAGCTGCGCAGCCAGGTCAGGAGCCAGGTGATGAGTGATCATGGACATGAAATCTCAGCGGCTGGCCATAGACCTGGTAGAGCATCTCGGGAGTCAACGCCGAGCGCGGCGGTCCGAAGCAGGAGCCATGACGCCCCAGGCACAGAACGTGGTCGGCGTATTGATAGACGACGCTCAGGTCGTGCGAGACGAGGATCACCGTCATCGCCCGCGCATCCTGCAGCCGATGGATGACCTCGTTGAGCTGCGCCTGCCCTGGAGCATCGATACCGGCCGCCGGCTCATCGAGCAGCAGCACGTTGGGACGGCCCAGGAGCGCGAACGCGATGAGCAGGCGTTGGAATTGCCCTCCGGACATGCTGCCGATGGGCGTCGACAACACCTCCTCGGCGAGCCCCACCGAGCGCAGCGCCTCGGACTGCATCGCCCCGGAGCTGCCGGCGAGCGCCGCGCGGGCGCGCAGGAAGTCACGACCGTTGAGCGGCAGGTCGCGCTCGATGTCGAGCTTCTGCGGAACGTAGCCGAACACGGTATCCGCCGCCCAGGCGATCCGGCCGCTATGGGGCAGCGCGCCGATCAGCGCCCGCAGCAGCACCGTCTTGCCGGAGCCGTTCGGCCCAATGATGGCGAGGCAGCTCGCCTGCGGCAGGCTGAAGCTGACGTCCCGCAGGACATCGGCGCCTCCCAGCCGGACCGCCAGGCCTTCGACCTCCAACGCGTTGCGCAACCGACCGCCCCCTTCCAGCACCCGCCCCTGCCGTGGCGGCTCTATTGTACGGTACCTGTCGAGCCCGGCCCTGGGGCTTTGCTCAGGGTTGCCCTCCGATGCGGACGACGTAGCGCCCGCGCGCCTCGCCCGCCATCAGGGACTCGCAGGCCTGCGGCACCTCGTGCAAACCGATGACGGCCCGCACGATGAGGCCCAGGTCGTGCGGCTTCCATTCGCCCGCCAGCTTTTGCCAGATGGCGAGCCGCCACGGGCGCGGCACCTCGACGGAATGAATGCCGAGGAGACTGACCCCACGCAGGATGAGGGGCATGACCGTGGTGTTGAGCACAGGCGATTGCGCGAGCCCGATGCAGGCGATGTTGCCCCACGGCTTCACCGTGCGTGTCAGGTAGGCGAGCGTCTCGCCACCCAGATTGTCGATGGCCCCGCCCCAGACTGCCGTCTCGAGCGGCCTGCCGGAGGTCGCGAGCGAGCCTCGCGCCACCACCTCGTCCGCGCCGAGATCGCGCAGGTACGCGGCGCAATCCGGCTTGCCGGTGATGGCGGTGGTGGTGAAGCCCGCGCGCCGGAGGAGGCCGAGCGCGATCCCGCCGACCCCGCCGGTCGCGCCGGTGACCGCGATCGGGCCGCGCTCGGGCGTCTGGTGATTCTCGAGGAGGCGATGCAGGGCGAGCGCAGCGGTGAAGCCCGCGGTGCCGAGCGCCATGGCCTCGAGCAGGGTCAGCCCCTCCGGCAACGGCACCAGCGCCGCCCCGGGCAGCCGGGCGAGCTCCGCGAGCCCTCCGTCCAGCGACTCCCCGAGGCCGGCCCCGGTGGCCAGCACCCGGTCCCCCGGCCGATAGTCGGGGTCGGTGCTGCTCTCGACGACGCCTGACAGGTCTATGCCGGCCGTGCGCGGGTATCCGCGCGCGATGGAGCCTTTGCCGGTCACCGCGAGCGCGTCCTTGTAGTTGAGAGAGGAGTAGGCAACCCGGACGAGCACCTCGCCGGGCGTGAGCTCATCGAGACCGAGGGAATCGAGGCGCGAGCAGCGGGCCTTCAAGTCCTGGTGCACGCGTATCGCCTGGAAACGGGACATGATGGGCCTTGGCACTGCGCAGGATCGGTATCCGAGACTAAACCGTGCCGCGGCTCGAGGCAAAAACCCGTCCGGGCACCGGCGGCCGGCCAAGCGGGCACGCAAGCTCGGTTGGATCGCCCCGGCTGGCGCAGACACTGCGGGAGAGCTGATCCGCGGGAGCTGATCTCAGCCGCCGCGCTGCGCCTCATCGCGCATCTGGCGCCAGAGCGCCGCGACGTGCTCGTGCTCCGTAGCCTCGACCCCGAAGGACACCCGCACCATCCAACGGTCGCCGAGCACCGCCGGCGTCAGGTAGGCGCGACCTGACTCGTTGATACGCCGCGCCCAGCCGAGTGTATGCGCATCGAGAGCCTCACCCTGTAATCCCGCCGGCACGTGGCGCACGCACACCGTCTGAAATGGCACCGGCGCGAGCCGTTGCCAGCCTGGCGCGGCATCGACCTCGGCGGCGAGCCAGCGGGCGTGCCCGAGATCGCGGCGCAGGCGCTCCTGCAGGCCCCGCACACCCTGCTCGCGGATGAGCAGCCAGAGCTTCAGCGCCCGGAAGCGCCGGCCGAGTGGAATTCCCCAATCGCGGAAATTCCTGACATTGGCGTCCGCGGCGGTCCGCAGGTAGCTGGGGTTGCTCGACATGACGCGCACCAGGTGTTGTGGGTCGCGCACGAAGTAGGCGGAGCAGTCGAAAGAGGCGCCGAGCCACTTGTGCGGATTCAGCACCAGCGAGTCGGCCGCATCGATGCCCCGCCAGAGGGGCCGGCACTCCGGGAGGATCATGGCGCAGCCCGCCATGGCCGCATCGACGTGCAACCAGAGACCGTGCCCGCGCGCCACGCCCGCGATCTCCTCCAAGGGATCGACGGCGGTGGTGGCAGTCGAGCCGATCGTCGCAACGACAGCGCATGGCAATCGTCCCGCGGCCTCATCCGCCTCAACTGCGCGCCGCAATTCATCGGCACGCATGCCGTATTGATCGTCGACGGCCACGACCCGCACGTTCTCGCGCCCGAAGCCAGCGAGCAGCGCTGCCTTCTCCACGGAGCTGTGGCTCTGGCTCGAGACGTATATGACGAGCGGACGCTCGCTCGCCTGCAGGCCGCCGCGGGCGGCGCCGTAGTCGGTGGCACGCTCGCGCGCACAGATCAGCGCCACCAGAGTGGCGGTCGACGCCGTGTCCTGAATGACCCCGCTCCAGGCCTCGCAGAGTCCCAACATCTGCCGCAGCCAGTCGGTGGTCAGCTCCTCGAGCTCGGTGAGTGCGGGGCTCGCCTGCCAGTTGAGGCCGAGCTGCGCCAGCCCGGTGCTGAGGAAGTCCCCGAGGACGGCGGCGAGCGAGCTGTTGGAAGGAAAATAGGCGAAGAACCGCGGATCCTGCCAGTGGGTGCAGCCCGGCAGAATGACACGCGTCAGATCCTCGAGGACGGTATCGAAGGACTGCGGCTGCGCGGGAGGCGCCGCGGGCAAACCGGCTCGGGTCTGCCCGGGGGTCACGCGCGACATCACGGGAAACTCGCCCCGCGCGGTCCGCTCCCGGTAATCCGCGATCCAGTCGACGACCTCGTGCCCGAAGCGGCGGAATTCCTCGAGGTTCATCGCTCAGGGGCTCAGGCGCGCATCACGCGCACGCGCAGCTCCGCGAGATCGGTGCCGTTGGCCGTCAACAGGTCGGAGAATCCCACCGGACCGACACCCGCGGGCGTACCGGTGAAGATCAGGTCGCCCGGCTTGAGGTCCCACGCGCTCGAGAGCTGGGCGATGATCTCCGGGATCTTCCAGATGAGATCGGCCACCCTGCCCTGTTGGCGGCGCACGCCGTTGAGGTCCAGGGTGATCTCGACCTTCGAGATGTCCTCGATCCAGGCCGCGGGCGTGATGCCGCCCACTGGCGCCGAGCGATCGAAGGCCTTGCCGATGCACCAGGGCCGGCCGAGCTTCTTCGCCTCGCTCTGCAGGTCGCGGCGCGTCATGTCGAGACCCATGGCATAGCCGTAGATGCACTTCTCGGCCTCGGCCGGGGAGAGGTCCGAGCCGCCTTCCCGCAGAGCCACCACCAGCTCGACTTCGTGGTGCAGCTCCCGGGTAAGGGGCGGATAGCGCATCACCCCGGTCTCACCCTCCCCCACGGAGAGAACGGCATCGGCCGGCTTCATGAAGAAGAAAGGCGGCTCGCGCCCGGAGGCGCCCATCTCCTGCGCGTGCTCGGCGTAATTGCGCGCAACACAGTAGATACGGTGCACCGGAAACCAGCCGGTCGACCCGACGATCCGCACGGCCGGATGCGGCGGCGGCGCGAATATGTAACGCATCCGCATACTATAATCCTAATCGTCACCGTGGCGGAGGAATCGGCGGGGTGCGATCGGGCATCCGGGCCCGCTTCCTGCTGCTCAGGGCGCACTCGGAGCCGGAGCAATTCTCATGGCACGGTATGGGAAGAAGGCCCAAAGCAAAGTCAGGCGCGCGATGCACGAGCGCAAGGCCGGCACGCTGCGCAGCGGCCGCTCCGGGCGCAAGGTGAAGAGTCGCAAGCAGGCGATCGCCATCGGCCTTTCCGAGGCGCGCCGCGCGGGCGCGAAAGTCCCGGCCCGCAAGAGCAGCCGCAAGAAGAAGTAGCCACCATGACACAGCTCAAACGCAGCCCCGGCGATGAGGCCGGTCCCGCAAAGCAGCGAGGCGCGCTCGGTTACGTCCTCGCCTGGCTCCTCGGGGTTCCGCTCCCGATCCTGATCATCGTCGCGCTGCTTCGCGGATGCTCCTGACCCGAGTCTCGAGGGCAACTTCATGGCAACCGTCATCGCCGATCAACGCCCGCAGACAGCCGCCCGCGAGCATCCGGTCATCCATTGGGGCGCGATATTCGCCGGATGGTTCGTCGCCACGGGTACGGCCCTGTTGTTGTACGCGTTTGGAATGGCCGTCGGCTTCTCCGCGTTCGATCCCCACAACGCAGCCGCAGTCGCGCACGGCGTGTCGGCCGGCGTCATCGTTTGGGTGATCCTGACGTGGGCCGCCTCTCTCTGGACCGGCGGCATGTTCGCGAGTTGGTTCGACGGCCGCAATGACACTGAAATGGGCGTGGTACGGGGATTGGCGGTATGGGGCCTTTCGATGGCGGCAACCGGGTTGCTGATCGCCAGCGGCCTGACGCATGCGGCCTTCATGACCACGGCAGTCGGGACCGGTGGCACGGCCGGCGGCGCGTCCATCGATCCAACCCAGGCCTCCCACTATCTGGCGGCGGTGATGTGGACCGCATTCGGCAGCGCCGTGGTGTCACTCATCATGGCGGCTTTCGGCGGCTGGACGGGCGCGCACCACGTGCACCGCGTCTATCACCTGCGGCGTTACGCCGAGCATCTGCGCGAGGCCTGAAACCCCGGCGGGTCAACGGGCGAATTCGTCTCTGAGGATCCGCGCCGCCTCGACCATCGCCCGCATCTTCCCGAAGGCGACCTCGCGCGGCAGGTACTTCATGCCGCAGTCCGGGGCGATGATCACGTTCTCCGGGCTCACGTGTTTCAGAGCGCGCCGGACTCTCGCCGCCACCGTTTCCGGCGACTCCACGGCCATGTCCGACAGGTCGATGGCGCCCACCATGATCTGCTTGCCGCCGAGCCCCGCCAGCACCTCGCAGTCGAGATGGGACTGGGCGGTCTCGACCGAGATCTGCCGGCATGGGCAGGCGGCCAGCTCCGGCAGGAACGAGTACCCGGAGGGACGCTGGTGGATGATCGCCGCGTAGCCGAAACAGATGTGCACGGCGGTACGCCCGGTCACCCCTTCCAATGCCCGGTTGAGGGCCTGCAGTCCGAACTCGCGGGCCTTCTCCGGACGGGCCTGCATGTAGGGCTCATCGAGCTGCACGATGTCGGCACCGGCGGCAAAGAGGTCGCGAATCTCCTCGTTCACCGCGGCGGCATAATCGAGCGCCAGCTCGGCCTCGCTCGGATAGAAGTCGTTCTGCGCCTGCTGGCTCATGGTGAACGGACCCGGCACCGTGATCTTGATGGTCCGGCGGGTATGACGCTTGAGGAAATTCAGGTCCGAGACCTGCACGGGCCGCAGGCGGCGAACCTTCCCGACGACACGCGGCACCGGGTTGGGATGTCCGGACCTGTCGAGAGCCGTACCGGGGTTGTCGAGATCGACGCCCGAGAGCGCCGTGGCGAAGCGGTTGGAGTAGCTCTCCCGGCGGATCTCGCCGTCGGTCACGATGTCGAGGCCGGCATCCTCCTGCGCCTTGATCGCAAGCACCGTCGCATCCTCCTGCGCCTGCGCAAGAAACGGCTCCGGAATGCGCCATAGCTCGCGCATCCGGACCCGCGGCGGGAAGCGCCCAGCCAGTTTCTCCCGGTCGATCAGCCAATCAGGCTGCGGATAGCTGCCTACTAGGGTCGTCGGAAAGAGCATGTCGCATCTCCCAGGATGGAGGTGTCAGTATATTCGTATGTGGCGCGCCTCGGTGGCGCGCATCGCCAGCGCCTGAGCTGCGGGCTTCCGACTCGGGCACAACCCTTGCTGGATGCGGACCGCGCCCGAGGTGCGGCCAGTGCCCCGGCCGCACCCACAGCGGCTTCGGGAGGGGTCCTCGCCATCCATGAACGATTTGAGGACACGGGCCAGTGAGTCACCCAGGGTCCTGTTGATCGGGCCCTACGACCCGCACTGCGGAGAGTACACGTTCCTCGCCCCGCCGCTCGGCGTCTGGCGCCTCGCCGGGGTGCTGCAATCCGCCGGCGCGGCCGTCGAAGTATTCGATCCGAACTGCTGCCCGATGTCGCCGCAACGCGCGCTCGAGCGCGAGCTGCGGAGCTCGTCGTGGGACGTGATCGGCGTGTCGACCACGGGCATGACGCTGAGGTTCGACCTGGAGCTCGCCTACATCGCGCGCCGCCTGGCGCCCGATGCGCTGCTGATCGCCGGCGGCATGGAGGCGACCTTCAGGCCGGAGCTGATGTTCGGGCTCGGGCCGTTCGATCTCGCGGTGCTCGGTGAAGGCGAGCGGCCGCTGACCGAGATCGTGCGGCGGCTGCGATGCGGTGAGCCGCTCGACGCGCTCCCCGGTACCGCGGCCCGGGTGGGCGGTGAGATCGTCAAACGCACCCAGCGGGCGCTCAGCCGCGAGGAGCTGCGCGCGGCGATCTTCAGCACGCCGTACGCACGCATGCCCTACCCGGCCTACTGGAGCCGCCTCGAGCAGGCATACCGCGTGGGCCGGTTGCCGACCAAGGCGGCGCGCGAAGCGCGCCTGGCCGAGATCCGCTCCGTGCGGCTGATCACCCTCAACTACTGTCCGATGGGCTGCAGCTTCTGCTCCGCGACCAACTTCCTGCACGAGGCTCAGGGCCATGTCGCCGCCGTGGCGCGCCTGGAGGCGGATGAGTGCCTCACGATGATCGGGCGCATCGTCGCCGCCCATCCCGGCGTGCGCACCATCATCTTCCAGGACGACATCTTCGCCTTCACGCAGGACCGCCGCCTGCTGCCGCTCTGCCAGGGGATCGTCGCGGCCAAGGCCCGCGGCACGCTCCCTCCCGAGCTGCAATTCATCAGTACCAACCGCATCGATGCGATGAGCTCGGAGCGACTGGCAGCCATGCGCGATGCGGGCTTTCGCGTCCTCGGCTTCGGCATCGAGAGCTTCTCGCCGCGCATCCTGGCCGAATTCAACAAGGCCGCCATCCACCGCCACATCGAGCCGATGTTGAGCGCGGCCCTCGAGCTCGGGATCACTCCCTTCCTCGATCTCATCCTGAGCTCGCCGCGGGCCGGCCTGCAGGATCTCGCCGAGACGCTGCGCGAGGCGTACCGGTGGTTGCTGCGCGGCTGCGAGATCGGGATGTATCCGTACGTCATTCCATTCTCGGGCGCGGCGTTCGCGCGCGACGCGTCCCTCGCGGCTCATACGATCCACGCGCGCAGGCGCGTCGCCGGAACGGATGTCGAGTGGGATCAGCCGGCGAAGATCCTGCCGGTGGATCCATCGGTGCGCGAGGCGGTGCTGCGGATCGAGAGCGACTTCGAGAAGAGGATCGCCGCCCTGGAGCAGGGTAGCGCGCATCTGCCGTCGCGGGTCCGCTCGCTCGTCTGGATCCTGAGCTCCCTCGCCGTGCTCGGCGAGTACGGAATTTCCGTGGCGGATGCGCGCGAAGTCGAAGCGCAGCTCGACGCGCGCCTGCCGCGGCTGTCCAGGCTGCAACAGGAGGCGACCGGTCCGCGGGCCGTCGTCGCCGGCGCATGACGACCCGCCGCTTCGTGAGCCTCGCCGCGCCGCTCGCCGTCTGCGGACTGCTCGGCGCGTGGATCGCCCTCGCCGCCGCGAACGCCGAGGCCGCGAGCTTCTCCATGCTCGTGTATGCGCTCGCCAACCTGATCGTCTACACCGATGCGCTCGATTTCGCGCTGCGGCTCTACATGAAGCGGCGCCACACCGCGACCGCGCGCGGCACCGGCCGCGAGCGCGAGATCTCGATCGACCTCACCACCGCCCTGCCCGCGGGGGCGCAGCCGATCGTGCCCCTCGAGCCCTACGCCATCATCGCCTCGGTGTTCAATCTCGAGGATCGGATCGAGGCCTTCGTCGCCGCCTACGCACCCTACCGGGAGCACATGTGGCTCATCAGCGACGGCTCCACCGATCACACGCTGTTGCGATTGCGTCAGGCCGGCTGGCGTTGCTTCGATGACGGCGTCAATCGGCGCAAGCCCGCGGCGCTGCGGCGCCTGCTCGACACGCTGCCGGAGTTCATCGAGACCGTGCTGGTCGTGGATCCTGACATCCGCATCCTGCAGCCCGGAGTCGGCAGCGAGATCGGCCTCGAGCAGTTCATCAGCGAGTTCCAACAATCGGGAGCTGCGGCAGCCTGCCCGCGCGTCATGATCGAGCCCGACGGCTTTCTCGCTCGCTTCCAGTCGTTCGAGTACGCGCTGGCGTTTCGGGCGGGCCGGCAGAGCCTGGCCGACTACAGCATCACCTCCGGCGTGTCGCTCTACCGCCGCGATGCCCTGGCGCAGGCCCTGAAGGCGCACTCGCTCTCCGTGTATGCGGAGGATTTCGAGAACGCGATCATCCTCCTCGACCGCGGCGAGCGGATCTACTACGACGGCCGGCTGGTCGTCGGCACCGAGGGTCCCGGCGCCTTCACGCGCTGGTTCTCGCAGCGGGTCGGCTGGTACCACGGGCTCCTCAAGGTATACATCGAGCGCATCGGCGCGGTCTGGCGCATCGCGAGGCGCACTCCGTTCGCCCTGTACCACTACCTCGTCTATGTCGGCGGGCTGACGATCTGCCTGCACGTCCTGAAGGCCGTGAGCGCCCTGCTCCTGCTCGGCAGTTTCGTGAGCGGCGTCGACAACCTCTTCTTCGCGCACTGGCAGCCGAACGTCCATGGCTGGACCAACCCGGCGTATTTCATGGCGGCGGTCGGCAGCTATCTGGTCCTCGGAGTCGTCGCGCTCTTCACCGTGGTGCCGAAGAGCGAGCGCGCGTATGCCGCGCCGATCGTGCCGCTCTATCTCTTCTACGCCCTGGTCCATATCGCGCCCATGACCGTGGGGTATGCGAACTGGATCGCCCTCAAGCTCATCGGCCGGCGGCTCTATCGCGATCATTACGAGCCGGCGCCGGCGGAGCCAGCGGAGCTCCTGCCCGGACACTCGTTCGCCACGAGGAGGCTGCGGTGACGGCGGCGCAGTACTGGGAGGAGCGGGCCCGGCGCTTTGCCGTGGACGGGGATGGGCTCGCCGCCGTGTGCTCGTACGGCATGCCGCGCTTCTACAACCGGCTGATCCATTTCTGTCAGTGGCGTGCCCTCGAGCCCTGGCTGCGAGTCAGGTCCGGCATGCGGGTGCTCGATATAGGCTGCGGAGTCGGCCGTTGGAGCCGATTGCTGGCGTCGCGGGGCGCCCGCGTCACGGGCGTCGATCTCAGCCCGACGATGATCGCGCAGGCGCAGCGCAGGACGGCTGCCGTCGGGCTGGGGAGCCGGTGCCGCTTCATCGTGCAGGACTGCGCAGCCCTCGAGGTCGGCGGAACTTTCGACATCATTCTCTGCGTGACGATGCTGCAGCACGTGCTCGACCCCGGCGCATTGCGATCCGCGCTGCGGCGCATGGCGCTGCACCTCGCGCCTGAAGGCCGGCTCGTCCTTCTGGAGGCGGCGCCCGCCCGCGCGGTGAGCCGTTGCAACTCGGCGGTCTTCACCGCACGGCAACGCACGTTTTACCTCGAGCTCTTTCGTGAGTGCGGCTTGCGGCTGCAGGCGATCTCCGGCGTAGATCCCGCGCCGTTCAAGACGTGGCTGCTGCCACATCTGCCGCGCCTGCCGGCTGCTCTGCGCGTCACCGCGCTCGCACTCGTGACAGCTCTGTCGGCACCGCTCGACGCCTTTTGTGGGCGCCTGCTCACCGAGCGCTCCTGGCACGTCGTGTTCGTCCTGCAGCGTGACCCGGGAGGTTGAGCGCGTGCCCCTGAGTCGCCGTTCGATGCTTTCCATGGCCGTATTCGCCGGCGTCGGTGCGCTCATCTTCGCCGGCTGGTCATACCAGGCGCGGCGTGCGGGACAGGCGTCGCTTTCCAACACGGTCACGCTGACCGTCACCAACGGGGGCGATAGCGGCGCCGGCACGCTCCGGGAAGCGCTGTTCGTGGCGGCGACCGCGCCTGGAGCGGCGCGCATTTCGCTCGATGTGCCGAAGATCTCGCTGGCAACCGCCCTGCCGCCCATCGTCAACTCGCGCGGGCTGCGCATCGTGGTGCGGCCGGGAGGCAGTGAGATCGATGCGCGCGGGCTGAGCGGCGGCCCGGTGCTCGACATCGCGGCGGCGAATGTCTCCGTGGACGGCCTCGCGATCCGCAACTGCCGCGGCGCCGGCATCCTGGTGCGGGCGGTCCATGTCAGCGTCCAGGGCGCGACACTCGCCGACTGTGCCGTGGGAGTCGACGTGGCCGAGAACGCACAGCAGCTCCTCCTGGAGAATAACCGCTTCGTCGACGATCGGATCGGCGTGCGGTTTGCGGCCTCCAGCCCGGACACCACGGTCGCCGCCAACCGGTTCTCGGGCGAGCAGGAGGCGGGAGTGTGGGCCGTGCGGGGTGAAGCGGGCTCGAGCGCCGGCGGCGTCAGCGTGCGCGCGAACCGGTTCGACGACGATCACACGGGCATCGTCACGGGCAACATCGACATCCTCATCGAGCAGAACGAGATCAGCGGCGCACGGACCGCCGCCATCGATCTGGTGGGCGCCGGCGCCGTGGTTCGCGACAATCGCGTGAGCGGCGGCGCGGGCATGGGGATCCTCGCCGAGGGGGCGCATGCCGCCGTCATCGAGCAGAATGAGCTCAATGGGCTCGCGGCGTACGGCATCATTATCCGCGGCTCGACCGATACGCTGGTTCGCGACAACCGCGTGTACGATTGCGCCTACGGAATGGCGTTCGTGCTGGGCGATGCCCGCAATCCGAGCACCGCGATGGACAACACCATCATCGAGCCGCGCTACGACGGCATCGATGTGGTGGGCGACGCTCCGATCCTGCGCCGCAACCACGTGCTGCAACCGCATGCTTTCGGGCTGCGGGTGGAGGACTTCGAGGGCCCCGACGGCCGCCGGGTCGCGAGCGCTCCGTTCCTCGACCACAACTCCTTCGGGCCGGCCCTGAGGACCGCCGCCGCCGGGGTGCGCGAATGAAGTCCCTGGACAGCACTCAGCTGCTGCCGCTGCCCACCTGGACCGATCCGCGCGTGCACCTGCTCGATGACCTGTGGCTGCTCGCCATCTTCGCCATCCTCTTCGCCGCGGGGGTGCCCTGGCTCGTCAGCTCGCTCGACATCCACGTCGGCGCGGCGCTCCTCGGCCTGCTGGCGATCGCGGCGATTCACATCGGCTTCACGGTGCTCACCGCGCCGGCGCCCGGCATCAACCGCGGCCGCAAGCGCGCGCTTACGGTATTGCACGCCATCGGCGTCGTGCTGGTCGCGCTCATCTGGCACTACTCGGGCGGCGTCCACAATCCGGCGTTTCTGCTGGTATTCGTGCTGCCGGTCATCGGCGCGATCTTTCTCTCGCGCTGGCAGCCCTACGCCATGGCGATCCTGGCCATCGTCGCGGTGTCAGCCGTCGCCCTCAGCGAGTCGCCGGAGCTGCGCTGGTACGCGAGCGGCCTCACGCCGTGGGCGTCCTCGCTCACTCGCCTCTTCGGCGGCGCGATTCAGGCGAGCGAGCCGTTCCCGGGATTCTATGCCCCGCCGGCCTACTTCCTCGTGCAGCTCGAGGGATTCGCGGTCCTGATGGCGGCGTGCGCGTTTGCCGCCGAATACCTCGGGACCGTCTTCGACCGCATGCATGCGGACCTGACGGCAGCCCGCGTGGAGGCCGAGCGCGGCCAGCAGTTATGGGCGAGTGTCATCGAGGAGTTGCCGGTGCCGGCCGCACTCGTCGACGCCCGCACCCTCCAGGTCGTGTCGGCGAGCGCCGAGCTCTCGGCGCTGGTCGCCGACGGCACACCCGCCGTCGGCCGCAAGCTTCCCGAGGCGATTCATTTCTCTTATCCCGAGGTCATCGAGGCGCTCGTGAGCGGGACGGACGGTGCGGCGCAGCACGTCGTCCTGCATCGCGGCACCGAGCTGTCGCTGGCGCGGATTCGGGCCCAGCACATCGCGTACAAGGGGCGGCGCCTGGCTCTGGTCCTCATCGAGGAGTTGACGGAAACCTTCGCGGTTCGCGCGGCGCTCGATGCGGCGGAGCAGGCGATCCTGGTCCTCGACTCGCAGGACCGGGTGCTCGCCTTCAACCGGCCGGCACACGCGCTCTTCTCTGCGGCGCGCGCCGGCGCCGATGCCGCGGCTCTGCTCGCGCAGCCCGAATCGCCGCCGCGCTGGTGGGAGCCGGGACTGACCGGCCGGCGCAAGATGCACGTGCGCATCCTGCCGCGGGTGTTTCAAGTGACCAGCACTTCCATCGCGCTCCCCGGCGAGGACGAGCGGCTGTGCGTGATCGCATTCCTGCCGGTCGCCCGGGCAGAGACCCTGGATGGCCCCGTCTTCGGCGCTCGCCTGCCGGGCGCCTCACTCCCGAGGACACGATGAGACTCGCGCGCTACTCGCTGCTCGCCGCTCTCGGGGCGGTCTGGCTCGCGCCCGGGGGCGCTGCCGCGGTCGACTCCCCCGCGGCCGCTCCTCCCGCGCCGGCCGCTCCCTCCACCGACAGGTTGGTCCTGAGCGCCAACGGCTCGACCCTGACGGGAGCCAACGGCGGCGGCGGCGGCTCCCTCACGTGGCTGCACGATTTCGACGCGGGCGTGCTCGGGATCGGCGGTGAATACCAGCGGCTCGCGAACGCGCATTGGGCGTTCGGCTCGCTCTCAGGCTCCGCGACCGCCGGCAATGCGATGGCAAAATGGACGTTCTCCGGCGATGCGCACTTGGGCAGCGGCGATATCGGAACCTCCCCACAGCAGCATCACTTCAACTATCAGGTGGCAGGCGCGGGTGTCGCCGGTACGTTCGGCGGCAAGCTGACGGTGCAGCTCGAAGCTCACCAGTACGACATCGATACGACACACGGCGCACTGCCCAAGGCCGCGCTCGGCTTTCTCTGGACCCCGCATCTGCAGACCACCGTCTCCTACTCGCGCTCGGTCTCCGGAAATCTCGGCACCGAGCTCGAGACGGCGCGCATCGCATACTATGGCCATACGGTGAATTGGCAGCTCGGCGCTGCGACGGGTCACGTCGCGCCGCCGGTCGTCAACCTCTATACGGGACTGACCGGATCCGCACCGCAGTTGCGCGAAGGTTATCTCGGCGTGTCGAAGTCGTTCGCACGCGTCGACTGGTCCCTCGTGGGCGACTACCTGAAGGTTGCCGCTCAGAAGCGCATCACGGTCACCCTCGTGTGCACGCTGCATATCGGGAGGGCGGGCTCGTGAGCTTCAGGCTCGGCCACATTCTCGGACGCCGCCGCAGCTGGCTCCCGGCGCTCCTCGTATTCGTCACGGTCGCGGCCGCCGGCTCGCGGCTCGTGGTCCTGAGCGTGCAACAGCGCGCCGAGGAGGCTCGCAATGCCGCGCAGAGCGCCGCCGCACGCAGCGCGCGCGCGCTCGAGCGGCAGTTGGATGAGCTTGCGATGCGCGCCGCCGATGGCGCGCGTGGTGCCGGCCGCGATTTCAAGGTGTTCGAATGGGCAAGCGATGGCAGCCTCACCACCTCGGGTCCGGCCGATGCCGCGGCCGCCAGGGCCATCGTGACCGAGTGGCAGGCCACCGAGCCGGCGCACGACGCGCCCGCCGCGGCGCTGCTCGGGCCGCTGCGCGAGGGCAGCCAGTGGCTCATTGCGGCGCGCGCGCCGGTGACCGGCGCCACCGACGGCGCCGCGCCAGCGGGCAAGTGGACGGTCGCCTACGCCGATCTCGATCGCCTGCTGGCGCGGGCGCAAGTCATGCGCAGGGTGGGCACCGATGACGATTTCGCGCTCGTGCAGACCGATCCGGCCAACGGCTATGCGCGGTCGTTCGTCGCCTCGAGCATCAACCCGCTGAGCGACCCCGCGGCGAGTGTGATCCACGCGCCTCCGGGGCTCGCCTACGCCTCCCCCGGCGTACTGACTTTCCAGGTGCGCCCGCGCGGTGGCTGGTATCCGACCCGCACGCTCGCCACCGACATCGGGCTGCTCGTGCTGCTCGCCTGGCTGCTCACCTTCACCGCACACGATGTGACTCAGCGAACGCTGCGCCTGCGCGCCTCGCTCGCTGCCACGCGCCGCCAGCTCCACGCCGCCAACCAGCGGCTGGTGCGGGAGATCGAGCAGCGCGAGAGCCTGCAGGAGAGCGTCGATCGCGCGCGCTTTCACGATGCCTTCACCGGCCTGCCGAACCGCTATTACTTCATGGAGCAGCTCGATCGCGCGCTGCGCGAGCTGCGGGCGCGTCGCGGCCGCGGCATCGGCGTCTTCCTGATCGCCATCGATCGCTTTCAGCTCATCAACGAGACGCTCGGCCACACGGCCGGCGATGAGCTGATGGTCCAGGCCGGCCGCCGCTTTCAGAAAGCGGTGGCGGGCTCGTGCGTGTTGGCGCGCTGGGGCGGCGGTCAGTTCGCCCTGCTGGCGCGCGATCTGGGTCCGGGCGATGCGGCGCAGCGGCTCGCGGGCGAGCTGCAGGCGGCGCTGCAGGAGCCGTTCGACCTGCGGCGGCACCGGCTCGGGATCACGGCCCGCATCGGCATGAGTTGCCTCGAGAGCTGGCCGCAGCGCGCGGAGCAGCTCATGCGGGAAGCGGAAGTCGCGCTGTCAGTGGCCAAGCGGCAGGAGGAGATCGCGTGTGTCGGCTACTCGCCGTCGATGGGCGGGGATGCGGCGAGTCTCGTCAGCCTCGAGGCCGACCTCTACGTGGCGCTCGAGCGCCGCGAGCTCAAACTCCTCTTCCAGCCGATCGTCGCGCTGCGCGGCCGCCGGGCGGTGGGCGCGGAGGCGCTCCTGCGCTGGCAGCATCCGATCGAGGGGGTGCTCGGGCCGGAGCGGTTCCTGTCGATCGCCGAGGACACCGGCATCATCGTGCCGATCACGCGCTGGACGATTCACCGGGTGTGCTCGCTCGCGAGCGAGTGGCGGCGGCGCCTGCCGGCCGGAACGGATTTCTATCTGAGCGTCAACCTGTCGGCGGCGGCGCTGCGCGATCCGGAGCTGAGCGAGTACGTCTCGTGTCAGCTCGATGAGACCGCGATACCGCCGCAGTCCCTCAAATTCGAGCTCACCGAAGGCGGGCTGATCAGCAACGTGGTGGCCGCGCGCGAGACCCTGGAGCGCCTGCGCCAAACGGGCGTGGAGCTGATGCTCGATGACTTCGGCACCGGCTACTCCTCCCTCAATCATCTGCAGCTCTTTCCATTCGACTACGTCAAGATCGACCGGCCATGGGTCGGCGCCGACGCCTCGCCGCATGGCGGCGCGAGCCTCGCATCGGCCATGGTGCAGCTCGCCGCCAGCCTCGGGCTGACGCCGATCGCCGAGGTGGTCGAATCGCAGGCTACCGCCGACGCCCTCGAGAAGATGGGCTGTCACTTCGGCCAGGGGAATTTCTTCTGCGCGCCCGTCGAGGCGGAGGACGCGCTGCAGTGTCTCGGCGCCGAGGTCGGCGTGCTGCCGCCGGGGCTCGCGGAAGAGGAAGACGACTCGCCGACGCTGATCCTGCCGGCGGGATTCATCACCGAGGACAGCGCCCAGTCCGGCTGAGCGGGCGCCCGAGCGCTCAGTCGAGCACGATCCGCGGAAAGTAGAAGGACACCGTCCAGTTGGGAATATCGACGATCTCGCTGATACGCAGATCACCGCAGACGCTGCAGAGCATGTAGGCGTCGATCGCAGGCACGCCGTGCGCGCGCGTGAGCCAGTCGATCGTCGAGCGCACCGCCGCGCGGGCGGCTTCCATCAGGTCAGGACCGATACCGGTGCTCACGCGGTAGCCGCGCTCATCGAGGTGGCGCGTCACCGGCCCGGAGGTGATCAGTCGCGGAAAGGCGAGCGGAGTGCGCTTGATGAGATCGAACCGCAGCGCCACGTCCATGGGACTTTCCAGCGCCGTGCCGCAGACCTCGCCGTCACCCTGTGCAGCATGGGTATCGCCGACGGAGAACAGTGCGCCGGGAACTTCCACGGGCAGGTGCAGCTCGGTGCCGCGAGCGATGTCGCGCAAGTCCATGTTGCCGCCGACGCGGCGCGGCGGCACGACGCTGTGACAGCCGGGCTCCGCGGGAGCGACGCCGATCGTGCCCGCGAATGGCTTCAAAGGGACTCTGGCCCGCGAGCCGAAGGCCGCCGGCGCGAGGCCGCTCGCCTCATACCGCCAAAGATGCAGCGCCGGCTCGCTGAATTCCTCCGCCAGCAGCCCGAAGCCCGGAATGTTCGCCGTCCAGCCCCAGCCGGACGGCGCGAACGACAGCACGGTCACCTTGAGGATGTCTCCCGGCTCCGCCCCGTCGATGTACACGGGACCGGCGACCGGATTGACCTTGGCGAAATCCAGCCCGGCGATGTCGGCGGCCGTCGAGGCCGGCGAGATCTGGCCGCCCGAGGCGTCCGTCACCTGGAACTCGAGCGACTCCCCCGGAGCGATGCGCACGGCGGGCTCGAGACTGTTGTCCCAGCCGAAATGCTGTGCGTGGATGGTGTGCCGGTGCGCCATGAGGAATCCCTCGTGAGGTCGCCGCACTTTACCATGGCAGTTCCGCTGCCTAGACTCGCCGGTGCCGCCCGCTCCGCCCTCGGAAACCGTAAAAAAATGTCACTCGAGCCTTTCGGTTATGAGGATCAGCTCGATCGCGCGCTGACGCTGGGCGACCTGATCGTCTACGGGATGATCTTCATGGTCCCGATCGCCCCGTTCGCGGTCTTCGGGTTCGTGTGGCAGGACGCCAAGGGTATGGTCGCCCTCGCCTACCTGATCGGCCTGGCGGGAATGCTCTTCACCGCGCTCAGCTACGGCGCCATGTCGCAGGCATTTCCCCTGGCGGGCTCGGTGTACGCCTACGTCCAGCGCGGTCTGCACGAGTTCGCGGGCTTTCTCGCCGGGTGGCTCATCCTTCTCGATTACATCCTGATACCGGCCCTCCTCTATCTCTTCTCCGCGGCGGCCCTGCAGCCGCTCCTGCCGGCCGTTCCCGCGTGGGCATGGCTCGTGGGATTCGTGTCGTTCAACGCCGCCGCCAATCTCGCCGGCATCCGGGTGACGGCGCGGCTCTACAAGGTTCTTCTCGCCCTGGAGTTGCTGACGCTCGCCCTGTTCGTGGTGTTCGGGGCGATCGCGCTCCATGGAGGGGCGGGAGCGGGGCGGCTGACGCTCGCGCCGCTCTACGATCCGCGCAACTTCTCGCTCACCACCGTGGCCGGCGCGACCTCCATCGCGGTGCTGTCGTTTCTCGGCTTCGACGGCATCTCCACGCTCGCGGAGGAAAGCGCGGGCGCGCGCAATGCCGTCGCCCGCGCCACGCTGCTAGCGCTGCTGCTGATCGGCGCGCTCTTCCTGCTGCAGACCTGGATCGCCGCCGACCTCGCCCGGGGCATGCGGCTCGATTCCGCGGCGACCGCGTTCTATGACATCGCCGGCCGCGCCGGCGGTCCCGCGCTCAAGCTGACCGCAATCCTGGCCGTGGTGATCTCCTTCGGCATCGCGAACGCGATGGCCGCCCAATCCGCGGTTTCGCGCGTGCTCTTCGCGATGGCGCGCGACCGCAAGCTCCCGGCCGTTCTCGCCAGGGTGCATCCGCGTTTCAAGACCCCTCATGTCAGCACGCTGCTGGTCGCAGCCGTGTCCCTGCTCGTCGGTCTGCTCTTCGCGCATCGCATCGATGACCTCAGCCGCGTGGTGAACTTCGGCGCGCTCACCAGCTTCGCCCTCCTGCACCTCGCCGTCGCCTGGCACCACTTCATCCGCCAGCGCAGCGGCGCATGGCTGCGGCACCTGCTGTTTCCGCTCGCCGGCTTTGCCGTGATCGCCTACGTGCTCTACGGAATGGATCCCATGGCCAAGCTCCTCGGCGCCTGCTGGATCGCCGCCGGAATCCTCTACTATCTCGCCCTCGCGGCCCGCGCGCGCGGCCGCGTGCGGACCGTGAGTCTCTAGGAAGCGCCAACAGGGAGTCCGGACCATGCCTGCTGATCCCGGTCTTTCATGTGACCGTGCGCCGCCTGCTCGGGGACCCGTTGCACCATGCGACGCCGCCCGGTGGCCCCGAGCCACCCGCCGCCGACACTGCGCCATAGTCCGCTCAGTCGGAGGCGCGAATAACTTTGATCAGACCGCTGTCGGGGACTGACCACGCGGTGGCGCCGGTGTGCGTGAGCCGGCGCGCCCGGTCGTCCCAGCGCAGCACGGTGACCCGCCCGCCGGTCTTCTCGTAATCGTAAGTGCCGTCGTCGCGATAGAGGTCGAAGGTCGCATTCGCGCCGGGGTAGACGCGAATCTCCTTCAGCCGCTGAGGCTGATCCATGTCCTCCACCGGCTCGCCGATGGGCAATATGGAGCCGGCACGCACGAAGAGCGGGATGATGTCGATCGGCGCGTTCGCCACGATCGTCCGGCCGCCGCGGTACTTCTCGTTCGTCCAGTAGTCGTACCAGTCGGCCCCGGCGGGTAGATAGACCTGCCGGTGAGTTTGCCCCTGATGCGTCACCGGGGCGACGAGGAAATCGGGTCCGAACATGAATTCGTCCGTGAGCGTGTCCACCTTCGGATCGTTGGGGAAGTCCATGAAGAGCGCGCGCATGTAGGGAGCGCCGGTCCGGTACGTGCGGTAGGCGAGCGAGTAGATGTAAGGAATCAGCGCATAGCGCAGCCGCAGGTACTTCTCGAGAATCGGAGTCGCCTGATCACCATAGGACCAGACCGTATTGAAGCGGCGCATGCCATGGGTGCGCAGAATCGGCATGAACACACCATATTCAAACCATCGCACGTAGAGCTCCGGATAGTCATCGTCGCCACCCACGTTGTCGCGCGCGGTCGCGGGGCTGATGAGCGGCCGGTGCAGCGGGTGGTGCACGGCCGGCAGGCTCCAGAAGCCGCCCACGTCATCGGTCCAGTATGGAAGTCCCGAGGCCGTCGCATCCAGCCCGGCGGGGACCTGCCGCTGCAGGGTATCCCAGGTCGGGGAGATGTCGGAAGACCAGAAGATGGTGGCATTGCGCTGCGCGCCGGTGAAAGCCGCGCGCGCCAGGATCATCGCGCGCTGCTTCGTGTCGCGCCGCATGCCCTCGTATACGGCCGAGGTCTCGAAAAGCGGATAGACGTTGAAGTACTCCGTGCCCGGACCGATGTCGTAGTAGCTGCCGTTCGGAGGAATGTCCGGCTCCGTCTCGTCCGTCCAGATGGCATCGAAACCCTTGCTGATCAAGGTCCGGTCGATCGTCTGCCAGAACCAGCGCGCGGCGGCCGGATTGGTCATATCGATGTTCGAGCCGGTTCTGTTGCCCGGCAGTCCGTTGGTCGTCGTCGGCTCGCCGTCGGCGAGGTGGTAGAACCAGCCGTTACGGCGCAGCATGTCGTAATAACGCGAGCCCGGAGCCACGCGCGGCCACACGCTGATCATGGTGTGGAATCCCATCGTGTGGAGCTGCGCGTTCATCCCTGCGGGATCCGGCCAGTCCTGCGGCACGAAATCGAACTGCCCCATTCTGGTGTAGTAGAAAAAGTCGACCACGAGGTAGTCGCAGGGCAGGTGCCGGTCGCGATAGCCCTGGGCTACCGCCATGATCTGCGACTGGGTGCTGTAGCGCTCCTTGGATTGAATGAACCCATACGCCCCTTTCGGCAAAAGCGGCGCCGGTCCCGTCAGCAGGCGATATCCCTCATACAGCTCGTCGGTGGTCTTGCCGACGATCAAAAAGAACGACACGCGCTGGCCGACCTGCGAGATCCACTGCGTCCGATCGTTGAAGTGCGGCTGGACGGTCGTCTTCGACGGGTTGTCCCACAGCACCGCATAGCCCTTGTTGGTCACTAGCAGGGGCACACAGAAGCTCTCACCGCCGGCGGCGCCATAGTTGCTCCAGCAGCGGATGCTCTGGTCGCGATGGTCGAGCCGGCCCTGCTGATTCTCGCCGAGGCCGTAGTAGTGCTCGTCGGGCTGCGCGCTGAAGGTGGCGCCGACCCGGTAGAACGGTGGATCCGAGGGGCGCCGGTCGTGGAGAATCTCGGTGTCACCCGTGCCGTAGCCCGGCGCATCCATGAACCACCGCTCGAGACTCACCAGCTCCTTCCCGTTCGGCAACTGGAATCGGAGCCGCACGTTGCCGTAGCGGGCTCCGCCATCGGAGCTGAAGAAGCGGTCGATGGGCACCTGCCCGGGCAGCTGCGGGCTGAACTGCTTCGGGGGGCCGAGAATGGCGACCGCAAGCTGCGGGGAGCGATACGTCTCGCCGTCCGCCGTGTGCTCCAGCCGCCAGCCATGCGCATCCGCCTTGGCGATGATCCCGTACCCCGGAGCGGCCAGCGCATTCGTCTTCAGCCGGCTGATGCTCACGCGAATGATGTTGGGCGCGAACGGCTCCAGCATCAGCGTGGTGTGATCGTGGGTCATCACCACCCGTCCGTTCGCCACCGTGACGGCATCCGCGGGGGTTGGCGCTCGGCTCTGCTGCGCCTGAGCGCCGCAGGCGACGAGTGTCAGGGCTCCCACCCTGAGGACATTCTTCACGAGGCTCTTGGTTCTCATGTTTCCGCTTCTCAGAGGGTCAATACGGCCGCTGATTCTGGGTGACCAGGGGCCAGGTGTCGGTGCGAAACGGCCGGGCCGGCAACCCGGCACGGTTGAACAAAGTGGCGCTGGGGTCGGACTGCCAGTCATAGCGCACCGCGGCCGGGTGCGGCACCTCGCGTGAGGAGACGATCACCGCCAAGCCGGCGATGCGGGCATTCGCCCAATGCCACCGGTGGTCCTGGCCGGCGATCGAGAAGCCCTGCAACTTCCCGCCCTTCGCCAACAGGCCGCCATCGGCGTGGGCGAAGCGCAGCCGGATCGAGTGGGCCCGCCGCTCGACGGCAGCGAGCGTGGGCCCGGAATCGACGACGTGTCTGCCGTAGTGCCGGGCCAGCGCGCAAAGCGCGAGTCGCTCGCCCACGGGCCTTTTGTTTCCCGGGTGCAGGCTGGCCGGATCGCCGGTATCCACGGTCACCGCGAGACAGGAATCGGGCTCGGTCGCCGCGACGATCGCCTGCGATTCGCGTACGTCGGCCCAGCCATCGTCGGTCGGAGTTGGGCTTCGCGGTCCAAAGGCAGGGAGCTGCACGATATAGAAGGGAAAGTCGCCCTGCCGGAAGAGCCGACGCCAGCTCGCGATCACCGCCGGCAGCAACCGGCGATATTCATAGCCTCGCGGGGAGTTCTGCGCGCCTTGATACCAGATGGCGCCGGTGATGGCGAGCGGCGCGATGGGCACCAGCATGCCGTTGTAAAGAACGGCGGGCATCACCGGCCAGTCTGCGAAATGAAGCGGCATGGGATGCGGTGGCCGCGCATCGACGCTGACCCTCCCTCGCCATGACCCGGCGAGGGGAATGAGCGTGTGATCGGCCAGCTCGAGATGAAAGTCTGCAGCCCCATCGAGAAAGCCGCCGTGCGGCTCCGTCTTGAAGATGCGTAGGGCGATCAGGTTTCGGCCGGGCTCGAGCAAACCCGCGGGAATGCGGTAGATGCGGGGATGCTCGACCCAGGCACTACCGCCGACCCACGTGCCATTGACGTATACGGAGTCCATTCGCTGAATCTCGCCCAGAGAGATGAGCGCGGGGCCCTTGGGCAACAGGTTGGGCAGGGTAATCTCTCGCCGGAACCAGGCGACAGCCGGGGTCACGGGAACGCCGAGGTCGGCGAATCCTCCCGGAAGATGCACGTCCTTCCAGCCCGAGGCCTCGTAACCGGTCGAGTACCACTTCTGCTTGAGGCCGACGTCGTACCGCTCATACCAGGGCATGATGTAGTTGCCGTACGCCGGCTCGCCCGCCGCCGCGAATTGCGCGAGTCTCGCGAGCGGGACGTCGTAGTCGTGCAGTGGGCGAAGAGCGGCGGCACTGGCCCAGGATTCGCCGGCGGAGCCGCCGACGGCATCCACCACCAGGCCGATGGGGACATGCGTCTCCTGCCGGAGTTTGCGGCCAAAGTAGAAGGCCACCGCCGAGAGCTCGCCCGCCGTCTCGGGAGAGACGACCGTCCATCGGCCCTTCAGCGCGGCCGTCGGCCGGTAGGCGGTCTGCTCGGTGACGGTGAAGTAGCGGATGTTCGGATAGCTCGCCAGCTTCGCGACTTCGGCGGCGTCGTCGGTGAAGCGCAACGGAAGCTCCATGTTGGATTGTCCGCCGCAAATCCACACATCGCCCACCATCACGTTGTGGAACACGGCCCTCTGCCGGCCATCGGTGACCTGCAAGGTATAGGGGCCGCCGGTCGGTGGCGGCGTAATGCTCACCTGCCAGCGGCCATCGGCGCCGGTGAAGCCCGTGGCGGCCTCGCTCGCGATCCGCACGCGGACGGAATCGCCGGGTCGCGACCAGCCCCAGAGGATGTCAGGCTTGCCCCGCTGGAGCACCATGTCGTCGCCGAAGATCGTGCTCACGAACGGCAGCCGACCTGAAGTCGCCGGAGCGCTCGCTGCCACGGGTGGGGCCGCTGCCACGGGTGGGGCCGCTGCGACCGCGGCCGCAGCAGGTCCGGCCGCTGCGATCAACGGACCGGCGAGCGCGAGCACCGTGACCCGCATGATCCCGAATGATCTGATTCTCACGGCATCCCTCTGCGGCTTCAGGCGCGCCACTGAAGCGCGGTGTACGAGCGCGGCGGCAAGTCGAAACGTGTGCTGCCGCCGCGGGTGAGAGGCCGCGGCAGCTGAGTCGGACGCACGCGATCCGGCGCGTCGAAATCGTTGCGTGCCTGGAGATCATCTCCTGTCAACACGCGTGCAACCTGCACCGCGCCGGGCACCCGGTCTTCCCAGACGATCTCCACGGAGCGCGCGGCCGCGAGATCCCGATTGAGAATGAAGAGCGCGATCTCGCCGGTTTCCGGCGAAACGGTACCGGCGACATCGATATAGGGCACGGACCCGATGTCGGGCAGCTCGTAGGCCGGAGCATCGACCAGAAGGTCCAGCGCCGACCCCCGCGCCAGCTCCAAAGCCATGCGGTAAGGGTAATAGGTCGTCTGCAGGTAGAGTCCCCTGGAGTCCGTCATGATCGGCGCGTGGACGTTCACGAGCTGCGACAGGCACGCGATCCTCACCCGGTCGGCGTGTCTCATCAGTGTGTTGAGGAGCCCGCCGGCGAGGAGCGCGTCCTCGAGGTTGTAGATCTCCTCGCGCAGGTGAGGCGCGACCTGGCGGTGGCCGTCATTGACGAGATTTCCGTAAAGGACATTCCACTCGTCGTACGAGATCCAGAGCGTCTTCGCGGAGCGTTTGCGGGCACGGACGTAATCGCAGACATCGATGGTGTCACGAATCTGCCGGTCCATCTGCAGATTGAGCGCCACGTGCCGCTCGCTGCGACGGGGCGCGTCACCCGGCGGCGCACCGAAGTAGCCGTGTATCGAGATCGCATCCACGTGCTCGTAGCAGTGATCGAGGACCTGCCGGTCCCACTGGAGGTAGGTCGGGAGACCGGTCCAACTCGAGCCGCAGGCGGTGAGGACCACGGAAGGGTCGACGGCCCGCATCCGGCGGGCCGCATCCGCCGCCTTCCACCCATACTGGTCCGCGCTCATGCGGCCGATCTCCCACGGCCCGTCCAGCTCATTCCCGAGTCCCCAATAGCGCACGCCATAGGGCTGCGGGTGGCCGTTCCTGCGACGCAGGTCGCTCCACCGCGTGCCGGCGGGAAAATTGCAGTACTCCACCAGCGCCGCGGCCTGCTCCGGCGTACCGCTGCCGAGATCCACGGTCATCAGCGCCTCGGCCCTGGCCGCCCGGCACCACGCCATGAACTCATCGGTGCCAAAGCGATTGGTCTCGATCGTGTTCCAGGCTTCATCGAGCACGCGAGGCCGCCGGGCCAAGGGGCCTACGCCGTCGAGCCAATCATATTGTGAAAGGAAGCTGCCGCCGGGACCGCGCACGAGCGGCACGCCGAGCCGGCGCACCACCCCGAGAACGTCGGTGCGGAAGCCGCCCGCATCGGCGAGCGGCGAGCCCGGCTCGAAGATGCCGTCGTAGATCGCGCGGCCCAGATGCTCGAGAAATGAGCCGAAGATCGTCCGGCGTAGCGGACCGATCGTTCTGCGGGTGTCCACGTAGATCCGCGCCGGCCCCCGCGCTGGAGCGGCGAGCGAAAGGCGGCTGCGCAACAGCCCTGCCGGAGCCGCGAGGCCTGCAACCGAGGCGCGATGCAGAAAGCGGCGTCGGGACGGTGAGAACATCGCAGATAGCTCCAGTTCACGGTCGCCGGCATCCGACCACGACAGACCCTTCGTGACACGTTTCACTTTGCGGACGGCGACAACAGGCCGTGATGGCGCATCCATTCCTGCAGGAGGTGTGGCCACGATGAGAGCTCCGGGTCGTCTCCGCCAAGTCCGGACCCATGGCCTCCGGGCTCAAAAATGTGCATTTCGACCGGGACGTGCAGCTTCCACAGCTCCTCATAGAACCGCAGGGCGCCTTCGGGTGGGACGAGCCCGTCATCGCTCGTGGGGTAAATGAATGTGGGCGGGGCTTTCGCCGTCACGTAAAGCAGCGGGTTGAAGCGGATGTAGTCCTGCGGCCGGCAAGGAAGGTGCGTGGTCGAGATCGCGAAATCGCAGTATTGCGAATGTTCATTCGGCATGAGCTGCATTCCCTCCAGCCACGGATACGCGAGAATGATGAAATCCGGACGGCTGCTCACGCGCTCGACGGGGTCCGCGGCCTTGGGGTTTCCGGGTGTCGCCTGGACCGCCGTCATCGCCGTCAGATGCCCGCCCGCCGAGAAGCCCATCATGCCGATACGGTTGGGATTGACACGAAATCGCCCTGCGCGCGCACGCACGAAGCGAACCGCCCGCGCGCCATCAAAGAGCGGTATTGGCAGCCGGGCGCGGCTGCCGACGCGGTATTGCAGGACGAACGCGGTGACCCCCCGACTCGTGAACCATGAGGCGGGCTCGGTCCCCTCCAGCACGCCTGCGAGCCCCAGATAACTTCCTCCGGGCGCAATGATGACCGCCGTTCCGTTGGACCATCCAGACGGCGGTGGATACCAAGTGAGGGTCGGCGTCTCACTGGGCGAGTCGCTCCTGGCTCCGGGTGCCCGACCCGGCCACAAGCGGTACGTGCTCGCGTCCTGCAACACATTTGGGAGTGGCGCGTCGCCCGATGGGGGCTCGCCGGCCGGCGCGGCGGACGTCATGCTCGAGATGAGGCTCGCGCACACGAGCGCCCACACCAGGTGCTTCGCGATGGTTTGCACCTTCAGGCTCTCCGTGAGCAACTGATTCTCATCTCATTCCTATCTTCCAATACCGGGCTTCAGCGGCCAGGCCCGCTGCGTCAGATCGAGCCGCTTGCGCCACGGATCGCGCTCCACCTCAGGACCTTGCTCGGTGAAATTCATCAGCCGATCGGCGCGTGCCTGGTAGCGCGGCCACGCAGGCAATCCGGCCGGATCGGGTCGACCCGTACGGGCAAACGCCACCCAGTAGCGTTGTATCTCGCGGGCCGTCGTCTCATCGGCCGCGGACGTCTGGGCGCCATAATGAGCCCGAACCGTATCGAACACGAAGGGAATCTCCGCCGCATGCCAGACTCCCGGCCATTGGCCTCGCATCGAGGTCGGAATGTACGAGAAACGGTACTCGTAGACGGGCTGACCGCGCGCCGAAAGCGTCCTGGCGATGGCCCTGGCCGGCTCGATCATCCAGGCTGCGCCACCGATCTCATCGGAGACCTGCTGTAGTGTCAGCTTGCCGGTCGGGTCGAACGCCGCACGCGCTTCGGCAGCGGCAGGTCCGAAGCTCGCAAACAGTGCGGGCAGCGACTTTGCATCCATCCACCCCAGATCCGCGGTATTGGCGCCGATCATGACGGGCACCCGTGCCCCCATCCCTCGGGCATACTCGCGTACCGGCGCGCCGAAATAGAGGTGCCCGTCGATCATGGGACCCCCGACGTAGTTCGGATCGCTGAACAGCGTGGCCATGTTCAGCCCGTCGACCACTTTCCCTGGCGGTAATGCACGCAAGGCCTCGAGCGCTTGCGGCCCCTGCCCTTCGATGCCGAGATGTCGCGCGAGGCGCACATCGATCGCCTCACCGGAGTCCGCACCGGCCTGGAGCGGCCGCTCCGGCGTCAGCCAGCCTGCCCCGCCGCCTGACTCGATGATCGCCTTCTGAAAGAGCCCACCCGCTTGCGGATCGATCAGCAGCGCGTTCACCGAGGCGCCACCGCACGACTCGCCGAATACGGTAACGTTGCGTGGATCGCCGCCAAAGGCCGAGATATTGCGCTGCACCCATTTGAGCGCGGCTATCTGATCCATGAAGGCGAAGTCGCCCTCCGGCAAGCCCGCGCGTGCCAGGGCCGGGAACGCGAAGAAGCCGAAGTTGCCGAGCCGGTAATTGAAGCTGACCAGCACGACTCCTCGTTGCGCGAAAGCGCTGCCATCGTACACCGCGGGCGAGGTCCCGCCGTCTACATACCAGCCTCCATAGATCCACACCATCACCGGCAGCGGCCTGCGCCATGCGGCCGCGGGACGCCAGATGTTGATGTACAAACAATCTTCGCTCGGTCGGGTACGCAGCGGCGCCGCATCGCCCGGCGTGGGCCGCTGCATGCAATCGGGTCCGTACTCGAGCGCCGGTCGCACGCCGTGCCACTCTGCAGCCGGCTGCGGCGCCGCCCACCGCAGCGCGCCGCGGGCCGGTGCGGCGTAAGGAATGCCCTTGAAAGCGACCACCCCGCGCGCCTTTGCGCCCCGTACCCAGCCGTACTGGGTTCTCACAGTGAGCGGTGTGCCGGCTGCGCGCGCCAGCGAACCCGCAAAAGCCGCCGAGGCCGCAAAAGCCAGCGCCACGATCCACGGGCAGCCGGCGCCGCGGGCGCGATCCACTCTCCTCACCGAAGCCTTCCGGCTGCCAATCCTGGATGAGTCATATTATTCTCCGCATGTCCGCGGTCGGGAAATCTATTTGTCCGAGGAATGATACATCGTCGATAATACCCGCGCCGCGCCGGCGGTCATTACGGAGTGAGAGCGCCCCATGGTCGAGATCAATCGTCGTGATCTGCTGCGCGGCGCCGCCGCTGTCGGGGCGAATACGCTCCTCACTGGCAGGGCTCTGGCGCGCGCCATTGCCGGCTTCCCCACGCCGGGGGATGCGGCTCATGGGTTCGCGGCCCTCGCCCCGCGCGAGCGGCTGCTGCTCGACTTCGGCTGGAAGTTCATGCTGGGGAACGCCTGCGATCCATCCCGGGATCTCGGCTTCGGCGGAGATCTCGGGGACTTCTCCAAGACGGTCAACTTCGATTTCGCCACCGGGAAGCTCGACGATTCCGCCTGGCGCTCCCGCAACCTGCCGCACGACTGGGCGGTGGAGCTGCCCTTCGTGTGGGATGAGACCCTGCAGAGCCACGGCTACAAGCCGCTCGGCCGCAAGTACCCCGAGACCTCCATCGGCTGGTATCGGCGCGGCTTCGACCTCCCGGCCGAAGATAACGGCCGGCGCATCGTGCTCGAGCTCGACGGTGCCTTTCACAGCGCGCTCGTGTTCCTCAACGGCTCTCTCATCGGCCGCAACGACGCCGGCTATGTACCGTTCCGCTTCGATATCAGCGACTTCGTCAACTATGGAGGGCACAACATCCTGGTCGTGCGCGTGGACGCGACCGAGGGCGAAGGCTGGTTCTACGAGGGTGCCGGCATCTATCGTCACGTGTGGCTCCTCAAGATGGAGCCTTTGCACCTCGGCGCCTGTGAAAGCTTCGTCCGCACTGAAGTGGGGCGCGACTCCACGAGGCTTTCGCTCGCCACGATGGTGCAGAACGAGGGAGCCGCCGCCGCGCACGCGACCGTCCGCTGGAAAATCCTCGACGCAGAGGGCCGCACCGTCGCGACCGCCCGCTCCCCGGCGCAGTCCGTCCTGCCGGGAAGCGTGGCCGCATTTTCCGCCGACGCGACCCTGGAGTCCCCTGCCCTCTGGTCGCCGGAAAGCCCGTACCTCTACTCCGCGATCGTCTCGGTCGAGAGCGCGGGCCGCACGCACGATGCGGAGCGGATCAGCTTCGGTGTCCGCACGATCGCCTTCGATGCGAACAAAGGGTTCTTCCTCAACGGCAAGCCGGTGAAGATCAAGGGCACCTGCAATCACCAGGATCACGCCGGCGTGGGAACCGCCTTGCCCGATGCGCTGCAGGGGTATCGGGTCTCGATACTGCAGGCGATGGGCTCCAACGCGGTCCGCACCTCCCACAACATGCCGACACCGGAGTGGGTCACGGCCTGCGAGCGCATGGGCATGATGATGATGTGCGAGACGCGCGCCATGAGCTCCACGTCCTGGGGACTGGCCGAGCTCGAAGCAATGGTCAAGCGCTACCGCAACTCGCCCGCGGTCATCCTCTGGTCGATGGGCAACGAGGAATGGGCGCTGCAGAAATCGCCCGAGGGCGCGCACATCATCGCCAGCATGGTCCGCCGCACCCGCGAGCTCGATCCGACACGGCCGTGCACGGCCGCCGTGAACGGCACCTACGATGGCGGGGTATCGGCAGCGCTCGACGTGGAAGGCTTCAACTACAACCTGGGCGACATAGATGAGTATCACCGCACCCATCCCCATCGACCCCTCGTAGGATCGGAAACCGCCAGCACGATCTCGACCCGGGGCATCTACGAGACCGACCCGCTGCGCAACTGGGTGAGCGCCTATGACGTGAACCACACTGCCTGGTCGGAGCTGGCCGAGCAATGGTGGCAGTTCTACGCCGCCCGCGAGTTCCTGCCCGGCGGCTTCGCCTGGACGGGGTTCGACTATCGGGGAGAGCCCACGCCTTACGGCTGGCCCTCCATCAGCTCGCAGTTCGGCATCGTCGACACCTGCGGGTACCCGAAGGACAACTTCTTCTATTACCAGGCCTGGTGGGGCCGCGAGCCGGTGCTGCACCTCTTCCCGCATTGGAACTGGCAGCAGCGGCTCGGTGAGCCGATCGCCGTCTGGGTGCATACGAACCTCGAGGAGGTCGAGCTCTTCCTCAATGGCCGCAGTCAGGGCCGGCGCAAAGTCGAGCCGCTGACGCACGTCGAGTGGCAGGTCGAGTACGAGCCGGGCGTCATCGAGG
>DATNEU010000057.1:0-65300 GCA_035552895.1 Steroidobacteraceae bacterium
TCATTCAGGGCCTGCAGCTCCTCCTTACCGGTCTCGAGCTCCTCGTTCGCGCTTTGCAGCTCCTCGTTGACCGAGGTGACTTCCTCGTTCGAGGCTTTGAGCTCCTCGGTGGAGGCCTCGAAGGCTTCCACGCTCGCTTGCAGCTCGGCCCGCGCCTGGCGCAACTCCTCCTCGAGGAGGGGGTCTCCCCGCAGGGACTCCATGCCCCTCACGGCATTCGCCGGCGCCGAATGCTCCGAAGCCGCCGGCTCCGAAGCCTGCTCCATACGCCGGAAGCTCACCCGGAAATGCTGGGCAGCCTGGCAATGCTTCAACGGCGCGGCGGTGATCGCGACGTGGCTGTCGTCCTCGCCCGACTCGGCCTCCACGGTGACCGGACGCTTCTCGGCCATGGCCTGACGCAAGGCGCTGCGTGCCGCCGAACGCAGCGGGACGCGCACCAGCTCCAGCAGGTTCTGCGTGGCCTCGCCCGAGGGCTGCTGCAGGAACGGCGCCGTATCGCCCTGGAAATAGACGATGCGCTCGTTGGCATCGATCACGGCGGTCGGCGGCAGCTCTTCGAGCAACGCGGCCTGAATCAAAGTTGTCGCTGAAGGTCGCACGATCGGCCCCGCTGCCGCGCGCGCGGCGCTACGCACATTGGGCATGCGCGCGGCGAGAGCCGGCAGCTCAGCGAAACGATGTGCCGCACCGGTGCGACGGTAGATGCGCCAGCGCTTGCTCACCACCTCGAAGAGGGTATCCGCGTAACCGAGCGTCTCGGCATTGCCGAGGAACAGATACCCTCCCTCGCGCAGCGCGAAGTGCAACAGCGTGAGTACGCGCCGCTGGGCCTCGGGCTCGAGGTAAATGAGAAGATTCCGGCAGGTCACGATGTCCACGCGCGAGAACGGCGGATCGTTCAGCAGATTCTGCGGGGCGAAGACCACCTGCTCGCGCAACGCCTTCTTGATCCGATAGGTGTGCTCTCCCTTCTCGAAGAACTTCTCCAGCCGCTCGGGAGCCACATTGCCCTCGATGCCGCCCGGATAGACGCCCGCGCGGGCGAAGCCCAAGGATTTATCTGCCGTGTCGGTGGCGAAAATCTTCACCTCCACCGTCTTGCCCGCCCGCTCGGCCTCCTCGGCAATCAGCATGGCGAGCGTGTAGGGCTCCTCGCCACTGGCGCAGGCCGCCACCCAGGCGCGCAGCGGACCGCTCCCTGGCTCGTATTGCTTCACCAGCGGCTGCACCACCGAGTCCCTCAGCGCCTCCCATGCCGCCGGGTCACGGAAGAATCCTGTGACGTTGATCATCAAGTCATTGGCGAGCGCGGCCGCCTCCTCGGAATTCTGCCGCAAGCGCGCACCGTAGTCCTCGAGCCGCTTGATGCCGGCGAGCCCCATGCGGCGCTGGATCCGCCGCAGCACCGTCGGCGGTTTGTAGGAGCCGAAATCGTGCCCGGTGCGGGCGCGCACGATCGCGATCACCTCGCTCAACTGCTGGCGATGGCGCTCGAGCTCCTGCGCCGTGCCGGCACCCCCCGCGGCAGAGAGCTCGAGGGCGGAGTGCTGCGTGTACTGCAACAGGACCGCCGGGATGTCTTCGACTTTCAACACCTGATCGGCGTAGCCGGTGTGGATCAGGCTCTGGGGCATCTGGGGGAACTCGGCGGTGTTGGGATCCTGTGCGATGCACAGGCCCCCTGCGGCCTTGATCGCCTGTGCGCCCGCGCTGCCGTTGGTGCCGGTGCCGGAGAGCACAACGGCGATGGCACGCTCCCGCTGCTCGCGCGCGAGGGAGCGGAAGAAGTCATCGACCGGGCGGCGGTGTCCGCGCTTCTCCACGGGCTCGCCGAGGTGCAGCGTCCCGCCCGCGAGCGTCACTGTATGGCCGGGACGGATCACATAGACGCGATCGGGCTCGACGCGCATGCCTTCTTCGATCTGACGCACGGGCATCGGGGTACATCGGCTCAGGATCTCCGCCATCAAGCTCTCGTGCTCGGGCGAGAGGTGCTGAATGACGACATACGCCATGCCGCTCTCGGGCGAGCACGCCGCAAAGAAAGCCCGCAGCACCTCGACGCCCCCGGCGGAGGCGCCAATGCCCACCACGGGAAAGGCGAGCGTGGCCCGAGCCGCAAAGTCGATCGGGGCGGACGCCTCATCGGGCGCACCCGAGGGCGTCGCGGCGGCCGCGAGGCCGGGATCTTGATCGGCTGGACTCATGGTGGATTCCGGCCCACTTGGGACTCTATGTGCTGGGTGGAGCGCACCTGTATGGCGATAAGCTACCAGCTCGCACTCGCCAATGTTCGGTATTCCCTGCGGTAAAGGGAAACACTCAAGCCCCCGGGCACGCTCGATGCTGCTCAGCCGCCGTCCGCGAACGGTAGCTTGTGCTTCAGGTGCGCAACGATGCATGCGCTTCGAGTCGCTGTGTTCGGCTTGCTGGCCGTCGCGCTGGTGGGCTGTGGGGGATCGGGATCGAGCACCGCCATGAGCGGGCCTCCCACGAGCGCGCCTCCCACAACGACAGCCGCGACTCCGAAAGCGCAGGCCGCCGTCCCGCTGGTCGTAGAGTCCGATACATCGTCCGGTAACTGGGCGAAGGTTGCGATCCGGATTCTCAACGTCAGCCTGACTCAGAAGAATGGCGGCGCACCGGTCACACTCTACACCGCGCCCGCCGCTGTTCCCGCGATCAATCTCGAGCAGCTCGATCACATCGGTGAGCTGCTCGCCAGCGTCTCCATACCTCCCGGCGTCTACACCGGCGCGGTCATCACCGTGGGTGCGAATCCCGGGGACGTGGCGCTCATCAGCTCCGATGATCCGGACTCCGGCTTCGCTGCGCCTTCGAGCACCCCGATCCCGTCGCAGAGCATCGAGATTCAGAACAGCCAGGGCAGCTCCGGGGCCATGACCGTTTCGATTCCGGTGACATTCCCGACACCTTATGTCATGAGCGCGACAGGCGAGTCGCAGCCACCGCTGAAGCTCGATTTCTCGCTGTCGCATCCCGTCTTCGTTCAATCCCAGACGCCCGACTCCAACGACCCGACGTTGTGGGCGGTGGATTTCCAGGGCCCCGTGTCCGCCGAAGCCATCGCCGACATCACCAGTCTCGTTTTACGCGAGATGTACGGCACACTGACCGGGGTCGCGGCCGACGGCAAATCGATCACCGTCACACAGGTCTACCCAACCCAGCCGCTCGTCACGCCCGAAACGGCCGTCTCTACGCCGCAGCAGTTGACCCTCCTCGCCGACTCCGGCAATGGGACCGCCTTCTACGACCTCGATGCCGGCACGACCATGACCGTCTCGAACTTCGCCGCGCTGGCGGGACTCTCCGCGGGGCGCTTTCTGCGCATCTCGGCGCGGTACCAGTCGGATGGCTCGCTGGTCGCGGCCCGGATCTGGGCCAGTGATTCGTTCTCGAGCGTGTGGTCCGGGCCGGAAGGCCACGTGACGCGGGTGGATGCGAGCAGCGGTACCCTGGAAGTCGATGACGGATCGGGAGATCCGGTGAAGGTGCAGACCGATGCCAACACGGAGTTCGACTATCACGGCACGCCGATCGCGACGGGCAGCGCATTCCTGGCAGCAGGCCCGGTCGTGCGTGGCTTCAAGGTGCACGTGAGCCCGCGCAATCCGGACTCGGAACAGCTCCTGGCGCAGAGCATCGATATCGAGAGCGCGCTCTTCTGGGGAGCCATCTCGAACACGACTCTGACGGGCTTCACGTATACCAGCCAGTTCTCGCGCCGCTCCGATGACTACACGCTCCCCCTCAACTACATCTCGCCCTCCACGCCGAACGGTACAGCTGCCAACGGCACTCCGATCTCGGGCTATGCATACTGGAACTTCGCCTATCCCACCGAGGTGGTGGCCGGGGACAGCGCCGCGCCCGACTTTCAGCTCGCGACGAGCGGCAGCCTCACCGCCTATGGCGTGAGTCGCGCGACGTGGGACGATCCGGCTGCGCCGGGCGCCTGGGCGCTGCGCTCGACGACACTCCTGCCGGTGCCGCTGGGCCTCGCTACGGTCACTACCGGTCTGGTGAGCAGCGGCTACAGCTCCACCTTCACCCTCACGCCGCTTGGCGCTGGCGCGCCCATCACGGCTCAGCTCATCACCGCCAGTGGGTCGGCGCCGCTCGTCTATCAGGCCGATCGCGAGCATGGAAAACTGACCATGACTGCGCTCGATATCACCACCTCGAGCGGCCTTGCGCGGCTGAATGCCGCATTGCAACCCGGTACGTACGTCAACGTCTTTGCCGTACCCAAATCGAGCGGTGCGGTGCAGGCTTACACTCTGCTCTACTACACCGGCATCAAGCCCAGACCGGCCGCACCGCCTGCGAGTAACGGGTGTAACGGCGCCTTCACGGGTCTTTTCGCCGGAAATCTGACCGTCGACTCCGGACAGGACTGCGTGTTCTCGAGCGGGGCCACCATCGAAGGCAATGTCCGCGTCGATGGAGGTGTCCTCGAGCTATCGGGAGCGACGGTCACGGGACAGGTGCAGGTACAAGGGGGCGGGACCGTATCGATCCTTCAGTCCACCCACATAGAGGGTAATCTTCAGATCCAGGATCTCCCGCCGGGATCTGCGCCGATCCAGATCTGCGGAGCGGCCGTCGATGGCAACCTGCAGTATCAGAATAACGGCGCCGCCGTCACGATTGGCGCGCCGTCGGGGTGTGATGGCGATACGATCGGCGGCAATCTGCAGGTCATGAACAACAGTGCCGCTGCCGCGATCACCGGCAATACCGTCGCAGGCAACCTTCAGGTCCAGGACAACTCAGGTCCGTCGACGCAGGTCAACGAGAACCAGGTCGGCCAGAACCTTCAGTGCGAGAACAATACCTCGATATCCGGGGCGGGAAACTCCGCCAAGAAGAAACAGGACCAATGCGCATCCTTCTGACCCTGCCGGGCGCATGAGCCGGCCGGCCGCGACCCGATGCGCGGGTGCCCGGATTCCTCGCGGCGGGCGCGCGCCATCGAGCCATGCGCAGCGCCGGCGCAATAGTGCTCCGGCTCAGCCCGATTCGGCGTAGAGTGTATGCTGTTCCGTACCGAGGAGACTTCGTGCCGAAACCGAATTATCGCCAAGCCAAGAAGCAGAAGGAGCAGAGCAGGAAGGCGCGTCAGCTCGAGAAACAGGGGCGCCGGACGGCGCGCCTGAGCGCTTCTGGAGACAGCACATCGACGTTGCCGGATCCGTCCGTTGCGTCGGGTAATCCGACATCGAGCAGCGGGACATGAGACTCGGTCAAGCTCGCGGCGCTGCCACGCGTCAGGATCGTTCCGCCGAGCTGCGACGGGACCAGGAGGCCGCGCCCAGGTTGCGGTCCCTCTTCCCGGCGGTCGAGCAGCTACGGATCGAGCTGAGTTTCGAGGGCGGCGGATCCAGCACCCCGGTGCCGCAATCGCGCATCCTGCATCCTCCGGCCCACGCTCACTTTTCCTTTCCCTGTCCGTACGGCGACTGCGACGGCCGGTTCGAGCTGACCGCGGCGGCGCACGCGGCCGTGCAGGACCCATCACATCGGGTCGAAGGCGTGCTCGAATGCGGCGGAACACGCGCGAGCGACTTCGCGTCGAAGCCGCAGTGTCGGTTGCGGCTGCACTTCACGCTTACCGCGGTGTGCTCACCGGCTCACTGACCGGAGTTACTTGCGACGGCCTGCCGCGAGCGCCGGACGTGCCGCCGGCGGCCGCGTGAAGTCGACGACGAAATGGTCGCCGTCGAATTCGACGACCTTGCCTACCAGATCGGGGCGGACGTGATAGCCCCTGGCCTTGCTGGTCTTCTCGCGCTCCGCATAGGTGACGACCATGCGGACCGGAAGACTCTCTTCGCGCGCGCGTGTCAGGTGCACCCCCAGCGCAGTCACGACCTTGGATTCGGCCTGCGCGGTGGAAAGCCGGGTCTCGTAACGCAGAACGCCGCGGGTGGGGTGGCCAAAATGGGCCGGCAGACAGTTGAGCACCATGGCACCGTCCGCCGCCATGGCGGAGAGGCTGCCGAGCCGGCTGTCCGGTTTGGCGCCGAACCGGCCGAAAGCATCGATCAGGGTAAGATTCATCACTCTTTCGGCTCCTGCATGCGCGATGCGCTCCGACCCACAGCGACGTGACGCGCCGAGCCAGCATGCGCGCCGGGTAGCACTGGCGCAAGGGGCCGATTGGCGCCTGCCGCCGAGGGAACACAAAAATTCGCAGGGTGCACCCCAATGCTGTAATCTACGCGGCGGCTCGTACCTTTCCGGCTTGTCTGCCTTGGCGCCAGCGCCGCTTCCCGGCGCGTTTTCCGGCCCAATGTCTGCCACCCTCGCAAAGCTCCGCGAACCAGGAGGCAGGAATGTACCTGCCGTCCCTTACCGCTCTCTTTCACGGGTATTCTGCAGTGACGAAACTATACGTTGGAAACCTCCCCTTTACGGCCACCGAAGAGGCCGTGCGCGCCCTGTTCTCCAAGCATGGGACTGTGGAGAAGGTCTCGTTGATCAATGACCGCGACACCGGCCGCCCGCGCGGATTCGGGTTCGTGGAGATGTCGAACGCCGACGCTTCTCGGGCCATGCAGGCGCTGAACGGCACCGACTTCGACGGCCGCTCGCTCAAGGTCAACGAAGCACAGGATCGGGAACGTTCCGGCGGCGGCGGCAACCGCGGCGGTGGCCCGCGCCGTTATTGATGACTCATTGATTGGCTCCGCTCCCGGCCGCGATGGCCGGGAGCGGGCCGCACTTGCCGAGCCGGTCCGCGACCCGGGCGGCCAGGCGCCAAGGATCACCGCGTGGGGCAGTGGGTTCCCGCGTGCGGGCGTCTGCCCAAGTCTGTTCCATCGTGAACCAGTCGATGGGTGTTGGCGAAGAGCCGTCCGCCAGCGCCCGTTCCAGCGATGTGAAATAACGCTGCCACCGCGGCGCATACAACCCACTCACCAACCCCGACAACTGGCGGTTGGCATAGTCGTGTAGGCCGCCGGCCTCGGAAGCCTCGCGGCCGCCCCAAGCGCTGACGATCAATCTCTGGTCGCGCTCCAGCGCCGCGCGCGGTATCGCGCCCAAAAAAAGCGGCCCGGAAACCGGGCCGCAGACATCCAGCAACGCATCGAGAGGAGAGGGGGACGCTGCTGCTCACGCAGCCTGTCAGTCGTTCCTGCGCCCTACGTGCACCGTTCCCTTGATACCGTGATAGCTCACATCACCGCTGCCGGTGCTACCGACCTGAAGATTGCCGGTCACGACATCAACAACCATGTCACCCGAGCCGATGCTGTCCACTTGGACATTACCACCGATGTTCTCGAGCCGCAGATCTCCGGAGCCTATGGAGCCGAGCGACACGCTGCCCCGAACGTCGCTGAAGCGCAGGTCGCCGGAGCCGGATTGGCCGGCTCGCACATCGCCACGCACATTGCTGACGGTCACATCGCCGGAGCCGGTGCTTCGCAACTCCACGTTGCCGACGTCGCGCGCCTCAACGTCCCCCGAGCCGAGATCCAGAGCCAGTGCGCCATCGATCCGGTCGGCTTTCAGGTCTCCCGACCCGGAATGGAAGTCGAGGGATTGCAGCGTCTCGGCGACGACATCGCCCGACCCGCTGTTGATCGCGACGGCAAGCTGTTGAGGCACGCTCACGGAGAGCTTCAGGTACGCGTAGCGGGAGACGCCGAGCAGGCTGAAGCTGCTCTCGTGGTTCCTTCTCCGGGCCGACACCGTGGCTTGCGCGCCGCTGCGGGAAGTGTCGATTCGCAGATCATCCAGCCATTCCGGATTCGATGCGCAGGCGGTGCCGCGGACCTGGATCTGTGACAGGCCGGGCACCCCCTGGATATGGGCGTCGGCCGCACCCAGGTTCAGCAGCAGGGACTTCAGGGTGGTGGCATCGAGGTCCACATTGCGCGGCGCGCTGTAAAGGCACGGCCTCGCGCCGGCCGCCCCTGCAACGCCGAGCCATGCAAGCGCGGCCAGCGACGGAATCACTTTGTGCATCGAAGATCTCCAGCCGTTGCCAGGGGTCAGACCCGCGCCGATGAGGCGACATTGCGCAAGCCATCCGCGATGTGATGCAAGTGACCGGCGCTCCACTGGTGGGCGCGCGCCACGGCCTGCTGACTATCGGGAAGCGTCATTGGCGCGGTGGCGAGCGTGGCACCCACGAGGGTGAGGGTGAGGGCGATGGCGGCGGCAGTGGCTTTCTGGATGTGACTCATGATGACTTCTCCTCGATTTGCCCCAAGAACACACGGCATTGATGAAAGTTGCGGCTTTCATGGCATTTGGATGCCGGCCGGGGGGTAAGGGTTGGAATCGAGGGTGAGGGACGCAGTCACATTCGCACCCTCCGCATCCGTCATACGGATGAGGAGGTAGCCATGAAATACGTACTGCTGATTTATCAGGGGACTACGCCCCCGGTGCCGGGCTCCGATCGCTGGAAGACGCTTCCGGAGGAGGAACAGAAGGCCATCTACGCGGATTACCAGCAGCTCGGCAAGACGCCGGGCGTCACGCCAGGCCTTCCGCTGGGACTGCCGAAGGCCGCAAAAACCGTGCAGGTCCGGAACGGCAAGGCTGAGATCAAGGACGGAACGTACCTCGGCGAAGGCGCCGGCGGATATTTGGTATTCGAAGCCGAGAGCATGGATGCTGCGGTTGCGCTGGCCGCACGCATTCCGGCGGCCCGCCTGGGCGGGGCCGTCGAGATCCGCCCGGCGGAGCCATACTGGTAGGCCGCCGGCGCGGCTGCGGCGCAATTTGCGGCGGCAAGAGGGCTCGGATGGATGCTAACGACTGGCTGGCCAGGCGGTTCGACCAGGATCGGGCTCGTCTGCGGGCAGTGGCGTACCGGATGCTGGGCTCCGCCAGTGAAGCCGACGATGCCGTGCAGGAGACGTGGCTGAAGCTCAGCCGCTCAGGCTCTCAGACTGTGGAGAACCTGGGTGGCTGGCTCACCACCGTTCTCGCGCGGGTATGCCTCGACATGCTGCGCGCGCGGCGCTCCCGGCGGGAGGAGCCACTCGCAGCCGTGGGCGAGGCGCCGGGCGACGGCAGTCTCGAGGACGACCTCGCGCTGGCCGATGCGACCGGCCCGGCGCTGCTGATCATTCTCGAGAGGCTGGCACCGGGGGAGCGTGTGGCCTTCGTGCTGCACGATATGTTCAATCTGTCCTTCGAGGAGATCGCGCGCATCCTCAACCGCACACCTGCGGCGGTTCGACAGCTCGCCAGCCGCGCACGACGCCGGGTCCAGGGCACGGAAGCTCCGGCGGCCGACATCTCGGTGCATCGCGAACTGGTCAGCGCATTCCTGGCAGCCTCGCGCGAAGGTGACTTTCAGCGGCTCGTCGCGGTGCTGTCGCCGGATGTAGTGCTGCGCGCCGACGAGACGGCCGTGCGTACAGCCGCCAAGAGGCAGGCGCAGGGTGCTCCGGCACTCGATGCAGAGGCTCGAGGCGCATCGCGCGTTGCGAGCACCTTCCAGGGACGTGCTCGCGGCGCCTCGGCAGCGCTCATCGATGGCAAGCCGGGCGCGGCCTGGGCGGTGGGCGGCCGGATCCTCGCGGTCTTCCTGTTCACGATCGAAGGCGAAAAGATCACCGGAATCAACATCGTCACGGAGCCGGCGCATCTCGCCGAGCTCGATGTGGAGCTCGATTGACCGCAGCCCTGCAGGCAGGCGTGAGCGTGCTGCCGTGCTACGATCTAGTCAGTGTCGTGCAAGGTCAGGCGCGAAAGCTGATCGAGATGGCGCCTCCGATGGTCCGGGTTGATTTGAGCTGACCGTAACGGTGCCCCCATGCCGAATGACCTGAGAATAGCCACCGCGCAATTCGAGAATCGCAGCGGCGATAAGCGGTTCAACCTGGCCGCGATCGAGGAGCTGTCGGCACGGGCGGCCTCCCAGGGGACGGATGTGATTGCCTTTCACGAGTGCTCCGTCACCGGATATACCTTTGCGCGGCGGCTGTCGAGAGATCAGCTTTGGGAGCTGGCCGAACCCATACCCGGCGGCGCGAGCGTCGAAGCGCTCGGCGTAATTGCCCGGCGTCATGGCATCACGATTCTTGCCGGCCTTTTCGAGCGGGGAGAGGACGGTGAGTTGTACAACACCTTTGTTTGCGTCGACCGCGGCGGCCTGGTCGCGAAGCACCGCAAGATCCATCCTTTCATCAACCCGCACCTCGAGCCCGGCAAGACTTATACGGTGTTCGAGCTGGGCGGCTGGAAGTGCGGAATCCTGATCTGCTACGACAACAACGTCATTGAGAACGTGCGCGCCACTGCGCTTTTGGGGGCAGAGATCGTTTTCATGCCGCACGTGACCATGTGCACACCGTCCACGCGTCCCGGCGCAGGCTTCGTCGATCCCGTACTATGGCGCAATCGCGCCCGCGACCCATTCCCGCTGCGCGCCGAATTCGATGGCGTCAAAGGGCGCGAGTGGCTGATGAAGTGGCTGCCGGCACGCGCCTACGACAACGGCATCTTCGCCGTCTTCTCGAACCCGATCGGCATGGACGACGATCAGCTCAAGAACGGTTGCTCGATGGTGATCGATCCCTTTGGCGAGGTAATCGCCGAATGCAGGCTCCTCGATAACGACATTGCCGTTGCGTCCTGCAGCCACGAGAAGCTCGCGAGAGCCGGCGGACACCGCTACCGCGAGGCCCGGAAACCCGAGCTGTACCGGCAGATCCTCGGCGCCGAGCACCGCTCGCAACAGACCGTTCCCTGGATGGCGGCCGTGGAATCGACCCGCTAGTCCGAGCCGCGGCCCATGATGAGCGGCCGTGCTGCTGCGCCTGCGGCTGGAGGGGGTGCCAATGACCGGCGCCGGCCGGCGGGGCTCGCGACGGGCTATTGACCCGCGAGCGGCAGGCTCATCCACCCCGGTTCATCGCGAACGCGCGCGGCTCGTCTCGCGCCAACGGCGGTCCATCGCCGCGGCCGGCGCGGGACTTAGACATTCCGGCGGATCTCGCCTAGGCTTGCCACAAACGATGCTGCCGGGGGGGGGCGCAGGCGGCGTTTGCACGTAGGCGGCGCTTCGGGGGTAATCATGTCAGGTCCGGCAAAGCTCAGGCGCGATGCGGGAGTCATCGGGCTCCTGTATGCCAGTCTCGGCAGCATCATCGGCTCGGGCTGGCTCTTCGGCGCGCTTCATGCCGCGGTGCAGGCCGGGCCGTGGAGCGTGCTCTCCTGGGTGATCGGCGCCGCGGCCATTCTCCTCCTCGCCTTCGTGTTCGCGGAGCTCTCGACCATGTTTCCGAACTCCGGAGCCCTGGTCCACATGACGCACGTCAGCCACGGCGATCTCGTCGGCAAGATCTGGAGCTGGATCCTGTTTCTCGCCTTCGTGTCCGTGCCGCCGGTCGAAGTCAGCGCCGTGCTCACCTACGCCAACAATTACATCCCCGGCCTGATCGAGCCGCACACCGGCCTCATGACGGGGGCCGGCATGGGCTGGGCGGCGTTGCTGCTCGCCGGGGTCGTGGCGCTCAACTTCCTCGGGGTGCGCTGGGTTCTGGCCATCAACAGCGCGGCGACCTGGTGGAAGCTCGTCATTCCCATCGCGACGATCGGCATTCTGGTGGCGTACTCCTTCCACCCCTCCAACATGGTGGCGCATGCCTCGAGCACGCCGAAGAGCGGCATGTTCACGGCGGTGGCCACGGCCGGAATCGTGTTCAGCTTCCTGGGCTTTCAACAGGCGATCGCGCTCGCGGGAGAGACGCGCAACCCCAACCGCAACGTACCCATCGCCGTGATCAGCTCCGTGGTGATTGGCATGCTGATATACGTCGGGCTGCAGGTTGCGTTCATCACAGCATTGAAGCCAAGTGATATCAGCAACGGCTGGGAGCACCTGCATTTCACCGGCATGTTCGGCCCGCTCGCGGCCATCGCAGTCGGCGTGGGCGCGCTCTGGTGGGCCATCGTGCTCTACGTGGACGCCGTCGTCTCGCCTCTCGGTACCGCGTTCATCTATGTCACCGGCAGCCCGCGGATCCTCATGGCCGCCGGCGAGATGGGCAACGCGCCGGGGCACATGGTGCGACTCACCCGGCAAGGCGTGCCGTGGGCGGGACTCATCGTCACCTACATCGTCGGCGTGGTGTTCTTCTTCCCCTTTCCCTCCTGGCAGAAGCTGGTCTCGGCGGTTTCCCTTATCACGGTGCTCTCCTACGGCATCGGGCCGGTGATTCTGCTGCACCTGCGCAAGGCGCTGCCGGATGCCGCCCGTCCTTTCCGCCTGCGCGCGGCCGGCCTGATCGCCACCATCGCCTTCATCGCCTCCAATTGGATCATCTACTGGACGGGTTACGCGGTCACCGTGTGGATGTTCGGCGCGGTGTTCGCCTACATCGTCGTATACCTGGGATGGTATATCGCGGCGCGCCGGCCGCTGAGTGCGCTCGGGTGGCGTGAGGGGTGGTGGGTGATTCCCTATCTCGTCGGGATGTGGATCGTGAGTTATCTCGGGCCCGCGGGCGTCATGGGGGGCAGAGGGGTGATCGGCTTCTTCACCGGCATGTGGATCATCGCGGCATTCAGTCTCGTCATCCTCTGGCTCGCGCTCGCCGCGGGACAGGACCCGAAGGCCGTGCGCGAGTGCGCCCATCGCGTGACGACTCTGGGATCGTGCGGGCTCGAGTCACCGCCGGCTGAGACTCGCATCTGAGCGGGCAGCATCGCAGCGCGCACATCAGGCGCTGACTCGCATCAGGCGCGCATCGCCCGCCATGCTGCCAGCGCGGCGAGCTTCTGATCCCGTCCCCACGGTTTCGTGGCGAGCCTGCCCACCGTCGTGATGTCGAGTGAGGCTGACGGGAAGATGTGGCAGGGGAGCTGACACGCGTCGCGGAAGATGTCGCGATAGAAGAGGCCTTCCGCGGAATGGATTCGAGTGTGCGCCGTCAGGGCTGTTTCCGCATCCGGCAGGGCGCCGTCCTTGGCCACGATGGCGCTGACGCGTATGTGCTCGGCGAGCAGGGGCGCAAGCTCGCTCCTCGCGCGCGCCAGGGCTTTGGCGCGGATGCGTGTGAGCCACTGGGGCACCGACGCGGTTTCCATTTCCGCCGCACGGTGATAGCAGAAGCGTTCCGCATCCTCCAGAAGCTCGACCACCCTGTTGCCGATGATCTGCGGCTTGCGCAGTGACCCACCCACCACCACACAGGCTCCCCAGCCGGTATGGACCGTGATGCCGATCGCGCGCTCCATGGCGCGACTCTAGCCACCCGGCCGTGATGTGGCAACTTTCGCTACTTGCCCGCGAGCTTCTGCAGCCGCTCCGGGTAACGCGCGCCTTGTACCTTCACCTCCGAGAGCGTGCGGTCGATCTCACGCAGGTCCTCGACACTCAACTCGATGTCAGCCGCGCCTAGATTCTCCTCGAGGCGATGGAGCTTGGTCGTCCCTGGGATCGGTACGATCCAGGGCTTCTGCGCCAGCACCCAGGCGAGTGCGAGCTGCGCACGCGTGATGCCCTTGCTCTGCGCAAGCCGTCCGATGAGCTCGATCAGCGCCTGGTTCGCTTTTCTCGCTTCCGGGGAGAACCGCGGCAGGTCGTGGCGGAAATCGGTGCTGTCGATTTTCGTGTGCTCGTCGATGGCGCCGGTGAGAAACCCCCTGCCGAGCGGGCTGAAGGGTACGAACCCGATGCCGAGCTCTGCGAGCGTCGGGAAGAGCTCAGCCTCGGGCTCGCGCCACCAGAGGGAATACTCGCTCTGTAGCGCCGCGACCGGCTGCACGGCGTGGGCGCGGCGGATGGTGTCGGCCCCGGCCTCCGAGAGCCCGAAGTGCTTCACCTTGCCCGCGCGGATCAGGTCCTTCACAGTACCCGCTACATCCTCGATCGGCACCCGCGGGTCGACCCGATGTTGATAGAAGAGATCGATCCGATCCGTCTGCAAACGACCGAGGCAGGCGTCGGCCACCTCCCGGATGTGCTCGGGACGGCTGTTGAGACCCCGCTGCTCCGTCGCGGGATCGATGATGAAGCCGAACTTCGTCGCGATCACGACGCGATCGCGCACCGGTGCCAGAGCCTCGCCGACGAGCTCCTCGTTGGTGTAGGGCCCGTAAACCTCGGCCGTGTCGAAGAAGGTCACCCCCTTGTCGACCGCCGCGCGGATCAGCGCGATGCCCTGACGTTTCTCGACCGGCCGGCCATAGGCATGACTCAGCCCCATGCAGCCCAGGCCGATCGCCGATACCTCGAGATTGTCCGGTCCGAGCCTTCGCTTCTGCATGGTGATGGTCTCCTGTGCTGCCCCCGGTATTATCCGATGATGCAACGAGATCTTCGAGGGGTAAGGATCGAATGCGTCCGGGGCAACATTGCGCATCAGCCCGATATGGACGCCATCGTCAACGCAGCCAATGCGCAGCTACGCATGGGCGGCGGCGTCGCCGGGGCCATTCACTCCGCCGCCGGCCCGGGATTGGAAAGGGAGTGCCGGCCCCTGGCGCCGATCAGTCCCGGGCAAGCCGTGATCACCGCCGCGCACCGCCTTCCGAACCGTTTCGTGATCCACTGCCTGGGTCCGGTGTATGGGAAAGATGAGCCATCGGAGGAGCTGCTTGCGGCCTGCTATCGCAACGCGCTCCGGCTCGCGGGGCAGCACCGCATCGGCTCGATCGCCTTCCCGGCGATCTCGACCGGCGTCTTCGGTTATCCGCTCGAGCCGGCCGCCCAGGTCGCCGTGAGCACCGTCATCGAGAGCATCCACCCGACGAGCGTCTCTGGCGTTTCCCTCATCCGCTTCGTCATGTTCGATGCCCGCGCGGAGCAGATCTTTTCGGAGGTCATCGAGCGTCTCTTGCCCTAACCCAGGGCCTCATCGCGCACCCAATCGGCCGCGGTCACGTGACTCGGCCGGGGAAGGTGTCCCAATCGATGCTGACGCCTGGAACGCTCGCGATGGCGGTGCGCCCCTCGAGCTCGAGGACGGCGGGTCGAGCGTATCGCCCGGTCGTGAGCAGGTAGATGGAGACCGTGCGGCCGGTGGGATTGATCAGCCAGACTTCCGGCACGCCGGCACGTTCATACGCTGCCAGTTTAATCGTTCGGTCGTATCTGGCCGTAGAGGGTGAGAGGACCTCTGCGACCCAGTCGGGGGCGCCGCACATCCCGCGGTCGTCGATCCTTTGCAGGTCGCGGGCGATGAAGACATCGGGTTGTACTACCGTATCGATCTGGTCGTCGGCGGATCCGGCCTTCGGCAAGCGGACGTCGAGAGGTGCGATGTAGCCACGATGCCATTTGCCCAGGCGGGCGTTTCTTATCTGAAGGGCGAGCTCCAGGACGAATTCCTGGTGTAATGCCGACGGCGACGGCGGCTCTCGGACATAGGCCACGCCATCGATCAGCTCGTTGCCACTCTCGGCCGACCACACGAGGTAATCGGCATAGGTGTGGTGTTGGAAATCGCGCTGGCGCATGAGAGTTATTTTACCGCCCCTGGCGCAAGATGCCAGAGGAGAACCCGTCAAGCGTCGTAGGCCGACGCTCATAATCCGTAGTTCTCTGACGCAGGGGTTTCGCTGTATGCTCCCGATGCCCCGGTCCTTGGATCCTGGGCTCGGGCTCATACTTCAGACGGGGGGTGGCAGATGGCGGCACCGGCGAAGCTCAGACGTGACGTAGGTGTGATCGGACTGCTCTACGCGAGTCTCGGCAGCATCATCGGTTCCGGGTGGCTGTTCGGAGCGTTGCACGCTGCCGTGCTGGCAGGGCCGTGGAGCGTCTTCTCGTGGATGATCGGGGCGGCCGCCATTCTGCTGCTCGCCTTTGTATTCGCCGAATTGGCTACCATGTTCCCGAACTCGGGCGCGATGGTGCACATGACGCACGTGAGCCATGGCGACCTCGTCGGCAGGGTGTGGAGCTGGATCCTGTTTCTTGCGTTCGTGCTCGTGCCTCCCATAGAGGTGACCGGCGTCCTCACCTACACCAACAACTACCTGCCCGGGCTGATCTACCCGGGGACCGGCCTCTTGACCGAAGCCGGCATGATCTGGGCCGTGCTGCTGCTCGCGGCCGTGGTCGTGGTCAACTTCATGGCGGTGCGCTGGGTGCTTGCCATCAATAGCGTGGCCACGTGGTGGAAGCTGGTCATTCCCATCGCGACGATCTTCGTCCTGATGGCCTATTCGTTCCATCCTTCCAACATGGAGGCGCAGGCGGCGAGCGTCCCGGCAAGCGGCGTTTTCACGGCCGTGGCCACGGCTGGCATCGTATTCAGTTTTCTCGGCTTTCAGCAGGCCATCTCGCTGGCGGGAGAGACCCGCAACCCCAGCCGATACATCCCCATCGCGCTCATCGGCTCGGTGCTGGTCGGGATGCTGATCTATGTGGGCCTGCAGGTTTCGTTCATCACCGCGCTCGATCCGCGGGACATCAGCGGCGGCTGGCAGCGGCTGCACTTCACCGGGATGTTCGGGCCGCTCGCCGCCATCGCGATCGGTGTCGGGGCGCTCTGGTGGGCTATCGTGCTGTACGCCGACGCTTTCGTCTCGCCCCTCGGCACGGCCTTCATCTATGTCACCGCGAGTCCGCGCATCATCATGGCTGCCGGAGAGATGGGCAGTGCCCCGGAGCAGGTCGTACGGCTGAATCGCAACGGGGTGCCCTGGGTCGGACTCGTCGTCACTTATATCGTCGGCGTGGTCTTCTTCTTTCCGTTCCCTTCATGGCAGAAGCTCGTATCCGCGGACTCCCTCATCATGGTACTGGCTTACGCCATGGCACCCGTGACCCTGCTTCACCTGCGGACGGTCCTCCCCGGCGCGCCGCGGCCGTTCCGGCTGCGGGCAGCGGGTCTGCTCGCGCCCGTTACGTTCATCATCTCCAACTGGGTCATCTATTGGACGGGCTATGAGGTCGTCAAGTGGATGTTGGGTGCGGTGCTCGCTTACGTGATCGCCTATCTCGCGTGGTATCTCATCAAGCGCCGGCCGATGAGCGAGCTGGGCTGGCGACAGGGGTGGTGGGTCGCACCGTACCTCGCGGGCATCTGGATCGTGAGCTACCTCGGCCCGGCGGACATGGGCGGAGAGGGCAAGCTCGGCTTCTTTACCGGCATGTGGATTCTCGCCGCCTTCAGCCTCCTCATCCTGCGCCTGGCTCTCGCGGCCGGGCTGGGTACGCCAACGGCACAGGCATGCGCCGATCGCCTGAAGCATCTGGCATCGAGCGGCGCCGATCCGCTGGCCGGGATCGAAGAGGCGCCGCGCGCCTCTTGAGGTGTCATGGGCCGGCAAACCGCGCCGGCGAGACCGCGGCCGGATCGAAACGGGCCAGCTCCGGCGGCCGCGGCTCATCGCGGACCAGCGCGGCGGCAAGTGCGGCAACGGCCGGTGCCGTCTGGATACCATAGCCGCCCTGGCCGGCGAGCCAGAAGAAGCCCGGCGCCGCTCCGTCGAAGCCGATGACCGGCGTTCGGTCGGGCGCGAACGACCGCAGCCCCGCCCAGGTGCGCCGCACTCGGTTGACGGTCACGCGGGTGGCCCTTTCCAACCGGTCGATGGCGATGGCGACGTCGAGCTCCTCGGGCTGCACGTCGCAGGGCTCGACCGGAGTCTCATCCGCCGGGGAGACGAGCAGGAGGCCGGCGTCGGGCTTGAAGTAGTAGGCCTCTTCAATGTCGATCGTCACCGGCCAGGCATCGGAGATCTCGCGGTTGGAAATCTCGACCAACGCCGCGGTGCGCCGGCAGGGTTGAATCCCCATCGGCGCGACGCCGGCGAGGGCTGCGACCCGATCGGCCCAGGCGCCGGCCGCGTTGATGAGGACGCCCGCCTCAAAATTCCCCGCCGTGCTCGCGACGCGCCACTTGCCCGCGCCGTGCGTGAGCGCCGTGACATGCGCGCGGGTGAGCACGCTGCCGCCGCGCTGGCGCAGCACTCTCAGATAACCCTGATGAAATGCGTCCACGTCGATGTCGGCGGCGTCTTTCTCATAGGCCCCGCCGGCCGCCGCGGTTTCCGGCCGCAGCAACGGGGAGAGGGTCAGCGCCTCCTCGGGGCTGATCCTGCGCGCCCGCGCCGCGATGTCTTCCGTGGCGAGAAATTCCTCCAGCACGGCGGCCTGGCTCGCGGCGGCCACGTGGAGCCAGCTGCGGTGCTTGAGCAGGGGATAGGGACTGAACCCGGGCGGCGGCTGATGGAAGAAATCGCGGCTCGCCCGCGTCAGCGCGCGCACCGTCCAGTTGCCGTAGGACTCGGAGAAGACCGCCGCGGAGCGACCGGTCGAGTGATACCCCGGCGCCGTCTCCCCCTCGAGGAGGACGACCCGGTGCGTGCGCGCCAGCTCCGCCGCCGCCGAGGCGCCGGCGATTCCGGCGCCGATGATGAGGATATCCGGCTGTGACCGGCTCATGGATGACTCTGACAGGCCGCGCGCAGCCACGCCGTCACCGGGCGCGGGTAGGGGCGCTCGCGACCGGGGTCGGCGTCCACTGAACCGGGGCTCCTCGATATTGAAGTTGCCTCTGTTTTAGCGTATAGAAACTTTTTTCTCAACTAGAAAATTTGAGAGAAGCCATGCGTGTCTTCGCCGCGGGTCTGCTCACCGAAACCAATACCTTTGCTCCCTGGCCAACCGGCCGGCGTGGATTCTCGGAGATCGGGCCTTTTTACGGTGATGCCAGCACGCGCGGACGGGAGGACGAGACCGGCCTCGTCGCCGGCGCCTGGAAGCAACTCGCGGCGCGCGATGGCTACGAGTTCATCGAAGGCCTTTTCGCCCATGCGCAGCCTTCGGGGCCTACGCTGCAGTCGGTCTACGAGGAGTACCGTGACGGCATGCTCGAGGCGCTGCGGCACGGCAAGCCGGTCGAGGTGGCGCTCTTCTTCCTGCATGGCGCGATGGTCTCCACCGCGTGCGAGGACTGCGAAGGCGACATCCTCAGCCGGGCTCGCGCCATCCTCGGGCCGGATGCGGCCATCGGCGCATTGCTCGATCCCCACTGCCATCTGACGCCGCAGATGGTCGCGGCGGCCGATGCCATCGTGCTCATCAAGGAATATCCCCACACCGACTATCTCGAGCGGGGGCGTGAGCTCTATGAGATCTGCGCCCGCACTGCGCGGCGGCAATGCCATCCGGTGACCCATCTTTTCGACTGCCGCATGGTGGGCTTCTATCCGACGACGACGGAGCCGATGGCAGGCCTCGTGAGGCAGATGAAGGAGGCGGAGCGGCAAGCGGGCGTTCTCTCGGTCAGTTTCGGGCACGGTTTCCCGTGGGGAGACACGCCCGAGACCGGCTCGAAGGTCCTGGTCATCGCCGACGGCGACGCGCGCCTCGCCGAATCGGTCGCCACGAAGATCGGCCACGCGATCTACGACCGGCGCGAAGCACTTCTGCCGAGGTACCCCGACATCCCCACGGCGCTGGCCCGAGCCCGCGGCCATGCCGGCGTCGTCGTGCTCGCGGATACGGCGGACAATTCCGGCGGCGGCGCGCCGAGCGACAACATCTCACTGCTGCGCGCGATGTTGCAGTCCGGAGTGCAGGAGGCGGCGTACGGCTGCATCTGGGACCCCATTACGGTGCAGGCATGCGCGGAAGCGGGTGTCGGTGCAAGGTTGTCGCTTCGCATCGGCGGCAAGTGCGGACCCGCCTCGGGCGAGCCGATGGATGTGATCGCCGCGGTGCAGAGCATCGTACCCAACCACAGCCAGCAGGATATGGGTCCGGGACGTTGCCGCATGGGGGATTCGGTTTGGCTCGACATCGGCGGCATCGACGTCGTTGTGATGAGCGTGCGCACGCAGACCTTCTCGCCTGACGCCTTCACCGGACTCGGGATCGATCTATCCTCGAAGCGGATCATCGTGGTGAAGTCGAGCTGGCATTTCCAGGCGAATTTCGGGCCCATGGCCGACGAGCTGATCGCCGTGGCGACGCCGGGCGCCATCCAGATGAGCTTCGCCGCGATCGATTACCGCAAGAAGCGCGATCAGGCCTTCTTCCCGCGCGTGGCCGATCCACTCGGTCGCGGTTAGTCGCCACGCGCTGAAGTCCGCCCGCATGGCAGGCACAGGGAGGTGCCCCGCCGCCGCAGGTGGCGGAGCCTCGGGCAAAAACCACGCTTTTTGCCCGAGGCGCGCTGGGCCGGGCAGGGTGCGACGCATGCGTCGCACGGGTGGCCATGGACGAACACCCCGGGCTTGCGCGGAGCATGGATTGCGCAGCGCAATGCCCGGATCCAGCGCTCAACTAGTCGCTCTGCCGCCCGCGCGGGATCCGCCTGGGCGAATTCCTGCGCTCCAGCGCTTCCTTGAGCTGCGACTCCGGGCCCGAGCAGATGGAGAGCACGCGGCAGGGGCCGGCCTCGGCCGCGAGATACGCGTGACCCATGCCGCTGTCGAAATAGATCGAGTCGTCCTTGCGCAGGGTGAGCGGGGCGTAGAGCTCCGTGTGGAAGGCGACGGTGCCCTCGAGCACGTAGGCATACTCCTCGCCGGGATGGCGGATGAAATCGCCGAACTCCTCGAGCGAGCGGGCGCGCAGCTCGGCGATGATCGGCGTGAAGCGTTTGTTGAGGAAATCGGCCGCCGGATAGATGTGGCCGTAGTTGCCGGTCTCGATCACCTGGCCCTGGCCGCCGGGTGTGTAGCTGCGCCGGCCGATGACCGCCCCCGGCACTCTGCCGAGCGGCGGCGCGAAGAGCTGGGCGATGTCGACGTTGAGACTGGTGCTGAGCAGGGCGAGCTTGTCGTAAGTCAGCGAGATGCGCTCGTTCTCGATCTTAGACAAGGTCGAGATCGGCAGGCCGGTCCGTTTGCTCACCTCCGCCAGGGTCCAGCCGCGTTGATTGCGCAAAGCCTTCAGCGCCGATCCCGGATGCGCCGTGACCCGTCCGTTGCTCTCGGTTTCTCTCGTCTTCAGTGCCTTTGCGCCCATGGCGGCAATTTAAATCCAGCGTCGGCGAAATGTCGAGAATATCTCAATTCGAAAATGATTTGCCAATTTAGAAAGATCGGGATAGATTTGGCGAAAAGTGGCAAACGGGGTGTCGCGTCTCGTTTCCGAGAGTGACGACGGGCTGATGCATCTGCACATCGACATCGAGCGCTGGCCGCTGAAAGTGCCTTTCCGCATTACCGGCCATACCTTCACGGAGTCCGAGGTCATCGTCGTCACGCTGACGGAAGGCGCCGTTTCCGGCCGGGGCGAGGCCGCGGGAGTCTACTATCGCGGCGAGAGCGCGCACTCCATGGCGCGGCAGCTCGCGGCCGTGCGGCCCCTGCTCGAGCGGGGCGTGACCCGGGAGGCGCTGCGATCCCTGCTGCCGCCGGGAGGCGCACGCAATGCGCTCGATTGCGCGCTCTGGGACCTCGAGGCGCGCAGGGCTGGCGTTTCGGCGTGGCAGCTCGCCGGGCTCGACGCATCGAAGCCGCTCGCTACCACCTACACCATCGGGGCGGACGCGCCCCAGGTGGCGGCGCGCACCGCCGCCGCATACAAGGGTGCCTCGCGCCTGAAGTTGAAGTTGACTGGAGAAGATGACGAGCTGCGGCTTCGGGCGGTGCGGGCTGCTCGCCCGGACGCCTGGATCGCTGTCGATGCGAACCAGGCATACGACGTCACGTCGTTGCGCGCGGTTCTGCCGGCGTTGCTGGATGCTGATGTGCAACTCATCGAGCAGCCGGTGCGCGCCGGCAGCGAGCGCTACCTCGCGGGTTTCGACTCGCCGATTCCACTGGCGGCCGATGAGAGCGTCCAGAGCCTGGCCGACCTGCCGAGAGTGGCCGGCCTATTCGATGTGGTCAACATCAAGCTCGACAAGTGCGGCGGCCTCACCGAGGCGCTGGCGATGGCGACGGAGATCCGCCGCCTGGGGATGAAGCCGATGGTCGGCTGCATGGCGGGCACGTCGCTCGCCATGGCGCCAGCCTGCGTGGCCGGCGCGCGCTGCGATCTCGTCGATCTCGACGCGCCGCTCTTCCTGGCGAAGGATCGCGATCCGACCGCTCTGTACGACGGAGGGACGGTCCATTGCCCCGATGGCTGGGGAGTGCCCGCGGCGGGCGCGACGAGCAACTGATCCAGAGAGGTGCCGAGTGAAACAGAATTCCATGCGGGCAGGTCGGTTGCCAAAGATGATCTCGAGAGGCGCGGCGCTGCTGGCGACGCTCCTGCTGCTCGGGGCCGGCGCGGCCGCCAGCGCTCAGGCGCCAGCGCCGGCCGGCGCGCCCAGCGCACCCAGTGCGCCCGCGCCCGGAAGCGGCACGCATGCCTTGACGTCCACTGACGTTGCGGCGTTTCTCGATGGGATCATCCCGTACGCCATCCACCGCGGCAACATCGCCGGCGCCACCGTCGCGGTGGTCGCAAACGGGCAGATCCTCTTCGCCAAGGGTTATGGCTACTCGGACGTGAAGACACGCCAGCCGGTCATTGCGGACCAGACCCTCTTTCGTCCGGGCTCGGTCTCGAAGCTCTTCACCTGGACGGCCGTGATGCAGCAGGTGCAGGCCGGCAAGCTCGACCTCGATCGCGATATCAACGACTACCTCGATTTCAAGATCCCGGAGAAATACGGGCCCATCACCCTGCGCAACCTGATGACCCATACACCGGGTTTCGAGGACACCTTCGACGGCAGCTTCGTCAAGACGAAGGAGGAGCTGGTGCCTTACCGGGAATACCTGGTCAAGCACATTCCCGCGGAAATCTTCCCGCCCGGCAAGATCGTGGCGTATTCCAACTACGGCGCCATGCTGGCGGGCTACATCGTGCAGCGTGTGTCCGGCGAGCCCTTCGACGAGTACGTGCAGCACCATATCTTCCAGCCGCTCGGCATGGATCATTCGACCTTCGAGCAGCCGCTGCCGGCCGCGCTCACCCAGGACATGTCCAAGGGATACGTGACCGCGTCCGGCAAGCCCCAGCCGTTCGAGTACGTCGAGGTCGCGCCCGCGGGCTCACTGTCCTCGACCGCTACGGACATGGCGCACTTCATGATCGCCCAGCTCGAGGGCGGCAGCTACGACGGCGCCTCGATCCTGAGTCCCGCCACCGAGCAGCTGATGCATTCGCCGCAGTCGCAGATGGCCCCCGGCATGAACGGCTTCGACCTCGGCTTCTACCAGGAGAACCGCAACGGCTTGCGCATCGTCGGCCATGCCGGTGACACCAACTACTTCCACAGCGATCTGCATCTGCTCCTCGACAAGGACGTGGGATTCTTCATCTCCGTCAACAGTCTCGGCACGGACGGCGCCGCGGAGCAGGTGCGCGTCGGCATATTCCGCGCCTTCCTCGACCGCTACTTCCCCTACACGCCGCCCGTGGAGGCGACTGTCGCGCATCCGCAGCCCGATGCGGCCAGGGTGGCCGGTTGGTACCTCACTTCACGACGCATCGAGAGCGCCCTCGGGCTGCTCAACATCCTCACGCAGTCGAGCGTCACCGCGCTGCCCAACGGCGAGATCCGGGTATCGATGCTCAAGAACCTGGCCGGCACGCCCAAGACCTGGCGTGAGGTCGGGCCCCTCACCTACCGCGAGCTCGGCGGACAGACCCATCTCAAGTTCGTGACCAATGCCGAGGGACGCATCAATTACTGGATCGCGGACGACTTCCTGCCCGTCATGGTGTTCCAGAAGGTGCATGGCCTCAGGCAGAAGGGCGATGTCATCTGGATGGGCTCGATCGCCATTGCAGTCTTCATCCTGACGATCGCGATCTGGCTCGGGGGCTGGATCGTGCGGCGCCGGTTCAACACGCCGCTTCTGGTCACGGGACGCGAAAAGCAGCTGCGTCTCGCCTCCCGCATCGGCGCGCTGGTGATTCTCGCGGCACTCGCGGCCTGGGTGACGGCGTTCAGTCTGTTGCTCAACGGCACCGAGAGCATCGCGGGCGCACTCGCTATCGCCTACATCCTCGGGGCTCTGGGCGTGCTGGGCGCGCTGGCGATCCTCGCGGAAGCCGGCAGCCGCGTGATGCGCGGGCCGGGCGGATGGCTGGTCCGCTCGGGGGAGGGCCTGCTCGGGTTGTGTGCGCTTTATGGGATCTGGGCGATCCTCGCCTTCCAGATGGCGAGTTTCAGCTTCCATTACTGAGGTTGCCGTGATGCGCATGAGCATGAGGATCGAGGCCGCGGTGCTGCTGCTCGCGCTCATCGCCCCGGCTCTCACGCTGGCCGATGTGGCGGCGCCGGCCGCCGCCGCGCCGCCTCAGCTCACCGCTGGCGATCTGGACGCCTTTCTCGGCGGCATGGTGCCCTACGCCATCGAGCGAGCCAACATCGCGGGTGCGGCCGTCGCCGTGGTCGCGAACGGCCAACTCGTCTTCGCCAAGGGCTACGGCTACGCTGACCTGAAATCGCATCGGCCCGTGCTCGCCGATCAAACACTGTTCCGTGCGGGGTCCGTCTCGAAGCTCTTCACGTGGACGGCCGTGATGCAGCTCGTGCAGGCGGGCAAGATCGAGCTCGATCGCAATATCAACGACTACCTGGATTTCAAAGTGCCGGAGCCTTACGGCCGGCCCATTACGATGCGCGACCTGATGACGCACTCGGCCGGATTCGAGGACACCATTACCGATCTCTTCGTCGCCAAGCCGGGTGAGCTCTTCCCGCTGCGGCAATACCTCACCCGGCACATGCCGCCGCTCATCTTTCCGCCGGGCAAGGTGGTCGCCTACTCCAATTACGGCGCGACGCTTGCCGGGTACATCGTCCAGCGGGTTTCGGGAGAGCCGTTCGACGAGTATGTCGCACACCACATCATGCAGCCGCTCGGAATGAGCCATGCGACCTTCCAACAGCCGTTGCCGGCGAATCTTCAGCCGTCGATGGCGAGCGGCTACCGGAGCGCCTCCGATGAGCACGCGAGTCCTTTCGAGCTGGTCGAAGCCGCGCCCGCCGGGGCGCTCACCACCAGCGTCACCGACCTGGCCAAATTCATGGTGGCGCAGCTCGGGGACGGGAGCGACGGCGGTGCGCAGATCCTGAGCCCCGCCACGCTCCAGCAGATGCATACGCCGCAGGGCCGGCCGCTTCCCGGCATGAACGGGATGGACCTGGGCTTTTACGACGAGAGCCGCAACGGCCTGCGCATCATCGGGCATGGCGGTGATACGGGCGTGTTCCATTCCGACCTGCACCTCCTTCTGGGCAAGGGAATCGGCTTCGTCATCATGCTCAACAGCACCGGCGACGCCGGTGCCGCGGAGCAGGTGCGTGTGGCGATCTTCCGCAGCTTCCTCGACCGATATTTTCCGTATACGCCGCCGCGGGAAGCCACCGTATCCGATCCCGGCAAGGATGCCGCGCGCGTGGCCGGCTCCTACGGCTCGAGCCGGCACACGGTACTGCACATCCTGACGGCCATCAGCCAAACCTCGGTGGCCGCCTTGCCGCACGGTGAGATCGAGGAGAGCGAGCTCACCCACCTGAGCGGGGTACCGAAGCATTGGCGCGAGGTGGGCCCGCTCCTCTGGCGGGAGGAGGCTGGACAGGCGCACCTCAAATTCGTCGCCGGCAAATCGGGCCAGATCGAGTACTGGGTGTCCGACGATACGGTTCCGGTCGACATCAATCCGCGCATCCACGGGCTGGGGCAGGGCTCGCTCCTCAAGCTCCTCGGCGGGATCTTCCTCGCGGTCATGTTGCTCACCGTGGCGATATGGATCGGCGGCGGCATCATTCGCCGCCGCTTCCGGCGCCCGCTCGTGTTGTCGCCGCTCAAAGCGAGGCTGCGCCTCGCCTCGCGCATCGGCGCGGTGATCTATTTGCTGCTCATCGTGGGCTGGATCGCGTTCTTCGCCAGCCTCACGAGTCTCGTCGCTCTCGTCGGCGGTGAGCTGCTCGGCCGGTTCATCCCACTCTATGTGCTCGGGGTGCTCGCGATCCTGGGGAGTCTCGCGATGATCGCCAACGCGGGACTGCGCCTGCGGGTCGGGCCCGGTGGGATTCTGGCGCGAGGCGGGGAGCTCCTCCTGGGGCTCGCAGGCATTTACGGTATCTGGGGAGTGATCCATCTTGGCCTGGCAAGCTTCACGGTCTCGTTCTGAGCGGCGGCGCTCCGGACTGATCACGATCGCGGGCGCGGTTGCCGGCGCGCTGGTCCTGATCTCGGCCGTGCCGGCTGCCCGCGCGACGCAAAGCGCGTCGCCGCAGATCCCGTCGCCGCCGCCGGATCTCGATCAGTACGTCGAGCGTGCCATGCATGCCTTCGGCGTGCCCGGCATGTCAGTCGCCATCGCGCAGGATGGCAAGACGGTCGTTGCCAAGGGCTACGGGGTGCGCAGCATCGCGACCCGGGCCCCGGTCACACCTGACACCATCTTTCCCATCGGCTCGGAGAGCAAGGCGTTCACCTCCGCGGCGCTGGCGATCCTGGTGGACGAAGGGAAGCTCAAATGGAGCGATCACGTCGCGGACAAGCTGCCCGGCTTCAAGATGTACGATCCCTACGCCACGGCGCACATGACCGTCCGTGATCTGCTGACGCATCGCAGTGGCCTGGGACTGGGAGAGGGCGACCTCATGATCATCCCGAACACCACCCGCAGCCGCGCCGATATCGTCCACGCCTTGCGATACCTCAAGCCGCGGACCGGTTTTCGGGAGCAGTTCGCCTACGACAACATCCTCTACATCGTCGCCGGCGCGCTCGTGCAGGCGGTTTCCGGCCAGACCTGGGAGCAATTCGTCAGGCAGCACCTGTTCGGTCCCCTGGGAATGACCGATGCGGCCACGCTCTATGACCCGTCCAACCCCAATGCCGTGGCGCTGCACGGACGTGTCGACGGGCCGATCCGCGGCATGGGCCCGGAAACGATTTTGAAGGAAGTGCTCGACTCGCAAGCCGCCGCTCCCTGCGGCCTGATCAATGCGAGCGCGACCGACATGGCCAAGTGGATGGCGATGTGGGAGAACGACGGCATGCTCCCGGACGGCCAGCGGCTGCTGAGCGCGGCCTCCGTGCGCGAGCTCCGGGCGCCGGTGGTGGTCGTTCCCACTGACGCGTTTGGACCCGCGGTGGCCAAGCTGATTCCGCTGCCCACCCTGCAGGACTACGCCCTGGGTTGGTTCGTGGAGGAGGATTTCGGCCACGAGGTCATCGAGCACACCGGCGCCGTGTTCGGCGCGCTCGCCGCGCTCTACTTCGTTCCGGACAAGCACGTCGCCTTCTCGGTCGTCATCAACTCGGAGGACTCCGGTGCGCGGCTCGCAGTGGTCTATCACCTGCTCGCCTATTATCTCGGCCAGCCGCAGCAGGACTGGATCGGCCATTTGAAGCAGATCCGCCAGGGGATGGTCCAGCAGACGCTGATGCAGATGAAGCACCTGCCGAAGCAATACGTGGCGAACGACAAATCGTCGTTGCCGATGACGGGCTACGCGGGCACCTACTCCGACCCGTGGTACGGCACCATGACCGTCTCGGCGCGCTCGCACGGCAAGCTGTGGATCCGCTTCAATCTCACGCCCGGCATGCAGGGCCCGCTCGAGCATGTCGCCGACGATACCTTCCGCGCCCATTGGAACGACCGCGGCATCGAGGATGCCTACGTCACTTTCCACGTCGATGGCGGCCACATCGGCTCGATCGCGATGCAGCCCGTGTCGCCGCTCGCGGATTTCAGCTTCGATTACCGGGACCTGCACTTCCGTCCCGCCACTCAATCCAATTAGAAACGAAGTCGGGAGAACGGTCATGTCGAGGTCACTGCGCGTCTCATCTCCCATGCTGCTCGTCCTGACATCCGCTTTCGCGTTGGGTCAGACGGCACGCGCCGAGGATCCGCCCGCTCAGCCCGCAACGGCGGCGGAGCTCCAGGAGGTGGTCGTCACGGCGCAGAAGCGCCAGGAGAAGGTGCTCGACGTGCCCATGGCGGTCACGGCGATCACCGCCGACGCGCTGCAAGTGCAGAAGCTCATCAACTTCGCCGACCTCGAGACCCAGGTGCCGGGCCTCTCGGTCGAGCTGATCGCCCCCGGCCTCGACCGGCTGACTCTGCGCGGCGAGAACGTGGGCGGCGTCGGCTCGACCGTGGGTACTTACATCGACGATGTCCCGTTCGGCTCGAGCAACGCGCTCGCCAACGGCTCGGAGACCTCCGGTGACTTCGATACCTGGGACCTGCAGCGCGTCGAGGTGCTGCGCGGGCCGCAGGGCACCCTGTACGGGGCTGGCAGCGAAGGCGGCCTCCTCAAGTACGTGACCAACCCGCCGGACCCGTCCGGGTTCGCCAGCGCCTTCGAGGTCGGCGGCGAGGAGGTCGCGCACGGCGGCACGGGCCAGGATTACAAGGCCATGGTCAACATCCCGATGGGCGGCATCTCCGCCCTGCGCCTCGATGGCTTCTATACCCGCCTGCCAGGCTACATCGATGACCCGCAGCTCGGCGAGAGAGACGTCAACCGGGCTTACCAGAAGGGCGCGCGGGGATCGTTCCTGGTCAATGTGACCGACAACTTCTCCATCCGGCTCTCGGCCTTCGGACAGACGCTGCACACCGACGGCTCGCCGCAGGTCGATGTGATCGGCTCCGCCGGCAATCCGGTCACCCCGCCCGCGAACCAACTGCAGCCGGCCATCGGCAATGATGACCAGGCTCGCTACCTCGGCGAGCCGGCCGACTTCAAATATCAGGTCTACAGCGCCAAGCTCGAATGGAACCTCGGCTGGGGCACGCTGACCTCGATCAGCGGCTACGGAACGACCACCCAGGATCAATACCTCGATGCCACCTGGGCCATCATCCAGCCCGGGGTCAGCATCGGCCTGGTAGCCGACAGTGTCCTGCCTCCAGGCACGACCGCCGCGGTGGCCGAGACCGACAACGTCCACATCAAGAAGGTCACTCAGGAGGTACGACTGGAGTCCGCGAAGGGCCAGGCGCTCGAGTGGCTCGCCGGCGTCTTCTACACGCGCGAGTCCTCGACCATCGGCCAAACGCTGCCTACTTTCATCTTCCCGGGCCTGGCGCCCACGGGCCTGCCCTCGCTCGAGAACGTGGGCCTCGATGCCGTTTATCGGGAATATTCCGGGTACGGGCAGATCGACTATCACTTCAACCCGGCTTTCGACGTGGCGCTTGGCGCCCGCTGGTCGGAGAACAGGCAGTCCACCAATCAGGTGACCGGCGGACTCCTGGTCAACCCCGAGCAGATGACCGGCGGGACTTCGACCGGCAACGACTTCCTCTACTCCGTGGCGCCGCGCTGGCATCTGAGCCGGAACACGATGGCGTACGCTCGGGTAGCGAGCGGCTACCGGCCCGGCGGCCCGAATGCGCTGCCCCCCATCACGCCGACGGGCGTCCCCATGAGTTACAAGTCCGACTCCACCGTCAACTATGAGGTCGGCCTCAAGTCCATCATGCTGGACAACCGCCTGTCGGCCGACGTGGATGTGTTCCTGGTCAAGTGGAAGGACATTCAGCTCTTCGAGTTCGTCGACGGCTTCGGCATCAACGCCAACGGCGGCACTGCGACCAGCAAGGGCTTCGAGTGGACCTTCGCGCTCACTCCCGTGCAGGGTCTCAACTTCACGCTCGCAGGCGCCTATGTCGATGCCTATCTGACCTCGGACGCCCCGGCCGCCGGCGGCCTCGGCGGCGATCAGCTGCCGTATGCGCCGAAATGGACCAACTCGCTCGATGCGTCCTACAGGTGGCGAGTGTCCGCCGGCTACCATGCTTTCGCCGGTGCAACCTGGAGCTACATCGGCGCACGCGCCAATGACTTCGGGGCGACCGCGGTCCCCGTGAACAATGCACTCGTCTTCGAGCGCAATCCGCGCGTCGAGCTGGGTGGTTACGATACCCTGAACCTGCGCGCCGGGCTCGACGCCGGGCGCTGGTCGCTCGAGCTCTACTGCAAGAACCTCGCGAATTCGCATGGGCTGGCCTTCTACACGAGCCAGGATACGCCCAACTTCGGCGGCGCGATCACCCTCCAGCAGCCGCGCACGATTGGAGCGACGATCGATCTTAACCTGTGACGAATCTCGCCGACTTCGGCTACCGGCAGGAGCTCAAGCGCTCGCTGTCGCTGACCGACCTGCTGATCTACGGCCTGGTGTTGATCTCGCCGACGGCGGTGTTCCCGACGTTCGGCATCATCTACAACATGAGCGCCGGGATGGTGCCGCTGGTGTACGTCATCGGCGTCGTGGCGATGTTCTTCACCGCGCTCAGCTACATGGCGATGTCGCAGGAGTTCCCCCTGGCCGGCTCCGCCTACGCCTTCACCCGCGGCACGTTCGGCGACGGTGCGGGATTCATCGCCGGCTGGGCGGTCATCCTCGATTATCTGCTGAGTCCGGCGCTCATCTACATCGGCGCCGCGGTGGCGATCGATGCGGTGCTGCCGGGACTGCCGATCGAGGCCTGGGGCCTCGGGCTGCTGGCGATCAATACCGTGATCAATCTGCGCGGCATCGACTCGGTGACGCGCACCAACACCGGGCTGCTGCTGCTGCAGCTCGCCTCGCTCGCGCTCTTCCTCATCTTCGCGGCGGTCGCGGTCGCGCGGGGCACGGCCGGCGCACACCTTTCCCTGCAACCCTTCTTCAATGCCCACCGGATCGCGCCCGATGTGGTGCTCGGCGCGGTCTCCGTCGGCGTGCTCAATTATCTGGGGTTCGATCAGATCTCCACGCTGGCCGAGGAGGCGCGGGGCGGTCCGTCGCTGGTTGCCCGGGCGACTCTGCTGACGCTGGTGGTCACCGCCGTCCTGTTCGTCAGCCAGAGCTACCTCGCCTCGCTCTTCGTGCTCAAGCTGCACGCCTTCCCGGCGGGCAAGGCGAGTTACGCCGGGTTCTATACCGTGGCCGCCATGATCGGCGGCGCGTGGTTCAAAGCCGCGCTCTCCATCGCGGGCATGTTCCTGGCCGGCATCGCCTCGGCGCTCACCGCACAGGCGTCCATCTCGCGGCTGCTCTTCAGCATGGCGCGTGACGGGCGCCTGCCGCGCTCGTTCGCGCACGTCGATCCGCGGCGGCAGGTCCCGGACCGGGCCACCGTGCTGGTGGCGATCGTCACCGCCGTGCTGATTCTCTTCTTCTCCTATCGGCTGGAGCTGCTCCTCACCCTCGTCAGCTTCGGCGCGATGACGGCGTTCCTGTTCGTCCACGCCTCGGTCATCAGGCACTTCCTCTGGCGCAAGGGGAGCCGGAACTGGTGGCGGCATCTGATCGCGCCGGCGATCGGCTTTGCGATCGTCGCCTTCGTGATGTTTGAGATGAGCCCGAACGCCAAGCGTGTCGGCCTGTGCTGGGTCGCGGTGGGTGTCCTCATCGTGCTCGTCCGCAAGCTCCCGCTGGGGCCGACGCGCGGCGTCAGGTGATCGAGGCGGCGTTCTCGACCTGGCGTCACGGCGAGCCTCCAGGACGGAATGACGGCTAGATTGTCAGGCTGCCGCGCCCGAGCTCGACCACATCGCCGCTGACGCGAATCCGCTGGTCAGATTCCACGTCCAGATACAGCATCGAAGGACGCTGGGCCTGTTCGCCTTGCGAGATCTCGAATCGGCACGGCAGCTTGCGTCCGAGCGCGATGCACCAGCCGCCGAGGTTGGCCGTGGCGGAACCGGTGGCCGGATCCTCCAGCACCGCCGGCCCTTGCGGGAAAAAGAAACGGGCCAGGAGGAATTCCCGCTGCAACGTGGCGCTCGATGAGAGAGTGTGCGTCGAGTGAGCCGTGCCTCGCGGCGCGAACACGTACGCCATGCTCCCGCCTTCTTCGCTCTTGAATCGACCCAACGCGTCCGGCTGCGGATGCGCGCGGCGGACCGCCTCTTCGCTCGTGAGCGGCACGATCATCTGCTCGCGGCCGGTACTCACCCATAGCGGCCGCTCTCCTATCTCCCGAGACTCGAGTCCCAGCATGGCCGCGATGGATTCCCTCGGCTCTGCCACTTCCCGCCAGCGCGGCGCATTCGCCTGCAGCGTCCAGCGATCGGCCTCGGCGCTCACCGGGATCACACCGGCTCTCATTTCGAGCTTCAGCTCATTGCCGCCAAGCCCGAGCGCACGGCAGACGTGCGCGGTGCCGAGCGTGGGGTGTCCCGCAAACGGCATTTCGTACGACGGCGTGAAAATCCGTACGCGGGCGCTGGCGCGGCTCGATGGCAGGATGAACGTCGTCTCGGACAGGTTGAACTGACGGGCGAGTGCTTGCATCGTCCGATCGTCGAGCTCGGCGCCGTTCTCGAACACGCACAGCGGATTGCCCGAGAGCACTTCCGCGCCCCGCGTGAAGACATTCACCAATCGGTAACTGAGGCTCGTCATGACTCACCCTCGGCCGGCACCACCGTCAGCATACCGCAGCGGCGGGTCAGGGGCTCTTGCCGCGGCTCAGGGATCCCGCGCGCGGAAACTTCTGCCGAGGTGCATTCCTTTGCCATAGTAGTGGCGGAACACGTAGAAGAGGGGCGACCACGATTCGATATCGAAGCGCGCCGCTGACGCATCGAGCACCCGCCGCTGGGCATGTACCAGGAGCTTTCGTGCCTCGACATAGGTGAACGGAGCATCCTCACTCGCGGGGCGCATGGCCAGAATCCGCGCCTCGATCTGCACCGGACATTCGGCGGCGCGCAGGGGCCTGACCCGCTTTGAAGCCTGCGGAGTGAAACCCGACACCGCGAATTTGTCCGCGGCGTACGTGATCCCCGCTTTGCGATGGTAGTCGGTGAGCTCCGCGCTCCCGGTCGTGTGTCCCAGCCGCTCGACGTGCTCCCATTCCCGGGGTGAGGGCAGGTTGAGCACGCACTCGGGGCAACGGTCGAGGTTCGTCCAGGTCTGCCCGAAGCGAGTGAGCCCGAGCACGAATCGGTCTTGCAACGCCCAGAAGCTCGACATGGCCGCGAGGTTGGTAGTGCCGTCGGGATTGAGGCTGCTGATCACCGCCACGGGAGTCCCGAAATAGAGGATCTCGGGGGATATCGCGACGAATTCATCTGCGGGGTTCATGCCCGGCAGCTTGCCCGAGCGGATATGCGATCGTTTCAGAAGGATCGGTAGCATCGCCGCCGGATCCTCGGCGAGAATGGGCGGCATGCGGCACGTCGGCGGACACATCAGCGAGTTGCCCAACATCGCGCGCATCGGCGCCCTCATCGGCAATCCGGTGCGCGCGCGATTCATCGGCGCGCTCATGGACGGCGGCGAGCGCTCGGCCAGCGAGCTGGCCGCGCTGGCGGGCGCGACACCGCAGACCGCGAGCGCGCATCTCGCGAGCCTCGTCGCCGGAGGACTCCTGACGGTCCGTCCTCAGGGCCGCCACCGCTTCTACCGCTTGCGCAACGAGCAGGTCGCCGAGGCCATCGAGGTGTTATCCCTGACGGCGACGGAGGCGACCGGCAGTCCGGTGTTCGGGCCGGGCATCAGGAGTGCCCGACGCTGCTATGACCACCTGGCCGGGCGCCTGGGCGTGACGATTTGTGACTTCGCCGTCGGGCAACGTTACGTGATCGCCGGCGGCGAGGGCATCACCCTCACGAAGGCCGGGGGCGGCTGGTTGGAATCGCTGCGGCTCGCGCTGCCGTCAGGGTCCCGGCGTCCGCTGGTGCGATTCTGCCAGGACTGGACCGAGCGCAGGCCGCACCTCGCCGGTTGGCTCGGCGCGGCGCTGTGCCGCCGGCTGGAGGATGAGGACGTGATCCGACGCGTCACCGGATCGCGTGCCCTGACCGTGACACCCACCGGTCGAGCGGTTCTCGAGCGCCTGTTCGGCATCCAGCCGAAGCAACTCTACGGTGAGGAGTCCCGCCTGAGCTCCGCAACGTTGACTTCCGTGCGCAGCACGAAGCCCAGGCTCCCGTAGAGGGCGATCGCGGCGTGGTTGGATTTCCACGCGTGGAGGAAGGCTTGCTCGCCGCGGGCCTGGATGCGGTGGGCGACGGCGGCGGAGAGGCGGCGCGCGAGGCCGCGCCCGCGGAAGTCGGGATGGGTGCAGACGCCGCTGACTTCGGTGTGGCCGGGGAAGCGCATGCGCTCGCCGGCCATGGCGGCCAGCCGGCCGGCGATCCGGATGCCGAGGAATGATCCCATCAGGTGCGTGCGCGGCAGGAACGGCCCCGGCTCGGTGAGCTTCGCCAGTGCCAACATCTCGGGCGCGTCGGCATCGGCGAGCGGCAGCATGTCGTGCTGCGGCGGCTCGAAAGGTGTCCCGAGGGGTGCGATCATCTGTACGCCTTTGGCCTCCCGGAGGGCGGTGAGAGCGGCCGGAATCGCGATCCGCGGCGCCTGAAGCAGGTACACGCTCTCGCCCGGCCGCACCAGGTCAGCAAGCGCAGCCAAAGCCTCCGGATCGTCATCGCGGGACGAGGCGAACACGTTCACGTCTCGCACGAATCGCCGCGCCCGATCATCTCCTTCGGCGAGGCGGCCGTGATACGTGCTCAGGCTCTCCCAGACTGGACGATCAAGTCCGTGCATGGCCAAGCCCTCTGGTGAGGTCTTCGAGGATAGGCACATGGGCAATGTACACCGCGGGGGGTTTGCCGCGTTCATGATCCTCAGGCGGTCGACAGGGCCGCGGCCACAGTCGCGATGAGGTTCACATGCTCAGAGCTCCTTCCCGCGTCCGTTACGTCCCATTGATCCTCGGGCTGTCACTGGCCCTCGGCGGCTGCGTGGTGGCAGCGCGCCCCGCGTACTACGGCGGCGGATTCGTGGCGGTCGCACCGCCCGCGCCGCGTGTCGAGTATTACGGCGCCGCCCCTTACCCTGGCTACGTCTGGCTCGGGGGCTACTGGCGCTGGGGACCGGGCCGATACGTCTGGACGCCCGGGCACTGGGCAGCGCCGCGCCCCGGCTTTCGATGGATGCCGCGTCACTGGGTGCACGGCGAGCGGGGTTGGCACATGGCCGGCGGCCGCTGGGCCCGGCGCTGATGCCGATCAGGCGCGCCGTCCCCGCTGCTTGAGGGCGGACGGCGGCGTGCCGAGCACCCGCAGGAAGCTGCGCCGCATCCGCTCCGGATTGCCGAAGCCGCAGGCGGCGGCCACCTGTTGGATGGAGGCGCCGCCGCTCTCCAGCGCGGCCCGCGCCGTGTCCACCCGCAGCCGCTCCACCGCTTTGGCGGGCGCCACGCCGACTTCCTCCTTGAACACCCGCGAGAAATTCCTCGGGCTCATGCAGCTCACGCGGGCGAGCTCGGCCACGTCGAGGCGGCTGCGAAGGTTCGTCCTGACATGATCCCAGAGCCCGCCGAAGCGGCCGTCGGCGCGCTCCATCTGCAGCAGGGGCGAGAACTGCGACTGGCCGCCCGGCCGGCGGCGATAGACCACGAGCTGCTGCGCCGTGCGTCGGGCGATGTCCTCGCCGAGATCCTCGCCGATCAACGCCAGGGCGAGATCGATCCCCGCCGTGATGCCCGCGGAGCTCCAGACCTTGCCGTCCCTGACATAGATCCGATCGGCATCGAGCCGCACCCTGGGAAAGCGCCGGCTGAAATCCTCCGTCAGGCTCCAGTGGGTCGTCGCGCGCTTGCCGTCGAGCAGCCCGGCGGCGGCGAGCACGTAGGTGCCCGAGCAGACGCTCGCAACCCGGCGCGACCGCGCTGCGCAGGCCAACACGAACTTTCGCGTCCGCGCGCAGACCGCCGCCGCGCGTGAGCCCTCGCCGCCTGCGACGATCAATGTGTCCACGGTGTCCGCGCGACCGAGCGGCGAGGCCTGCAGGCAGGCACTGGATGAGCTGGCGACCGGCCCGGATGCCACCCCGATGACGCGCAGCGCATACGTGCCCGGCCGGTACCGCTCCGCGATCTCGAAGGCGGCGATGGGACCGGTTGCATCGAGGATCTGGAAGCCCGGGAAGATGAAAAATGCGATCCGGCGCGGCATGGCACGAAAGGTGGGATGAAAGGCATTTACGCCAACAGCGTAACCGCGCATCCTGCCGCCGTCAAACCCCGGCGAGGAGTTGCCATGACCGTCGAATTTCCAGTCGTGTTCGCGCTCTATCCACGCATCACGCAACTCGATTTCACCGGACCTTACGAGGTGCTGGCCCGCGTGCCGGGCGCGCGATGCCTGCTGGCATCGGTGGCGGGAGGCACGATCGAAGCCGACGGGGGCATGACCTTCGCCGGCGTCTGCAGGCTGAGAGAGATCGACTCCTGTGCCCTGCTCTGTGTTCCCGGAGGTCTCGGAACCATCGCGGCGCTGGAAGACCGGGAGTATCTGTCGCAGGTGCGCCGCCTCGCGGGATTGGCCCGCTATGTGACCTCCGTCTGCACCGGCTCGCTGTTGCTCGCGGCCGCGGGCCTGCTCAGCGGGAAACGGGCGGCGTGCCACTGGGCCTGGCGCGACTCGCTGGCAGCGTTCGGCGCGATCCCTGATCCCGACCGCGTCGTGCGCCAGGGCAACATCTTCACCGGCGGAGGCGTGACCGCCGGCATCGACATGGCGCTCACCGTCCTGGCGGAGATTGCCGGCGCGGACTACGCGCAGGCCGTGCAGCTCGGGATCGAGTACGCGCCCATGCCGCCCTTTGATTCGGGACGGCCGGAGCGCGCCCGCCCCGAAATCCTGGCCGGGGCGAAAAAGCGGTCCGAATCAGTGCGAGCCGAGCGTGACGCCGCCGTTCGCCGCGCGGCTGCCGCGCTTGCCGCGCAAGAGGCCTAGCCTGGAGAGGCCGCCGCCCACACCGAGCCGTCGGGAAAGCGATGGTCCTCGAGCGTCTCGTGGCACATCTGCGCGGAGAAGCCCGGCAACGAAGGTGCAAGGTATCGTCCCTTGCGGATTCGCACCGGATCCAGGAAATGCTCGTGCAGGTGATCCACGAACTCGATCGCTCGATCCTCCATGGAGCCGCTGATCGCGACGTAGTCCGCCATCGCGAGATGTTGCACCAGCTCGCACAGCCCGACGCCGCCGGCGTGCGGAAAGACCCGCACGCCATACTTGGCGGCCAGCAGCAGGATGGCGAGGTTCTCATTGACGCCACCCACCCGGGCGGCATCGATCTGCACCAGGTCCACGGCCTTCGCCTGAAAGAGCTGCTTGAAGATGACCCGGTTGTGGGTGTGCTCGCCTGTCGATACCGGGATGGGAGTCACGGCCCGGCGAATGGTGGCGTGTCCCAGGATGTCATCGGGGCTCGTGGGCTCTTCGGCCCAGGCGAGATCGAAATCGGCGAGTGCCTGTAGCCACGCGATCGCGCTCGGAACGTCCCAACGCTGGTTGGCATCCACCGCCAGCCCGACGTCCGTGCCGATCGCCTGCCGCGCGATCCTGCAGCGGCGGACGTCGTCGGCGAGATCGCGGCCAACCTTGATCTTGATGGTACGAAATCCCTCCGCGACGGCTTCTTTGGCGAGCCGTGCGAGTTTCTCATCCGAGTAGCCGAGCCAGCCGGGCGAGGTCGTATAGGCGGGATAGCCACGCTCCAGAAGCTTCTCCATGCGGGCCGCCCTGCCCGGAGCGGCCGCCTGCAGCAGCGCCAACGCCTCCCCGGGCGTCAGCGCATCGCTGATGTAACGGAAGTCGACGGCGTCGACGATCTGCTCCGGTGTCATCTCCGCGATCAGCCGCCAGACCGGCTTTCCCGCGCGGCGGGCCGCCATGTCCCAGGCGGCGTTGACGATGGCGCCGATGGCCATGTGGATCACGCCCTTCTCCGGGCCCAGCCAGCGCAGGTGCGAATCGTTGGTGAGGCTGCGCGCGAATCTGCCGAGATCCGACAACACCGATGCCACCTCGCGACCGACCACCAGATGGCGCAGAGCCCCTATCGCGGCCACCTGCAAGTCGTTGCCGCGGCCGATCGTGAACACGAAGCCGTGGCCGCAGAGGCCTCGCGGGTCGCTGGTGCGCAGGGTTACGTACGCGGCCGAGTAATCGGGGTCCGGATTCATGGCATCCGACCCGTCGAGGTTGCGGGACGTGGGAAAGCGGATGTCGTGCGTTTCCAGGTCGGTGATGACGCTCATCGGCTGATCCTCAGGGAGTGGGCGCGCCGACGGTGAGCAGCCCGGCGCCTCGGAGTCTCTTCCACAGGGAAGAGGGGATCTGCGCGCGACTGCGCGCTACGGCCTGTGAGACCTCCGCGGGCGAGCGCATTCCCGCGATGACGGAGACCACGGCGGGATGCGCCAGCGGAAATTGCAGCGCTGCGGCCCCGACATCGACGCCCTCGGCGGCGCACACCGCGTAGAGGTCGCGGGCGCGCTGCAGGGTGCCCGCATCCACCGGCCGATAGTTGTAAGTGGCGCCGGGCGCCTGCGCCGCCGCCAGCAGCCCGGAGTTGAACGGTCCGCCGCTCAGGATTCCGACCTCGCGGCGGGTGGCTTCCGCCAGCACGAGCGCGGCGGCCTCCTGCTCGAGAAGCGTGTAGCGACCCGCGAGCAGGATGCAGTCGAGATCGAAGCGGGCCATGACCTCGAGACACACCTGCGGCTCGTTGACGCCGATGCCAATCGCGCGGCAGGCTCCCGCAGCCCTGAGGCCCGCCATGGCGGGCAGGGCCTCATCGAGCGCCCGCCGCAACATCTCCTCGTGCCGCTCGCCATGGGTCTCGCGCCCGACATCGTGAAGCAGCAGGATGTCGACCGCGCCACGCCGCAGCCGGCGCAGGCTCGACTCGAACGAGCGCAGGATGCCGGCACGCGAGTAATCGAACACGGCGCGCCTGCCTCTGACGGCGAAGCCGCCATCCGGATCGTCCTCCGTGCTCGAGACGATCAGCCGACCCACCTTGGTGGAGATGACGGCGTCGTCCGCGTGGAGCGACGCCAAGGCATACCCCAGGCGCTGCTCGCTCAAGCCATAGCCGTAATAGGGCGCGGTATCGAACAGCCGCACGCCCAGCCGATAGGCCTCGGCGACGGCGGCCTCGGCCACCTCCTCGGTCACCTCGGCGTAAAGATTGCCGATCGCGGCTGCCCCGAAGCCGAAGGGCGGCACGGCGAGCGATGCGCGGGGCAGGGTTCTCGGGGTTGCGCTCGAGTCCATATGTGAAATAAAGTTCTACCAGTAAAAGAATAGCGCATCGGGAGCCCACGTGGTCAAAAAGCAGCGCTACCGCGCGCCGGCCCTGGAGAAAGGGCTCGAAATCCTCGAGTTTCTCGCGCCGAGGGCAGAAGCGCTGACACTGTCGGAGATCTCCGAGGGAGTGGGGCGCTCCAAGAGCGAGATCTTCCGCATGCTGCAGGTGCTGGAGGAGCGAGGTTACCTCGCGCGGGCGGCCGGCACCGAAGGCTACGTGCTGACGAACCGGCTCTTCATGCTGGGCATGGAGCATCCGCCCGTGAAGGGCCTGATCGAAGCGGCGATGCCGGTCATGCATCACCTGGCGGAACAGATCCTGCAGCCGTGTCATTTGGCGATCCCCTCGGAGGAGCTGATCGTCGTCATTGCGCGCGTCGAGTCGCCGGGCGATGTCGGCTTCGTGGTGCGGGTGGGGCACCGCCGTCCGATTCCGCATTCGACCTCGGGGTTGGTACTGCTCGCGTTTCAGCCCGAGGACGTCCGCGAGCGATGGCTCGAGACGCTGCAGCGCAAGGAGGTACCCTACGAGCGCAAGCGCCTCGCCGGCAGCCTGCGCGGCATCGCCGCTCGCGGTTACGCCTGTATCCCGAGCGAGGTGATCGTGGGTGTCACCGACCTGTCGGCGCCGATCGTGCTGCGGGGTGCGGCCATCGCGGCGCTCACCGTGCCATTCGCGAAGCGCCGGGGAGCCCGCGGCGAGCTGAACGGGTCCATCGAGCGACTGCTCCGGGCCGCCGGGCGGATCTCCCGTGAGCTGGAGGGTTGAGTTGAAGAGTCAGCCGGAAGCCGCGGGCCACCGTAACGTTGCATGGGCATCGGCAGCTCGCAAGAGCATCCTGCCGCTCGTGCTCGTCATCAGTCTCTTTTTCCTCTGGGGGGTCGCCAACAATCTCAACGATATCCTGATCCGCCAGTTCAAGAAGGCGTTCGAGCTCACGGACTTCGAGTCCGGTCTGGTGCAGTCCGCGTTTTATCTCGGCTACTTCCTGTTCGCGATCCCCGCGGGGCTCCTCATGCGCCGCTACGGGTACAAGGCGGGCATCGTCGTCGGGCTGGCGCTCTTCGCGTTGGGCGCCTTTCTCTTCTACCCGGCCGCCGACCTGCGCACGTATGGCTTCTTCCTCTTTGCGCTCTTCGTGATCGCGAGCGGCCTCTCGTTTCTCGAGACTTCCGCCAACCCCTTCGTCACCGTGCTCGGCCCGCCCGAGGGCGCCGAGCGGCGGCTCAACTTCGCTCAGGCCTTCAACCCGCTGGGCTCGATCACCGGCGTCGTCATCGGCCGGTTCTTCATCTTCTCCGGCACCGACTACACGGGTGCCCAGGTCGCCGCCATGACGCCCCAGGGCCGCGCGGCCTACCATGCCGCGCAATCCGCAGCGGTGCAGGCCCCTTACGTCGCGATCGGCATCGTGGTACTCGCGCTCGCGATCCTCATCCTGGCGACGCGCTTCCCGGCAGTGCACGAGGCCCACGATCCCCAGGCACGCCGGGAAGCCCGATGGCGCGAGCTGCGGGGCCGCTGGCGGCTCTTCTTCGCGGTCGCGGCGCAGTTCTTCTACGTCGGCGCGCAGGTGGGCATCTGGAGCTTTCTCATCCGTTACGCGGAGGGCACGGTTCCCGGGACCACCGATCGGCGGGCCGCCGACTACCTCATCGCCTCGCTGGTGCTCTTCATGCTGGGGCGATTCGCGGGCACGGCGCTCATGAGGCGGCTGGCGCCTGCTCTGCTGCTCGCCGCCTTCGCCGCCGTCAATGCGCTCCTTGCCGCCATCGCGATCGCAATGCCGGGGCGCGTGGGCCTCGATGCGCTGATTGCGAGCAGCTTCTTCATGTCGGTGATGTATCCCACCATCTTCGCGCTCGGTGTCAGCGGCCTCGGCGAGGTCCGCAAGCTCGCCTCTTCCGTGCTGGTCATGGCGATCGTCGGCGGCGCCGTGCTGACGCCGGCAATGGGGGCGATCTCTCCCCACGCCGGGATCAACTGGTCCATGGCGGTGCCGCTCGTCTGTTTTGCCGTCGTGCTCGGCTTCGCGCTCAGCGCCCGACGCGAGGTCCGTCAGACCGAGGTGTCGCCGGCATGAGGCCGCTTCGCGTTCGCGCTCGATGCAGCGGATGTTCTACTTCGTGCGCGAGAACGTCCAGCACGAGGGGCGCTGACGCATGCCGATTCTTGGGTAGTAAGCCTCGGCGGTGGGCGCGGCCACCAGGACCAGACTGGTCAGCTCGCCTGCCGCCGCGTGCGTCTCGGCGATGAGCCGCTTGCCAATGCCCTGGCGCTGGTACGCGACATCGACGGCCAGGTCGGAGAGGTAGCAGCAGTAACTGAAGTCGGTGATCGCGCGGGAGACCCCGACGAGGCGCCGTCCGTCCCGAGCCGTGATGATCACATCCGCCTGGCGGAGCATCCGGTCCAGCCTCGGCAGGTCGTCGACCGGCCGGCGCTCGCCCAAAGTGGAGGCGACGAGGACGGCGCGAAATTCCTCGGCGCAGAGCTCGGGCTCGAGCGAATAGGTGATGGCCATCGTTTGGATCCAAGCCTTCAGCGGCCGTATTCGCCGCGGCCCTGCGGGTACTGACGCTCCCAGTCCTGCCCATTGAACGGCCTGACGGTCATCTCCTCGAGCGTGCCGGGATCGAGGCAGCGGGCATTGATGCTGAAGCCGTCGGGATGCGAGCGGGGAACATAGAAGGACTTGATGCCGCACACCGAGCAGAAGAGGTGCTTGGCCGTGCCGGTGTTGAAGGTGTAGGTCGTGAGCACCTCCCGGCCGGAGAGCAGCCTGAAGTCTTCGGCCCGCACGACCAGATGCAGGTAGCCGGCCTTGGCGCAGATCGAGCAGTTGCATTCGGACACCTGCGCCCGGGCCGGCGCGCGCGCCTCGAACCTGACCCGGCCGCAGTGGCAGCCGCCCCGGTGAGTGACCAGTGAGGACTCTGACATGGCGCCAAGGCTCCTATCGGTGGCTCAAGGCTGCGTGCGCTGACTGAGCGCCTCCGCAACCGGCCGGTCCATGGCGATGTTGTCCATGAAGAAGTTGGGATAGACGGGTGGCAGGACCGTGGCCGCGTCGAGCTCGGCGATCTGCGCCTCGGTCAACGTGACCGCCGCCGCCTGCAGATTGTCCTCCAGTTGGGTCAGCTTCGTCGAGCCGAGAATGACGCTGCTCACGCCCGGCCGCGCGAGCAGCCAAGCGAGGGCGACCTGCGCGACGCTGGCGCCGTGAGCCGCGGCGATGGGTCGCATCCGCTCCACGAGCTCGAAGCCCCGCTCCTTGTCGAAGGGCAGGATGTCGAAGCCGGAGAGGCGGTTGTTCGGGTCCGACAACGTCTGGCGCGTGTATTTCCCGCTCAGGAACCCCGAGGCCAGCGGGCTCCAGACCGTGAGGCCGAGGCGGTAGCGCCGCATCATCGGGACCACGTCGCGCTCCACGTCCCGGCCGACGAGCGAGTAGTACATCTGTCCGTGAGTGAAAGGCGCGAGGCCGTTCGCCTTCTGGATCTCGAGCGCCGCCGCCGCTTTCCACGCCGACCAGTTGGAGAAGCCGAGATAGCGCACTTTGCCGGCCCGCACGACGGCATCGAGGGCGGCGAGAGTCTCCTCCAGCGGCGTGTGGGGGTCCTCGCGGTGCGCGATGTAGACATCGATCCAGTCGGTGCCCAGGCGTTTGAGGCTCTGGTCGACGGACCAGAGGATGTGCCGGCGCGAGAGGCCTGCGCGGGTCAACGCGGGGCCGGTGCGAAAGCCGACCTTGGTGGCGATGACGACCCCGTCGCGGTGCGGCTTCAGAGCCGCGCCCAGCAATGCCTCGGATTCTCCGCCGGCATAGCCGTCGGCGGTATCGAAGAAGTTGATCCCGGCCTCGAGGGCGCGTCCGACGAGCTCGCTCGCCAGATCCGCGCCTACCTTGTAGATGGCACCGAGATCCCTGTTGCCCGCGGTGAAGGTCATGGCGCCGAACGCCAGGCGGGAGACGGTGAGACCCGTATTGCCGAGCAGCGTGTATTGCATCGTGGCTTCCCCGCGGCGGCGGACTGCCGCCCTGGCACAGCGGAAAGATACGCGCAACAGGTGGGCGACGAAATCTCCCGAAAAGGAGAGAGTCCTGGCGTCTCGTTCCGGATCGTGAGGAGCGCGTCGCATTCCGCGCCGGTGGGGCGCATCGTTCAGCTGCCGCTCAGCTAGCCTGCGCGAGGCTGTCCACGCGGCTCAACCCAAGCGCGCAACCGGAGATTCGGATGAGACGGACTATCATGGCGGCCCTGGCTCTCTCGCTGTTGACGAGCTCGCTCGCGATGGCCGATCCCCCCTGGGATCGCGGTCACGGCGACGGCGATCATCACGAAATGCGCCACGATGACCGCGATCACCGCGACTGGCATCACGAGGACCACGATCGCAGGCACGACCACGACCGGCGCGACCACGACCGGCGGGAGCAGCGGGACTGGCACCGCGACCGCTTCGATGCCGGCTACTACCAGCGGCCGCACGGGTACTACATCCATCGATGGCGCCGCGGAGAGCGGCTTCCGATCGCATTCCGTGCGCCGGCGTATGTCATTCCCGACGTCGCGGTTTACCACCTCCGTCCGCCGCCGCCTGGCTACTACTGGGTCCGCGTGGACAACAATGCGGTTCTCACGGCCGTCGCCACCGGCGTGGTGGTGAGCGTCTCCCTCAATCTGTTCCACTGAGACCCCGGGGAGGCGTGCCACCCGCCACCCCGGGTGGCCGCCTCCTTTCGCCACAATTGCTCATCTGCCCGCCACCGTCGCATCCCGAGTGATGCGCGGATCGTGGCGCTCAATGCTCCCAGGTCCACCACGGGAGCACACCATGATTCTTTCGAGCAATACGCCCGCGGCACGCGCCTGCCGGCTGTGGCTCCACTTTCTGGGCAGGCCACGACTTATCTCGAATCTCCTGGCGCTCGTCGCGCTCTTCTCGATCGGCTTCGTCTAGATCGGCTACAGTGGCGGCCTCACTGTGAATTCGGGAGGCTGCCGGTGCGAAAGCGCGGTCTTGCATGGCTCGTGGTCGGTCTGTCCGTCGCGGGATGGGCCATCGGATCGGCCACCGGATGGGCAAGTCCCGCGGATCCCGCCGGCGCCACCGGCCCGGGTAGCGTCGACCCTTCCAATTACCAGGCGTTGCACTGGCGGCTGATCGGCCCGTTCCGCGGCGGCCGGGTGCTGGCAGTCACCGGGATCCCGGGCGATGACCGCCGTTTCTACTTCGGCGCGGTCGATGGCGGCGTCTGGGCCACTCAGGATGCCGGCCGCACCTGGCAGCCGATCTTCGATCACGAGCCGGTGGGCTCGATCGGCGCGCTCGCGGTCGCGCCCTCCCGCCCGAGCACGATCTACGTCGGCACGGGCGAAGCGGACATGCGCTCCGACATCGCCCAGGGCAACGGCATGTACCGGTCCACGGACGGCGGCGCGCACTGGACGCACATCGGCCTGACCGACTCGCGCCAGATCGCGCGCATCCTGGTCGATCCTCATGATCCCAACCTCGTGTATGTCGCCGCGCTGGGCCATCCCTACGGTCCCAACGCGCAGCGCGGCGTGTTCCGCTCGCGCGATGGCGGGCAGCACTGGACCAAAGTCCTCTACCGCAATGCCGACACCGGCGCGGTCGACCTCGTCTTCAAGCCGGGGGACTCGCGGACGATCTATGCCGCCCTGTGGCAGACGCGGCGGCCGCCGTGGAGCGTCTATCCGCCATCCAACGGTCCCGGTAGCGGCCTCTATGTCTCCCACGACGGCGGCGATCACTGGAGCCGCATCGAAGGCCATGGCCTGCCGGCGCATCCGGGCCGCATCGGCCTCGCGGTGTCCGCCGCCAGTGCGGACCGTGTCTACGCGTTGGCCGATGGCCCCTCGGGTGAGGGCGGACTCTACCGCTCCGACGACGGCGGACAGCAGTGGCGGCAGGTCTCGGCGGATCGGCGGATCTACGGGCGCGGCTGGTACTTCTGCGCGTTGACGGCGGATCCGACCAACGCCGACCGGCTGTACGTCATGAATACCATCGTGCTCGAGTCCCGGGACGGCGGTAGCCATTTCATCGCCCACAAGGGCGATCCGACCGGCGATGACTTCCATCGGCTCTGGATCGACCCGACCGACCCGCAGCGGCGGATCCTCGGCAGTGACCAGGGCGCTCAGGTCACCGTGGACGGCGGCAAGACCTGGAGCAGCTGGTACAACCAGCCGACGGCGCAGATCTATCACGTCAGCACGGACAACCGCTTCCCCTACTGGGTCTACGGCGCGCAGCAGGACTCCGGCGCGGCGGCGCTGCCCAGCCGCGCCTCGAGCGGCGACGGCATCACGCTCGAGGAGTTTCATGAGATCGCCCCGGGCGGCGAGAACGGCATGATCGCGCCGGATCCGCGGGATCCGGATCTCATTTATGGTGATGGCACGGACGTCGCCGCAGACGTGCAGAAGTTGGATCGCAGGACGCAGCAGGTTCGCGACGTCGACGCAACGCTCGCGTATCCATTGGCCCATTACCGCTCCGCATGGACGCTGCCGCTCGCTTTCTCGAAACGTGACCAGAAGACGCTCTATTTCGCGAATCAGCGGCTCTTCAGCACGAGTGACGGCGGCGAGCACTGGAATGTCATCAGCCCCGACCTGACACGCCCGGATGCCGGCACTCCGCGCAATCTCGATCCCACGACCGCGGCTGACGACTACCATGTCAGCAAGCGCCGTGGCGTCATCTACTCCATCGGGCCGTCACCATTGGATGCCAAGGTCGTCTGGGCCGGCACGGACGACGGATTGGTCTGGCGCACGGCCGACGGCGGAGCGCATTGGCGAAACGTCACGCCGCGCGCGCTGACGCCCTGGTCGAAGGTGGCAGGCATCGAGCTGTCACATTTCCAGCCCGGCGTGGCCTACGTTGCGGTCGATCGACATCGTGTGGACGACGATACGCCTTACATCTATGTCACGCGAGATGACGGCAAGACCTGGAGCCGCGCCGACGCCGGTATCCCGCGCGGAAGCTTCGTCAATGTCGTGCGGCAGGACCCCGTGCGCCCGGGCCTTCTCTATGCGGGCACGGAATTCGGCCTCTACGTGTCATTCGACGACGGAGCCCACTGGCAGTCGCTGCAGCAAAACCTGCCGGTCACGTCCGTGCGTGATATCGACGTGCACGGCGACGATGTGGTCATTGCAACTCATGGGCGCGGCTTCTGGATCATGGATGACGTGTCGGCGCTGCGGCAGATGAGCGACGTGCGGCCTGGCGCCGTGACGCTCTTTGCGCCGGCGGCGGCCATCCGCCTGCGAGCAGCCGAATTCACCGGTACACCGATGCCGAAGGACGAGCCGATGGCGTCCAATCCACCCGACGGCGCGATCATCGACTACGTGTTGCCGCCCGGCGCCGGCGGCCCGGTTGCCGTGACGATCCTCGATGGGCAGGGCCAGGTGGTTCGCCATTACAGCAGCGACGAGCATGTGCCGCCCCCCAACCCGGCGACCCTGCCGTTCGCGCCGGAGTGGGCCACGTCCACTCCCATTCCGGCGGCAGCCCCGGGAATGCAGCGGTTCGTGTGGGACCTTCGCTATGCCAAGCCGGCCGCGCTCGCCGGTTCCGGCCCATCCAAGGATGGCGTATGGGCGCCCCCCGGACGCTACACTGTCGAGCTGACGGTGAACGGACGCAACTACCAACAGCCGCTCACCGTGGAAGCCGATCCGCGGGTCAAAGCATCCACAGCCGCATTGCAGCGGCAATTCGAGCTCGCGCGCAAGGTGGAGGCCGAACAGGTTGAGGCATCCGCGGCGCTGGCCCGGGCCGAGAAACTGCTCGATGCGCTCGATGCCCGGATGGCAACAGCCGGCGGGTCGCAGCGCGAGATGACGGCGCTGCTCGCCAAAGCCGCCAGCATCTCGGGAACGCGCCCGCATGCGGACCGCATCCCGTTCCCGGCGGTGCCGCCGCTGCGTACCGACAGCCTGCAGGCCCTCTCCTTCGATCTGCTCGGCCTGGAGTCGGCGGTCGACGGGGCGGACGCCGCTCCGAGCCCGGATGCGCTCACATCCTACGCAACACTGTCGCGGACCTTGGCCGCGACGGTTGCGGAATGGAACGCGTTGGAGCGGAATGACGTGTCACGGCTCAACGCGCGGCTGAAGGCTGCGGGGCACCAGCCCATTTAAAGGCTTCCTGAGGGCTCTCCTCGTCTTCGGCGGTGGCGCCTTCGAGCGCGAGCAGCTTGCGTTTGATCGGCAGCCCACCGCCGAATCCGGTGAGAGAGCCGTCGGCGCCGATCACGCGGTGACAGGGCACGATGATGGGCAGAGGGTTGGCGCCGTTGGCCAGCCCGACGGCGCGCGAGGCGCTCGGCTGGCCGATGCGCCGCGCGAGCTCGCCGTAGGAGATCGTCTTTCCATACGCAATCCCCGTGAGCGCGCGCCAGACCCGCCGCTGGAACTGCGTGCCGCGCGGCGCGAGCGGCAGATCGAACGTGTGCCTGCGGCCGGCGAAATACTCACCGAGCTGCGCGATAGCCGCCCGAAACGGCGCGGCATCGTCGATCCAGCCGCCCTGCGGGCGCAGCGGCCGTGGACCGGACTGGAAGCACACCTGCACGAGGCTCTCACCGTCGCCGGCGAGGAGGAGCCGCCCGATGGGCGAGTCGATCTCGTGCCAATACGACTTTTCGGCTGGGGTATTCATCGAGTCTCTCCCGTTCGTTCCCGATCGCCGGCCGCGCACCAAAGGTGCATGACCGCATAACCGCGCCAGGGGCGCCAGGCCTCGGCGCGCCGATCCAACTCTTTGGCCGTGAGGGCCGCGGCGCCGCCGGCCGCCATGCGCCGAACGACGAGATCGGCGCTGAGAAATGCATCGGGCTCGCCGAGCGCGCGCAGCGCGATGTATTGCGCCGTCCATTCGCCGAAGCCCGGCAGCTCACGCAGCTGAGCGACGACTTCCTCGGCGGGGCGGTCGAAGGCGACGCGGCCCTCGATCACCGCGACCGCCAGCGCCTCGAGCGCCGCGATCCGCGCGCCGGTCAGGCCGAGCCCGTCGAGATTCGCCGTCGCGATCGCCTGCGGCGTGGGGAATAGACGATCCAGCCCCGCGACAGGGGTGGCGACGGGCTCTCCCGTGCGCTCGACCAGCCGCCCGGCCAGGGTGCGGGCAGCCGCCACGGTGACCTGCTGACCCAACACCGCGCGCACCGCGCACTCGAAGGCGTCCCAAGTGCCCGGTATGCGGATGCCGGGACGGCGGCGCAGGAGCGGGCGCAGCAGCGGATCGGATTGCAGGCCGCCGGCGAGGAGCGCCGGGTCGGCGGCGAGATCGAACACACGCCGCGCGGCCGTGGCAATCTGAAAGAGCGCCGCGGCCGGCGCCCCCCGCACGCGCAGCCGCAGCGCGTCCTCATCCGGTAAGGGCTGCACCTGGATCACCGCATGGCCGGCGTCGGTACGGATGAGCCTGGCGTAGCTTTGCTCATCGACCCGCTCCACACCGGGCGTCGCGCGCCGCGCGAGAAAATTGCGCAGGTGATCCCAGTCGTAGGGCGGCCGATAGGCGAGGGCGAGCGCCACCTCATCGCCCGCGGCGCGGGCCGGCGGCTCGCGGCGCTTGCGCCGCAGCTCCCGCGGCGGCCGCGCATAGGCCCTCTGAAACGCATCATTGAAGCGCCGCAGGCTCCCGAAGCCGGCGGCGAGCGCTATCTCGGTCATCGGCAGATCGCTCTCGTCGATCAGCCGCTTCGCGAAGTGCAGGCGCCGAGTCTGCGCCACGGCGAGCGGCGATGCGCCCACGTGTTGGAGGAACAGCCGGTCGAGATGCCGTGCCCCGACGCCGACACGCGTAGCGAACTCGCCCACGCTGACCTCATCGAGCGCGCCTTCGTTGATGAGGCGCAGCGCCCGCCTCACGACTGCGGAGGTTCCGAGCCAGGCGGGCGTCCCCGGCGCCGCCTCGGGGCGGCAACGCAGGCACGGCCTGAAGCCCGCCTCCGCAGCCGCTGCGGCAGAGAGGAAGTAACGCACGTTGCCGCGCTTGGGGGATGGCGAGGCCGGACAGATCGGACGGCAATAGATGCCCGTGGACGTCACGGCGATGAAGAACTTGCCGTCGAAGCGCGGGTCGCGGCTGAGGCGCGCCCGCTCCAGCACCGTGGGATCGAGTGTCGGCAGATCTTCCATGGCGGTGACGATACGCCGCGCCGGCGACGCCGACTAGCCATTTTCGGACGTACACGTCCGCCGGCGGCCCGCCCCTTGCTGTGTCCGCGCTCATCTCACGCGAGCGCGGGGCGCCATGGCGGAGATCCGGATCGTACGAGCGGGCGAGGAGCTCGCCGCGCTGCAGCCTCAATGGTGGCAGCTGTGGCGCGGCGCCGCGGCGTCACCGTTCCTCGCGCCGCCATGGCTCCTACCGTGGTGGCAACACTTTCGGCCCGGCGAGTTGCGCACCGTTGCGGTGCTCGATGAAGGACGGCTCATCGGGCTCGCGGCGCTCTATTGCGATCGCGGCCGGCTGTTGCCCCTCGGCATCGCGCTCAGCGACTACCTCGACGTGCTCGTGGACCCGGCGCATCCCGGAGCTCTGCCCGCTCTCGCGCGAGGCGTGTGTGAATTGCCCGACTGGGACGAGTGCTCCCTCGAAGAGCTGCCGCCCGGAGCCGCCGCGCTCGTCATGCCGGCGCCCGCGGGCTGGGGCGACGACGCCAGCCCGCAAAGCGCCTGTCCGGTGTTGGTGCTGCCGCGCTCCGTCGATCGCCTCGGCGACGCCGTTCCCGCCGGCAAGCTGCGCAAGCTGCGGATGTCGCGTCATCGTGCGGACCGCTGCGGCGGCTTCGCCATCGAGCGCGTTGGAATCGAAGGCGTCGGCGATTTCCTGCGCGAGTTGACGCGGCTGCATCGCGCCCGCTGGCAGGCGCAGGGCGGGAGCGAAGCCCTTCGCGGCGAGCGCATCGAGCAGTTCCTCGCGGCGGCGACGCCGCGGCTGGCGGCAGTCGGCCTGGCGCGACTCTTCCTGGTGCGCCTCCGCGGGCGGTGCGCAGGCGCCTACTACGGCCTGAGCGACGGACGCCGGTCCTACGCCTGGCTCGGAGGCTTCGATCCGGAGTTCGCCCACGAGAGCCCGGGCACCCTGCTCATCGCGCACGCCATCGAGTCGGCCGTCGGCGAGGGTTGCGGCGAGTTTCACTTTCTGCGCGGGCGCGAGCGCTACAAATACGAATGGGGCGCGGTGGACCGATGGTCCGTACGGCGCGTGTTGTCGCGGGTGAGAGCCCATGCCTGATCGGACGTCCGTGCGCATCCTGCGGCGCGGCGGCGTCTCACCTCGTCAGGAGGCGGCGCCTTTCCACTTGTCGGCAATGAGACACAAGTCACAATCGATTGCCAACGGGCCGGGAAGCTTGCGATAGTATCGTCGGCCAGGACGAAGGGGGGACCGATGACTCTCTCTGCCTCGACTCGCGCACACGAGCCCGCACCCGGTGCGCTGCGCGCAGTGCTCATCGCTGGCGCGTTGGCGGCGGCCTCGCCAGTCGTTCGCGCTCAGCCCTCACCCGCGACGCAGGTCAGGGAGCTCAAGCAGCTCAGCATCGAGCAGCTCACCGATGTCGAGGTGACCTCCGTCACCCGCGGTCCGCAGCCGCTTTCCCAATCCGCCGCCGCGGTGGCCGTCGTGACGAGCAATCAGATCTCGCGCGCCGGCGCCATGAACGTTCCCGAGGCGATCCGCTTCGTTCCCGGCCTCCATGTCGCGCAGTTGACGGCCAGCCAGTGGGCGGTCAGCTCGCGCGGCTTCGCCGGCGTCAATTCGCCCGATCTGCTGGTGTTGAGCGACGGGCGAAGTATCTACACTCCTCTCTACTCCGGCGTCTTCTGGGACGTGCAGGACTATGTCATGCCGGACATCGACCGGATCGAGGTGGTGCGCGGTCCCGGCGCCGCGCTCTGGGGATCGAACGCCGTGAACGGCGTCATCAACATCATCAGCAAGACCGCCAAGGACACGCAGGGCGCCTGGCTCGAAGCGGGAGGCGGCTCCAGGGAGCGGGCGCTGGCCGTGGCGCAGTACGGCGGCCAGATCGAGGACCCGGTCGATGGCGCGACCGGCAGCCCGATCTACTTCCGCGTGTTCGCCAAGTACCAGGACCACGGCCCTGAGAGTTACCCGGCGGGCGCGAGCTCGGATGAGTGGGACCTCAGCCACATCGGCTTTCGTACGGACTGGAGTCCCGACTCGGCGGACACGTTCACCCTCCAGGGCGATGCCTACGATGGGCGGATCGGGGAGGTGAGTCCGGCGGTGAGCATCATCGGCCAGCCGGGCCCGCCGAACCCGCTGGTGGTCGCGGTTGGCGGCGGCAACGTGCTCGCCCACTGGCAGCACACGATGAGCGACGACTCCGATTACGAGGTGCGCATCTACTACGACTATACGCACCGCAACGATCCGACCTTCATCGACGACCTCGGCACCTTCGATCTGGATTTCCTCGAGCATCTGCCGCTCGGCGCCGGCCAGAAGATCACCTGGGGCCTCACGGCGCGGACCATGGAGGACATCGATCACGGCAGGGGGCTCTTCGCGCTGAGCCCGCCGGATGCCCGCTTCAATCTCGGCAGCGGCTTCCTGCAGGATGAGATTCGGTTGCCGCACTCGGTGCGGCTGACACTCGGCACGAAGCTCGAGCACAATGGCTTCAGCGGCTTCGAGGTGCAGCCGAGCGTGCGCGCGGCCTGGGACCTCTCGGGCTCGCAGACGCTCTGGGGCGCCGTCTCCCGCGCCGTGAGGGTGCCGACCCGGATCGAGAGGGACGAGGACATCGATGTCACCGATCCGGCCGGCAATCCCGTCATCGTGCTGCTCGGCAATCGTGATTTCCACGCCGAGCAGGTGCTGGCGTTCGAGCTCGGGTACCGTTGGCGACCGTTGTCCGATCTCTCCCTCGACCTCACGGCGTTTCGCAACCGCTACACGGGCCTCGCATCGCTCGAGCTCGGCACGCCGTTCCTCGATGCCGCGACCGGCCAGACGATCGTGCCGGTCCTCACCGAGAACAGGATCGACGGGCACGAGACGGGGCTCGAAAGCCTCGCGCTCTACTCGCCGATCGGGTGGTGGCGGCTCGCCGTGAACTATTCCTACATGCAGATGAGCCTGGCGGCTCTCGGGCAGGATCTCAACCGCAACCGCTTCTTCGCCGGCTCGACCCCGCGCAACCAGGCCGGCATCCAGTCCTACTTCGATCTGCCGCACGACGTGGAGGTCTACGGCGGGCTGCGCGTGCTGTCGGCCGTCGAGACTCTGCCGGAAATCGTCGACGGGACGGGCGATCCCGGCTATCAGGAGCTCGATCTGAACGTGATCTGGCGCGCCACGGCGCACCTCACGCTGTCCCTCCAGGGCCGCAGCCTCCTGCACGCCGAGCACGTGGAATTCGGCGCTCCCGACGAGCGCAGCGCAATCGACCGAAGCGTCTTCGGGCGGCTCACGTGGCACTGACGAGGACGCGCGCGCCGATCGCCGCCGCGGCGCTGCTCGTGGCCATGAGCGCGCTCGGCGCCCGGCCGGCGCTCGCGGCGCCGACGGCGCAGCAGGTCGAAGCCGTCTTCCTTTTCTATTTCACGCAGTTCGTCGCCTGGCCGCCGGCAGCGTTCGCCGATCCGCACTCGCCGATCGTGATCGGTGTGTTGGGCGATGATCCCTTCGAGGGCTCCCTCGATCAGGCGGTGGCCGGCGAGCGGGTGAACGGCCGGCCGATCGTCGTGCGTCACCTGCAGAGCATCGGCGATGCGGCGAGCTGCCACGTGCTCTACATCAGCGCTTCCGAGGCGGCGCAGCTGCCGCAGATCCTGAGCGCGCTCAAAGGCCGCAACGTGCTCACCGTGAGCGATCTCGCCCACTTCGCGCAGACCGGCGGCATGATCCGTTTCGTGCTGGTCGACCAGCACGTGCGGCTGCGCATCAACGCGCAGGCGGCGCGGGCGGCCGGCCTCACGCTGAGCTCGAAGCTGCTGAGCGCCGCGGTTCCCGCCGAGCCGGGAGAGAGCTAGCCATGCCGCTGCGGAATGTGCCGATCCAGCGCAAGCTCATGGTCATGCTGCTTTTGACGAGCGGCGCGGTGCTCGCGGTCACCTGCGCCGCCTTCATCGCCTATCAATACGTGAACTACCGCGCGCGGGCCGAGCAGACGTTGGGAACACTGGGTGCGGTCATCGCCAGCAACAGCACGGCGGCGGTGGCCTTCGACAATGCGTCGGACGAGACTGAGGTCCTGGCGGCGCTCGAGGCGGAGCCGCGTGTCACCCTTGCCGCGGTGTACGACTCCGCAGGCGCGCTCTTCGCACGTTACCCGGCGAACGCGCCCGCGAGCGCCTTTCCGCCCCGACCGGAGCATGACGGCCTACGTTTCGATGCCGGCATGCTGCTCGATTACCGGCCGATCCGCCAGGGTGGCAACAGGCGGCTCGGGACATTGTATCTGCGTTGGGACCTGCACGCCCTGCACCGCGAGATCGCGATCTACGCGCTGATCGCCGCCGCCGTGACGGCCTTCGCGATGCTGCTGGCGGACCTTCTCGGGCGTTCCCTGCAGCGGCAGATCTCGAAGCCCGTGCAGACCCTGGGGCACGCGGCCCGCGCGGTCTCGGAGATGCACGACTACACCGTGCGGGCGCCGAAGCTCGGCAACGACGAGCTCGGCGCGCTGACCGACGCATTCAACCACATGTTGGATCAGCTCACGGCCGACATCGAGGAGCGCAAGGCCTCCGGCGCGCGGCTGCAGCGGCAGCTCTCGCGGCTCGACCTGCTCAATCGCATCACCCGGGCCGTGGGCGAGCGGCAGGACCTGCGTAGCATCTTTCAGGTGGTGATCCGCCACCTGGAGGAAGACGTGCCGATCGATTTCGGCTGCATCTGCCTCTACGATCCCCAGGAGGAGATCCTGACCGTCACGAGCGTCGGCGCGCGCAGCCGGGAAACGGCGCTGGAGCTGGCGCTGACGGAGCAGGCGCGCGTCCCCGTCGACCGCAACGGCTTGAGCCGCTGTGTGCGCGGCGAGCTGGTGTACGAGCCCGACATCGGCTCGAGCCGGTTCCCGTTTCCGAGCACGCTCGCTCGGGGCGGTCTGCGTTCCCTGGTCGTCGCGCCGCTGCGCGCCGAGAGCACCGTCTTCGGCGTGCTCGCGGCCGCCCGCCGCCAGCCGGAGTCCTTCAGCAGCAGCGACTGCGAGTTCCTGCGGCAGCTGAGCGAGCACGTCGCGCTCGCGGCCCACCAGGCGCAGCTCTATGGCGCGCTGCAGCGCGCGTACGAGGATCTGCGCCAGAGCCAGGAGACGGTGGTGCAGCAGGAGCGGCTGCGCGCCCTCGGTCAGATGGCGAGCGGGGTCGCGCACGATATCAACAATGCGATCTCCCCGGTCGCGCTCTACACCGAGTCGCTGCTCGAGCGGGAGCCCGGATTGAGCGACCGGGCGCGCGCATACCTGACCACCATCCAGACAGCGATCCATGACGTCGCGACGACCGTGAGCCGCATGCGAGAGTTCTATCGCCCGCAGGAGGGCCAGGCGGCGCTGGCGAGCGTCGATCTCGACCGTCTCATCCGCGGCGCGCTCGAGCTCACCCAGGCGCGCTGGCGCGATCTGCCGCAGGAGCGTGGCGCGGTCATCGAGCTGCACACCGATCTGGTGAATCCGCCCGCCGTCATCATGGGCGCGGACAATGAGCTGCGCGACGCCCTTACCAACCTCATTTTCAACGCTGCCGACGCGATGCCCGATGGTGGGACACTCACTTTGCGGACGGCGAGGGGCGTGCGGCGCGCACGCCCGGATACGGCGGGACTCGAGGCGCCGGCCGAGGTCGTGTGCCTGGAGGTTTCCGATACCGGTGTGGGCATGGACGAGCAGACGCGGCGGCGCTGTCTCGAGCCGTTCTTCACCACCAAAGGGGAGCGGGGCACCGGCATGGGACTCGCCATGGTGTACGGCATGGCCCGGCGGCATGGCGCGGAGCTCGAGATCGACAGCGCGCCCGGGAAGGGCACGACGATCAGGGTCATTTTTCCGGCGGCGCCGAGCGCGGCCGACGAGACGGGACGGCAGCTCGCGCTCGGCCTGCCGCTGCGGCCGATGCGCCTTCTCATCGTGGACGACGATCCGCTCATCATCGAGTCTCTGCGCGAGACTCTGCGCGGTGACGGGCACCTCGTCACCGCGGCCGAGGGCGGACAGGCGGGGATCGATGCCTGCGAGGCGGCGCGGGCGCGCGGCGAGCCGTTCGAGCTCGTCATCACGGACCTCGGCATGCCCTACCTCGACGGGAGGAAAGTGTCCGCCGCGATCAAGGCGGCGTCGCCCGATACCCCGGTGGTGCTTCTTACCGGGTGGGGCCAACGGCTCACCGCGGAGAAACAGATCCCGCCGCATGTCGATCGCGTCCTCAACAAGCCGCCGCGGCTGCGCGAGCTGCGGGCGGCCCTGGCGGAGCTGGCGCGGCGCGGCTGAGCCCGGCGGGGGCGGGGCCGAGGCTTGCTGGCGGTTAGCCATGGTGCGCTCCGCGACTCTCGTGACACTGGTCGCGACCGCCCTGGCGCTGGCGGCCTGCGGCGGTCGAGGCAGTGGCTCTTCCCCCTCGATGCCGGCGACGCCGCAGCCTGGCCAGCTGCTGCAGAATCCGCAGAAGACCGGCTCCTACTCGGTCTCCGACCTGCTCTCGATGCTGAGCGGCGACCGCGATGCCGCGCAGCTCCTCAGCCTCACGTTCACGCCCACGTGCACCGTGGCCGTCTATCACTTCGAGTACGAGACGGTCGGCGGCCAGGGCGAGGCGACCACCGCCTCGGGCGCCCTGATGGTGCCGGGCGGCGCCCTGTCCTCGTGTCAGGGGCAGCGGCCGGTCCTGCTGTACGCGCACGGCACCTCGGCCGAGAAGGCCTACGACATCGCGAACCTCACGGGCGCGACCGGCAATGTCAACGACGAAGGAGTGCTGCTGGCGGCGTTATTCGCCGCTCAGGGCTACATCGTGATTGCCCCGAACTACGCCGGCTATGACACGTCGAGCCTCTCGTATCATCCCTACCTCGTCGCCGACCAGCAGTCGCACGACATGATGGACGCGCTCACTGCCGCGCGCAGCGCGTTCTCTTCGGTGGGCGCGAGCAGCAGCAGCAAGCTCTTCATCACCGGATATTCACAGGGCGGGTATGTGGCGCTCGCGACCCTGCGCGCGATGCAGTCGGCCGGCATGAGCGTCACGGCCGCGGGGCCGATGTCCGGGCCGTATGCGCTCTCGGCCTTCGCCGACGCCATTTTCATGGGGGAGGTGGACGGAGGCGCGCCCATCAACTTCACCCTCATCGTTTCCGCTTACCAGCACTCGTACGGGAACGTCTACAACAATCCGACCGACGTATTCTCCTCCCAGTACGCCCCCAACATCGCGACGCTCCTGCCGGCGACGACCACGCGGGCCAATCTCTACGCGCAGGGATTGCTGCCGCAGTATCAGCTCTTCAGCAGCACGCCGCCTGCCCCTCAGTACGCAGCGATGACACCCGCGACGACCCCGGCCGACCTCGCGCCGGCATTTGCGCTCGGGTTCGGGTCGAGCCCGCTGGTGACCAACGCCTACCGGCTGAGCTATCTGCAGGACGCGCAGGCGCACCCGGACGGCGGCTTTCCGGCTACGACCAACGACATGCCACCGTCGAGTCCCGCGAATGGCCTGCGGCAGGACTTCGCCAGGAACGACCTGCGCGTATTCGATCCCACGGTCCCCGTGCTGCTCTGCGGCGGCGACAGCGATCCCGAGGTCTTCTATCTCAACACCCAGCTCATGCAGGGGTACTGGGCGGCGCACGCGCCGGGCGCGAAGGTGACGGTGCTCGATGTCGACTCCGCAGTCGGCAGCAACGACCCCTACGGCACTCTCAAGGATGCCTTCCATGCGGCCAAGGCGGCCGTTGCCGCCGCCGCCGTGGCGGGGGGCGCCACCGATGGCGGCCAGAGCGCCGTGCTCGCCGACTACCACGCGGGGCTGGTGCCGCCGTTCTGTCTCTACGCCGTGGAGCAATTCTTCGGCGGCTTCTGAGATCGTGCGGGCCGGGACGCGATTGAGAACGCTAACATGGTCAGCCCGTAGTTGATACGAGTGTTCCTGGCACGGCGCATGCCCGGTAGGGGGCGTGCCGTGCGCGTTGCGTGCGCGCAACGTTTGCTGAAAAACGGCTGCCAATCCGCTATCTTCGCCCGCCACAAAGGGACCACAGGAAGCGGGCCGACAGCCGGCCGCCCTCCCGGTCGTCCCTGACCCAACCTATCAGGGGCCTCGAATGAATCGGAAAACTCAATTGGTCTCCATGGCCGTGGCGGCCGCGCTCGCGGGCAGTCTCACCGGTGTCGCTCGCGCCGACCAGCCCGCCGCGGTGGCCGCGGTGTCTCCGGAGCAGCTCCAGACCGTCGTGGTCACCGCGACCAAGCGCCAGACGCTGGCGCAAAATACGCCGATCAGCATGACGGTGCTCACCTCCGCCGACATCGCCAACCGCGGCCTGACGGATTTCAACACCCTGACCCAGGGGATTCCGGATCTCGCGATGCGCACTGCCGGTCCGGGCATGACCGAATACGAGATGCGCGGCTTGAATTCGGCGGGCGGCAACACCTCGATGGTCGGGGTGTATCTGGATGAGGTCGCGCTCTCGTCCCCCGCCTCGGAGCAGCTCGGCAAGGTCATCATCGATCCCAACCTCTACGATCTGGCGCGAACCGAGGTTCTGCACGGACCGCAGGGAACCCTGTATGGAGCGAGCTCCATGGGCGGAACGGTGCGGCTCATCCCGGCGATGCCGGAGCTCGGCACCTTCGACGCCTCCGGCGAGACGACGATCTCCGACACCGGTTCCGGCGGCAGCATCAATTTCGCGCAAAACGGCATGGTGAACCTGCCGTTCGGGTCGACCGCCGCCTTGCGGCTGGTCGGCTCGCACAACTCGCAGAGCGGCTGGCTCAACCGTTATGTGCTCGCCGACGGCGCGGTGACGACGGACGCCGGCGCGAATCCCACGAACTCGCGCCCCGCCGGTTTCTACACGGTGCCGCTCCTCTCGACCGCGACCGGCGTGAACACGGATACGAGCGATTCCTTCCGCGCCATTCTTCTCTACAAGCCCAACGATCAGCTCTCGATCACACCGATGCTCATGTGGCAGCAGGATTCGGCCGGCGCGCCGAACGCGGTGGACGTCAATGGGTCGCCAACCGATCCGACCATGCCGTCCGCCAAAGGCCATTACGAGATCTATGACACCGCGGAGCCGCAGTGGGATCGGTTCACGCTGGGTAGCCTGAAGATCGAATACGCAATCACGCCGGATATCGCGCTCACTTCGATCACCGGGTTGTGGTCGAATCACTCCCTGGTCTCACAGGACGGCACCGAGGAGAATTCGAGCTCCACGGCGCTCGGCTCCGCTGATCCGACGACGCCACCCGCTCCATACGACACCTCTGCCGGCGGCCTCGGGCCGACGGGCCCCGGCCCGTTCGGTCCCGGAGTCGAGGAGCGGGATTACACCAGGCAGGTGAGCGAAGAGCTTCGTGTCGCCTCCACGGGTAACGCGCCGTTGCAGTGGCTGGCGGGATATTACTATCAGGATCTGAATTCCGAATGGGACATGTGGTCGGTCAATCCGCAGGCCATCCCCTTGGGCATCGGTGACATCTACGTCGACTACATGCCGCAGACCATTCTGCAGAACGCCTTCTTCGGCAATGTCTCCTGGGAGTTCTCCCATGGCCTCAAGGCGAGCGCCGGGGTGCGCTGGTACCACTATTCCTACAGCCAGCGCAACACCGAGTGGGGCGACTTCACGCCGTACGGCTTCGACAATCTGTTGGGCCTGAACGGTCCGCCGACGGTGGCCGGCAATACCAAGCCATTCGACACCAACGCCGCGAACAGCGCCAACGGCACCAATCCGCGCTTCAACCTGACGTGGCAGATCGACCCGGATCACATGGTGTACGGCACGGTTGCCAAGGGCTTCCGCCTGGGCGGCACGGATCAGCCGTTCGTCGGCTTCCTCACCCCCGTAACCGCCGCGACCTGCCCGTACGGGAACCCGCCGTCACTGGCCGGACTCGAGCAGTGCGGCCTGCAGACCAAGTTGACGGCAACTCCGACCACGCCCGGACACATCTATACCTCGATCGCGAATTTCCCCAACGTCAATTCCCAGGGCGTGCCGCAGTTCAACTCCGACTCCGTCTGGGACTACGAGATCGGAACCAAGAACGAGCTCTTCGAGCATCGCGCTCTCCTCAATCTGACGGCGTATTTCGAGCGTTGGACGGATCCGCAGATCGCGACCAACATCTCCGGCTTCGGCTTCACCGTGAATGGCGGCAACGCCAACATCTACGGCCTCGAGGCCGAGTTCCGCGCCAATCTCGGCTACGGCTGGGACTTCGCGACGGATTGGGGATATGTGCACAGCAAGTTCCTGAGCGACAGCCCCATCGACGGAATACCCAAAGGCTTCGAAGTCCCGGACACGCCGAAGATCACCGGCTCGACGTCGCTGAATTTCCATCAGGAACTGACCGATAACCTGACGTTCTTCGGCAACATGACCTACAGCTACGTCGGATCGCGCTACGATCTGCCGTACGGTGTCACGGTGTACCTCAACAACATCAACCAGACCAAGATCAATCTGCAGTCCTATGGGATCCTGAATCTGCGCGCCGGAGTGCGCACGGCGAGCTGGTCCGCGGCCCTCTTCGTCAACAACGCGACCGACAACCAGGTGCTGCTCGATCCGCAGCCGCAGATCAACCTGGCGATTCCGCAGTTCACGCGCTACATCGTGAATCAGCCGATCACGTACGGGATGGACGTCACCTACGACTTCGGGGGGAAATAGCCGCGACTCACGGGCGCTTGCGGTGAGGGATCGAGCCTCCATGTCATGGCACCTTCGGGCCGCGACCGCGGCGGATTCGGCTGCGATCCGGGCGCTGATCGCCCGCTCGATCCGGGCGCTCGGCGCGGCGGATTACTCCCCGCAGCAGATCGAGGGTGCCCTGCGGGGGGCGTTCGGACTCGACAGCCAGCTCATCGCCGACGGCACTTATTTCGTGGTGGAGAGCGCCGGCCAGCTCATCGGCTGCGGCGGCTGGAGCTATCGCCGCACGCTCTTCGGCGGCGATGCGCGCGCCGGGCGGGATGCCGGCACCCTCGATCCGCGCACGGATGCCGCCAAGATCCGCGCCTTCTTCATCGATCCGTCGGCCGCCCGCCGCGGGATCGGCACCGCACTGCTCGAGCGCTGCGAGGCCGAGGCGCGCCGCCATGGATTCCGGCGCGCTGAGATGATGGCGACCCTCCCCGGGGTGAAGCTCTACGCCGCCCGCGGCTACCTGCCCGGTGACAGGGTCGACTACGCGCTCGGGGCCGGCCTGTCGATCGGCTTCGTGCCGATGTCGAAGAGCCTCACGGCTGGCGGGTCAGGGTGAAATAAAACCTCGCGCCGCGATCGGGCGCGGCTTCCGCCCAGATGCGGCCGCCATGGCGATGGATGACCCGGCGGGCCGCCGCCAGGCCGATGCCCGCGCCCTCGAATTCCTTCTCGGAGCAGAGGCGCTGAAACGGGGCGAAGAGCTTGCCGGCGTAGCGCATGTCGAAGCCGATCCCGTTGTCGCCCACGAAGTAGACCGGCGGGGTGCCCGGCTTTACGCCGAGCTCGATGCGCGCCGGCTCGCGGCCACGGGTGAATTTCCAGGCGTTTTGCAGCAGCGCCTCGAGCGCCGCCGTCAGCAGGGGCGGGTCGGCCTCAGCGGCGACACCTTCGGGGATGGACATCTCGATCGGACGGGCCGGCTCGGCCGTCCGGAGCCGCTCGAGAATGCGGCGGGCGATCAGGGAGAGCTCCAGGGCCACGGGGTGAAATTCCGCCTGGCTGAGCCGCGCCAGGCTGAGCAGGCCCTCCAGCATCGCGGACATGCGGTGGGCAGCATCGAGCACGTGCCGCAGGTAACGGTGGCCATCCTCGTCCAGCCGCTCGCCGCAGTCCTCGCTCAACGCCCGCGCGAATCCTTCGACGGTGCGCAGCGGCGCGCGCAGATCATGGGCGATCGTGTAGGTGAGCGATTCGAGCTCGCGGCGCGACTCCTCGATCGCCGCGAGATCCCGTTGCGCGCCGGTGCGCGCGTCTGCCTGCTCGTCCGCCAACTTGTCAACCTCGCATGTCACCGCCCGCGGTGTTGCAAGGCCGGCCATGTTGAGCGCAGAACGGACGGGCTTCAAGCCCTCAATTCGCGCGGGCGGTGTAGGTTTCCATCATGAGGCCAGTGCCGCCGCGGGAGACGTGCGCGACCACGGCCGTGCGCCGGTGCAGCTTGGTGATGGTGCCGAGATTGATCGCGAACGAGAGCACGACGGTCTGGCCCTTGCGCAGGCCGAGATTGGTCGTCTCGATGAAGACGCCCGTGGCGCTCAGATTCACCGCCTTGCAAAGCTTGCGGCAACCGCCGGGGACCGTGATGTAGACGGTCGTCCGGGCTCGGTGCCGGGTGTGCAGGCGGCGTTCCATTGATGGCCTCGCGGGCTTCTTGGCTCTTCTAGTTCGCGACCGGAGTCATTATGCCTCCATCCGCAGCCCGCGGCATACCCACTCAACTTATTGCATGGGAGCAAATCGCTCCCGGCGATTTGCTCGGGCCAGGCCCAATAACAGAGATTCGTCCCGCGGCCCAGGAAACGGCATTACTCGGCCCTATCCTGGGCCTCGCCCCTTCGGGGCCGACGCTGCGCGTCGTTCAAAATCGCTCCCGGCGATTTTGTGGGCCGCTTTGTGGCTTGCTTTCGGGCTTAGCCGAGAAAAGTCCTGAGCTCCCGGCCGAAGCGCTCGATGTCGAGCAGGAAGGAGTCGTGACCTTCGATGCATTGCAGGGGTGCAAACCGCGTGGCGGCGCCGGCCGTCTGCAGCGCCTGGGCCACCGCGCGCTGCTCCGCAATCGAAAAGAGGAGGTCGGATTCCACGCCGATGACCAGCGCCTGCTCGAGGCCGGACTTCGCCAGCACCGCGGCCGGGTCCCCATGGGTCCTGAGGTCGAACCGGTCCATTGCCCTGGAGAGGTATAGATAGCAATTGGCGTCGAAGGCATTCACCCAGCGCCGCGCCTGGGCCTCGAGGTATCCCTGGACCGCGAATTCCGGCGCAAAAGGCTCGTTGCGCCTGAGATCCGGCCGCACCGGCTGGCGGTCGAAGCGCTGCTGCCACTCTGCGGCCGAGCGATAGGTGACGGTGCCGAGCTTGCGCGCCAGGCTCATTCCGGTGCCGGGGGGGCGATCGGCCGTGTAGTGGCCCTGCCGCCAGTCCGGATCGCTGGTGATCGCTTCCCGCTGGATGGAGCGCAGCGCAATCGCGAACGGCGAGGCGGCGAGCGTGCCGGAAATGCTGACGAGCCGCCGCGCCGCCCCCGGGAAGAGCGCCGCATAGGCCAGCACCACCATCCCGCCGAGGGAAGGGCCGATGACCGTATCGACCCGCTGAATGCCGAGCGACCGCGCCGCTTGATGGCCCGCGCGCGCGATGTCCTCCACCGAGAGGTCGGGGAAGCTCAGCCGGTACGGCCGGCCGGTGGCGGGATCGGTCGAGGCGGGACCGCTCGAGCCGAAGCAACTGCCGAGCGAGTTGACGCAAACGACGAAGAACCGGTCGGTGTCGATCGCGAGCCCCGGCCCCACCATGCGCTGCCACCAGCCCTCGCGCGGATCTTCCGCGGACGAGGCGGCGTGGGCGGAGGGGGAGAGCCCGGTGAAGAGCAGCACCGCGTTGTCGTGCGCCGCATCGAGATTTCCCCAGGTCTCATACGCGAGCTGCGCGCCGTGCAGTACGCCCCCCCGCCGCATTGGGAAGGGGTCGGACAGTCGCGCGTAACGCCGGGCGTCAGGCTCGCGCTGCTCGGGTTGCGGCATGGGCGTCGCCATTCTCGATACTCGGTTGGGCTCTTGGGAGGTCGCTGATGGATCTTCTACCCTCGGTGCCAGGGTCGTCACAAGCAACGGGGGGCTATCTCTAGAGACTCCGGGGTTATGACCCGCGGTGCCGACCCGCTAAACTCGCGCTGGCCAGTATGCAGCAGCCCTGCGTCATTCTCCAACCGCCCCGGCCCGAGCGTCCATGACGGTGAGGCTGCAGAAGCTGCTGGCCGCCGCCGGAATGGGCTCGCGCCGCCAGGTGGAAGAATGGATCCGGGAAGGCCGTCTCACCGTCGCGGGACGGGTCGCGAAGCTCGGCGATCGTGCCGAGCCCGGCGATGAGATCCGCCTCGATGGACGCAGGCTCGATCTCGGCCAGACGCGGCCGGCCGCGCGCCAGGTTCTCCTCTATCACAAGCCCCTCGGCGAGGTGACGACGAGGCGCGATCCGCAGCACCGGCCGACGGTTTTCGACCGGCTGCCGCCCCCTCAGCACGGCCGGTGGATCGTCGTCGGCCGCCTGGACGTCAACACGTCGGGCCTCCTTCTCTTTACCACCGACGGCGAGCTCGCCCACCGCCTGATGCATCCCTCGAGCAGCATCGAGCGCGAGTACCTGGTGCGCGTGCGGGGCCTGCCGGATGGCGAGACGGTCCGCAGGCTCCTGCGGGGCTTACCCCTGGACGATGGTCCCGCCGCCTTCGACCGGATCAGCGGCGAGCCCTCTTCCGCGGATGAGGCCGCGGCCCGCAACGCCTCGTACCGGGTGGTGCTGCACGAGGGCCGCAACCGCGAGGTTCGCCGCCTGTGGGAAGCCGCCGGCCACGAGGTCAGCCGGCTGCTGCGCATCCGCTACGGGCCGATCGAGCTGCCGCGCGACCTTCGCCCCGGGCAATGGCGGCTGCTCGATGAGCGATCGACCACCCGTCTCCTCGCCGCCGCGGCTGCGCAGGGCGCGGCCCCGCCCGCGCTCCGCCCGGCATAGTCCTTGCGTCGGGACATCGAGGACGGCCCGGTCTGACAGACGGCGCCGGCGCGGCGGATTCGACGGAGGTCATGATGCAGGTGTTGGTCAACTTCGACCACCACATCGTGGGTGGCGAGGATCTGATGGGGCGGGTGCAAGGCGTGGTCGAAGGCCGTCTCGAGCGCTTCGCGGAGCGCATCACGCGGGTGGAGGTTCATCTCAACGATCTCAACAGCGGCAAGCTCGGTGAGCGCGACAAGCGCTGCCTGATGGAGGCGCGGGTGGGGGGCCTGAAGCCGATCGCGGTGAGTCACGAGGCGCCGACGGTGACGGAGGCGATCCACGTCGCGGCCGACAAGCTCGAAAGGGCGCTGGAAAGGACGCTCGGCAAGCTCGAGGACAGCGCGGGCAGAATGCCTCCCGAGGAGCAGGTGGCGAGCATCGAAGCTCTACAGGAGCTCGAGCGCACCGAGGCCGATCACCGAGCCGATGGCCGATGACCCCGGCTGCCCCGCCGAAGCATCCCGGCCAGGGCGGCGACTATGTGGCAAGCATGCCCCCGCAAACCGGCGCCGCCGCCATATTGAGGGATTAGCCCGCCGGACCACGCCCGAGCCCAAGCTCCGGGGCTGCGCCAGCCAGCAAATACTGCGCCAGCCACATTGACACCCGCACGAGCCGAAATCACAATACGCGGCTCGTTTTCGCGGAGGGGTACCCAAGCGGTCAACGGGAGCAGACTGTAAATCTGCCGGCTTACGCCTTCGTAGGTTCGAATCCTACCCCCTCCACAGGCTGTGGCTGTGGCGGGGCGGGTTCCTGAGCCGCGCCGGGGCGGGCCGGTGGAGGCGGCGACATCAGCGCGGGTGTAGTTCAATGGTAGAACCTCAGCCTTCCAAGCTGATGACGTGGGTTCGATTCCCATCACCCGCTCCAGGCTCCTTCGAGCCGAGCCCACGTAGCTCAGTTGGTAGAGCACGTCCTTGGTAAGGACGAGGTCAGCGGTTCAATCCCGCTCGTGGGCTCCAGACGAATGAATTGCCGGGAGCAATTCATAACGATACGCGCAGGGCGCGTGTCGGTCCCCGCGGGAGCGGGGACGAGGCCCAGGATGGGGCCGAGTACGCGCAGTGGCGGAGCATTTTGATCTTTCCGGCGGGCCGAGAGCCCTGAAGATGCCTTGAGGAATATTCCATGTCCAAAGAGAAATTCGAGCGCACCAAGCCCCATGTGAACGTGGGGACGATCGGGCACGTGGACCACGGGAAGACGACGCTGACGGCGGCGCTGACGAAGGTGATGGCCGAGACGCACGGCGGTCAGTTCATGGCGTA
>DATNEU010000058.1:0-6667 GCA_035552895.1 Steroidobacteraceae bacterium
TCGGCGCCCTGCTCGGCGCAGCCGCGGGGCGCCTCCCCGTGCGGCTACGCTTCTCGAGTCTGCCGGAGCTGGCGCGGGGGCCGGTCGCCCGGGCCCGGATCGACGCGGGCTACTGGCCGCTCGATGAGCTGCTCGCGGAGCACCCCGATGCGCTGATCGTCACCGGGACGGAGCCGCGGACGCCGGTACTGGAGGACGAGCCCTACTGGCAGCGGCTGGTGCGTCTGATCGAGTGGGCGGAAGCGCACACGGCATCCAGCGTGTGGTCTTGCCTCGCCGCGCATGCAGTGGCCCAGGCGCTGCATGGCGTGCGCCGGCAGCGCCTCCCCGCGAAGCGCTTCGGCGTGTTCGAGCACCGGATACAGACGGGGAATCCCCTGCTCGAGCAGATTCGTGCGCCGCTTCTCACCCCGCACTCGCGCTGGAACGAGCTGCCGCTGGAAGCGCTCGAGGCCGCCGGCTTCGGGGTGCTCAGCAGCTCCCGGGAGACCGGTGCCGACCTCTTCGTGAGCACGCGCCGCAGCCTTCTCGTGTGCTTCCAGGGCCACCCGGAATACGAGCCTGCGACTTTGCTCAAGGAATACCGGCGCGACGTGGGCCGCTATCTGCGCAGCGAGCAGCCCGTGTGGCCCACCCTGCCCCACGGCTATTTCAGCCCTCAGGCGCTGCAACTGATCGCTGCGTTCCGGCGGCGGGCGGAACCGGCGCGGGACCCGGAGCTTCTGGCCGCCTTCCCGATGGCAAGCCTGGTCGAGGGCCTCGAGGCCCGCTGGCAGCCGGGGGCGGCGGCGATTTACCGTAATTGGTTGAAATATGTCGCGGCTGCGAGCGAGCGCACGAACAATCGCGCAGTGGCCGGGGTATGATCAGGGAAAAGAGCGAAGCGCCATGAGCATGAGTGAAGCGGACCCGGTAACCCCTCTGACGACGCGCGAGCGGCTGTTGACTCTCGTACGCAAGGCGATGGGCGCCCCGGGCGCGGCGCGGCCGCTGGCCGTCGATGCGCGCCTCTCCGATCTCGGCATCAGCTCCATCAAGATGGTGGGTCTCATGCTCGCCATCGAAGCCGAATTCAACATCACCATCGCGCAGTCCGAGATCACGCCGGAGAACTTCGCCTCCATCGCTTCCATCGAAGCGATGCTCGACAGGCTGACCTGACGCCTCATGCCCCCGGAGGGGGCACCGGCTTCTTCTGCAGGAAGTCCCCCGCCGGCAATGCTGCCACGTGGAAGTAATTGCTCTGCGCCAAAGCCTCGTAGAGCGGCGGCGTGAAGAAGGCGGAGATCCGCGAAGCGACGAGCGCGGTCGCCATCATCGGAATCACCATTCCGGTGCCGTTGGTCATCTCCATCACGATGACGAAGGACGTGATCGGCGATTGCGTCACTGCAGCAAGATATCCGGTCATGCAGAGCGCGATCACGGCCGCCATCGGTGCCCAGGTGAATACCGCGTGGACCCACTGCGCAACTCCCGCTCCGATCGAGAGCGTCGGCGAGAAGAGCCCGCCCGGAATGCCCGCCATGTAGGTCACTACCATGGCGCCCCATTTGGTGAGCCCGTAACCCGCGGAAAGCGGCGCGGCGCCCGTCAGGAGGTGCCGCGCCTGGTCGTAGCCGCTGCCCCAGGTCTCTCCGTGCGTGCCGACACCGAGCGCGGCCACGAGGAGCCCGAGGACCGCCGCATAGAGCAAGGGCCGGCGCGCGCGCAGCGCGACCAGCCAGCCCGGCATCCACGTGCGCCAGCGCAGCACCGCAAGGTTGAAGGCCGCGCCGAAGAGTCCGCACAGCGCCGCCGAAAGGATGACCGGCAGCACGAATGCGCCGCCCAGGTTCTCCGGCACGTTGATCTGGCCGAAGTAGAGATAGTTGCCCGCCAGGGCGAGCGAGGTCAGGCCGGAGAACACGACGGCGGTGATCATGATGCCGTTGGTGCGGCTCTCGAAGTCGCGCGCCAGCTCCTCGATGGCGAAGATGATGCCTGCGAGGGGTGTATTGAACGCCGCCGACAGACCTGCCGCCGCGCCCGCCAGCAGCAGCCGCCGCTCCAGCTGCGCGTTGCGGTGCGGATAGAACCGACGGATTTCCGCCATGATCGCCGCGCCGATATGCACCGTCGGCCCTTCGCGGCCGATGGTCAGGCCGCCGAGCAGGCCGATGAGCGAGACCACGATCTTCCCGACGATCACTCGTACGCCAAACAGGCGCCGCATCAACGTGTCTTCCTGCTCCGCGCCCGGCGCGTGCAGCGCGGCGATCACTTGCGGAATACCGCTCCCCTCGCTGCCCGTGAACCACCGTCGCGTGAGGAATAGCGAGAGAACGGTCAGGGCCGGCGTAACGATGAATGCGAGCCAGGAGCGGCCCGCGATCAGGCGGAGAAAGGCGTTGGAAGCATCCGTGCTCCACTCGGCGTACAACACCGAGACCAGCCCGACGAGAAGCGCCGCGCTCCAGGGTAAACCCACCTGCAACCAGAGCCGCCGCGACTGGGCGCCGAGCAGCCGGCGCCGCGCCCGCTCGCGGAGTTTCTCTCGCGTGCCCTGAAGGGTGCTTGCCGCCGGACTCTGCGCTGCGTTTTCCGATTCCCGCTCCGGGGTGCCGTCCGCCACGCCCTGCGCTACGCTCTCCTGCGCTCCCCCCTCCGGCGGGTTCCCGTCCGGCGAAGCTGTCTCTGCGGAATCAGCGCGCCGCTTCGAGCGCCGCCACCAGCTCATCGATATCCGCGAGCGTGATCTCGCCGTGCGTGGCGCAGATCCTCACCACGTCCCGCCCTTCGAGTTTTGCGACGGCTACCCATGCGCGGCCGGATGCTAGCACTTTGCGCACGATGTCACGCACCGGCGGCGAGCCGGCGGGCGGCAGCACGCAGAGCACCGCGAGCCGGGAGTCGTTGGCGATGCCCCAGCCCTTGGCGGCGAGGCGCTCCCTGGCGCAATCGGTGACCTGCACCGCCCGCTCCACGTGCGCACCGTATCCCTGCCAGCCCGCGGCCGCGAGCGACAGGAAGAGCCTGAGCCCCATGAAGCGGCGCGACCACTGCACGCTGTTGAGATAGGGGTCGATGCTCGTCGCGCTCGAGGGCATGAACTCGGCGCCTACCCGGAACGCCTCGCTCAGGATCGCCGGGTCCCGGGCGATGAACATGCCGCAGCCCATCGTCGTGGCGAGCCATTTGTGCGCATCGATCGTCAGCGAATCCGCGAGCTCGATGCCCGCGAGCTCGCCGCGCAGCCGGTCCGAGCAGAGCGCTGCTCCACCCCATGCGGCATCGATGTGGTACCAGACGTTGTTCTCGCGCGCTATCGTCGCGCAAGGCTCCAGCGGATCGACCATTCCGGCCCCCGTCGTGCCCGCCGTTGCGGAAATCAACACCGGCACGGTGCCCCGCCGGCGATCCTCCCGGACCGCCTCGGCCAGCGCGCTCGCGTCCATGCGGCCCGTGCCGTCGGTGGCGATGAGCTTCAGGGCCGATCGCCCGATGCCTGCCTGGTGCGCGATCTTGTGCCAGGCGGGCTGGCACTCGCGCGAGGTATACATCGCCACGGGCCCGGCAAACGCGCGCACGCCGTCGTCCGCGAATTGCGCGTCCGCGCGCGTGAGCGCGCAGATGAGTGCCGTGTAGTTGGCTTCCGACCCGGCGGTGGTGAAGTGGCCGGCGGAATCCTCCGGCAGCCCGGCGCGCAGCGCGAGCGCGCGGATCACGTGCTGCTCGATCGCAACCGGCGCCGGTGAGGAGCCGGAGCTCGCAAGCTGCGGATTGAAGGCGCCCGAGATGCGGTCCGCGCATTGCGCAGGGAAGTTGGACGGCGGATTGAACAGCCCGAAGTAGCGCGGGTGCGTCATATGCACCGTGCCGTGCTCCAGCCGGCCGATGGCCCAGTCGACCAGCTCCTGGAGCGGCCGCGGCTGCGCGAAGTCGAAGCCGGCGAGCTCGCGGCGCAGCTCCTTCATGTCGAGGTCCGGCATGACCGGCCCCTTGAGGACGCGCTCGGCCGCATCGGCGAGGGCACGCGTCAGGCGATCCTCCATCTTCTCGCGAGTCGCCCTGTCGGGGAACAGGGCCGCCACCGGTGGCGGGATGCGATCCGCAGTCATGTCAGATGCGCTCAGCTGCGGGCCGCCGCCGCAAGCGCCTGGTCGAGGTCGGCGAGGATGTCGTCGATGTGCTCGATACCGATGCTGAGCCGCAGAGTCTCGGGACCGATGCCCGCGAGGCGCTGCTGCTCCGGCGACATCTGCCGGTGCGTGCTCGAGGCCGGGTGGCAGGCGAGCGACTTTGCGTCGCCCAGGTTGACCAGCCGCTTGAAGAGCTTGAGCGCATCATAGAACCGCGTTCCTGCATCGTAGCCGCCACGCACCGCGAATGTCAGCAGCGAGCAGGTCTTGCCTTTGAGGTATTTCTGCACCAGCGGATAGTGGGGGCTCTCGGGAAAGCCGGCGTAACTCACGGAGGCCACGCGCTCGTCGGCGCGCAGGAATTCCGCCACGCGGCGCGCATTCTCGACGTGCCGCTCCACACGCAGCGCCACCGTCTCTATGCCCTGCAGCAGCAGGAAGGCACTCAGCGGCGAGAGCACCGAGCCCATCGTTCGCTGAAAGACGCTGCGACAGCGTCCAATGTAGGCCGTCGGGCCGAAGTGATCCGTGTAAACCAGGCCGTGATAGGACTCGTCAGGCTCCGTCAGCATCGGGAAACGCGCGGCATGGTGCGTCCAGGGAAACTTCCCGCTGTCGATGATGATGCCGCCCATCGTGGTGCCGTGGCCGCCGAGGAACTTGGTGAGCGAGTGCACGACGATATCGGCCCCGTAGTCGATCGGCCGGATGAGGATCGGCGTCGGCACCGTGTTGTCGACGATCAGCGGTACGCCGGCGCGATGTGCCACCTCCGCCAGCGCCTCGATGTCGCAGACGTTGCCCGCGGGGTTGCCTACCGTCTCGCAGAACACCGCGCGGGTGTTCTCGTCGATGAGCGCGGCAAGCGCCTCCGGCCTGTCGGACTCCGCGAACTTGGTGCGGATGCCGAGCTTCGGCAGGATGTGCCCCAGGAGCGTGTGTGTCGTGCCGTAGAGCTGCGGGATGGAGACGATGTTCCGCCCGGCCTCCGTCACCGCGAGCATGGAGTAGTGGAGCGCCGCCTGGCCGGAGCTGACGCAGAGCGCGGCCATGCCGCCCTCGAGCTGCATCATCCGCTCCTCGAGCACATCGGTGGTGGGATTCGAGATGCGGCTGTAGCGATAGCCCTCGGCTTCCAGGTTGAAGAGCGCCGCTCCATGCTCGGCGCTGTCGAACGAGTACGCGACGGTCTGATAGATCGGTACGGCCACCGACTTGGTGGTCGGGTCGCAGTCGAAGCCGCCGTGCAGGGCGATGGTCTCGGGTCGCATGATGCAGCTCGTATTCGTTCAGGCCGTATTGCCGGCGTCCACCGTCAGGATGACGCCTGTGATGTTGCGTGCCTTTTCGCCAAGGAAGTACTCGACGGCACCGGCCACGTCATCCGGCTCCGCCATGCGGCGAAGCGCGCTGCGGCGCATGATCTGCTCACGCTCGCTATCGGCGAGCGCATGCGTCATCGCCGTGTCCACGAATCCCGGTGCGACGGCGTTGACCGTGATACCGAGCGGGCCCACCTCCCGCGCCAGCGAGCGGGTGAAGCCTTCGAGCGAGGCCTTGGTGGCGGAGTAGGCGGCGAGCGCCTTGTAGCCGCTGGAGGCGACGATGCTCGAGATGCTCACGATGCGGCCCTCGCGCTCCGCCATCATAGCGCGCACGACGTACTTGGTGAGCAGCAGGGGCGACACTGTGTTCAGCCGCACCAGCGCCTCGATGTCCGCATCGCGCATCATCGAAAGGAGCCCTGCCGTGCCGAGGCCCGCGTTGTTCACGAGGCCATAGAGCGGCCCCACCTCGCGGCGCAGCCCGCTCACCAGAGTGCCGATCGCAGCGGTGTCTGCAAGGTCCCAGGCGTGGAAGCGCAGCTCGCCCTTCCCTGCGCCGCTCTGGCCATCGATTTCGGCGCGCAACTCCTTGGTCTCGCTGCGCGCGATGGCGATGACGCGGTACCCGCACGAGGCGAGGCGTGAGGCGATGGCAAGTCCAAGCCCTCTGCTACCGCCAGTGACGATCACGTTACGCACCTGGGCGCACCAGCTTTCCGGACGGCGACATCTCGAGCGAGGGTACGAAACGGATGAGCGCAGGCACTTTGTGCGCGGAGAGTGTCGTGCGGCAGGCGTCCAGGATCTCGTGGCGGATGCGCTCATCGGCCGCGGGCTCGCGGACGGCTCCAGTCCCCTCCGCAAGCACCACGTCCGCGGTGACGATCGCGCCCGTGATGGGATTGCGCCGCGACCTCACCAGCGACATTCTCACCCGCGGGTGGGAATTGATCACCGCCTCGACCTCCTCCGGATGGACCTTCAGCCCGCCGACGTTGATGATGCCGCCGCTGCGTCCAACGAAGTAATAGCGTCCATCGCGCAGCTCCAACCGATCCCCCAGATCGACGAAGCCTTCGGCGTCCTTCAGAGACGGTGCGCCGGCCCCAAGATAGGCTGCCGCATTGCCAGGTGATTTGATCCGCAGCGTTCCTCGGCCGACGTCGACCTCGACCCCGGCCTCCGATTTGCCGACCAGGGTTGCCGGAAATCCCGCACGCC
>DATNEU010000059.1:0-2011 GCA_035552895.1 Steroidobacteraceae bacterium
TTTATTGTAGGACCTCGATGCGGGTACGGTAATCGTACCCGGTCGCCGCCGTGCTGTCCATTTCGGGAATCGGCGGCGCGCTATCATCCGAAAGTCCGGCGCTTGTACTTTTGTGAGCGCCGCCGCCCTGACTGAGCTTGCCGAGGGGAACGATGACCGAGCCTTTCATCTGCGATGCCGTGCGAACACCCATCGGCCGCTATGGCGGCGCGCTGTCCTCCGTGCGGCCCGACGACCTGGCCGCCATCCCTCTGGCGACACTGCTCGCGCGGTACCCCTCGCTCGAGCCGGCGGCGGTCGATGAGGTCATCCTCGGGTGCGCCAATCAGGCGGGGGAGGACAACCGCAACGTCGCCCGGATGGCGGCACTGCTGGCCGGTCTGCCCGCGAGCGTCCCCGCTGCGACCGTCAATCGTCTGTGCGGCTCCGGCCTGGATGCCGTGGCCATGGCGGCGCGGATGGTCAGAGGCGGGGAGGCAGACATCGTGCTCGCCGGTGGCGTCGAGTCCATGTCGCGCGCGCCGTTTGTCATTCCAAAGGCCGGCGAGGCCTTCAGCCGCAACGCGGAGATCTTCGATACGACCATCGGCTGGCGCTTCGTCAATCCGCGCCTGAAGGCGCGCTACGGCACCGACTCCATGCCCGAGACCGGGGAGAACGTCGCGGCCGACTACCACATCTCGCGCGCCGACCAGGATCAGTTTGCGCTGCGCAGCCAGCACCGGACCGCTGCTGCGTACGCGCGGGGTTTCTTCGACGCGGAGCTGGTTGCGGTGGAGATCCCTCAGCGCAAGGGCAAATCCCTGGTGGTCGGTCGGGACGAGCACCCCCGCCCCGAGACCACCCTGGAGCAGCTGGCAAAGCTCCCGACACCCTTCCGGGCGAGCGGTACGGTGACGGCGGGGAATGCTTCGGGCGTGAATGACGGAGCGTGCGCGCTGCTGATCGCTTCCGAAGCGGCGGCGCAGCGTTTTGGGCTGACGCCTCGCGCGCGCATCGTGACGGCGGCCGCCGCGGGAGTCGAGCCCAGGATCATGGGCATGGGACCTGTCCCGGCGACCCGCAAGGCGCTGGCCCGGGCCGGCCTGAGCATCGCTCAGATGGACACGATCGAGTTGAACGAAGCGTTCGCCTCGCAGGCGCTGGCCGTTCTGCGGGAGTTGGCACTGGCGGACGATGCGGCACAGGTGAACCCCAACGGCGGAGCCATCGCCCTCGGGCACCCGTTGGGCATGTCGGGGGCACGGCTGGCGACCACCGCGCTGAACCAGCTCAGCGTGACGCGTGGCCGTTACGGGCTGTGCACCATGTGCATCGGAGTAGGGCAGGGGATCGCAGTCATCATCGAGCGGGCCTAGGAGGCCTGAGCCAGGCGCACCGGGGACAGGACATGACATCCAAGTTCTATGGCTGGCAGATGCTCGCGGCCTTCTGGATCGTGCTGTTCGTCAATCTCGCCTTTCCTGCTTACGGCTCCGGCGTCATCAACAGCTACATGGCGGTCGACCTGCATCTGAATCGCGAGATGGTCGGCCTGCCCTACACGGCGTACATGCTGATGTCAGGCGTGCCCGGGCCGATAGCCGCTTTGTGTGTCAACCGCTTCGGCATCCGCGTCACCATCGTGCTCGGTGGCCTGATGGTGATCGCAGGATCGTTGCTGATGGCGCTGGTAGTTGCGAGCGGACTGGGCGCCGTGCTCGCATTCGGTGTTCTCGTCGGCGGCGGCGTTGCAATCGGCTGTGTGGTTGCCACGCAGACCGGAGTTGCTCGTTGGTTCGTGCGCCGGCGCGCGCTGGCCCTCGCGATACTGCTCTCCGGCGGAGGCGTTGGGGGATTCGTGGCCGCGCGGCTGCTGGATGCCGTGATACGCCGCCCTGATAACTGGCGCGCCGGCTGGTGGGTAGTGGCGGGTCTGTCCGTCATCGCGACGCTCATCGGAGCGCTCGCTGCGAAGGAGCGTCCGGAGGACCTCGGGCAACAGCCCGACGGCGCGGCGGCGCCGCTCTCC
>DATNEU010000060.1:0-2529 GCA_035552895.1 Steroidobacteraceae bacterium
GTGCTCGAGCGCATCCGGCTGCAGCCCGAGCAGGCTGACGAGCGCGTAGGGCATGGCGGCGGCGGCCCACGCCTGGGGACTGCACGCCACCGGGTAGCGGACCGGCTGGCGCTCGCCCGGACCGCGTTCGAAACCGGCGTATAGCTCCGGCAGGCGATGTCCGCGCAGACCGCCGGCGGCATCGTGGAGCGCCGCGAACAGCTGCCGGGCTTCGCTGTTGCAGCCGTAATGTTTGAACCCCGCCAGGATCAGCGCGTTGTCGTGCGGCCAGACGCTGCCCAGTTGGTAGCTGAGCGGGTTGTAACGCTGCTCGTGACTCGAGAGCGTTCGGATGCCCCAGCCGCTGAACATGTCCTTCTGCATCAGCCGTCGTGCGACGTCACGCGCGTGATCGGGGGCAGCGATGCCGCTCCAGAGCACATGGCCGGCGTTGGAGGCGACGACTTCCACGGGCCGGCCACCCTGCTGCAGCGCAAGCACATAACAGCCGAGACGCTCCGACCAGAAGTCGCGCTCGAAGCGCTCGCGCAGCCTCGCCGCCCGGCCCTCGAGCGATCGCGCGCGCGGCGCATCGCCGGTGAGCTCGAGAAGCCTCGCGGCGGTGAGCCAGGCGCGATAGAGATATCCCTGGACCTCGCAGAGCGCGATGGGCGGCGTGGGGAGCGATCCATCCGCCTCGACGATCGCGACACCGGAATCTTTCCATCCCTGGTTGACGAGCCCGTTATCGTACGCGCCTCGATAGTCCAGGTAGCCATCGCCGTCGGCGTCACCGAATCTCTCTATCCAGCCGAGCGCCGCATCGATATTGCCGCGCAGCGCTTCGGCCAACCCGACATCTCCGGACCAGGAGACGTATTCGCCGAGGAGGATGAGAAAGAGCGGCGTCGCATCGACCGTCCCATAGTAAGCTGGGCTCTGCGGGATTTCTCCGAGCCGCGCGAGCGTGCCCTGCCGGAGCTCGTGGGGGATCTTGCCCGGCTCGGCATCGCGGTAGGCATCGCACCGCTCAGACTGGTAGCGGGCGAGCACCTGCGCGGTATCCCCGGCGACATCGGCGCGCCAACCGCAGACCTCGAGCGCCGAGATCGCCGAATCGCGGCCAAACAGCGTCGCGAACCACGGTATGCCGCCGGCGAGGTAGTGGTAGCCGCCGTGCAGCGGCGTGCGCAGCAGTTTCAGGTCGAGGAGGCTTCGCCGGACGATGCGCTCGAGCACCGGCTCCCCGCTCACACCGGCGCACGAATCCAGCCAGGCGCGGCCTTCGCGCTCGCGTTCCTCGAGAAGGCCGTGCAAGTCGGTGTTGGCCGATCTTGGTGCGCCGACAGCTCCCAGCCGCGGCATGATCGCAACGGCGAGCTCGCACTGCCCGCCGGAATCGAGAAGCAGGTCGAACTGCGCCATCTCGTCGGTGAGCCGGGCCGCCGGCAGCGAGAACTCTAGGATCGTGGCCTGCTGCATGCCATCACGCGCCTGTGCGCGCAGTGCTACCCGGCACGGCTGTGTGACCTCCGCCGGCCGGCACATGGATGCCGGCGGCTCGGCGATGCCCCGGATGACGAAGACATCGAGGAAGTCCGCGGCGAAGGCCAGCCCGAGCGACAAGTACACCGGCGTTGCACCGAAGTTGGTGACGGCGATGATCTCGTGGATGGCGCCCTCATCCACCATCCGGTCGCGGCGGATCGCAATCGTATGAGGCGCAATGCGTCCACCGCCCGCGGTCTCGAGCGGCGGATTGCCGAGCACGTGAAAGGCCCACGCGCCGCCGCCTTCATGGCTCGACAGCGGCACGAGCGGTACGCCGTTGAGAGTCAGCTCGTAAGCGCTGAGAAAGCGTGTGTCGCGGTAGAAGAGCCCGAGACCTCCACTTTGCGCGCGACATGCGGGAACGTCGCCGCGCGCATCGCTCAGCAGGACCAGCCCGGAGTCGGCGAGCACGATCGAGTCGGCATCGTGCTGCACCTGCGAGGCATGGTGGGTGGTCAGCAGCCGCTCACGGCAGCGGTGCTGCAACTCCGTCAGAGTGCCGGAAAGGGTCTCGCTCGAGCTCATAGGCGCGGCCGACTGCTCCGCGCGCGCAGACCTGACAGGCTCGGGGCGGCGGCGTCAGTTCCCGCTGCAACCCCCGTTCCCGCGGCGGCACCGGGTCTGCAACAGATTGCGCGCGACGGAACCTTGACCGCGCGCGCGCGTTCGCGAATTGAGGCTCATACGCAAATGCTCCAGAGACGTAGCAACAAAGTAGTGGTGGTCACAGGCGCCAGCGCCGGAGTCGGCAGAGCAGCAGCCCGCGAGTTCGCGCGCGGTGGTGCGAACGTAGCCTTGCTGGCCCGCAACGGCGACGCATTGGACAACGCACGTGCGGAGGTGGAAAGCTACGGTAGGCGAGCGCTGCCTATTCCGCTCGATGTGTCGGATGCGGATGCAGTCGAGAGGGCGACGCTCGCCATCGAGTCGGAGCTTGGCCCGATAGACGTCTGGGTCAACAATGCAATGGTGACGGTATTTTCTCCCGTTGCATTGCTA
>DATNEU010000061.1:0-45725 GCA_035552895.1 Steroidobacteraceae bacterium
GCCCGCTGTGCCTCGCCGATCCGCTGTCCGGTCGATAGCAGGAACCGAAGAGGCGGCAGTGTTGAGACTGTGCGTGCCAAAGGCGGTGGATTTCACGATCGGTCAGAACACGGTGCCGTGCCTGCTCTCGACCACCTACAAGGTCCGCTGACAGGCCGTCGATCGGCGATGCCTCAATGCAGCCGGCATCGCGTGCAAAGCGTCTTGAGAATGGACAGGGGGCGAGTGGCGCCGACGGGACCTCGTTGCGTCTGCGTAACGACGCAGAGAATGCCGAATGTTTAGGCGCTCGATAGCTTAGCCGAAAGCAGAGCGGGCGGCCCTATCCGCATGCCACTCCTTGAGAAGCTCCTTGAGGGTAAGATCACGGAGTACCTTGCCCGCCCGCCTTATTCGGGCTTGGGCGAGGCTCATCGCAGGCCAGTGTCCGAGTGTAAGGGGCTGAGTGAAAATACTTTTTGTTTGTCTCGGCAATATCTGCCGCTCGCCGACCGCGGAGGTCGTATTTCGCGCCATCGCCTCGCGCGAGGCGCCGGATATCGCCCTGGAAATCGATTCCGCCGGAACGGCGGGCTATCACGTGGGCGAGGCGCCGGACCGCCGGACCCGGCAGGCTGCGGCGCGGCGCGGGTATGACCTCTCGGCGCTGCAGGCGCGGATCGTCGAGCCGCGCGACTTCGGGCATTTCGACCTCATCCTCGCCATGGACCGCGAGAACCTGCGCGCGCTCCAGCGGCAGGCACCGCCCCAGGCGCGCGAGCGCCTGCGGCTCTTTCTCGAGTTCGCGCCGGAGACCGGCATCAGCGAGGTGCCGGACCCGTATTACGGCGGACCCAACGGGTTCGAGGAAGTGTTGGATCTGATCGAAGCCGCCTCGAGGGGGTTGCTCGAGCATCTGCGCGGCCACCCGCGGTCGGACTGAGGCACAAAGTCCGTTCAAGCGACCGGTGGTGCGCCATGCGATACTGCGGGCTTGAGCAGGCCTTGCTATGAATTCCGTAGCGTGGTGGCGGGGGTGGAGACGTTCCCGCGCGGCGTGTCCATGCCGCGTCACCATCACAATGAGGGCTATGCGACCCTCGTCCTCTCGGGCTCTCTCACCGAGGTGAGCTTCGCGGGGCGGTCGTGCGCCGAAGCCGGCCACGTCCTGCTCCATGGAAGATTCGACTGCCACCTCGACCGGGCCACCTCCAAGCGCCCCCTGCAGATTCTCCGGCTGCCGTGGCGACAGGACACCGTGGAGGGACGATTTCGCGTGACGGACCCTGATGCACTCGTCCGCCTCGCTGAAGAGGATCCCAAGCGCGCATCGAGGGCGTTGCTGACGAGCCTGCAGCGCGTCGCGGCGCGCGATCGATACTGGGTGGACGATCTTGCCGAGGCGCTGCGGGATGAGGCCACCCTTCGGTTGACGGAGTGGGCGGAGAGTCGGGGCCTTCGCCCGGACAGGGTTTCTTATGTCTTCGGCCGCGAGTTCGGCGTGTCCCCGAAACGGTTCAGGATGGAGTGCCGCGTGCGCCGGGCCTGGGGCGAGCTCATGCGCTCGGCCACGTCCCTGACCGACATCGCGCACCGGCTGGGCTTTGCCGATCTGGCCCATCTCAGCCGCGGTATCCGCGCGCTGACCGGCCGTTGTCCCAGAGACTGGCGCGTTGCCGCGTCCGTGAGTTAGTCATTCCCGTGTCGGGTCAGGCGCCGCTCGCGACGTGCTTGCTGCTCGCAGCCGGGATTGCCTGCTGGGAGCCGGGATGGGCGGGCGTGGCGGGATCGCACGTGTTCGGCAATCCGGCGGTGACTCAGCGGCCACCCAAGCCGCCTTACCATGTCAGGAACTACAGGATCGCCCTCCGCTTCGATGCCGCGAAGGGCGAGGTGTTCGGCGACGAGACGATCCGACTGGCGCCGCTCGGCTCGGGATTCAGCCGCTTCTATCTGGATAGCTCCGACTTGACGGTGCAGCGCGTGAGCCTGCGAAGCCCGCAAGGGCGCGTCCTGCCGTTGCGGTTCAAGGCCGCCGATTCACGGCTCTGGATCACGTTGGATCGCGCGCACAGCCCGCCTGACGTGCTGCGGATCGAGATCAGATATTACGGCTTCCCGCGCGCCGGCCTCTACTTCGTCCGTCCGGGCGCGGCGAATCCGAATTCCCCCGGGGAGATATGGTCCCAGGGAGAGCCGCAATTCAACCACTTCTGGTTTCCCTGCTGGGATTACCCGAACGACATGTCGACGAGCGAGACGGTGGTCAGCGTGCCGCGAGGTCAGAGCGTGGTGTCCAACGGAAAGCTGGTCCGCGTGGCCGCGCACGGAGATCAGGTCACCTATGACTGGGTGGAGAGCGTGCCGCACAGCACCTACCTGACTTCCATTGCCGTGGGGCCGTGGAGAAAAGTGGCCGACCACTACGGCGCGTTGCCCGTCGACTATTACGTGCCGGTCGCGGTGAGCGCGACAACCGCTCGCAGGTCCTTCCACCTCACTCCCGACATGATCGGGTTCTTCTCGAGCGCATTCGGCGTGCCCTGGCCTTACGAGAAGTATTCGCAGGTCACCGTCGCTCACTATTTCTTCGGCGGCATGGAGAATGTCAGCGCCACTACGCTCACCGACGCGACGCTGCACGATGCGCGCGCAGACACGGATTACTCGAGTCAGTCTCTGGTCGCGCACGAGCTCGGACAGGAATGGTTCGGCGATCTGGTGCAGGGGCGTGATTGGGCGGACATTTGGCTCAACGAGGGCTTTGCCACCTATCTCGAGGCGCTCTACACCCAGTACCACCAGGGCGATGACGCGTTCCGCCTGGAGATGATGCGGGACCAGGAGACGGCAGAGCGCCAGGATCGGGACGATTACCTGCGTCCCATCGTCGACGATCACTACGTTTATCCGCTGCAGATGTTCGATGGCATCACGCACGAAAAGGGCGCGGTGGTGCTCGATATGCTGAGGAATATGCTGGATGGCGAAGCGGCAGCTTCGCGCCCGGCGTCCAGGCAGGAGCTTTTCTTCAGGGCCTTGCGGGCCTACCTGACGCAATATTTCGGTCAGGACGTCGATACCAAGGCGTTGGTCCGCGTGCTCGAAGCGTCGACCGATCGGAAGCTCGAGGGCTTTTTCCGCCAATGGGTGTACATGGCGGGACACCCTGACTACCGGGTGACCGCGCGGTACGACTCAAGCGCTCGGATCGAGAGACTCGAGATCGCGCAGACTCAGGCGGCGCCTGGAATTGCGCGCGTCTTTGTGATGCCCGTCGAGCTGGACTTTCATGGGGCACGAGGACAGGTGCGACGGGTCCTCGTCCACGACCGCCAGCGCACGCAGAAGCTCGACATTGCCTTGAGCTTCGAGCCGCTCTGGATCGATTTCGATCCGCGCGACATCATCGAGAAGTCGCTTCTTTTCGAGCAGCCCCTTGCGGCACTCATCGCCAAAGCCCGGGACGACCCGGCCATGATGAGCCGTCTGGCGGCCGTGCGGGAGCTGGGGCGGGTGCGCGGTCCGGGAAGGGATGCCGCGGTATCGGCTCTCGGCGCGCGACTTCGGCACGAGCCCTTCTACGGGGTGAGGCTTTATGCCGCGCACAGCCTGGGGGAGATTCATACCCCCGCCGCAAAGACGGCCCTGGTGGGTGCTCTCGCGGACGCTGACAGTCGGGTGCGTGCCGCAGTAGTCCAGGCGCTTGCGACCTTCAAGAACGACCCCGAGGTTTATCGCGCGCTCCTCGGAAGACTCGATGGCGACTCGAGTGAGGCGGTCGAGGCGGCTGCGGCCGAGGCGATCGGGAGCTCCGGTGATTCGCAAGCCTTCTCCGTTCTCGAGCGAGCGGCTGCAAGCGGAGCCGATGGACATGTCATGGCGGGAGTCTTCGCGGGGCTCGCGGCAACAGGTGACCCGAGAGCCACTGCGATTCTGTTGACCCACGCGCGTGCCGGAACGCCGGAGACTCTGCGCTTGGCGTCACTGCGTGCGCTCGAGAGCGCCCGTGGGAACCCGGCGACGAGCGCCCGTGCAGCCGTGGTCGCAGTTCTGCGCGCCGCTCTCGCCGATCAGGACCTCTCGATCCAATTGACCGCCGAAGAGGTGGCGGGCGTGCGCGGGTTGACCGAGCTGCGCCGGGAAATCGAAAAACTGGCGCGAACGGCTCCTACCGCGTTCGAAAAGGATGCCGCGGAGCAAGCTCTGCAGCCGCTGCAGGCGCGCTGACATCCGGCGCATGGAACGCGCCGGCGTCGGGGTTCGCTGAGGCGAACCCCGTAACGCCACTCCGCTATTCTTCGGATCCCTGGCTGCCGCCTGAGGCAGCCCGATCGGGCGGAGCTGACGACCAGACAACGTACGGCTTGGTCTCCCGTGAAGTGTTGCTCTCGGTCGGTGGAGACGGCTCGAAGTGCGCGGCAGGGGCTGCAGGCTCTTCGTGACGCGGGGCAGGCTCGCGCGGCTCGCGTGGCTCGCGGGACTCGCGTGGCTCGCGGGACTCGCGCGGCTCGCGGGACTCGCGTGGCTCGCGGGACTCGCGGGACTCGCGGGACTCGCGGGACTCGCGTGGCTCGTGGAACTCACGCGGCTCACGAGGTTCGCGCAACTCCCGTGGCTCGCGTGCCTCGGGCGCGGCGAACGGCTCTGCGGCGGGCGGCTCCTGGTGGCGCTCATGGCCGTTGGAAGGCGAGCTACTGGAGAAGTCTGCTCCTGCGCTCTCAGCGGAGGATGCTCCAAAGCCCGTTGACTCGCGCGCACCGGACTCCCGGCCCGCACCGCCGCTGCCACCATGTCGGCCGCGACGGCCTCTGCGGCGGCCACGGCGCTCACCGCCGCGCTCCCCGCGCTCGCCGCCGCGTTCACCGCGTTCGCCCGGCACCTGACGCTGTTCGCCGCCGGCCTCGAAGCCTGTGCGTGGCTCGCCGCCACTTGGCGGACCCGCGGTGTTCGCTGTCGACTCCGCAGCGCGCGAACCGACGTCCCGGTCTCGTTGGTGCCGTTCGTGGTCCCGGTCGTAATCACGACGATCACGATCACGATCACGATCGCGTCCGTCACGTCCGCGTCCATCCGCGCGTCGGCCATCGCCGTGGCCGCGGCGTTGACCGCCTTCCGACCGGCGGGGCTGCCGGGAGTGCTCCCGTCGGCCATCGCGACGTCTCTCGCCATCACCACTCGAGCGGTGCGCCGAGGAAGTTGGAGCGGCCGCAGCCGGAGCTGGCGCGGCGACCTGCGCGGGCGCCGCAGCTTCCGACTCGCCCGTGAAGATCTTCCTGAACCAGGCCCGAATGCCGCCGTTGGCGTGCGCTTCCGCCGCCGCGCCCTCCGGGGCAGGCGTGGCTGCCGCCACGGGCGCCGGATGCGACACGATCGGGGCCGGCGTGCTCGGCAGCAGCGCCGCGACCGCGGGGACCTCGGCAGGCGGCCGCTTGTCGCGGGCGGCGCCAGGCTCGACGGGCTCCGGCGCGGTGGGCATGAGGTAGCTCGTCTGCCGGTTCTCCGGCAGGTCCACCTCATCGTCCCGGACACGCCTGATCGAGTACTCCGGCGTCTGGATGTTGGGATTCGGCACGATCACGAGCTCCGCGGAGCTGCGGTCCTCGAAAGTGCGCAGCCACTCGCGCTTCTCGTTGAAGAGGAAGGTCGCCACTTCCACCGGAAGCTGGGCGATGACCCGCGCCGTGCGATCCTTGCGCAGCTCCTCGCCGATGAGGCGGAGCACCGCGAGCGCCATCGACTCGACGCTGCGGATGCTGCCGATGCCGACGCATCGCGGGCAGACGATGTGGCTGGATTCCCCGAGCGACGGCCGCAGGCGCTGGCGCGACATCTCCAGGAGCCCAAAGCGCGACAGCTTGCCGATCTGGATCCGCGCGCGGTCCATCCTCACCGCTTCGCGCAGACGGTCCTCCACGTCGCGCTGGTTCTTGCCCGACTCCATGTCGATGAAATCGATCACGATGAGGCCGCCGATGTCGCGGATGCGCAACTGGCGCGCGACCTCGTCCGCCGCCTCGAGATTGGTGTTGAAAGCCGTCGTCTCGATGTCGCTGCCCTTGGTGGCGCGCGCGGAGTTGATGTCGATCGATACCAGCGCCTCGGTGTAGTCGATGACGATGCTGCCGCCCGAGGGCAGTTGCACCTTGTGCGCGTAGGCGGACTCGATCTGGCTCTCGATCTGGTAGCGCGTGAAGAGTGGGATATCGTCGGCGTATAGCTTCAGGCGCCGCTGCGCGTCGTTGGGCATGAAGCGCTGCATGTATTCCTGCGCCTTCTGGAAGGCGGCCTGGTCGTCGACCAGCACCTCGCCGATGTCGTCGGAGAGGTAATCGCGCAAGGCGCGCGTGACCGCATCGCTCTCCCGGTAGACCAGGAAGGGAGCGGGGCGGTCTTTGGACGCGGTGGCGATCTGCTCCCACTGCCCGTTGAGGTTGTCGAGGTCCCATTGCAGCTCTTCGGCGCTGCGGCCGACACCCGCGGTGCGCACGATCGCGCCCATGCCGTCGGGGATGCGCAGCTGATTCATCACCTCGCGCATCTGGTCCCGGTCCTCGCCCTCGATCCGGCGCGAGACGCCGCCGGCGCGCGGATTGTTGGGCATCAGGACGAGGAAGCGTCCGGCGAGGCTGATGAAAGTCGTGAGCGCCGCGCCCTTGTTGCCGCGCTCCTCCTTCTCCACCTGCACGATGAGGTCCTGGCCCTCGGAGAGCAGCTCACGGATGTTCATGCGGCCGCCCTGCGGCTGCTGGCGGAAGTAATCGCGCGAGACTTCCTTCAGCGGCAGGAAGCCGTGGCGCGTAGCGCCGTAGTCGACGAAGCAGGCTTCGAGCGAGGGCTCGATGCGGGAGATACGTCCCTTGTAGACGTTCGCTTTCTTCTGTTCGCGGGAGGGAATCTCGATGCTGAGATCGAAGAGCTTCTGTCCGTCAACCAGCGCGACCCGCAACTCCTCTTGCTGAGTCGCATTCACGAGCATTCTTTTCATGTGCCCCTACTATTGGATGTGGGGCCGGCAAGAAAGCGGGAGGCCGCGGCGCTCGAGCGCCACGGCGGCGAAGATTCCTCACACTCTGCGCTTGCTGACGCTGCGCGCGAGTCACGATGTACGCGTCGATGCCCGCCTCACGAAGGGCGGGGTGCCGGAAAAGCTTCGGTGCTCTCAACCGATGCCGCGGCCCGCGGAACCCTGAGCAAGGGGGTTCGACGCAGGCTGCGCGATCTTGTTGGCCCAATACGATGGCCTCTTCATCCGAGGTCCAACTAACATACGGCGCAATGCGCCGCCTACCATTGGCGCGTCCGAAACGACGGACGGCGGACGGAGTATACTGGAAAGAATACTGTAGAAACAGCGTCTTACGCCGAGGTCGACGTGCCAGAGGACGATTTCCGGTCTTCCGGGGGTGAAACCGCCCGCGCGGGCCAGGGCCCGGCTGCAGAAAACCGGGGCCGGGGACACGGGGTGCGCCACTTCGAGGTCGAGGAGGGCGAGGCCGGCCAGCGGCTCGACAAGTACCTGGCACGGCGTCTGGGCGATGTGCCACGAAGCCGCATTTTCCGCATTATTCGCAAGGGCGAGGTGCGGGTGAACGGCCGCCGTGCGGGGCCGGACGCGCGTCTCGGCGTCAATGACCGCGTCCGTGTACCGCCCCTCTGGGAGCAAGCAGCGGAGGGCGCGGCCCGGGCGCCGCGCGGGCCGCCTGCGGCCACGATCGAGGCGGTCGCGCGGGCGATCGTGCAGGAGACGGACCGGCTGCTCGTGCTCGACAAGCCGGCGGGCATCGCGGTGCATGGCGGCAGCGGGATCAGCTTCGGGGTCATCGAGGCCCTCCGTGCCTTAAAGCCCGACGAGCCCCTCGAGCTGGTGCACCGCCTGGACCGGGACACGAGCGGGTGCCTGCTGGTGGCGCGCGACTCCGCGACGCTGCGGACCCTTCACGCCCTGCTGCGGGAAGGGCAGTGCGATAAGCGCTACCTGGTGCTGCTCGCGGGCAAGTGGGATCTCGGCCAGAAGCGCATCGATGTGCCCTTGCGCACCGACACGCGGGTGGGAGGGGAGCGAACGGTGCGCGCGGACGCTTCGGGCAAGCCGTCGATCAGCGAATTCCGTCCGGTGCAATTCTTCGGTAAGACCGCCACGCTGATGGAGGTCGCACTGCACACCGGCCGCACGCATCAGATCCGCGTCCACGCGACTTATGCCGGTCACCCCGTCGCGGGCGACGAGAAGTATGGGGACAAGGCATTCAACGCGCGGATGCGCGAGCTCGGGCTCGCGCGGATGTTCCTCCACGCCCACAGCATGAGCTTCGAGTGGCCGAACGGCGGCGCCACGTTCAGCGCGAGCGCGCCTCTTCCGTCCGAGCTTTCAGCAGTGCTGGACCGGCTCCAGAGCCAGCGCAAAAGCAAGTAAGTAAGCGGCCCGGGGCCGTTCCCTGGGCCGCGAGGCGAATCCCTGTCACAGGGCTGGCCGCGCACAAGATCGCCGGAGCGATTTTGGACGGCGCGAAGCGCCGGGCCCGAAGGGCCGAGGCCAGGATCGGCCGAGCAAAGCGGCAGGATGCCGCACTTTGCGCCTATGGAAGAACGAAGCCGGCGCGCCGGAGCGCACTGGCGAGCCAGATCAACGGCAAACCGATAAGAGCCGTCGGGTCGTGGCTCTCGATGCTCTCGAAGAGGGAGATGCCGAGGCCCTCGGCGCGAAAGCCGCCGGCGCAGTCGAGCGGGCGATCGCGCTCCACGTAGCGCTCGATCTCCGCGGCCGTGAGACTGCGGAAGAACACGGTGGTCGTATCGATGTGCACCAGGCGGATGCCCGCCTGCGCACCGATCACCGCGCAGCCGGTGTGAAAGCGCGCGCTGGAGCCGCTGGCGGTGCTGAGCTGGGCGCGGCAGCGGGCGGCATCGCCCGGTTTCTCCAGGATCTTGCTGCCGAGCGCCGCGACCTGATCGCTCCCGATCACCACTGCGTCCGGCCGGCGGGAGGCGATGGCCTGGGCCTTCGCAATCGAGAGCCGCAGTGCCCGGTCCGGGGGCAGCTCGCCGGGGAGGGCATCCTCGGCAGTTCCGGGGGGCAGGGCCGTGAAGGCGATGCCGAGCCGCTCGAGGAGCGAGCGGCGGTAGGGCGAGGTCGAGGCGAGAATGAGCTCGGGCATGCGGGATTCCCGGAAATCGCCCGCGCGAAACAATGACTTAACGCACGCAGCGGATTTTTGACTTGCCGACAGGCGATACCTATTATACGCGCCCCATGTCGCCGCCCTGGTCCCAGCCGCTCGATGTCGATCGGCTCTCCCGTGGCGAGGCCGAGATCGACTTCGACGTGCCGCTGGCCGAGCTGCCGCGGCTGCGATCGCGCATCGCCGGCATCGGCGGGAGGGTGCGGGGCACTGCGCGCTTCGCGCAGCGCTCGGGATTCGCCGTCGCGGAGCTGTCGCTCGCCGGCAAGGCCACACTGCAATGCCAGCGGTGCATGCAGCCGATGGAGTGGGCCCTCGACAGCACCACCGAGGTGGCGCTGATCGTCGCCGAGGCGGACGCGGCCGAGGTGCCGGAGGATCTCGAGCCGGTGCTCGCGCGCGACGGACGCGTCAGCGCGGGGGAATTGGTCGAGGAGGAGTTGCTGCTCGCGCTGCCCATCGTGCCGCTGCACGAGGTGTTGAGCGAGTGCGCCGTGCCGGCTTCCGCCCCGCTCGTTGCGGACGAGGCGCCGGAGCACGTGACGCAGCGGCCCTTCGAGGGCCTCGGCGAGCTGTTGAGACACAAGTAGTTGGTTGGTTTGGTTTTGAGTTAGCGCGCGCTTCGGGCGCACGAGGACATTATGCCTGTTCAGAAAAGTCGCAAGACGCCCTCCCGGCGCGGCATGCATCGCTCCCACGACGGCCTTTCGACGCCGGCGCTCTCCACCGATCCGCAGTCGGGAGAGACGCACCTGCGCCATCGCATCACGCCGGATGGCTTCTACCGCGGCCGCCGCGTGATCGAGAAGCCCGCCGAGGCGGACGAGCAGGAATAGCGCGCGCCCGCGGACGAGCGCCGCCGCACGGCGAACGTGCTACCCATCGCCATCGACGTGATGAGCGGCGATCATCCGCCGCCCGAGTACATTGCCGGAGCGCTGCGCGCGCTGCGCGAGGACGCAGCGCTGCGGGCGTTGCTCATCGGCGATCCCGCGCTGATCGGGCCGCGGGTCACTTCTCTCCCCGAGGCGCTGCGCGCCCGCGTCGAGACCGTCCCCGCCCGCGAGGTGGTCTCGATGAGCGACACCCCGCGCGAGGCGATCCGCCGCAAGAAGGATTCGTCCATGCGCGTGGCGGTGGACCTCGTCAAGAGCGGACGCGCCTCGGCGTGCGTGAGCGCCGGCAACACCGGCGCGCTCAATGCGATCGCGCATTTCGTGCTCAAGACGTTGCCGGGTGTCGAGCGGGCGGCCATCATCTCGGCCATCCCGGCCGCCCACGGGCACACCCACATGCTCGACCTCGGCGCCAACACCAAGGCTACGCCGGAGCAGCTGCGGCAGTTCGCGGCGATGGGCGCCATCATCTCGCGCGATGTCTTCGGGCTCGCCTCCCCGCGGATCGGCCTCCTCAACATCGGGGAGGAGGACATGAAGGGACATGAGGTGGTCCAGGCGGCGCATGCCCTGCTCGCCACCAGCCACCTCAACTATGTGGGGTTCGTGGAGGGCGACGACATTTTCTCCGGCGATGTCGATGTGGTGGTCACGGACGGCTTCACGGGCAATGTGGCCCTGAAGACCATGGAGGGAGCCGCGGGCCTCATCGCCGACCGTATGCGCCAGGAGTTTCACGCGTCCTGGAGAGCCCGCCTGGCGGGGCTCGCCGCCCGCCCGGTGCTGCGGCGGGTGGCCGCCAGCCTCGATCCGCGCCGATACAACGGCGCCTGCATGGTCGGGCTGACCGGCATCGTGGTAAAAAGTCACGGTAGAGCCGACGGTGTGGCCTTCGCCAGGGCCATCATCACCGCCGCGCTCGCCGCGCGTCGCGGACTGACCGCGCACATTGCCCAAGCGCTCGCAGCACAGGGAGCCGAAACAGCACAGGGTTCGACAACTTGAACTATTCGCGCATCGCGGGAACGGGGTCGTACCTTCCGGAGAAGGTGCTCACGAACTTCGATCTCGAGAAGATGATGGACACCAGCGACCAATGGATTCGGGAGCGGACCGGCATCGAGCGGCGGCACATCGCCGCGGCCGGTGAGACCACGGTGGACCTGGCGGAGCGCGCCGCCCGCGCGGCCCTGGATGCCGCCGGTGTCAATCCGGCGGACGTCGATTTCATCGCCTTCGGCACTACGACGCCCGACATGGTCTTCCCCAACTGCGGGGCGCTGTTGCAGGCGCGGCTCGGCTGCCGGGGCGCCGCGGCTTTCAGCCTGGAGACCGCCTGCAGCGGCTTCATGTACGCGCTCTCCATCGCCGACAAGTTCGTGCGCTTCGGTGAAGTCCGCCGGGCACTCGTCATCGGCGCCGAGACGCTTTCACGCATCACGGACTGGAGCGACCGATCGACCGCCGTGCTGTTCGCGGACGGCGCGGGCGCGGTGGTGCTCGAGCCGGCGCAGGAGCCCGGGATCCTGTCGACTCACCTGCACGCCGACGGCTCGTACAAGGACCTTCTTTACTGCGGAGGAGGGATCGCCTCCAGCTGCGACCCGGCCAAGGCCCGCCGTCTCATCACCATGACCGGCAGCGAGGTCTTCAAGATCGCGGTGAGCACGCTCGGCCGCGCCATCGACGAGGCGCTCGCCGCCAATGCGCTCGATCGCTCGGCGATCGACTGGCTGGTACCCCATCAGGCGAATATGCGCATCATCCAGGCCACGGCGCGCAAGCTCGATCTGCAGATGGATCGCGTCATCACCACCGTCCACGAGCACGGCAATACTTCCGCGGCCTCCGTCCCCCTGGCGCTCGACGTCGGCGTCCGCGACGGTCGCATCAAGCGCGGCGACCTGCTGCTGCTGGAAGCCTTCGGCGGCGGAGTGACCTGGGGCTCCGCTTTGATTCGCTACTGACCTTCGCGAGTCGCTCGTAGCCCGAAAGCAAATAACGAAGCGGCCCAGGGCCGCTCCCTGGGCCGCGGGATGAATCCCAGTCACTGGGCTGGCCGCGCAAAGCGGCAGGACGCCGCTCTTTGCGCCAAGAAAACAAAGAAAAACGCCGCGCGGATGCGCGGCGTTCTTGAAGGAGAGCCGGGAAGCTCTTACTTCGAGATCGACCGCTTGAACATGCGGTTGATCTTCTCGTTGGTCGCATCGACCGCCGACTGAGCGGCCTGAGCGGCAGCCAACGCCTGATTGGCAGTGCTCTGCGCACCGCTGGCCGCCTGGCTGGCCGACTGAGCGGCGCTCGCCGCCTGATCCGCCGAGCTCTTCGACGCCGCCACCTGCGATTGCAGCTGGGCAACCTGCGACTTCAGATCCGCGATATCGGACTGCATCGGCTTGAGGTCCTGGCAACCTACGAGACCGATAACCAATGCCGCAGCAGCAGCTACCTTGACAACACTCGCGCACTTCATACAAGTCCCCTTCTGGGTTGTTGATTCGGGAGGTCCTGAGAACGCTAATGCGAAGGCGGCGGGCGCGCCCCGGGTCCTTCCGGTTCTGCGCTCCGTCGTCTTCGCAGCACGCAACTGCACCAAATTTGCGTCGGGAATGCAACTCCAAACGCCATTTGTCTTTGACTCGCGACAGTTGCGAAGCGGTCCTACAGGCGGTAAGGGGATGCACGATGGACGTGCAATCCGGCGTGAGCGCCTGCGTGAGACGGCCACTCTTGCCATCTGCCTCAATCTGTATATAATTGCAGTGGTGTATAAATGAACAGGCAGCGCAAGATGTCCGACCTCACTCCGCGCCAGACGCAAATTTTGCGCCTAGTCCAACGCTTCATCACCGAAACCGGCATGCCTCCCACCCGGGCGGAGATCGCCCGCGAGCTCGGCTTCCGATCCCCCAATGCCGCCGAGGACCACCTGCGTGCGCTCGCCCGCAAGGGTGTCATCGCGCTCGTGCCCGGCGCCTCCCGCGGTATCCAGCTGAAAGACACCATCCGGGAGCAGATGGGCCTGCCGCTCATCGGGCGTGTCGCCGCCGGCAAGCCGATCTTCTCGGAAGAGAACTTCGAAGCCCGCCTGCAGATCGACCCCGCTCTCTTTCAGCCCCGGCCGCATTACCTGCTCAAGGTCACCGGCATGAGCATGAAGGACGCCGGCATCCTCGACGGGGACCTGGTCGCGGTCCACCGTACGGCGGAGGTGCGCAGCCGCCAGATCGTCGTGGCGCGCCTGGAGAACGAGGTCACCGTGAAGCGCTACCGTCAGGAAGGCTCCGTCGTCTGGCTGCTGCCGGAGAACAGCGACTTCGAGCCGATCAAGGTGGACCTCAAGGAGCAGCCGCTGCTCATCGAGGGCATCGTGGTCGGTGTGCTGCGCCGGGGTAAGACGCACGGGCTCATGTAATGCCGAGGCCCAGCCATGTCCCGCGATACACCGCAGGCGGCCTCGGGAGTCAGGTCAGCTCGGGAGCTTTCCAGTCTCCTTTCGCATCCCGCCATCTGGCGAGGCCGCAGCGTCGCCCGAACGAAGACGTTTTCCACCGGCTTCCCGGCGCTCGATGAGGGCCTGCCGGGAGGCGGTTGGCCTCGGGCCGGGCTGATCGAGATCCTTCCGAGCGGCTTCGGAGTGGGGGAGCTGTCGCTCCTGCTGCCGGCTCTTGCCGCCGTGAGCCGGCGGCCGGAGGCGCGCGGGTGCGCGTGGGTGGCGCCACCCCTACAACCTTTCGCGCCGGCACTCGCCGAGTGGGGTGTAGCGCTGGAGCGGATGTTTGTAGTGAATACTCAAAGGGAAGGCGTAAAGGGAAAATCTGCGCTCTGGGCCTTCGAGCAGACGCTTCGCTCCGGTGCATGCGACATCGCGTTGGCCTGGCTGCGTAGCGCGTTGCCGCGTCAGATCCGACGCCTGCACCTGGCGGCGGAGCGGGGCGCTACCCTCGGCGTACTGTTTCGGCCGCGGGAGGCGGCGCGGGACGCCTCACCGGCGGCCTTGCGGGTTGCCGTGGAGCCGGTGGCCCGGGGGGCACGGGTCACGCTGCTCAAGAGCCGGGGCGGCGCGCGGGGTGCGATCGAGCTCCCTTTACGGTGAGGCGCCATTGCGGCACCGCAGAGCTCTCGAGCTTCCCTTCCAGGAGAGCGCGGGTCCGGCGTCACGAGGGACGCCTGCGCCCGCGTCTCGATCCGGCGATCCCAGATCCGGTGATCTCCTTCGCCCGATCGTCGGGCGCCGCGATACGCCGACGGCGGCTTCCGCGGAGCTGTGGCTGGCCGTGCATCTGGCGTCATCGCCTTCTCCACCCGCACGACAGGATCTCGAGCGTCTGGGGGCTCGGGCGCAACGGCTCACGCCCCGGGTCAGTCTCGAGCCGCCGGACGGCCTGCTGCTCGAGGTGAAAGGAAGCCTGCATCTTTTCGGCGGCGTCGAGGGGTTGAGTCGGGAAATGGCGCTCGAGTGCTCGCATCTGCGGATGCCCTGCAGGCTGGCGGTGGCGCCCACTCCCCTGGCCGCTCTGGTCCTGGCACGTGCCGGCCCGAGGCCTGGCGCGCTGCCGCTCGTCATGGATCCGGCCCAGCTCATCGGGAAGCTCTCGCCTCTGCCGCTCGCGATGCTGCGGTGGCCGCAGGACACGCTGGGCCGACTCGCGCGCATCGGCGTACGGACCCTCGGCGAGGCACTACGGCTGCCGCGCGCGGGCTTTGCGCGGCGCTTCGGCACCCTGCCGCTGCAAACACTCGACCGGCTGGTCGGCCGCGCGAGCGATCTCAAGGACCGCTTCGAGGTGCGCGCGCGCTTTCGCCGCCGCCGGGAGCTGCTCTATGAGTTGGAAAATCATGCGGCGCTTTCGGCGGTGCTGGCGCCGCTGCTCGCGCAGCTCGGCGAGTTCCTTACGGCACGGCAGTGCGGGGTGTTGGCGCTCGAGTGCCGGCTGCGGCATCGCACCGTTCCGCCGACCTGCTGCGTGCTGCGGCTGGCGGCGCCGCTGGCTGACCCGAAGCAGCTGGGGGCTTTACTGGGGGAGCGGTTGAGCGCGCTCGTTCTGCCGGAGGCGGTGCGGGCTTGTGAGTTGCGCTCGGGGGTGTTGGTGCCGCGGGTGCTGGGGTCGGGGGGGCTCTGGCAGGCGGGAGAGCATGGGGGCGGGGTGGCCTCGCAGGCGCCGGAGCTCATCGAGAGGCTGCGGGCACGGTTGGGGCCGGAGGCGGTGTATGGGCTTCGGGTCGTTGAGGATCATCGGCCGGAGGCGGCCTGGAGGGTGCGGGAGCCTGTCATGACCACGCCGCCGATTCGGAGCGGCTCGCAAACTGACCCTGGCCGGAACCATGGAGGGGTCGACCGCCGTCCGCTGTGGCTGCTGCCGGTTCCGCGGCTACTCGATGAGAGGGCCGGGGTGCCGAGGAGACGGGGGGCTTTGCGGTTGCTGGGGGAGGCGGAGCGGATCGAGACGGGGTGGTGGGATGGTGCGGAGATTGCGCGGGATTACTACATCGCAATCGACGCACGGGGGGCGCGGTTGTGGATTTTTCGCGAGCGGGAGGCGCCGCACCGGTGGTTTCTCCACGGAGTGTTCGGTTGAGCTCGAAGTCTTCCGAGGCTCCTTATGCCGAGCTTCATTGCCTGACTAACTTCACGTTTCTGCGGGGGGCATCGCATCCGCACGAGATGGTGGGGCAGGCGGTCGAGCTCGGGTACGAGGCGCTCGCGATTACGGACGAGTGCTCCGTCGCAGGGGTCGTGCGGGCACACGTGGCGGCGAAGGGGCAGCAGCTCAAGCTCATCATCGGCTCGGAGCTGCGCCTCACGTGTGGCATGAAGCTCGTGGTGCTGGCCACCGACCGGCGTGGGTACGGGCGGCTCTGCCGCCTCATCACGCGCGGCCGGCGCGCCGCGCAGAAGGGCGAATATTCCCTGACACGAGCGGACCTGGAGGAAAATGGGCTCGAGCACTGTCTCATTCTCTGGTTGCCAGGGCAGCCATTTTCCGCAGAGGAAGCGCGCTGGCTCAAGGAGCGCCTTCCCGACAGGTTGTGGATCGCCGTCGAGTTGCTTCGCGAGGGCAAGGATCGTGAGCACCTCGAGGCGCTGCAGGGGATCGGCCGGGACATGGGGCTTCCGCTGGTGGCGAGCGGCGATGTGCACATGCACCTGCGGGCACGTCGCCGGCTGCAGGATGCGGTCACCGCGATCCGGCACAACGTGCCGATCCGGGAAGCCGGCAGGAAGCTTTATCCCAACGGCGAGCGGTATCTGCGCGAGCGGGAGCGGCTCGCGAAGCTCTATCCGCGTGAGTTGCTCGAGGAAACGGTGGCCGTCGCCCGGCGATGCATCTTCTCCCTGGAGGAGCTGCGGTATGAATATCCGCATGAGCTCGTGCCTGCCGGTGAGACGCCGGCGAGTCATTTGCGCAAGCTCACGGAGGCGGGGGCGCGCCGGCGCTGGCCGCAAGGCGTGCCGGCAGGTGAGCTCGAGGCCATCGAGCACGAGCTCGCCCTCATCGCGGACATGCGCTACGAGCCTTACTTTCTCACCGTTCACGACATCGTCGCCTTCGCTCGCAGCAAGGGGATTCTGTGTCAGGGCAGGGGATCCGCCGCCAACTCCCGCGTCTGCTTCTGCCTGGGGGTGACCTCCGTCGATCCGCTGCGCGGCGCATCGCTGCTCTTCGAGCGCTTCATCTCCCGCGAGCGCAACGAGCCGCCCGACATCGATATCGACTTCGAGCACGAGCGGCGCGAGGAGGTCATCCAATACGTCTACGGGAAGTACGGCCGGGAGCGGGCCGCGATCGCCGCCACCGTGATCATGTACCGGCCGAAGAGCGCGCTGCGCGATCTGGGCAAGATCTTCGATCTCGATGCCGAGGAGTGTGGGCGGCTCACCAAGGTCATGCAGTGGTGGGACGGGAGCGAGGTGATGCGCGAGCGGCTGCGTGAGGCCGGCTTCGATCCCGATGGCCCGCGGCTGGCGCGGCTGCTGCCTCTGGCGCACGAGCTGACCGCTTTCCCGGGATTCCCGCGACATCTTTCCCAACACGTCGGCGGGTTCGTGATCTCGGAGGGGGCGCTCGAGGAGCTGGTGCCCATCGAGAACGCGACCATGGAAGGGCGCACCGTGGTGCAGTGGGACAAGGACGACCTCAACGACCTTGGCCTGCTCAAGGTCGACCTGCTGGCACTGGGAATGCTGACCGCGCTGCGTAAATCATTCGACCTGGTGAACGATTTCCGCGGCACGGGGCATGCGCTCGGAGGTCTGCCGGCGGAGGCGCCGGAGGTCTACGAGATGATCTCCCGCGCCGACACCATTGGTGTCTTCCAGATCGAGTCGCGCGCGCAGATGGCGATGCTGCCGCGCCTGCAGCCGCGCTCCTACTATGACCTCGTGATCGAGATCGCCATCGTCCGCCCCGGTCCCATCCAGGGCGACATGGTGCACCCGTATCTCAAGCGCCGGAAATCCGGCGAGCCGGTGAGCTATCCCAGCCGCGAGGTCGAGGGAGTCCTGAAGCGCACTCTCGGCGTGCCGATCTTCCAGGAGCAGGTGATGCAGCTCGCCATCGCGGCGGCGGGCTTTACGCCGGGGGAAGCGGATGCGCTGCGCCGCGCGATGGGCGCCTGGAAGCGCAGCGGCGGCATCGAGCATTTTCGCGAGAAGCTGATCGGCGGGATGCGCGCGCGCGGCTACGCGGAGGAATTCGCCGAGCGGCTGTATCAGCAGATGCTGGGATTTGGCGAGTACGGCTTTCCGGAAAGCCATAGCGCGAGCTTCGCCTTATTGGCATACGATTCTGCCTGGCTCAAATGCCACGAGCAAGCGGCGTTCACGGCGGCGCTGCTCAACAGTCAACCGATGGGCTTTTACGCGCCGGCGCAGCTCGTCCGAGACGCGCGCACGCACGGCGTAGAGGTGCAGCCGGTCGACGTCTGCGTGAGCGTGTGGGATTGCACGCTGGAGCGGAGGGAGGATGGTGAGCCGGCCTTGCGGTTGGGCTTGAGGCTGGTCAAGTCACTCTCCCGAAGCGGTGCGGACCGTCTCATCGAGGCTCGCCGGCTGCAGCCTTTCGCGAGCGTGCAGGATCTCGCGGCCCGTGCCGCGCTCGACCGCGGTGATCTGGAAGCCCTGGCTGCCGCCGGCGCATTTGCCTCACTGAGCGGCAACCGTCACCTGGCGTTTTGGGAGGTCGCGGGAACGGAGCGGCCTCTGCCGCTGGAGGTGGCGTCGGAAGATGCGCTCCATGAGGCGGCTCACGAGCCTACTCCGCTCCTGAGAACGCCCACGGAAGGGGAGCGCATCGTGGCTGACTATGCTTCGGTGGGCCTCACGCTGGGCCGCCATCCGTTGGCTCTGTTACGGGATTCGCTGCAATCGAAGCATTTGCTGAGCGCGCGGGATCTGGAGAGCCTGCCGCACGGCAAATCCGTGCGCACGGCCGGCATCGTTCTGATGCGCCAGCGTCCGGGTACGGCGAGCGGAGTGACCTTCCTGACGCTGGAGGATGAGACGGGTCAGGTCAACATCATCGTATGGGAGCGGATCGGGGAGGAGTACCGTCGTGCGTTGCTGCAATCCCGCCTGCTCGAAGTCGATGGGGAGCTGCAGCGGCAGGAAGGGGTCATGCACCTCGTGGCGCGCCGGCTGATCGACCGCACCCCCTTGCTCGGGGAGCTGGTCACCCGATCGCGCGACTTTCACTGAAGCCACGGCAAGGCGCTTCCGCGGCCGGCGTCATACCGGAAACACGCTCAGAATGACGAGCAGGGCGATGCCGAAGAGCGCGACCAGCGCCGCGAAGATCGGGCCCAGATAGGGCCCGTGATGCGCGGGAAGCTGGTGCACCCGCCGGTGGGTGAGCGCAAAGACGAGGAACCGGATGCCGGTGCTCGATGCCATCAGGACACCGAACGCGATGAGCGCGCCGCCGCCCCAGGTCGAGAGGTCGTGCGGGCTGGGGTAGCCGCCGTGAGGGGGCGGCATCGGCACTTGCCGCAACATCAGCCCGAAGCGATCGATGGCAATGCCGAAGATCATCAGCCCGAGCGCCGTGCGGATCCACACCGACAGCGTCCGCTCGCCATTCATGTAGCTGCGCTCGGCGGACATCTCGACCAGGCGCTTCATCAGCCTGATCTGTTCCGGCTCGGCCGCCTCGGGCATAGGATGGCCGGAATGTGCAGAGTCGGGCTGATCTCGGATACTCACGGGCTCCTTCGAGCGGAAGCGCTGCAGGCGCTTTGCGGAGCGGAGCGCATCATTCATGCCGGCGACATCGGCGGACCCGAGGTGATCGAGGCGCTGCGCGCCATCGCGCCCGTGGACGCGGTCCGTGGGAACAACGATCGCGGGGCGTGGGCCAGTCGGCTGCCGCTGCGGCTCGACCTGCAACTCGACGGCGTACGCATCCACGTACTGCACGACATCCAGGAGCTCGACTTCGGTCCGGCAGGCGACCGGTTCGACGTCGTCATCTCGGGACATTCGCACAAGCCCGGCATCGTCCAACGGGAGGGCGTCCTGCTCGTCAATCCCGGCAGCGCCGGGCCTCGCCGCTTCAGTTTTCCGGTCTCGGTCGGCTATCTGATCATTGCAAACGGCGCCGCCAGCGCGGAGATTCGCAATCTGGCTGCAGGCGACCCACGGAAGCCCGAAAAATGACAACCCCAGAGCGGTATTTGCGCATGCTCGCGGTCGCCATCGAGGAGGCCGCGACCGGCCTGCGCGAAGGGGGGATACCGATTGGCGCGGCGCTCTTTCAGAACGACGGCCGTCTGCTCGGACGCGGACGGAATCGACGGGTTCAGGAAAACGATCCGTCCGTGCACGGCGAGACGGATGCGTTCCGCAAGGCCGGAAGACAGTCCTCCTATGTGCAGACGATTCTGGCCACGACCATGGCGCCCTGTTGGTACTGCAGCGGGCTCATCGTGCAATTCGGCATCGGCACGGTGCTCGTCGGCGACTCACGCACCTTCCGCGGCGGCATCGACTGGCTGCGCGAGCGGGGCATATCGGTCATCGATCTGGGCTCGGGCGAGTGCGTGCAGATGCACCGGCGATTCATCGACGCCAACCCGGCCCTCTGGAATGAGGACATCGGCAAATGAGCTCAACGCCGGCGCACCCGGTCCAGCAAGCGCTGCGTGAGCGTTCTGCGCTCGGGCGAGAATTGCTCGATGCAGGCGCGCACATACGGGCTCAATTGACGCTTCGAGTAGGTCATATAGCCGACCTGACGCAGCTCGCGCAGGGTCTGGCCGTAATATTCGAGTAGCGCGCCGGACAGCAAGGCTCCGGTGTGTCTCGCCCCAACGCGCGCGGATGCGGACAACCGGCGCGCGGCCTCGGGCAATCCGCGCACGGTCGCCACCGCCAGCGCCGAGGAGGTCTCGAAAATCGACCGGCCCTGGCGCGTCGACTCCTCTTTGATCTCCTCCCATCGGCCGGAGATTGCCCGCTGCGGCGGCAGGGCTGTCGGCGTCAGGCGGCCGGCCTCGCGACGAAGCGCCGTCCACTCCTCACGCAGGCTTGCAACATCGAGCGGTGGAGTGTTGAGCGTGTCCGCCAGCCGCGCTGAGGTCTTCTCCAGCCCGTCCAGGAGCTGATCGACGGTCTCGAAGCGAGAGCCTTTCGCCAACAGGCCTTCCGCCTCGAGGGCCGCGGCAATTTCCGGAATCAGGCGCCGCCCGAGGCCGCTGAGGTCAGCGAGTGCCGCGAGCACCCATACCGGTGAGACGCGGAAAGCAACGATGCCGAGCAACTCGATCGCATGACCGGCTCCGCGCCTCGCGAGAAAGTCGCCCGGCTGGGGCTGCTCGGCGGGGTAGACGCCTTCGGCGCCTCCCACTCGCTCGATCAGGTAGCGAAGCGTCACGTCCACGAGGCTGTGGTACAGATGACTTCGGCGCACGCCCCGCGGCAGCGCCACCTCGCCGACCTCGCGCAGGAATCCGGCGCTGAGTGCGACCGCCGAGCGGACCACGCGCTCCGGAAGGGACAGGAGGTACGCTCGCGAAGGCATGCCGGCCCAGTATAGAGAGACTCTGCATGCGGATTGGCTTGGTCTCGGGACACGCACGGACCTCGCCGCCCTGTGACAGCCGGCCACCCGATGCCGCCGTTTCCGCTGAAGAGATCACGGAATGAGCCCGCTCCTGCCTGCGATCATGCGCCAAAGGGGGCATGACTACTCAGGGTGGCGACGCATGTGGGCTGGGATACTGGGGCTGACGTTTCTTGCGGTTGCGGTCGCCGCCGCCGTCGGCTGGGGGCTCGCAGCGCGGCGGGTGGGTACGGCCCGGGCGCCGGCCCGGGCGCCGGATGAGCTCGCCACCTCGTCCCTCATCACCGAGACCGAGCGGCGGATGCTCGAGCTCATCGCCAAAGGGACTCCTCTCTCCGAGGTGCTGGACACGCTGACGCACGCCATAGAGGGCGTCTCGCCAGAGTCGCTGTGCACGATTCTCCTGCTCGATGAGGAGCAGCGGAACCGGCTTCTGGTCGCCTCCGGCCCGAGCGTTCCCCAGGCGTATCTGCAGGCCTGCAATGGGCTCGAGATCGGTCCTGACGTGGGGGCGTGCGGAACGGCAGCCTTCCGCAACGAGACCGTCGTCATCGAGGACATCGCCACCGACCCGCGCTTCGCGGCCGCCCGCGACTTCGTGCTGGGCCATGGCCTGCGCTCCTGCTGGAGCCAGCCGATTCGGGACTCCAAAGGCGGGGTGCTCGGTACCTTCGCCACCTACCGGCGAGTCGTTGCGCGCCCGCTGCCCGCGGAGCTCGGGTTGGCACGCGTGGCCGGCCAGCTCGCCGGCAACGCCATCGAGCGCATCCGGGCGGAGAGGCAGCTTCGCGATGCGCTGCGGCGGCTCAATCTCGCCGAGACGGTCGCGCGCTTCGGCATCTGGGAGGCCGACTTCCAGAAGAACACCATCACGGTGTCCGAAGGGCTCGCGGCGCTGCTCGAGCGGCCGCGCTCGAAATTCCAGCTGACCCGCGCCGAGCTCGAAGCGATGGTGCATCCCGAGGATCGCAACCTCCTCTGGTCGAGCACGCGCGAGCGCGGTCCTTCTCAGAGTGCCATGCAGGAGGAATTCCGCCTCATCCTGCCGAGCGGCGCAGTGCGCTGGATGCGCAGCCTCTGGGGCTTCGACCAGGGCAGCGGCTTCCCCGCACGGGCGACCGGCGCGATGATCGACATTACGACCGAGAAGCGCATGCTCGTCGAGGCGGAGCAGGAGCGCGCCGCGGCCGAGGCATCGGCGCAGATCGCCCGCGAGGCCGAGCGACTGGAGCAGGATCGCAAGAGGATCCTCGAGCTGGTGGCAAACGATCAGCCGCTCGAGAAAGTCGCCGTGAGCATCGTCGAGGCGGTGACGGCTCACCTGCCGCGCTCGCTCTGCGCCATCCGGATCGAGATGTCGGGGGGCCCGCGGATCGCTCTCTATCCCGGCATCGCCCGCTCACTGGCGGAGGCCCTCGACCGCATCGATCTCGCGACGATCAACGAGACGCTCTCCTGCGCACCGGTCGAGCGACTGTCGGACTGCGCGGAGTGGACGCACTACGTGCAGAAGGCGGGAACGCTCCTCGCGCATCGGCTGTATAGTGCGGTTGCCATCATGCGCGACTCGCGGCGGACCGGCATCATTTTCGCCCTGACGCGTCAGGAGTGCTCGGATTCGCAGCAGCGGCTGTTGGAATCCTGGGCGCGATTCGCAAGTCTCGCGGTCGAGCGGCGCGGCCTCTACGAGCAGCTCTCCTTCAGAGCGCAGTACGATGCGCTGACGAATACTCTCAACCGCGCCTCACTCTACGAGAGACTCGCGGGTCTTCTCCCCGGCGGGGGCGCCCACGCGCTCGTATACCTCGATCTGGATTCCTTCAAGAAGATCAACGACACGCTCGGCCACGCGACCGGGGATGAGGTCCTCCAGCACGTCGCGCGACAGATTTCCTCCGTGGTGCGACGAACCGACACGGTCGCGCGAATCGGCGGAGACGAGTTCGTCGTCGTTCTCGCCGGGATCGCCGATCGCGCCGAGGCCGAGCGCCTGGCGCAAGCCATCGCCACCGCGATCACCGTTCCGCTGCAGGCCGGCACCGGGCAGCTGTCGGTCACAGCGAGCTTCGGCATCGGCCTCTACCCGCTCGATGGCAACGATGCGGACGGCTTGCTCAGGGCCGCAGATGAGAGCATGTACCGAATGAAGCTGTCGCACCGCCGGGCCGAGGTGCCCTGGATGCCCAAGGCGGGCTAGGCGTCAGCCTCTTTTCTTCCGCCGCGGCTTCTCGGGTGCGTCTCCCTCCTCGCCGCCGACCTCGTAGTCCTCGAAGTCGCTGGTGAGCTCGGCCGTGCGCTTCTCCTCGAGCAGACGCTCGAGGCGACGCCACGCGGGATCGCCGGCGCGCTGGCCACGGCGCTTGGCGAGGTCCAGGTCCTTGATGACCTGATCCAGATCGACCTCGCCTTCCTCAGCGGCCGGCTCGTCGTCGTCTTCGTTTTCGAATTCGTCCGATTCGGATTTCTCGCTCATGCGGGACACCGGAGTCCTGCAGGGGAACGGCGCAAAAGTTAAATCAGATTCCGTGGGATCCGCAATGGCCGATTCAGTGAATCAGGTCATTCAATTGGAAGATCGGCAGCAGCATGGCAAAAACGATGCCCATGACGAAGAGGCCCATGAAGACGATGAGGAGCGGGCCGAGGAGGCCCACCATGGCCGCCAGGATGCCATCGAGCTCCCGCTCCTGGCTGACGGCGGCCTGCTCCAGCATGGAGTCGAGCTCGCCGCTCGATTCACCGCTGGAGATGAGGTGCACGGTCATCGGCGGGAAGAGCCGGCTCGCGGCGAGCGAGCGCCCGATGGGCGCGCCCTCGCGCACCCGCGCGGCGGCCTCGAGGACCGCATCGCGCATCGGCAGGCTCGTCACCACCTCGCCGGCGATGCGCATGGCCTCGAGCACCGGCACGGAGCTCGCCGAGAGGATGCTGAACGTACGCGTGAAGCGCGCCGTGTTGAACCCGCGCGAGAGCTTGCCGACGAGCGGCGTGCGCAGCTGCAGGCGATGGTAGCGGCGCCGCGCGTCGGGGTTGCGCAGCCAGCGCAGGAAGAGCACGAGCGCGATGATGATGAGAATGGCGAGCAGGAGGCCGTAGGTGCGCAGAAAGCCGCTGAAGCCGATGAGGATCCGGGTGGCGAGGGGGAGCTGTGCCTTGCTCGCCGTGAAGACCGAGACGACTTTCGGCACGACGAAAACGAGCAACGCCGAGACGATGCCGAAGCACATCACCGTGAGCACGATGGGATAGAGCATCGCGGCGAGGATCTTCTGGCGCATCTCCTCGCGGCTCTCCGTGTAGGTGGCGAGGCGCTCGAGCACGTTGTCGAGATGCCCCGCCTGCTCGCCGGCCGAGACCGTGGCGCGGTAGATCTCAGGAAATACCCGCGGGAACTCTGCCAGGCCGGTCGCCAGCGTGTGGCCTTCCATCACCTTGGCACGCACGCCGAGAATGATGCTCTGCACGCGCGGCTTCTCGGTCTGCTGCGAGACGGCGAGGAGCGACTCCTCGAGCGGCAGCCCCGCCCGCACCAGGGTGGCGAGCTGGCGGGTGAAGAGCGAGAGGTCCGCCGGGGAGACTCGGCGGGCGAAGCTGAACGAGCGCTGCCGGATGGCCTCCCGCTGCGCGACCTCGCTCACCGCCACCGGCAGGAGCTGGCGCTCGCGCAGGAGCTGGCGGATGTGCCGCGGCGTGTCCCCTTCCAGGACGCCCTTGCGCTCCTTGCCGGCGCTGTCGAGCGCAGTGTATTCGAATGCCCCCATGGCGTGGCGTCAGCTCAATCCTCGCGGGTGACCCGCAGCACTTCCTCGATGGTGGTCTCGCCGCGCAGGATCCGGGTGCGGCCGTCGTCGCGGATGGAAGGGGTCGTGAGTCGGGCGTGGCGGTCGAGCTCCTGCTCGCTCGCCCCATCGTGGATCATCGTGCGCATGGTGTCGTCTACCACGATGAGCTCGTACACCCCCGAGCGGCCGCGATAGCCGCCCATGGCGTCCCGCCCGGGGCGGTAGAGCACCGGGGAGGGATCGTCGGGGCCGAGGTTGAGGAGCCGGCGCTCATACTCGCCGGCCTGGAAGGGCTGCTTGGTCTCCGGGTTGAGCACCCGGACCAGGCGCTGCGCGAGCACGCCGATCAGGCTCGAGGAGAGGAGGAAGGGCTCGATGCCCATGTCGCGCAGGCGCGTGACCGCGCCGGCCGCCGTGTTGGTGTGCAGGGTGGAGAGGACGAGATGGCCGGTGAGGCTCGCCTGCACGGCGATCTGCGCCGTCTCCAGGTCGCGGATCTCACCGATCATGACGACGTCGGGGTCCTGACGCAGGATGGCCCGGAGTCCGCGCGCGAAGGTCATCTCCACCTTGGTATTGACCTGCGTCTGGCCGATCCCGTCGATGTAGTACTCGATCGGGTCCTCGACCGTCATGATGTTCTGCGTGTTGTCGTTCAAGCGCTCGAGCGCGGCATAGAGCGTCGTCGTCTTGCCGGAGCCGGTGGGCCCGGTGACGAGAATGATCCCGTGGGGCTTGTGGATCAGCTCATCGATGAGCGCCTCGGTCTTCGGGTCCATGCCGAGGGCGCTCAAGTCGAGGCGCCCCGCCTGCTTGTCGAGGATACGCAGCACCACGCGCTCGCCGTGCCCCGAGGGAATGGTCGAGACGCGCACGTCCACCGCTCGGCCGGCGATCTTCAGGCTGATGCGGCCGTCCTGCGGCAGCCGTTTCTCGGCAATGTCGAGCTTCGACATGACTTTGATGCGGGAGACGACGAGCGGCGCCACGGCGCGCTTCGACTGCAGGACCTCGCGCAGCACCCCGTCCACCCGGAAGCGCACCACCAGGCGGTTCTCGAACGGCTCCACGTGGATGTCGGAGGCGTTCTCCTTCACGGCCTGGGTGAGCACGGCGTTGATCAGCCGGATGATGGGCGCATCGTCGTCGCTGTCGAGGAGATCCGCCTGCTCCGGCAGCTCCTGGGCGAGGTGCGCCAGGTCGGTAGTGTCATCCAGCCCCTCGACCGCCTGCATGGCGTCGGACCCTGCCTCGTAGATCGTGCGCAGCAGCAGATCGAACTCCGCCTCCGGCACGCGCTCGAGCTTCATGGGGCGGCCGACGAAGCGCCGCACTTCCGCGAGCGCGATTGGCGAGACATGCTCGCGGCAGACGCATTCGGCCTCGGTGTCGGTGATCAGCTTGACCAGCACACCGTGACGCTTCGCGAACGCGAAGGACAGCCGGCGCTGCGGCGCTGCGGGTTGGAGCTGCGGCTCGTCCATGACTTCAGCGGCGTTCACGGTGTCCCTCCGCTGGATGAGCCGGCGCCCGCGGCGGGCTTGGCCGGGACCTGTTGTGCCTGCGGGCTCTGGGCGGGCGCCGTGCGCGCGCCCGAGGGCGGCGAGTTGGCCTTGGGGCTCCGCTGCGGCGGGCTCGGCGAGACTGGATTCGGTGCCGACAGCGTACCGGGCGGAGGCGGGGGTGGGAGCTCTGGCAGGCGCGGCGCCGGCGCGCCGCGCAGCAGTTGCGGGAACTGCTCCGGCGGCATGGAATTCTCCTGCCCCAGGATGTAGTTGTAGGTCCGTCCGGTCTGGTAGGCGGCCTCCGACTGATCGCGCAGGATCGTCGGCTTGATGAAGATCATCAGGTTGTCGCGGGTCGAGGAGTCGTTGCGCGATTTGAAGAGGAGCCCGAGGAGCGGGATGTCGCCGAGGAAGGGCACGCTCTCGTGGGTGCGGTCCTGCTCGTTCGAGATCAGGCCGCCCAGCACGACGATGCCCCCGTTCTCGATCAGCACGTTGGTGCTGATGCTGCGCTTCTCCGTGGTGGGATCGCCGGTGAGGCTGGTGCTGGCGCCGTTGAGGACGCTCGAGTTCTCGACGTCCAGCTTGAGCATCACCGCGTTGCCCTCGGCCGAGATCGTCGGTGTCACCTTGAGGACGGTGCCGACCTCCTGCTGCTGCACGGTCGTGAAGGGCGTGACCGTGCCGCCGGTGATGCCCGCCTGGCTGGAGTACTGCCCGGTGACGAAGGGCACCTCTTGGACGACTTTCAGCGTCGCCGCCTGGTTGTTCATCGTCACTGCCGAAGGCGTGGACACGATGTTGGTATCACCGTTGCTTCTCAGCGCACGGATCATAGCCGCGAACGACGTACCACCCGAGGTGATCGTCCCGACACCGATCGTCGTCCCTTCGAGGAGCTGCGTGCTGAGGTTCTTCGTCGCCGCCGCATTGTAGAGATCGACGATGCTCGTGCCGCCCACCGGCGACACGAAGCCGCCGAGCGGCAGCTTGTTGCCCTGCGAATAGGCCGCCCAGTTGATGCCGAGGTCGTCGGTCTTGGAGATGTTGACCTCGGCGACGATCGCCTGCACCAGCACCTCCGGGCGGCGCCGGTCGAGCGACGCGACGATGTCGAGGATCGTGCGCATGACCTTCGGCGGGGCGGTGATGATGAGCGCGTTGTTCTGCGCATCCGCCCACACCAGCGCGTTCTTCTCCGCCTGCGCGGTGGGATTCTTGGCGGCGCTCTCACCGCCGCCCAGCTGCGCGAGCTCCGACATCTGCTCCTTGAGCTTCGGCGCGAGCTTCGAGGCATCGACGTAATGAAGGAAGATCACCCGCGTATCGCCGCCCGCCTGCAGGGGCGTGTCGAGCTCCGCCACCAGCGCCTTGATGCGCAGCCGTTGCGCCGGATCGCCGCTGATGAGCACGCTGTTCGAGCGCTCGTCCGCCACCACCCGCACGTTGCTGCCCTCCTGGACGTTGGCGGCGCCCTGGGTGAGCGACTGGATCGTGCGCACCACATCGGAAGCGGAGGCGTTCTGCAGCGGGATGACGTCCACATCCTGGTTCCCGATCTGGTCGATGCGGGCGATGATCTGCATCAGCCGATGCACGTTGCTCGCCCTGTCGGAGATGATGAGGATGTTGGACGGGGGGTAGGCGGCGAGATGGCCGTACTGCGGGATCATCGGCCGCAGGATCGGCACCAGCTCCGCCGCGTTCACGTTCTTGACGGCAACGACCTGCGTGACGATCTCATCGGAGGTCGAGCTGACGCTGGACGGCAGGTCGATTCCCGGCCCATACCGCGCCTCCTCGTCCGGCATGATCTTGTCGATGTTGTTGCCCGCCGGCACGGCGATGAAGCCGTAGACCTCGAGAATGGAAAGGAACGCCTGGTAGAAGGCGGGCGGGGACATCGGCGCCGAGGAGTACATCGTCACCTGCGCCCGCACCCGCGGGTCGAGGATGAAGCTCTTCCCGGTTGCCGCGGCGACCGCCTGGACGATCTGCCGGATGTCGGCGTCCTTGAAATTGGGCGTGATGCTCATGCCCTGCTGCGCCGCGTGCTGCGCCTGGCAGACGAGCGGCGGTACCAGCAGAGCCAGACAGCATGCGAATACGCGAAAGCCTTTCACTAACCTCAACCCCCGTGTGGGACCGGCCTTACTGCACGCCCTGCGGCGGCGCGAACGGCTGGGAGACCGGCGGCGGCACCGGCGGTCCGGATGCTCCATTCTGCGGCCCGGCGAGCGATTCCGCCTCCTGTTCGACAGCGGTCAGATTGAGAGTGAGATCCTGTTGCCGTCCATTGCGCAAAATCGTGACGTGGGCCTCACTCGAGGAGCCGAGCGTCCGCAGAATCTCCTCTCCCCGCGCCGGATCGTCGAGCGGCGTGCCGTCGATCGCCGTGACGAGATCGCCGGGCTGCAGCCCCAGGCGGACGAACGCCTGCTGGTCGCGTCCCGGATACACCCGAAAACCCTGCTGCTTGCCGCCTACGAACACCGGCTCCGGGCGCATGATGTCGCCGATGATGCCAGGATTGCGGCTCACGAGCTCCTGCATGCGCTGCACGAGGGGAGCCTCGGTCGGGGCAGCCGACAAGCTCGGCGGCGGCGCGCTGCCGGCGAGCTGGCGCGGCAGGGCCAGAGATTCGATGCCGCCGTCACGCTCGAGCAGCACGTGGTCGGGGTACACGGCGTGCAGCCGCGCGCCGCCCGGAATGTTGTCTCCGACTTCGTATACCTTGGTGGCCGCGGCGCTCGGCCCGAGTATTGCGAGCCCACTGCGCGGATCATTGGCGGCGATCACACCGGTGAGAACCAGCGGCATGCTCGTCTGTGGGGCGTTGGCGTTACCGACGGCCGGCGTGGGCGCGACCCCGAAAAGATGGGTATTGGTGATTGCGGCGATGTCGACGGGCGCGCGCCGCACGCGCGAGGCCGCGGCGATCATGCCGGGCGCGGGCGCGCTGCCCACCCCGGCCAGATCGGTGACGATCATCGCGGCCTGCACGCCGAGCGCGAGCGCAAGCAGCCAGGTCGCCACCCGCGGACCGCGGGTGAAGAACAGGGCGCGCCATTTCTCGACCCCGGGGACGGCTTGGAGCCAGGAGGCGGCGCTCATTGAGGTGGCAACGTCATGGATTCGCCCGGCCAATCATACGGCGCACGCGCTTGTGCTCTCAAGCGATTGTTTCTGCAAGAGTAACGGCACTCCATCATTGCAGGCTTGTGTTGCAGATTCGCGACCCCTATAAAGACGTCATGCCCGACCCGCATCCGACCCGTCCCGATACCGGAATTCTCGTCGAGGAGGCGCGGCCCGAGGTCAAGAGGCCGCCGCTCTACCAGGTGGTGCTGCTGAATGACGACTACACCCCCATGGAGTTCGTCGTCGACGTGCTGGAAAAGTTCTTCGGCCTCGATCGGCCGACGGCTACGCGCATCATGCTCGAAGTCCATACGAAGGGTAAGGGTGTGTGCGGGGTCTTTACGTTCGAGATCGCCGAAACTAAGGTGGCACAGGTGACCACGTATGCGCGGGACCACCAGCATCCGCTGATGTGCACCCTCGAAGAGGCTTGAAAGTGCTGTCAAACGAGCTTGAATACTGTCTGAACGACGCCTTCCACCAGGCCCGGGAGGCGCGCCACGAGTACCTCACGGTCGAGCATCTGCTGCTGGCGATCCTCGATACGCCGCGGGTGCGCGAGATCCTGCGGGCCTGCGGGGCCGATCTCGGCAAGCTCAAGCAGGAGCTGAAGGATCACATCGAGCAATCCACGCCGCGGGTGGAGGAGGGCGAGGAGCGCGAGGTGCAGCCGACCTTGGGTTTCCAGCGCGTGCTGCAGCGGGCGGTGTTCCACGTGCAGTCGAGCGGCAAGAAGGAAGTCGGCGTCGCCAACGTGCTGGTCGCGATCTTCAGCGAGAAGCAGAGCCATGCGGTGTTCCTGCTCAACCGTCAGCACGTGACCCGCCTCGATGTCGTCAACTACATCTCCCACGGCCTCTCCAAGATCGCGGAGGAGAAGACCGACAAGGACGAGGCGCAGGCCGATGTCGAGCGCGATCCCGAAGGGGGCAGCGCGCTCGAGAAGTTCACCACCAACCTCAACCGCCTCGCCCAGGAGGGCCGCATCGATCCGCTGATCGGCCGCAAGCTCGAGGTCGAGCGCACCATCGAGATCCTCTGCCGGCGGCGCAAGAACAACCCCCTCTACGTGGGCGAGGCCGGCGTCGGCAAGACCGCGATCGCCGAGGGACTGGCGCGGCTCATCGTCGAGGGCAAGGTGCCGGAGGTGCTGGCGGACTGCACGATCTATGCGCTCGACATGGGCGCGCTCATCGCCGGAACGAAGTACCGCGGCGACTTCGAGAAGCGCCTGAAGGGCGTCATCACGGAGCTGAAGAAGCAGCCCGGGGCCATTCTCTTCATCGATGAGATCCACACCGTCATCGGCGCGGGCGCCGCCTCGGGCGGTGTCATGGACGCTTCCAACCTGATCAAGCCGGTGCTCACCAACGGCGAGATCCGCTGCATCGGCTCGACGACCTACCAGGAATACCGCGGCATCTTCGAGAAGGATCATGCCCTGGCGCGGCGCTTCCAGAAGATCGACGTCACCGAGCCCTCGGTGGCGGAGACGGTGGAGATCCTGATGGGCCTCAAGCCCAAGTTCGAGGAGCACCACGGCATCACCTACGCCGCCGAGGCGCTCAAGGCCGCAGCGGAGCTGGCGGCCCGGCACATCAACGAGCGGCACCTGCCCGACAAGGCGATCGACGTGGTCGATGAGGCCGGCGCCCGCCAACGCCTGAAGCCGATCGGCGAGCGCGAGCCGGTGATCGAGGTGCGGCACGTCGAGGACGTCGTGGCGCGCATGGCGCGCATTCCGGCGAAGAGCGTCTCGACCTCCGACCGGGAGATCCTGAAGAACCTGGAGCGCAACCTCAAGCTCGTGATTTTCGGCCAGGACCGCGCCATCGAGGCGCTTTCGGCCGCGATCAAGATGGCCCGCTCGGGGTTGGGCGATCAGCGCAAGCCCGTCGGCAGCTTCCTCTTCGCCGGCCCGACGGGTGTCGGCAAGACCGAGGTCACGCGCCAGCTCGCGATCGTGATGGGCGTGGAGTTCCTGCGCTTCGACATGTCGGAGTACATGGAGCGGCACACCGTATCGCGCCTCATCGGCGCACCTCCGGGTTATGTCGGGTTCGATCAGGGGGGGCTGCTCACCGAGGCGATCGCCAAACATCCGCACTGCGTGTTGCTGCTCGATGAGATCGAGAAAGCGCACCCCGACGTGTTCAACCTCCTGCTGCAGGTGATGGACCACGGCACGCTGACCGACAACAACGGCCGCAAGGCCGACTTCCGCCACGTGATCATGGTCATGACGACCAACGCCGGGGCGCAGGAGATGGCGCGGCCCTCCATCGGCTTCACGCATGCCGATCACGCGAGCGATGGCATGGAGGCGATCCGCCGCTCCTTCACGCCGGAGTTCCGCAACCGGCTGGATGCGGTGATCCAGTTCGCGAGCCTCGACCCCGTCACCATCGAGCGGGTGGTCGACAAGCTGGTCGTGGAGGTGGAAATGCAGCTCGAGCAGAAGGGAGTCACCATCTCCCTCGACGATGCGGCGCGCCGCTGGATCGCCGAGAAGGGCTATGATCCCAAGATGGGCGCGCGGCCGATGGCGCGCACCATCCAGGAGCACATCAAGAGGCCCCTGGCGGAAGAGCTGCTATTCGGGAAGCTCGCGGGCGGCGGGCACGTGCGGGTGTTCGTGGCGGCGGACGGCTCGAGGCTCGAGCTGGAAACCACGCCGAACACCACTCCGGAGCTGACGGCGGGATGAGCCTCAGCGGCCGCGGTAGATGATTCTGCCCTTGGTCAGGTCGTAAGGGGTCATTTCGACCGTGACCTGATCGCCGGTGAGGATGCGGATGTAGTTTTTCCGCATCTTGCCGGAAATATGCGCGGTAACCACGTGGCCGTTCTTCAGCTTCACGCGGAAGGTGGTGTTGGGCAGGGTCTCGACCACCTCACCCTCCATCTGGATCGCGTCTTCTTTGGACATAATGCCCTTATCGTCTCGGGGGCGCGCATTGGAGCATATTTGCGGGCGCTACTCCAGCGGTGCGGGCTGCAGCGATACCCACTCCCGCAGCAGCGCCTGGAACTGTGACCGCGGGATGCTGCGGGCGCCCAAGCTGGCGAGATGCCGGGAGGCGAGCTGGCAGTCGATCACCGCGATGCTGTTGCGGCGACACACTGCCACCAGATGCGCCAGCGCGACTTTGGAGGCATCGCGCACGCGGCTGAACATCGACTCCCCGAAGAAGACGCCGCCGAGCCGCACTCCGTAGAGACCGCCGGCGAGCTCCCCGCCGCGGCGCACCTCGATGCTGTGGGCATGTCCACGGTGGTGCAGCTCGAGATAGGCCGCCCGCATTTCCGGGGTGATCCAGGTGCCGAGGCTCTGGGGCCGCGGCGCCGCGCAGCCGTCGATGACCGCGGCGAAGTCTTCGTCGAGCGCCAGGCTGAAGCCGCCATTGCGCAGTGTTTTAGCGAGGCTGCGGCTCACTTTGAGCTCTTCCGGAAAGAGCACCGCGCGCGGGTCCGGGGACCACCAGAGGACCGGCTGGCCGGGCGAGTACCAGGGAAAGATGCCGCGCTGGTAGGCGGCGAGGAGTCTCGCAGGCGAGAGGTCGCCGCCCGCGGCCAGGAGCCCCGCCGGGTCGTCGAGCGCCTGCTCGGGGGGCGGGAACCACTCCGGGGCGTCCTTCGGCGAAAGCCAGGTGATCGTCTTCACGGGACCGTCAGGCCGGGGCTTTTCGGTAGGGCACGTGCTCCCGGACCTCGGCGGCGTAGTCGTCGATGGCGTCGCCCTCGCGCTCGAGGTAGTCGCCGATCGCCTCGCGGAAGGAGGCATCGCCGATGTAATGCGCCGACCACGTGAGCGTCGGCTCGAAGCCGCGGCTCACCTTGTGCTCGCCCTGGGTGCCGGGCTCGAAGCGCCCGATCCCGCGCTCGATGCAGAACTCGATCCCCTGGTGGTAGCAGGTCTCGAAGTGCAGGCTGTGGTAGTCGGCGGCGGCGCCCCAGTAACGGCCGTAGAGCGCCTCCTGCGACCAGAAGAAGATCGCCGCCGCGACCGGTGTCGCCGGCGATGGGGCGGCGCCGGCCTGCGGTGCCGGCCGATGCATGGCGACCTTGACCATGAGTGCATCCGCGAGCGTTCGGCGGATCTCGCTGAAGAACTCGCGGGTGAGATAAGGCTCGTTGCCGTGCCGCAAGAAGGTTTCCCGGTGAAAGGCGTAAACGGTGTCGAGGAGGCGCTCGTCGAGATCTGCGCCGAAGCGGGTCTCGAAGCGGATGCCGGCCTCGGCCACCCGGCGGCGCTCGCGCCGGGCTTTCTTGCGCTTCTCGGCCGTGAAAGTCTCGAGATAGGCCTCGAAGCCCGCGTAGCCGCGGTTGGTCCAATGAAACTGGCAATCGCGCCGCAGCAGCCAGCCGGCGCGCTCGCAGGCCGCGCGCCCGGACTCATCGACAAAGAGCGCGTGCACGGAAGAGAGCCGCCGGCTCGCCGCGTGCGCCTGAAGCGCTTCGAGCAGGCGCCCTGCCACGGCGGTGGGATCGAGCCCCCGCCGCAGGAGCAGGCGTGGCCCGGTCGCGGGAGTAAAGGGCACGGCGACCACCAGCTTGGGGTAGTAGCGCCGCCCATGGCGCGAATACGCCTGGGCCCAGGCGAAATCGAACACGAACTCCCCGTAGGAGTGTGTCTTGATATACGTGGGCGCGGCGGCTGCGAGCCCGTGGTCATCGCTCAGGGTGAGGGGGCAGGGCTCCCATCCCGTCCCCGCGCCGACGCAGCCGGTGTGCTCGAGCGCGGCGAGGAACTCGTGGCGCAGGAACGGACAGCCGGCGCCGGCGAGCGCATTCCACTCGCCGGGATCGATCTCATCGATGCTGCAGTGAGCTCGAAAGCGCATCGGTCTCCAGGCGCTCCAGGTAGCGGTCGGCATCCAGCGCCGCCATGCATCCCGCGCCGGCGGAGGTGATCGCCTGACGGTAGACGTGGTCCGCCACGTCGCCCGCCGCAAAGACGCCGGGGACGCTGGTCGCGGTGGCATCGCCTTCGGAGCCGCCCCGCACGTGGATATAGCCGTTGCGCATTTGCAGCTGACCGGCGAAGACGCCGGTATTGGGCTCGTGCCCGATCGCGATGAAGGCGCCGGAGACCGACAGCCGCCGCATCTCGCCGTCCTGCACGGACTTCAGGCGCAGGCCGCTCACGCCTTGCGTCTCACCCAACACCTCATCGACGGTGTGGTTCCAGATGATCGACACCTTGCCGGCCTCCACCTCTCGAAACAGGCGGTCCTGCAGGATCTTCTCCGAGCGCAGGCGGTCCCGCCGATGCACCAGGGTGACGTGCTCCGCGATGTGCGAGAGGTAGAGCGCCTCTTCGACCGCCGTGTTGCCCCCGCCGATCACGGCGACGCGCTGGCCGCGGAAGAAGAACCCGTCGCAGGTGGCGCACGCCGAGACGCCCCGCCCGCGGAACTTCTCCTCCGAGGGCAACCCCAGGTATTTGGCGCGGGCGCCGGTGGCGATGATGAGCGCATCGCAGGTGTACGTGCGCGAGTCGCCCGTGAGCCGCAAGGGTCGGCCCGAGAGATCGGCCGTGTGCACGTGATCGTTCACGATCTCGGTGCTGAACCGCTCCGCGTGGCGGCGCATGCGCTCCATCAGTGCCGGCCCCTGCAGCCCCTCGACATCGCCCGGCCAATTGTCGACGTCCGTGGTGGTCATGAGCTGGCCGCCGGTCTCGACGCCGGTGATGAGGAGCGGCGCGCGATTGGCCCGGGCGGCGTAGACCGCTGCGCTGTAGCCCGCGGGGCCGGAGCCCAGGATGATGAGTCGGCTGTGCCGGGGAGGGGTCATTCAGTTCCTCGTGATGGGGTCGGGCGGGCATAGTAGCAAGCCCGGGCGGTGAGCCGGAAAGGGCACCCGGAAACCGTACTGCGCTAAAATCAGCGCTCGCTTCCACTGAATCCACCGGAGCCGTAGGAATTGGCCGAATTGCACGCGCAGGCGCGCCCCCTCCGCTTCACGGCCGCCGTCGCACGCGGGCTGCGCGAGAGCGCGGTCATCGCGATCGCGGCAGCGGCGATCGTGTTGGCTCTGGCACTCGCGACTTACAGCCCGGCGGACTCGGGCTTCTCGTTCGCGGGTCTCTCGCCGGTGGTGCACAACCGCATCGGGCGGGGCGGCGCCCTGCTCGCCGACTTCCTCTTCTTCCTCATCGGCCGTCCGGCCTTCCTGCTGCCCATCATGCTGGGCGCGAGCGCCTGGGCGCTGCACCGGCGCGCAGAGCCGGAGCGCGCCTCGCGCATCAATTCGGTGGTGCGGTGGGGCGGCTTCCTGCTGCTGCTCGCGGCGAGCTGCGGACTCGCGACGCTCAACTGGCGGCCGGGGTCGCTGCGCGAGACGGCGGGCGGGGTCATCGGCAGCCTGATCGGCTCCGGTCTCGAGGACGGCCTGGGGTTCTTGGGTGCGACCCTCCTCATGTTGGCGGCGTGGATGGCGGGCCTGTCACTCGCCTTCGGCGTCTCGTGGTTCACGGTGATGGATCGCCTGGGCGCGTGGAGTTGGGCCGCGATCTCCTGGATGCGGGAGCGGCGTGCCACCGCGAAGGATGTCGCGGTCGGCAAGGAGCGCCGCGCGGCCCGGCGGGACTCGGTGGTGACGGAGCAGAAGCGGGCCGCGGCGCGCCCGCCGCCGAAGATCGAGCCGCCGGCCGCCCTGTTCGAGAAGAGCGAGCGGGTGGAGAAGGAGCGGCAGGTGCCGCTCTTCGATCCGCCGAAGGCGGGCGAGTTGCCGCCGCTTTCGCTCCTCGACGATCCGCCGGCACGCGAGCCGCTCTATTCCGCCGAGGCGCTCGAAGCGCTCTCGCGCCTCGTGGAGATGAAGCTCAAGGACTTCGCCATCGACGCGGAGGTCGTCGCCGTGCAACCGGGGCCGGTGGTGACGCGCTTCGAGCTGCGGCCGGCCCCCGGAGTAAAGGCGAGTCAGATCACGACTCTCTCCAAGGATCTGGCGCGGGCGCTCTCGGTGCTGAGCGTGCGGGTGGTCGAGGTGATTCCCGGCAAGAGCGTCATGGGCCTCGAGATCGCGAACGAGAAGCGCGAGATCGTCACCCTCGGGGAGATCATCCGCTCCAAGGCCTACGACGAGGTGCACTCGCCGATCGCGCTCGCCCTCGGTAAGGACATCGGCGGGCAGCCCATGGTCGCCGATCTGCAGCGCATGCCGCATCTGCTCATCGCGGGCACCACCGGCTCGGGCAAGTCGGTGGCCATCAATGCGATGGTGCTCTCGCTCCTCTACAAGTCGACCGCCGAGCACGTGCGGCTCATCATGATCGACCCGAAAATGCTGGAGCTCTCGGTGTACGAGGGCATCCCGCATCTGCTGGCGCCGGTCGTGACCGACATGAAGCAGGCGGCCAATGCGCTGCGCTGGTGCGTGGCGGAGATGGAGCGGCGCTATCAGCTCATGGCGGCCCTCGGCGTGCGCAACATCGCGGGCTTCAACCGCCGCGTGAAGGAGGCGAGCGACGCCGGCAAGCCGATCCTGGATCCGGTGATGATGCTGCGCGCGGCCAACGATCCGACGATCGATCAGCGGGAGATCCAGCCCCTGGTGCCGCTGCCCTACGTGGTCGTCGTCATCGACGAGCTCGCCGACCTCATGATGATCGTCGGCAAGAAGGTCGAGGAGCTGATCGCGCGTCTCGCACAGAAGGCCCGCGCCTCCGGCATCCACCTGGTGCTCGCCACCCAGCGGCCCTCGGTCGATGTGATCACCGGCCTCATCAAGGCCAACATCCCGTGCCGCATCGCCTTCCAGGTATCGGCCAAGGTGGACTCGCGCACGATTCTCGACCAGATGGGGGCGGAGACGCTCCTCGGCCACGGCGACATGCTTTACCTGCCGTCGGGCACTTCGGTGCCGACGCGCGTGCACGGAGCTTTCGTGTCGGACCAGGAAGTGCATCGCGTCGTCGAAGCGCTGAAGGTCACGACGCCGCCCGACTACATCGAAGAGGTGCTTTCCGGACCGCGGGCGCCGATACCCGGGCTGCCGGGCGAGGAGGGCGAGGCGGCCGCGATGGAGGATCCGGAGCAGGACGCGCTCTACGACGAGGCCGTCAGGATCGTCATCACGGAGCGCAAGCCTTCCATCTCCTACGTGCAGCGGCGGCTGAAGATCGGCTACAACCGCGCCGCGCGGCTGCTCGAGGCGATGGAGATGGCGGGGCTCGTGGGACCGCTGCAGGCGAACGGATCGCGCGAGGTTCTGGCGCCGGCGCCGGCAGAGGAATGAGGCCAACATGCTGAAGCGACTCGCGATGGTGATGGCGGCGGGCACGATCGTGTCGTCCACGGCGTTTCTGCCGATGGCGCACGGCGCAACACAGGCGGCTCAGCCGGCGTCCTCCGCCGCCTCGAGCGCGCCGACACCGCTCGATCGCTACCTGCGGAACCTGAAGACTCTGCGCGTCTCGTTCGTGCAGACGGTCGCCGACGCCCACGGGGCGGAGGTCGGCCGCTCCTCGGGTACGCTCACCGTCGAGCGGCCGGGCAAGTTCCGTTGGGACATTCAGCCGCAAAGCGAGGTGCCGGGCGCGACCGCGGCCTCGGCGGGTGGACGGGTCCGCAGCGGCAAACAACCCGCGGGCGCGGCCGGCAGCGGGCAGCTGATGGTTTCCGACGGGCGCAACCTCTGGTATTACGACCGCGATCTCGAGCAGGTGACCGTGCGCCCGGTGACGGCGGCGCTGTCGGCGACGCCGGCGATGTTGCTCTCCGGCACGGTGGACGTTCGCAAGCACTTCAGGGAGTCGAGCGCCGGCGCGCGGGACGGCCTCGACTGGGTGTATGTCGAGCCGCGCAGCGCCGAGGCCGATTTCAAGAGCGCGCTGTTCGGCTTCGACAAGAAGGGGGCGCTGCAGCGGATGATCCTGGAGGACAAGCTCGGACAGGTCGTGACCATCATGTTTCACGATGTCGAGGTCAACACGCCCGTCCCGGCCAAGGCGTTCTCCTTTACGGTTCCGCCCGGGGCCGATGTGATCGGAACGCCATCCAAGTGAGCCCCGCCGGTCCGAGCGTGCCCGACTCCTCGCGGCCGCTCGCGGACCGCATGCGGCCGCGCACCCTGGACGAGGTGGTCGGCCAGCGGCACGTGATCGCTGCGGGCAAGCCGCTGCGCCGCGCCATCGAGTCGGGACAGCTTCATTCCCTCATCCTCTGGGGTCCGCCGGGCACCGGCAAGACGACGCTGGCGCGGCTCATCGCCCAGCGCGCCAACGCGCAGTTCATCCAGCTCTCGGCCGTCATGGCGGGGGTCAAGGATATACGCGCCGCCGTCGACGCCGCGCGCGCGGCCCGGGCGGCGAGCGGTCGGCCGACGCTCCTCTTCCTCGATGAGGTGCATCGATTCAACAAGGCGCAGCAGGACACCTTTCTGCCTTACCTCGAGGACGGGACACTGACCTTCGTCGGTGCGACGACCGAGAATCCGTCGTTCGAGGTCGTGAGCGCGCTCCTCTCGCGGGCGCGCGTGTACGTGTTGCGGCCCTTGACGGTAACCGACATCGAGTCGCTCCTGCGCTCCGCGCTCGCGGACCGGGAGAGGGGCCTCGGCAACGAGGGGATCGCGGCCGAGCCGCAGGCGCTCGAGCTGATCGCGAAGGCGGCCGACGGCGACGGCAGGCGGGGACTCAACATGCTGGAGCTGGCGGCGGGACTCGCGCAGGCCTCGGAGTCCGGTCCACGGCTCATCACTCTCGCGCTCGCGCAGGAGGTGGCCACCGGTGGCCGCCGGCGGTTCGACAAGGGCGGCGATCAGTTCTACGAGCAGATCTCGGCCCTGCACAAGGCGGTGCGCGGCACCGATCCCGATGCGGCGCTCTACTGGCTCTGCCGCATGCTCGATGGCGGCTGCGATCCGCTCTACATCGCCCGCCGGGTCGTTCGCATGGCCGTGGAGGACGTCGGTATCGCCGATCCCAGGGCATTCGCCCTGACACTGGATGCCTGGGAGGCATACGACCGCTTGGGCTCCCCCGAAGGGGAGTTGGCGATCGCGAATGCGGTGGTCTACCTCGCCTGTGCGCCGAAGAGCAATGCGGTTTACGTAGCGATGGGCGAGGCCATGGCCGATGTCGAGCAGTACGGGACGCTGGATGTACCGCTGCGGCTGCGCAATGCGCCGACGGGCCTCATGAAGGGGCTCGGCTACGGTGAAGGATATCGCTACGCGCACGACGAGCCCGAGGCATACGCGGCGGGCGAACGCTATCTCCCTGACGAGATGCCGGATAGGCGATACTACCGTCCAGTACCGCGCGGACTCGAGATCAAGATCGGCGAAGCGCTGGAACGACTGAGGAAGAAGAGCTGATGATCGATCCGAAGCTGTTGCGCTCCGACCCCGAGGCCGTCGCCCGCAATCTGGCACGGCGGGGCTTCTCGTTTGTGGTGAGCGACTTCCAGAATCTGGAGAATGAGCGCAAGGCCCGTCAGATCGAGGTGGATCGCCTGCGTGCGGAGCGCAATGCGAACGCCAAGGCCGTGGGCATGGCGAAGGGGCGAGGGGAGGACGCGACTGCGCTGCTCGAGCGCGCAGAGGAACTGACCTTCGCCCTCGCGCAAGCCGACCAGATACTGGACCTCGTGCAGCGCAAGCTCGAGCGCTTCCAGCTCGAGCTGCCGAACCTCTTGCACGAATCGGTGCCGAACGGTCGTACCGAGGCCGACAACCGCGAGGTGCGCCGTTGGGGGGAGCCGCGTGGGTTTACCTTCGAGCCCAAAGACCACATCCAGGTCGGAGAGAGGCTCGGGGGTCTCGATTTCGAGGCGGCCGCACGCATCTCGGGGGCGCGCTTCGTGGTCATGCGCGGACAGGTCTCACGGCTGCATCGGGCGCTGGCGCAATTCATGCTGGACCTGCATACCCGAGAGCACGGCTACACGGAAGTGCATGTACCTTACCTCGTCCAATCACAGGCGCTGCTCGGCACCGGACAGCTGCCGAAATTCGAGGATGATCTGTTCAGGGTCGGCGGGAAGAGTGAATTCCCCTCCGTGGAGGATGTGAGTTCCTCGCCGGCGGCCCCGCAACCGGTGCAACACGCGTTCTATCTCATTCCCACGGCGGAAGTTCCGGTCACCAACCTGGTGCGTGAACAGATCGTACCGGCGGAGTCCTTGCCGTTGAAGTTCGTCTGTCATACCCCTTGCTTCCGCTCCGAAGCGGGAGCCGCCGGCAAGGACACACGCGGCATGATCCGCAACCACCAGTTCGACAAGGTGGAGCTGGTGCAGATTGTCCGGCCCGCGGACTCCTACGCCGCCCTCGAGGAGCTGACGGGCCACGCGGAGCAGGTGTTGCAACGCCTGCGGCTGCCGTACCGGACGGTCGCGCTCTGCAGCGCCGACATCGGCTTCGGCAGCGCCAAGACCTACGACATCGAAGTCTGGCTGCCCTCCCAGCAGCGCTACCGCGAGATCTCCTCCTGCAGCAATTTCGAGGCGTTCCAGGCGCGGCGGATGCAGGCGCGCTGGCGCAATCCGGATACCGGCAAGCCCGAGCCGCTGCACACGCTGAATGGCTCCGGACTGGCCGTGGGGCGCACGCTGGTGGCCGTGTTGGAGAATTACCAGAACGAGGACGGCTCGGTGAGCGTGCCGCAGGCCCTGCGCCCGTACATGGGGGAATGCGACCGACTCGGGGTGTGAGCCGCATCACACTTCCTGGCTGGCGCGGCGGCCAACTGAGATACAGACACTGCTGAGGCCGAGGCGTCTCGGGCAAGTTGCGGGGGATGCATGCCTCGTACAATCCTTGGCTGGTGACCCTTTCGGTCATCGTCGCCATCCTCGTCTCCTACACGGCCCTCAGGCTCACGGAAAGGGTGGCCGGCGCGGAGCGCCGCGCGGGGCGGCTGTGGCTGCTCGGCGGGGCGGCATCGATGGGCATCGGCATCTGGTCGATGCACTTCATCGGCATGCTCGCCTTTTCCGTCGCCATTCCGCTGCGGTACAACTTCCTCATCAATGTGGCGTCCCTCTTCATCGGGATGCTGACCTCGCTCTTCGCGCTGTCGATCTCGAGCCGCCGCGATCTGTCCCTGCGCCGGCTCGCGGTCAGCTCGGTCCTCATGGGCGCCGGCATCTGCGGCATGCACTACACCGGAATGGCGGCCGTGCAGATCGTGCCGGCGATCACCTACGATCCGCTGCTGGTCGACGCCTCCATCGTCATCGCGATCACCGCCTCCTTCGTTGCGCTGTGGCTCTTCTTCCGCCTGCGCAGCGGCGCCTCGCGGCTCCTGACGCTGGCGCGGGCGGGTGCGGCCGTCGTCATGGGCCTCGCGATCGCGGGCATGCACTACACCGCGATGGCCGCCTCCATGCTGGCGCCGGACTCGTATTGCTACGGCGGCGGGGCGGCTCTCGACAACAACTGGCTGGCGGTGATGATCGGCATGATCGCGCTCGGCGTCGTCGGGCTCACGCTGATCACCACGCTTTACGATGCCCATCTCGAGTCGCGGACCCGGCGCGATGCGATGCGGCTCGCGGAGCTCAATGCGAGCCTGCAGCACGGCAAGAGCCTGCTCAGCCTCGCCACCGAGGCGGGCGGCATCGCGTGTTGGGAATACGACCTGGCGCAGCGGCAGATCATCTGGACGGAGAACGAGATCCCGGCGATCAAGGCGGCCGGGCTCGATCCGCGCGAGCATCCCGGCGCGCTGCTCGCGAGCTTTTATCCCGAGGACGTCGCGGCGGTGAAGGCGGCGGTGCGCGCGGCGCTGGCCGACCGGCGCGGCGCCTGCGCGCTGCGCGTGCGCGCCGCGGCGCCCGGGGGCGGGGCGATCCACCTGCAGGCGCACGCGCGCCTCCTGCGCGACGACAGCGGCCGGCTGGGAAGGCTTCTCGGCGTGGCGTGGGACGTCACCGAGCAGGTGCGCCAGGAGGAGCGGCGCCTCGAGTTGCAACTGCAGCTTCAGGAGGCCTCCCGCCACGCGGGCATGGCGGAGGTTGCGACCGGCGTGTTGCACAGTGTCGGCAACGTGCTCAACAGCCTGGGTGTCGCCGCCGCAATGCTGCAGGCGCGCCTGCGCGAGTCGCGAGTGGGCAACGTCGAGCGCGCCGCCAAGCTGATCGACGCGCAGGGCCCGCGGCTCGGCGAATTCTTCGCCAGCGATCCGCGCGGCCGGGAGCTGCCGGGCTATCTGCGCCAGCTCGGGGAGCGCCTCGCCGCCGAGAATCGGGAGCTTTGCGAGGAGGCCCAGGCCGTGGTCACCCACGTCGAGCACATCGGCAAGATCGTGGCCGCGCAGCAGACCTATGCGCGCCGCGGCGGCAGCATCGAGGAGCTCGACGTCGCCGAGCTGATCGAGCACGCCCTGGTCATGCACTTCTCGACCAGCCCGGAGGTCGTGGTCCGCCGCGAGCACCGTGGCGTGGGTCGGGTGATGGTCGACCGGCACAAGCTGCTGCAGATCCTGGGCAATCTTCTGAGTAACGCGCGCGATGCGCTGCGCGAGCGGACGCAGGGGCCGCGGGAGCTCGTCGTCCGGCTGCGCGCGGTGCCGCCCGGGTGCTTCGCCATCGATGTGGAGGATTCGGGCGCGGGCATCAGCGAGCAGTCGATGAAGCGTCTGTTCGAGTTCGGCTTCACGACCAAGAAGGACGGCCATGGCTTTGGGCTGCATGCGAGCGCGAATCTGGCGAAGGAGATGGGCGGTGAGCTCAGCGCGCGCAGCGACGGTGTGAACCGAGGAGCGTGCTTCACGGTGCGGCTGCCCGTCGCGGCGGCCGAGGCGGAGCCGCAAAGGAGAACGGCATGACGAACCCGGCGGCAACGAAAGTGGACGGCGGCCCCGGCGAGACCCGGATCCTGGTCGTCGACGACAATCCGGCCATTCATCGGGACTTCGACAAGATACTGGCTCCGGACCCGGGGCCGCCGGCGGCGCTCGCCGAGGTCGAGTCCCTGCTCTTCGGCGATGCACCCGCCACGGACCGGGTGCACGCCCGGTACGTGCTGGAGTTCGCCTCGCAGGGACAGGAAGGGGTGGAGCGCGCCAAGCACGCCGTCGACGCCGGGCGGCCTTTCGCGATCGCCTTCATCGACATGCGCATGCCTCCGGGTTGGGATGGTCTGGAGACCATCGAGCGGCTGTGGGCCGTCGATCCGGACGTGCAGGTCGTGATCTGCTCGGCGCACTCCGACTATGACTGGAGCGATGTGGTCGCGCGCCTCGGCCAGACGGACCGCCTGCTCGTCCTCAAGAAGCCCTTCGAGCCCATCGAGGTGCTGCAGTGCGCGAGCGCTCTGGCGCGCAAGTGGCAGCACGAGCGGGCGCTGCGCGTGCAGGTGGAGACTTTGGAGAACGTGGTTGCGGCGCGCACGGAGAAGCTGGAGGCCGCGAACCGCCAGTTGCGCCACCTCGCGACCCATGATGCCCTGACGGGACTGCCCAACCGGGTGTTGCTCGATGACCGTCTGGCGCAGGCCATGGCCCACGCGAACCGCGACGGACAACCCTTCGCCCTGCTGGTCGTGGATCTCGACCGCTTCAAGCTGATCAATGATTCGCTCGGGCACCGGGCCGGCGATGTGGTGCTCGATCAGACCTCGCGCCGCCTGAGCTCCGTCGTGCGCGACATCGACACCGTGGCGCGTACCGGTGGAGATGAATTCATCGTACTGATCAATCCTTCGGGCGGACCGGATGATGCGCTCGCCATCGCGCGGCGCGCCAAGGAAGCGCTTCGGGCTCCCATTCGAGTCTCAGGCGTGGAGCTTCACGTCACCTGCAGCGTCGGCATTGCGTACTATCCGACCAACGCCAGCTCGGCGGACAGTCTGATCGCACGCGCTGACGCTGCCATGTACTGCGCCAAGCAGCGCGGCCGCAACAATGTGCAGTGCTTCGCCGAAGGGATGGATGCCGACACAGTCGGACGGGTGAGCCTGGAGAGCGATCTGCATGCCGCCATCGAGGCCGGGCAATTCGAGCTGCATTACCAGCCGAAGGCCGAGACCGCGAGCGGCGATGTCTATAGCGCCGAGGCGCTCATCCGCTGGCGACATCCGCAGCGAGGTCTCATCCAGCCGGGGGATTTCATTCCGCTCGCGGAAGAGAGCGGGCTGATCAACGAGATCGGCGCCTGGGTATTGCACGAGGCCTGCCGCCAGTGCGCGGAGTGGCGGCGCAGCGGCCTCCCTGAGCTGCGCGTGGCCGTCAACGTCGCGGCGACCCAGTTCCGGCGGGGCGATCTGCTCGATGTGGTGAAAGGCGCGCTCGCGGACGCCGGACTCGATCCGCGGTATCTCGAGATCGAGCTCACCGAGAGCGCGGTGATGACCCACCCGGAGGAGTCGGCGGCGATTCTCGAGCAATTGAGCCGCATGGGGGTGGTGGTGGCGGTCGATGACTTCGGCACCGGCTATTCGAGCATCAACTATCTGCGGCGCTTCCCGATCGACAAGTTGAAGATCGATCGCTCGTTCGTGCGCGAGCTCGGCTGCGAGACCGATGCCTCCATCGTGCAGGCGATCATCTCCCTGGCGCACAGCCTGCGGCTCAAGGTGGTCGCGGAAGGGGTGGAGACGCCCGATCAGCTCCGGTTCCTGCGCTCCCTCGGCTGCGATCAGTACCAGGGCTTTCACTTCAGTCCGCCGTTGCCGCCAGCGGAGTTCGCCGAGCTGCTGCGCGGCTGGCAGCGCCCCGAGGACGCGCAATCGCGCGATGAGGCCGCCCGCACCCACAGCAAGCTGGCCGCGTACCGCTAGCGGGCGCCGTTGATTTGGGCGGGTCAGCGGATCGTCCAGATAACGGATGAAAGTCTGCACCCTGTCGCGCGTGCGGCTGATGCCGTCGATCCATTCGCCGCGATACCAGTTGCGCCACTTGCCGTATTCGTCGGCCGTTTCCAGGCGCTGAATCTCATCGAAGGCCGGCAGTGTCGCCCGGGCGGCGCCGAGGACGGCCAAGGGCAGGACGAGGGTGCAGAGGGACCTGACACGGGCTCGCACGGCGGTTGGGCTGCTGCGCGAGGTGCGAATGCTCATCGGTCGCCGCCCGGGGAGTCGCGAGTGGTTACGATACAGTGCTCATGGGATCGCTACCATGTCAAGTCGGAGCCGCTATAATCCGGCCAGCGGTGTTTGCGTGCGGGACGGCTTTCATGGGGCGATTGCCCGACAGGCGGAGGCGGTGGCGCGTGCTCGCGAGACCGGT
>DATNEU010000062.1:0-17404 GCA_035552895.1 Steroidobacteraceae bacterium
GAGTGCCCTCCGGATCGCACGATCCACCTGCGAGCACGTGCAGGCCAGCGCCGTTATGGTCATTTCACAGACACGGATTCGCCGCCGAAATGCGCGCGAGACGGTCGCTGCCGGGGTGGTCCTGCTGGTCTTCGGTTTTTACGCGTGGGTCTTGCCCGGCTGGATGATCGAGACGGCAGCGTGCTGGTGATGGTTGCCACGCTCTGGGTTGTCTGGCAGCTTCACCGCCGCGCCTCCGCGGCCGCGCTGCCGGAGAGCTCCGGGATGGCTCTCCTCGAGTTTCACCGCCAGCAGCTCGTCATTCTGCTCTGCCATCGTCGCCCTCACGTTTGCGATCGTATGGCTGCTGAACGCCTGGGCCGCGGAGCGGCTGCAGCGAAAAATTGACGACCTGGACAAGCTAGAGGACTGAGCAATCGAGTCAGGACAGGGGAGCCGCAAGCACTCGCACCCAGTTTTGGCTCAGCCCTTCAGGCGCAGCCTGCCCAGGAAATCCCGCTTGCCGATCGGCAGGCCCTTCCAGCGCAGGATGTCGTAGACCGTCGTCGCGTGGAAGTAGAAGTTCGGCTGCGAGAAGGAGAGCAGGAACTCCTCGGCAGTGAAGTCGATCTTGCGCTCGCCGAAGGCAAAGCACATTGGGAGGCCCATGAAGCCGTCAATCTCTGCCGGACTGATCGCCTCGAGCGCCGCCACCGTATTCGCGATCCGATCCTGGAGCGCAGCAAAGGTATCCGGTGGAGGCGTCATGTCGGGCGAGAACACCCCCTTGCGCACACCCTCGATCGCCCCTAGCGAGTGCACCGCGGTCGATTTGACCTGGTAGGCGAACGGCAGCATGTCCCCTGCGAGCCGCGCCTGAATGATCTCAGGATGCGATATGCCCTTCTGCGCGCAGAAGGACTCCGCGGTCCGCAGAAGCCCCGAGACGGCTCCGAGGATTTGCCGATAGGACGGGATGGTGGCCGCGTAAAGCGAAAACGACATACGTCCCCTGCCTCTCGTGTCTGACAGTCCATCATCGTAACGGCACCGGCCACGGATTGCGACAGATTCCGCGCGCGCCCTCTAGCGCTTCCTCTCGCGCTTGCTCTCGCGCTTGCTCTCGCGCTTCCTCTCGCGCTTCGTCTCCTCACACTCATTGTCATCCCGAGGGAGGAGCGACACCGATGCAGGGCGATGCTGGGCCGAGCGCATCTCCTCGTGCTCGAATGCCGCCGCGTAGTAATCCACGCTCTTCCGCGACATGCCAACTTCCCTGGCCAAGGGACGCCAGCGCCCCGCCACCACACGCGCCACGCGATCCACGATCTGTCTGGCCTCGTCCAACTTAAGCCCGAACGCCGCGTGTCCGGACAAGAGGTTGTCCACCGTAGCATCTGCCCGACCATTGATGTACGTCTTCAACTGACCGTGCCGCTCCGGTTGGGGATTCACGTCGAAGACTGGCGACATCCTCCAGCGTCCTCCGCCCACATGGACGAAAGCGTGATTTTTCAGGTGATCATCCGTACTGCGCACCAGAACATTGAAGGCCACGCGCGCGAACAGTTCGCTCATCTGTCCTGCCTCTGCATGGACCCGCATCTGCTCCACGAGGTCCGCATAATCGCCTTCATCAGCGAACTGCGCCCCAAGGAACGTCTGGGCGCTGATGACGTGGCGCCGTTGGACGTTGCCCCTGACGACTTTTCTGTCGAAGCGCTCGATGAGGGCCACTGGCTTGTTCTTCGAGCCCAGAATCCTCGCCTGCGGCGCCTCGATACCGGCCGCGCTCGCCAGCTTGAGGGCCAGCACCTCAGCGCGCTCCACCGCGGTGTTCTGATCCATCGCCGAAGTAAACTTGGCGATGTAGTGCCGCTCACCATCCACGATCACTGCTTTCGGCCGCGCCCCACCCGCGGAGGACGCCGCAGCGACGAATCGCGCGAGCAATGGCGTGACGTTCCCGGTGCGCTCGAAACGAGCCACCGCCGCAGCTAGCTCGTCCAGGCTCGCCTCCGCGCACGCGCCTCCCCTTGCACCCACAATCCCTGTGCTATACACTGAGCTATATGGTTCAGTGTAAACGAATAGGTTTTGATGCCTCGTTCGCCGCGCTCTCGGACGCCACCCGACGCGGCATTCTGGAGCAGCTCGGACGCGCCGACGCTTCCATCACGGACCTCGCCGAGAAGTTCCGCATGACCCTGACGGGCATAAAGAAGCACGTTGGCGTCCTGGAGCGGGCGGGGCTCGTCACCACGGAGAAGGTCGGGCGCGTTCGGACCTGCAGGCTCGGCCACCGCCGACTGGAAGAAGAGGCGGCATGGATCGAGCGATACCGCCGGCTCTGGCACGCGCGCTTCGAGGAATTGGACGGGGTTATCGACGAACTGAAGCGGAAGGAGAAGATCGATGCACGCAACAAGAGAGAGTGAGCCTGCCCCCATGAAGAGCCACACGACGGTGGAACGAAAGTCCGAGCGCGAGCTGCTCGTCACCCGAACCTTCAACGGACCGGCGCGCCTCGTGTTCGAGGCGTGGACCAAACCCGAGCTGCTCGAGCGGTGGTGGGCACCGAAGTCGTTTGGCATCACCTTCATTTCCTGCGAAGCCGATGTGCGGGTGGGGGGCACCTACCGCTTCGTGTTCGGCCACCCGTCCTCTGAGAAGCCCATGGAGTTCTTCGGCAAGTACGTCGAAGTGACGCCGCACTCAAGCCTCGTTTGGACGAATGACGAAGGCGGCGAAAGCGGGACCGTTACTACAGTGACCTTCGAGGAGCGCGGTGCCGATACGCTGGTCGTCTTGCGCGACCTCTACCCCTCCAAGGAAGCTCTCGATGAGGCGATTGCCTCTGGAAGCACGAGTGGGTTTGGTGAGGCGTTCGAGCAATTGGACGCGCTCCTTGCCACGCCCGGTTAGGGCCCCCTACAGCGCAGCCACGAAGCCGTGTGCTTCCACCGCCAGCGCTATCCAGGACTGCTCCCGGCCGTCGAGCGCCAGCCACTCCTTCATCTTCTTTCCCCGCCCCGCGTCGAAGTGCCGGCCCATACCCGTTCGGGCCAACTCGTCCACGCGCGCGGCGGGGAGCTTGACGACAAACTGTCCCGCCGAAGACAGCATCGCGAAGATCCTACCGTCGACTTTCAACGCACCTGAGCCAAAACCCCGGCCGCCGCTGGTGACCCGCCGGTCGTGCGCGAATGCCTGTGCGACGCGCGCGAATGATTCGGAGCGGCCGGCTCCGGGTTGGCGTGAGCCCGAGCGGGCGCGAGTCGCTTTCTTCTTGGCGGACATTGCCATTCTCCCGGTGGTCACCTCATTCCGGGTCCTTCAGCTTGCGGCCGCTCTGGGTCCCGCTGCGGGATCCGTGCTCTGCGCCGACTTCATCGCCCCTGCCCGCAACACCATGACCAACATCAGCAGCATGCCGAGAATGACGGCGATGCTGGCCGGACCGAGCAGCGGACCGACCTGCGCCTCCGAAGCCGCGCGGCCGTAAAGGAGCAGCAGGCCCGCGAACATGGCGAGACTGCCCGCCTGGTGCAGGACGAATTGCACGGTGGCGAGCGCGCGCGAGGGGGCGGGCAGCCACAGGCGATGGATCACGGCGTAAATGAGCGAGGTGACGAACCCGACCAACATGACGTGCGCGTGGGTGACGAACTCCCCATGGTCGTGCGAAGCGGCCATGTAGATGCCCAGTGCCATGCCGGCGGCGGCGTAGCAGAGCGCCCAGATGAGGTACTGTCGATCGAAGCTCTTCATTGCGGCCCCCCTGTCTTATGATGCCGCGCAGTCTGGCGAGTGCTCGCCGCGGCTGTCAAGCGAGCGCCGGCTCACCGGCGGGCAGGCGCGCCGTCGATGCTCTCGATCGCATCGCGCGCGGCCTGCCGCACCTCCGCGCTCGAGTCCTCGAGCGCTCGCCGCAGGTCCGGGAGCGCGCCGCGCGCCGCGGATCCGATCTCTCCGAGGGCCCGGCAGGCCGTGCCTCGAGACTCGCTGTCCGGGCGATGCAGCATGGCGCGCAAAGACGGCACCGCCGCCGAAGCGGCCGCGCCCATGTCGCTGATATCCTGCGCCGCCCAAGCCCGCACGCCGGGATCGGAATCCCGCAGCGCCGCCAGCAGCGCCGGCAGCGCGGGGCGCAGGTCGAGCTTTGCGCCGCCGTCGGGGAAGTGCCACCAGCCACCCCCGACGACGTCGATGGCCACGGCGACATCACGCCGCATCTGGGGGTCCGGATCCCGCAGGGCACGCGCCAGCGCCGGCACGCTCGCCGGGCCGAGGGCATGCAGCTCGTCATAGATGCGCTGACGGCGTCGTTCGATCGCCGGCAAGGAAGGCGGGGCGGCCCTGGCGGAGCTCGTTGCGCCCGAGAGCGCGCGCATCGGCAAAGGCAGATCGCGCAGCTTCGCAACCACGGCAGCGGCCGCCGCGGAGTCCATCCCTGCACGCGAGCCTGACGCGAGCGCAGGCGGCCCGCTCGCGATGATCATGCCCAACGTTGCCGCGATGCCGAGGCCGCCCCGACGCCGGTATCCGGCGCCGCTCTGTTGGAAATGCCGATCTCGTCGCGAACGTCGGGTCACCCGGCCATCATAGCATCCGGTTGCGGCTCGGCCGCGGGCTCGCTCCGCTCCCGGCCGCGGGGCTCGAACAACACGATGTCCCCGGGCGCATTGGAGGCGGCGATGCAGTTGCGACCGCTCGATTTCGCCCTGTAGAGAGCCGCGTCGGCGCCGGCGATCAGGTCCTCCATGCGCTCGCCATCCTCCGGATAACATGCGATGCCGAGGGAGGCGGTGATGCGCGGCAACGCCAACCCGCGCGAGAACGCGTGCAGCTGCGCAATCGCCTCGCGGATGGCCTCGCCTTTGGCGTAGGCATCGTCCACGGCGCAGTCCGACAGGACGAGCAGGAATTCCTCGCCGCCATAACGACAGGCCACGTCCTCCGCGCGCGTATGGCGCTTGAGCACGTGCGCAACGCTGCGCAAGACTTCATCGCCGGCATCGTGGCCGTTGGAATCGTTGAAGGCTTTGAAGTGATCGACGTCGAGCATGATGAGGCTGACGGGAAAGCCATGCCGCCTTGCACGGGCGAGCTCCCGCTGCAGCGAGATCTCGAGGTGGCGGCGGTTGTAGAGATCGGTCAACGGGTCGCGCTCCGAGCCGCTGCGCAGCGTCTCCTGCAACCGCAGATTCCCGACCGCGAGGGAAAGTTGCTCGGCAAGGGCCGAGGCCAGCCGCTGCACGTCTTCCGACAGGCTCTCCGCCGCGGCTCGGCGCAAATGCAACACCGCAAGGGTGTCGCCCTGGGAGACCAGCGGCACACAGAGGCAGGCGTCGTCGCATTCGCCGGTGTGACGGCAGACGGCGGCGGCGCTGGCCGGCTCGTAAAGGTGCGGCCGGCCGCGACGCAGCGCCCAGCAGTCATCGGCGCAGAAGCTCTGGGCCGCGGTGATCGATCCCCAACTCACCTGCAGCTCGAGAGCCGCATCGTCGCGCCGCGAGACATACAGCGCGCCACCGACACCGGGCAGGAGCTTCGGCAACGCGCCCTGAATCACGGTGTTCGCCTCGGCCTGGGAGTGGCAGGTCTGCAGCAGCTCCACCATGGTGCTCATGGCGGAGATCTCCTGCAGCAGCCGGCTCTGGCGCCGGATGGTGCCCTCGAGCGCCGCTTCCGTGCGGCGGCGGATGAAGGATTGCAGGACGAGCAGGGCGATCAGCAGGGTGGAAAGCGCGAACAGCGTGCCGAGCGCGAGCGTCGTCCCGAGTCCGCCGGGCTCGGCCGGGGCGACGCGCCCGGAGGCGAACGCCACTACGCCGGCCGCGAGCATCGTGAGCGCGGCACAGCCGGTGATCATGCCGACGAGCCATGGCTCCCGGCGGCGGTCGGCCGACCGCGCCGGCGGTTCGCTCGTCTGGAGCCCGGGCAGCATGGGAAAGGGGTCCCCCCCGAATGGTCATTCAGGCAAGTACTCGGCCCGGCGCCCCCTCCTCTTGAGAGCCCCTGCGCGAACTGTGATGCACCTCCTGCGCAGGTGTGACCCACGTCACTGTCCACTGCCGCCGGCGCGAGCCGGCGGAACCGTGAAGTCTTAAGACGCCCACGCAGGCCCGAGCACGTAATGTTGTCGGCTCAATGCGCAGGTCATTGCCAAGCCCCGGGAATCCAGGCGGAGCGGCGGCCGCCCTCGGGCGGGCCGTTTTGCTCGTCCTGGCGCTGTGCATTGCGGGCCCGATCACGGCACGAGCGGATTGCTTCCCCGTCTCGGACGCGGCCTATGTCGCCCTCGATCCCTTGGTGAACAGGAATCCCGCGCAGGCCCTCACCGCCGTCGCGACGCGCCTCGACGAGCTCAACCTGGCCGGCGTGGCACACGATCCCCGACAGCTCGCGGCCCTCTACGCCGTGCAGGCGGACGCCTACGACATCCTCGAGCTCGACCATCAGGCGCGCGCCGCGTCGGCGAAGGGACTCGCGCTGATCAATGGCGCCACGGATCCCCTGCGGCTCGCGCTGTTGTCGGCGCAGGCCCTCAACATCTACACGCAGGACGGCATCCACGATGCGATCCGCACGATCCAGGCGGCGCGCACCAGCCTGCCGCGCGGCTCCCTGTCCGATATCTGCCTCGAGCTGGCGCTCGGCACCCTCGAGACGCGCGTCGATGAGTACGCGCTGGCCACCCGAACCCTGACACAGGCCTATCATGACAGCGAGGCGCCGGCCATGGCCGCGACCCACGCCGATGCGGCGATCGAGCTCTCCTCGGCGCTGAGCGGCGTCGGCGATTTCGAGGAAGCGCTCACGCTGGCGCGCGAGAACGTCGCCTGGGGCGATGCGCACGGCGATTCCGAGGCCCTCTCGGTCTCGCTCTACCTGAAGGGCGGAATCCTCAACGCCATGCGCCAGTTCCAGGCCGCCATCAACACCTTGCAACACGCGCGCCGCATCAGCGTATCGCTCGGCGACCACCAGGGGGTCGCCTTCTCCGATATGGGGATCTGCCGGTCGCTGATCGAGCTCGGCCGGTATCGGGCGGCGCGGCCGCGATGCCAGAGCGCCGCGCAGGTATTCGCCGCCAGCCGTTCGACGGACGTGTTGAAGGAGACGCGCACCTACCTGGCCGAGATCGAGCTGCACGACGGCCACGCGCGGCAGGCGCTCGACACGCTCGACCAGGTGCTCGAGCACGGCGGCACGGACATGGAGCCGGCGAGCGCGCGCGTTGCGTATGAGACCCGCGCGCGCGCCTATGCGGCGGTTCATGATTACCGCCGGGCGTATCGCGATCTCGAGGCCTACCTCGAGCGCTACCGCGCGGCCGATCTTGCGCGGCGCCTGCGCCTGCAACGGACCGTCAAGGAGCGCGCGCTGGCGCAGGAGGAAATCGCGCGCAACGCCGTCCTGCAGCATCAACTGGAGGTGACGCGCAAACGCGAGACCCGCCAGACCGAGCGGCTGCGTTGGGTGGGGGCGGCGGGCACGGCCGGAGCGCTGCTGATCGCCCTCCTCTCCTACATCCTGATCACGAACCTGCGTCATCGGCGCCAGCTCCTGCGGCTCGCGAGCGAGGATAACCTGACAGGGATGCCGAACCGCGGGCGCACCGCGGAGCTCGCCGCGGCGGCGTTGGCAGCCGCGGGCGCGCAGCATCGGCCGCTGACCGTCGCCATCATCGATCTCGATCACTTCAAGACCATCAACGATCGTCATGGACACGCGAGCGGCGATCACGTGCTGCGGGAGTTCGCGCGCGTCAGCCGCGGCTCCTTGCGCGCCGGGGACATCCTCGGCCGCTGGGGCGGAGAGGAGTTCCTGCTCGTCCTGCCCGACACGACGCTCGATGCCGCGCTGGCGAGCGTCGAGCGGCTGCGGGTGCTGGCCCTGGCCATCCGGGTGCCCGGCGCCGGTGAGGAGACGGCGATGCGCCTGACCTTCAGCGCCGGGCTGGCGACGACCGCCCAGGGCGCGCGCTCCCTCGATGAGATCATCGCCCGCGCCGATGCCGCGCTCTACGAGGCGAAGAATGAAGGGCGCGATCTGGTGAGGATCGACCGGGAGAGCTATCAGAGCGCCTCGACGGGCGTGCGGCGGGCATTGCACCTGCGTTAGCGGATCGGCGGGGCCGCCGGCTCCGGTGGGCTGCGCCGGCATCGACAAGCCTTCGCCCGGCCCGTATCCTGCCCGTCTACATGAATTTCTGCCCTCAGTGCGGCGCCCGGCTGGAGTTCCGCATCCCGCCGGGCGATCACCTCGCCCGCCACGTCTGCGACGCATGCGGGACGATCCACTACCAGAACCCGCGTCTCGTCGTCGGCTGTGTCCCCGAGCACGCCGGGCGCATCCTGCTGTGCCGGCGCGCGATCGAGCCACGGCGCGGCTACTGGACGGTGCCGGCCGGCTTCATGGAAAACGGCGAGACGCTACAACAGGCTGCCGCGCGGGAATCGCAGGAGGAAGCGCTGGCGCAAGTCGAGATCGGCTCGCTCCTTTCCGTGGTCCACGTGCTGCATGCGCAGCAGGTGCACGTCTTCTTCCGCGCGACGCTGCGCGAACCGAGCTTCGGTGCGGGGCCGGAGAGCCTGGAAGTCGAGCTCGTCCATCCGCAGGAGATCCCGTGGCCGGAGCTCGCCTTTCCCAGCACGGAATTCACCCTCCGCCGATACCTCGAGGACCGCGCCGGCGGCGTGGAGCCGCATCACTTCACCTCCCTCGACCGCAGGCTGGGACGGTGACCACACCGCAAGGCATGGACTCATGCAGACGGTGACTTTGCGGCGACGTTCACCACCGTGGCAAAATGCGCGGCCACGCGAGACCCGGGATTTGCCATGACCTTTGTCGTCACCGAAAACTGCATCAAGTGCAAGTACATGGACTGCGTGGAGGTCTGCCCGGTCGACTGCTTTCACGAAGGGCCGAATTTCCTCGCCATCGATCCGGACGAATGTATCGACTGCACGCTCTGCGAGCCGGAATGTCCGGCCGAGGCCATCTTCTCCGAGGAAGAGCTGCCCGCCGGTCAGGAGCAGTTCACGAAGCTCAACGCGGAGCTCGCCAAGCAGTGGCCGGTGATCACGGAGAAGAAGGACGCGCCGGCGGACGCCAAGGAGTGGGACGGCAAGCCGGATAAGCTGCGACTGCTGGAGAAGTGACCTTTACCCGCGTGGGTGATGCTGCGAGTGCAGCTCTTTCATCCGCTCGCGCGCAACGTGCGTATAGATCTGGGTGGTGGACAGGTCGCTGTGTCCCAGCAGCATCTGCACGACGCGCAGGTCCGCCCCATGGTTGAGCAGGTGCGTGGCGAAAGCGTGGCGCAGCGTGTGCGGTGAGAGCTCCTTGGAGACCCCCGCCTTGCGCGCATAGCGCTTGATGATGTGCCAGAACGCCTGGCGGGTCATGCGATCGCCGCGCCGGGTCGGAAAGAGGAAATCCGTCTGCCGCTCGAGCAGGATCTCCCCGCGAGGGCCGTGCTCGAACTCCGTCAGCCAGCGCACCGCCTCCTCGCCGAGGGGAATCAGCCGCTCGCGGTTGCCTTTGCCGAGGATCCGGATCACGCCCTGGTTGAGATTGATCTGGCCGTGCCGCAGGTTGACCAGCTCCGAGACGCGCAGCCCCGTGGCGTACAGGACCTCGAGCATGGTGCGATCGCGATTGCCGAGCGGGTCGGCGACGGCGGGCGCGCCGAGCAGCGCCTCGACTTCCTCCTCCGTGAGGGACTTCGGCAGCGAGCGCCCGATCTTCGGCATGGCAATCTGCGCGGTCGGGTCCTCGTGAATACCGCCTTCACGCATCAGGTAGCGGAAGAAGCGACGAAAGCTCGAGAGCTGCCGGGCGGTGGACCGGGGCCGTGCGCCCTCGCGCACCCGCCAGGCGATGAAATCCTGCAGGTCTGCGCGCGAGGTGGCGACGATGCGGACCTGGCGCTGTGCCAGCCAGCGCGCGAGCGCGGTCAGATCGGCGCGATAGGCCGCCAGGGTGTTGGCCGACAGCCCTCGCTCCAACCAGACGGCGTCGAGAAAACGCGCCACCGCCGGGTCCGTGGAGTCGGCCTGAGGAGTCATGGCAATTGCGGCAGAATGGTTCGACAATTCCGTCTCGCCGGGTCGCGGTCAAGCTAGCGGCCGCAGTATGGTGAGCGGGGCCGAGCGGCCGACGTGATGACCTTCACATCTGAGTCCGAGCATTAACATAAAGAGAACCGGATCACATTTACGGACGCTCCTGCGGGCGCCCGTGCGACTCGCGTACGCGCTCTACGCGGCGGCGGCTTTTCTCGTGCTGGCGCTCGGGGCGCTGGCGGCGACGTTGATCCTGCCCGGCGTGCAGCGGCGGCGGGCCGCGGCGCGCGCCTTCTCGCGCGGGTTCCTGCGCGTCGCGGGCATGCCCCTGACGGTGCGCGGGATGGAGCGGCTCGCCCCCGGACAGTGCATCGTGGTCGCCAATCACGCGAGCTACCTCGACGGACTGGTGTTCACCGCCGCCCTGCCCTCGCGCTTCGGCTTCGTCATCAAGCGGGAGATGTCGGCCGTGCCGCTGGCGGGACTGTTCCTGCGCCGCATCGGCTCGGAGTTCGTGGAGCGGTTCGACCGCCAGCGCAGCGCGGCGGACGCCCGGCGGATGCTGCGCAATGCCGCGAGCGGCCACTCGCTCGTGTTCTTTCCGGAAGGCACCTTCACCCGCACGCCCGGCCTGCTGAAGTTCCATACCGGCGCGTTCGTCACCGCCGTGCGCGCCGGCTGTCCCGTGATTCCGGCGGTGGTGCGCGGGACACGCGCCGCGCTATCCCCGAGCGGTGGGCTGCCGAGGCCCGGCCGGATCGAGATCGACATCCTGCCGGCGATCGGGGCGGAGCCGCAGGCCGGGGAGACATCCGCGGCGGCGCTGCGGGACCGGGCGCGCCAGGCGATCCTGCAGGCGCTCGGCGAGCCGGACCTCACATGTTCCGGCGATAGCGTCCCCCCACCTCATACAGGGCGTGCGAGATCTGCCCCAGCGAGCAGGTCTTGACCGATTCCATCAGCTCCGCGAACACGTTCGCGCCGCCGCATGCGGCCTGCCGCAGCCGCTGCAGAGCCGCCGGCGCGCGCTGCGCGTTGCGCGCCTGGAAGGCGCGCACGGCCGCCACCTGATCCTGCTTCTCCTCTTCCGTGGAGCGGATGAGTGCCGCGCCCGCGTGCTCCGCCGCGGCATCGGACTTGGAGAGGAAGGTGTTGACGCCCACGATGGGCAGGCTCCCGTCGTGCTTCTTCGTCTCGTAGTAGAGCGACTCCTCCTGGATCTTGCCCCGCTGGTACATGCTCTCCATGGCGCCGAGCACGCCGCCGCGCTCGGAGAGCGCCTCGAACTCCCGGTACACCGCCTCCTCGACGAGGTCGGTCAGGTACTCGATCGCGAACGAGCCCTGCCAGGGGTTCTGGGTCTTGTTGAGTCCGAGCTCACGGTTGATGACGAGTTGGATCGCCACCGCCCGGCGCACGCTCTCCTCGGTCGGGGTCGTCAGCGCCTCGTCGTAGGCGTTGGTGTGGAGACTGTTGCAGTTGTCGAAGAGCGCGTAGAGCGCCTGCAGGGTGGTGCGGATGTCGTTGAACGAGATCTCGCGCGCATGCAGGCTCCGGCCGGAAGTCTGCACGTGATACTTCAGCATCTGGCTGCGCGGCCCGCCGCGGTAGAGATCGCGCATGGCCCGCGCCCAGATGCGGCGCGCGACCCTGCCGATGACCGCGTACTCCGCATCCATGCCGTTGGAGAAGAAGAACGACAGGTTCGGCGCGAAATCATCGATCGCCATGCCGCGGGCCAGGTAGTACTCCACGATGGTGAAGCCGTTGGCGAGCGTGAAGGCGAGCTGTGAGACGGGATTGGCGCCGGCCTCGGCGATGTGGTAGCCGGAGACCGATACGGAGTAGAAGTTGCGCACCCGCCGGTCGATGAAGTACTGCTGCACGTCGCCCATCATCCGCAGCGCGAATTCCGTCGAGAAGATGCAGGTGTTCTGCGCCTGGTCCTCCTTCAGGATGTCCGCCTGCACGGTGCCGCGCACCGCCTGCAGCGTCTGCGAGCTGATGCGCTCGTAGACTTCGGGCTCCACGAGCTGATCGCCGGTGACGCCGAGCAGCGCGAGTCCCGAGCCGTCATGGCCCGCCGGGCGCTCGCCCTTGTAAGCGGGGGGCGCGAGACCGCGCTCGCTCGCGGCCCGATGGAGCTCCGCGATCCGCCGCTCCGCCTCGCTCCAGCGTCCCTCGGCCCGCAGATGGCGCTCGACCCGCTGATCGATCGCCGTGTTCATGAACATGGCGAGGATCATGGGCGCCGGGCCGTTGATGGTCATGGAGACGGAGGTCGACGGCAGCGTCAGGTCGAAGCCCGAGTAGAGCTTCTTCATGTCATCCAGGGTCGCCACCGACACTCCGGAGTTGCCCGTGCGCCCGTAGATATCCGGCCGCGTGTCGGGATCCTCGCCGTAGAGCGTGGTCGAGTCGAAGGCCGTGGAGAGCCGGACGGCGTTGCCGCCCCGCGCAAGGTAATGGAAGCGGCGGTTGGTACGTTCCGGCGGCCCCTCGCCCGCGAACATCCGCGTCGGGTCTTCCTCCTCGCGCCGGTACGGGTACACACCGCCCGTGTAGGGATAGAACCCGGGCAGGTTCTCCGCGCGCAGGAAGCGCAGCTGCTCGCCCCAGTCGGCGAAGTGCGGTACGGCGATTTTCGGGATGCGCTGGTGCGACAGCGATTCGGTGTAATTCTCTCCCGTGACCTCCCGGTCGCGCACCTTGTAGGAGTAGGTCTCGTCGGTGGCGGCCCGCGCGCGCGCCGGCCAGGCCTCGAGCTCCCTCACTCCCTCGACGCCGACCTCCTCCAGCATCCGATTGTAGGCGGCGCGCAGCTCCCGCCGGGTCGCATCGGCTGCGGAGTCGGCGAGCGCCGCCTCGCTGAAGCGCGCGAGGGGCGCGGGCAGTGCGCTGTCCCCGAGCGTCTGCAGCGATTGATAGAGCCCGAACGCGCGCGCCGCGGCGTTCGCCTGGCTCTGCGTCGCGGTGCGCGCGGCGCGCCCATTCTGCGCGATCTCGGCCAGGTAGCGCACGCGCGCGCCTGGGATCAATGGCTCGCGCGCCGTCAGCTCCAGCGGACCCGGATCCGCGACCTGCCAGCTCTCATCGCCGATGTGCTTGGTGTCGAGGCCGGCGCACAGCGCCGCAAAGAGGCGATTGACTCCGGGGTCGTTGAACCGGCTGGCAATGGTCGGGAACACCGGCAGGTCCGCATCGGGCAGGCGCGCCTGCGCCGGGTGGTTGCGCCGCCACTGCTTGCGCACGTCGCGCAGGCTGTCCTGCGCGCCGCGCTTGTCGCTCTTGTTGAGCACGATCAGGTCGGCGTAGTCCAGCATGTCGATCTTTTCCAGCTGGCTCGCGGCGCCGTACTCGCTCGTCATCACGTAGAGGGACATGTCGACGAGATCCACGATCTCCGTGTCCGCCTGACCGGTCCCCGCCGTCTCGACGATCACCAGATCGAATCCCGCGGCCTGGTAGAGCTGGATCACTTCCTTCAGCACCCCCGAGGTCGCCAGATGCTGCCGCCGCGTGGCGAGCGAGCGCATGAAGACGGCTTCCGTGGCGAGGCTGTTCATGCGGATGCGATCGCCGAGCAGCGCGCCGCCGCTCCTGCGGCGGGTCGGGTCCATGGCGACCACGGCGATCTGCCGGTCGGGGAAATGCCGGGTCAGGCGGGCGAGCAGCTCGTCGGTGAGACTCGACTTGCCGGCGCCGCCACTGCCGGTGATGCCGATGACGGGCACCCGGGCGCGGGAGCGCCCCAGAGTCTGTCGGATCTGCCCGGCCTCGCCGCTGCCGGCGGGAGCGCTCTCCAGCAGCGTGATGGCGCGGGCGATCTGCGCGTGGTCGCGGGGATTGAGCGGCCGCGGCTCGTACGCCGGCTTGCCGGCGGCACGCACGCGCGCGAAGACATCATCGATCATGCCGTTGAGGCCGAGCCTGCGGCCGTCTTCCGGCGTGTAGACCCGCTCGACGCCATGACGCTCCAGCGCCTCGATCTCGTGCGGCGCGATCGTCCCGCCGCCGCCCACGATGACCCGGATGTGCCCGCACCCGAGCTCCCGCAGCATGTCCACCATGTAGGCGAAGTACTCGTTGTGCCCGCCCTGATACGAGCTGGCGGCGATGGCGTCCGCGTCCTCCTGGATAGCGGCTCTGACGATCTCGGCGACGCTGCGGTTGTGCCCGAGGTGAACCACCTCCGCGCCGTGGGCTTGAAGGAGGCGGCGGATCATGTTGATCGCCGCGTCGTGGCCATCGAAGAGCGAGGCCGCCGAGACGAATCGCAGCGGGGGGACGGTCCGGCCGGGCTCCGCGTCCGGAGGGACGGCGGCCTGGGGGCCGGCCGGCGAGTTTGTCTGGGAGATCGACTGGGCGGCGGCCTGGGCGCCGGTGCGGGACTTGGGTGCCATGGGAAAACGCTCGCTTGCAAGCTGGCGGCGGAGGGAATACTTTACCTTTACGCGCCGGTAGAATGGCTACCGGTGAGTATGATCCACCGCCGGCCCCGGGGTCAACGCGAGCCGGCGGGACCGGTCCGCTATACTGCCGGCGCACCCATCCGCCACCCCGAACCGAGATGCCGACGAACCGACCCAAAGCAGGCTCGCCGCAGGCGCCGTCACCGGCGGCAGCGCGCGCTGACTCGACCGTCTCCCCGTGGCGGGCCAGCCGCGAGCGGCTGCGCGACCGCGAGGTCAAGCGCGACGCGGTGATCCGCGCCGCCGCGCGCGCCTTCAACCGCAAGGGCTATCACAACACCTCGCTCGATGACATCGCCGCGGCGCTCGAGGTGACCAAGCCCACCGTCTACTACTACGTCAGCAACAAGGAGCAGCTCCTCTTCGAGTGCTTCGTCGCGGGCATCGAGGGGATCCGCGCCGCCTTCCGCGAGGCGCGCACGCTCGAGGTGCCGGCGCGGGAGCGGCTGAAAGCCGTGCTGCGCCAGTACGGCGCCGCCGTCGCCTCGGAATTCGGCTGGTGCATGGTGCGGGCCGAGGACCAGGACCTCTCGCCCGACATGAGCGCCCACATCAAGGCGATGAAGTCGGAAATCGATCAGGGCATCCGCCGGCTGCTGCGCGAAGGCATCCAGGACCGCTCGATCCACCCCTGCGATCCCAAGATGACGGCGTTCGCCCTCGCCGGCGCGCTCAACTGGATCGCCCACTGGTATCGGGAGAGCCAGTCCATGACCGGCGGCGAGATCGCCGAGGCCTTCATCGCGGTATTCGAGAGCGGCCTGAAGCCCCGCTCCGAAGTTTCCAACGAGGACCCAACATGTCGCAAACCGAAGTCGTCATCCTCTCGGCCCGGCGCACCCCGATCGGCGCGTTCCAGGGTGTCTTCGCGCCGGTAACGGCGCCGCAGCTCGGAGCCGCCGCGGCCGCGGCCGCCGTCCAGGCCGCCGGCATCCGGGGCGCGGACGTGCAGGAAGTGATCCTCGGCTGCGTATTGCCGGCCGGCCTCGGCCAGGCGCCTGCCCGCCAGGCGGCCCTCGCGGCCGGGATCCCGCTCGCCATCCCCGCCACCACCGTCAACAAGATGTGCGGCTCGGGGCTGAAGGCCGTGATGATGGCCGCCGACCAGATCCGCGCCGGCGGTGCGAGCCTGGTGCTCGCCGGCGGCCTCGAGTCCATGACGAATGCGCCCTACCTCCTGCCCAAGGCGCGCAGCGGTTATCGCCTGGGTCACGGCGAGGTGCTCGACCACATGTTCTACGACGGGCTGCAGAGCCCCTTCGATGGCAAGCTCATGGGCTGCTTCGCCGATGCGACCGCGAGCAAGTATCACTTCAGCCGGCAGGACCAGGATGCTTTCGCCGCAGAGTCGGTGCGCCGCGCGCTGCGGGCGGTGGACTCGGGCGAGTTCGACGCGGAAGTCACCCCCGTGACCGTCAAGGGCCGCAAAGGCGAGACGGTCGTCGCCCGCGATGAGACCCCGGGCACCTGCGACATCAGCCGGATCTCGACGCTCAAGCCCGCCTTCGGCAAGGACGGCACCGTGACGGCCGCCAGCTCCTCCTCGATCTCCGACGGCGCGGCGGCACTCGTGCTCGCTGGCGCCGAGACCGCGGCCGCACGCGGCCTGAAGCCGATCGCCCGCATCCTGGCGCAGGCGAGCCATGCCCAGGAGCCGGAGTGGTTCACCACGGCCCCGGTAGGCGCCATCCGCAAGGTACTGGACCGGCTCGGCTGGAAGCCTCACGACGCCGACCTTTATGAGATCAACGAGGCATTCGCCGCCGTCACCATGGCTGCCATGCGCGAGATCGACATCGATCATGCGCGCGTCAACGTCAACGGCGGCGCATGCGCACTCGGTCATCCGATCGGCGCCACCGGCGCACGCATCCTCACGACCCTCCTGCACGCGCTGCGAAGCCGCGGCGGCCGGCGAGGCATTGCCTCGCTCTGCATCGGCGGCGGCGAGGCGGTAGCGGTGGCAGTCGAGCTGATCGGATAGACTTCCGCGTTCAGGGGGAGAGCATGCAGATTCAAAACGCCCGCGCCGTCGTCACCGGCGGCGCCTCGGGGCTCGGCCTCGCGGTCGCGCGCCACATCGCCTCGCTGGGCGGCAAGGTCGTCATCCTGGACGTGCAGGACGGCCCCGGCCGTGCGGCAGCCGCGGACCTGGGGGGCGATACCGCCTTCGTGCGCTGCGACGTGACCTCGGAAGCCGAAGTCACCTCCGCCATGGAAGCCGCGCAGGCCCGGATGGACGGCATCAATCTGCTCGTCAACTGCGCGGGTGTGATCGGCGCCGGCCGCGTGTTGGGCAGGAACGGCCCGATGGCGGGGGATTTCTTCACCAAGGTGGTGCACATCAACCTGATCGGCACCTTTCTCTGCGACAAGGCCGCCGCCGCCCTGATGCAGCACAACGCGCCGGCCGAGGACGGCGAGCGGGGTCTGCTGGTACATACCTCCTCGGTGGCCGCGTTCGAGGGCCAGATCGGCCAGGCGGCGTATTCCGCGACCAAGGCGGGACTCGCCGGCATGACGCTGCCGATCGCGCGCGAGCTGGCGAGATTCGGCATCCGCTGCATCTCCATCGCCCCCGGCATCTTCCATACGCCGATGGTGGATTCCATGAGCGCAGAGCTGCAGGCTTCTCTCGCCAGTCAGATCCCGTTCCCGAAGCGCCTCGGCAAGCCCGAGGAGTTCGCACGCCTCGTCGTCGCCGCCTTCGAGATTCCCATGTTGAATGGTGAGACCATCCGCCTCGACGGCGCGGTCCGCATGCAGCCGCAGTGATGAACGCAACTTCAATTGAGCAAAGCAACGTCCAACGTGACGTCATGGAATATGACGTCATCGTCGTAGGCGCCGGTCCGGCGGGACTATCGTGCGCCA
>DATNEU010000063.1:0-108461 GCA_035552895.1 Steroidobacteraceae bacterium
CAAATGGCTCGATCCAGAAAATGCATTACGCACGGCGTTCTGCTCGCGGTAACTACCCTACTTTCGGGCACCGCTGCGTTTGCTGCCAACACCACTGGAGTTCCGCTGGCCGTTGGACCTGTCGAGCACGTCAATCTCAAATCTTCAACGATCGTTGTTCTCGGTCAAACATATTCCATCAGCCCGGCGGCTCTTTCCAAATCACACGGTTCGGCAGCCGGTCTTAGCGCGCTAACTGCAGGCACACTCGTCATCGTTAGCGGAACGGAATCAGCGTCTGGAAAGGCGAAAGTCCAGAGTCTGAAGGTCATCCCGCAGCTCGACGTCCCGGGAGCAACTCAGCTTCTCATCACCGGTGTTGTTACGGGAGTATCCGATGTCGGACAGATCCGCATCGGCAAGTTGAATGTTGATATCAACGCCACGCTAACCAGCGACAAGCAGCCGGTGGCCGTGGGTGAACTCGTGCAGGTGGCTGGAACGCAGCCGACCGGGGACGGGCTTTTCCTGGCGCAAAGCGTTGCCACTGGTATTCAGGGCACTGGTGCAACCACTGGGATCCAGGGTACTGGCGCCACCATCGGCATTCAGGGCACTGGCGCGAGCATCGGTATTCAGGGCACGGGAGCAACCACTGGGATCCAGGGTACTGGTGCCAGCATCGGAATTCAGGGCACTGGCGCGAGCATCGGTATCCAGGGCACGGGAGCAACCACTGGGATCCAGGGTACTGGCGCCACCATCGGCATTCAGGGCACTGGCGCGAGCATCGGTATCCAGGGCACGGGAGCAACCACTGGGATCCAGGGTACTGGCACCAGCATCGGAATTCAGGGCACTGGTGCGACCATTGGCATCCAAGGCACTGGCGCCAAGACGCTCGGCATCCGGGGCACCGGCTAAATAGCCGGTACTTACGTCGACTATATAAGCGAGGCTCCAGGAGGGGACCCCTTATCGGGGCCTTGGCTGCTTCGAGCGACGTGCAGAAGATGGAGTCCCTGAAGTAGAAGAGCGCCGTTCAGGGCCTACACAGCCGATTTCTATGCCTTCGCGTCGCCGGCGACGCCGGAACACACGCCTCTGCCTCGCCAACTGTGGCTCCACTTGAAACGCTCAGCGCAAATTCGTGCCTAAGAGCCCTCTGCCCTCACAGAGGCTTCATATCCGGTAGCCATGCGCTTGGAGCCTACCTTCCAACATGCTGCTATCTGCAATCAACGGAATCCCTCAGCGCGACGACGAATCCTCAACTACTTGCGGTAATCCGGACAGCCCTTTGCCGAGCGGGTTCTGAACGGTTTGCCTGTCTGTCTTTCTACGAGTCATCGCACGGCTCAGGCGAATTGTGATTAGATGGGTTGAGGACCCAAAGGCTGCCGTCTCGGTGAAGTCCAGACCTCAGCCTCATCCGGAACTGCAATGAGCTATGGAGCAACGGCGTGAACAGTCACACCAGGCGAAGGCGAACGACTATCAATCGGAAGCAGGCTGTTGCGCTGCTTTACCCCATCGCGGCCTTCTTCAGTAGCGCAGGAATGAGCCGAACACATTCCTTGGCCGCCTTTTCCGCAGCATTTGACTACATAGAGCGATCTGACGCGAAACGAGCATTGGAGCACATTGGCACGTCGACGTGCTATTTGGATCTGATCGCAACGTGGTCTCGCGAACGCAAATTCCTGGACTCCCAGGGCCGACCTCGGCCCCTACCGCTATCAGGCCCAAATGGGTTTGCGGCGCTCGTGAAAAGTACTGGTGCGCGAGAAGATCCAAAAGAGCTGCTCGGAGTACTGATGCGATACAGGAATGTGCGGCGCCAGCGAGATGGGAGAATTCAGTTGCTCAGCCCGCTGTTCCGTGCGAGCGCTGGCTCTAGGGTCGCGTTCGAGCCGATTGCGCACTTTCTGCGTGACGCTTCCTCAACTTTGACGCACATACTAAAGAACGTACCTGGGCCGACAAGTCCCGATCTATTCTGGCGAACGGTGGAATCCGTTCATGTTTCAAGAACCAATGCAGGAAAGTTTTTGGAATTTGCCAAAGAACGAAGTCTGCTGTTCCTGGATGAGCTGGAGGATTGGCTGCAGGCTCATGGGCGGAGTAAGACTAATAGCGGCAGAAAACAACTCCGCGTGGGATTGGGGCTATTCTCGATATATACTAACCAGATGAAACTCTCTGGCCGCCAGTAGAGCTATTAAGGGCCGATTATTCTGCGAGATGACATCGTCTGCAATTGAAAGCGCGAAGACTGACCAGCGAACAGAAAGCTCACTCATACATCTCTTATTGCCAATCGCCCGGCTGTTGGTCGGTGGCGGTGTCGGCATAGACGAGTTGGTCTACGCGGCTAAACGGGCATATCTTATTGAAGCGATGCAGGCCGTCGCTCGCCAAGGTAGCCGGGTAAATATTTCGCGTCTTTCCGTAGCGACCGGAATGACACGGAAGGAAGTATCGCTCCTATTAAGCGACTCGCACAAGAACAAAGGCGTTGCGACGAGAAGAAGCGGGCAGCAACGGGCTCTAAGAGTACTGAAGGGATGGTTGACGGATCCTCGCTTCCAGAAGCGTGGTGGACGACCTAGTGAGCTCAAATATGGGGGGCATAAAAAGTCGTTTGCGCGTCTTGTAAAACTCTACGGGGGAGATGTCACTCCAAAAGCCGTTTTGCGCGAATTGGAAAGAATGGAAGTCATCGAATTCGCGAATGCAAGCGTACTGCGACTGCGTTCGTCGCGCAGTCCAAGCAGCATTGAATTGGCTTATAAGCTACCCGATCTCGCTAGAATGTTCGAAGATTTCGCTTCCACGGTTGTCCGATCAAGCCCGACGCCGGACTCCCCATCGTTCTTCGGATTCAGAGACTCCGTAGTTCCTTCTGCGCGTGACGCGGCCTATTTTTTGAGGAGGTTTTCTCGCCGCGCGGCGGCGCTCCTCGAAGACTTTCAGCAATGGTCGGGCGGGAGGGAGTCAGTCGAAAGTATGTCGCATGAAGAGTCAGGTGCCACGCGCGTGGCGTTGGGAGTATATCTGTTACGCTCGGACCAGCGGCTCCCTCGGAACCCAAGGGAAGCCATTCGACGCGGCCGAAAGCGCCGAAACTGATTACGACGGTGGTACTTCCCTCAGCTCCTTCCTCAATATCTTCCCGACATTGCTCTTCGGGAGCTCTTTCCTGAAATAGACGTGCTTGGGGACCTTGTAGCCAGCGAGGGATTTGCGGCAGTGCTCGATCACGTCGTGCTCCGTGAGCTTGGGGTCCTTGGGGACGACGTAAAGGGCGACGACTTCGCCGGAGTGCTCGTCGGGTTGGGCGACGGCGGCGCATTCGAGGATGCCGGGGTGCGTGGCGGCGACTGCTTCGACCTCGTTGGGGTAGACGTTGAAGCCTGAGACCAGGATCAGGTCCTTCTTGCGGTCCTGCAGGAAGATGTAGCCACGCTCGTTCATGTAGCCGACATCGCCGGTGCGCAACCAGCCGCCGGGGAGCATGACTTTGGCGGTCTCATCGGGGCGGTTCCAGTAGCCACGCATGACGTGCGGGCCGCGGACACAGATCTCGCCGGTCTCGCCGAGGGGGAGGTCCTGGCCCTGGTCGTCCTTGATGGTGATCTCGCTGGAGGGGATGGGCAGGCCGATGGAGCCGTTGAACTCCTCGGTCGTGGGGTTGATGGTCGCGGCGGGCGAGGTCTCGGTGAGGCCCCAGGCCTGGGTGAGGATCTTGCCGGTGACCTGCCTCCAGCGCTGCGCCACGGACTCCTGCACGGCCATGCCGCCGCCGAGCGTCACCTGCAGGTGACTGAAATCTATGGAAGCGAAACCTGGGGTGTTGAGCAGCGCGTTGAACAGCGTATTGACGCCGGTGAAGAATACGAACGGCTGCCTGCCCATTTCCTTCACCAATGTCGGGAAGTCGCGCGCATTGATGATGAGAACGTTCTTCCAGCCGAGGTGCACGAAGAGGAGGCAGTTCGCGGTGAGCGCGAAGATGTGATAGAGCGGGATGGCGGTGATCAGCACGCCGGCGTCGTGCGAGAAGCGGCCGGCGAGCCACGCCTCCGCCTGCAGGATGTTGGCGCTGACGTTACCGTGGGTCAGCATGGCGCCCTTCGCCACGCCGGTCGTGCCGCCGGTGTACTGCAGGAAGGCGACGTCCTCGGGAGCCACGTCGACCGGTTTCACCGGCAGGCTGCGGCCGGCGCGCAGGGCGTCGCGGAAGCTCACGGCGCCGGGGATGTGCCACTGCGGCACCTGCTTGCGCCGATGCCGCACGATGTAGTTGACGATCCACGATTTCGGGACGCCGAGCATGTCCCCGGCGGCCGTCACCAGGACTTTCTGCAGACGCGTTCGCGCGGCCACTTCCTGCACCACGTGCGCGAAGTTCTCGAGCACCAGGATCGCCTTCGCGCCGGAGTCCTCGAGCTGATGCTGCAGCTCCCGCGCGGTGTAGAGCGGGTTGGTATTGACGACGATGAGACCGGCCCGCAGCGCGCCAAAGAGCGCGATGGGGTACTGCAGCGTGTTGGGCAGCATGATGGCGATCCGGTCGCCCTTCGCCATCCCGGCCGCCTGCAGCCAGGCAGCGAAGTCGCGCGTCAGCTCATCGAGCTGCGCGAAGGTCATGATCCGGCCCATCTGCTCGAACGCGGCGCGATCCCGGTAGGCGGTGCACGCCTGGCGCAGCAGCTCCGCAAGGGAAGTCAGCCGGGCGGGGTCGATGTCGGCCGGCACGCCGGGCGGGTAGGACTTCAGCCAGAATCGGTTCATCGGCACCCCCATCAGCGGCTCTTTTTCAACATCGGCTTCAGATACGGCCACACGTTATCCAGCACCAGGGGCTCCCCGCGCGCGCTCGGATGCAGGCCGTCCTGCTGCATCAGGCTCGGATCCAGCGCCACCCCCTTCAAGAGGAAGGGTACCAGGGCGGTGTGGAATTGCCGCGCAAGGCTGGGATACATCGCCGCGAACTCGCGGCTGTAGCGCGGCCCATAGTTCGGTGGAATGAGCAGCCCCGCGAGCAGCACGCGCGCCCGCGCGGCCTCGGCCAGCCGAATCATGCTGGCCAGGCGCTGCTGCGCGAGCCCGAGCGGTAGCCCCTGCAGGGCGTCGTTGGCGCCGAGCTCCAAAACGAGGACACCGGGGCGGGTGAGCCGTAGCTCCCGCGGCAGCCGGGCGAGACCGCCGGTGGTGGTCTCACCGCTGACGCTGGCGTTGATCACCTGGTACCCGTAACCTTGGGCCTTCAGGCGCGCGCTGAGCAGCGCCACCCAACCCTGCTCCGGCCTGAGGCCGTGCGCAGCGCTCAAGCTGTCGCCGAACACGAGAATGGTATGGTCGGACGCCACCGCGGTCTGGAGCGCGATGAACATCAATCCGATGCCGAACGCCCAGGCGCCAGCGGCTCGCAGCAGCGTTCTCAAGGCCGAGCACCTCACGAAGCAGGTCCAGAGTCCCGAAGGGACGTTGACTATTGTGCACGACGTCTCGCTCGACATCGCCTCGGGCGAGTCGGTCGCGGTCGTAGGACCCTCGGGGGCGGGTAAATCCACCCTGCTCGCGCTGCTGGCGGGCCTCGACCTGCCGAGCGCCGGCCGCGTGCTCCTGGAGGGACGCGACCTCACCCGCCTCGATGAGGACGGCCGGGCCCGCGTGCGGGCGCAGCGGGTCGGGTTCGTCTTCCAGTCGTTTCACCTCATCCCGTCGCTCACCGCCCACGAGAACGTGATGCTGCCCCTGGAGCTCGCCGGCCACGCCGGGGCGCGCGAGGCAGCGCTCGAGACACTCCGCCAGGTAGGCCTCAAAGACCGGGCGCGCCACTATCCGCGCCAGCTTTCCGGCGGCGAGCAGCAGCGGGTCGCGCTCGCACGCGCCTTCGTCACCCGGCCCGCCGTGCTCTTCGCGGACGAGCCGACCGGCAATCTCGATGCGGCGACGGGCGCCCGGATCGGTCAGTTGCTGTTCGAGATGAACGCGCATTCCCGTACCACCCTGGTCCTCGTGACGCACGACGCGGAGCTCGCCTCCCGCTGCGAGCGGATCGTGCACATGGAAGCCGGGGAGCTGCCCGGGGATTCGGGGTAAGCAGCATGCGGGCGGTCCTGCTCTCGCTGCGCATGCTGTCCCGGGAATGGCGCTCCGGCGAGCTCGGAGTGCTGCTTCTCGCCCTCACCATCGCCGTGGCGGCGCTCACCGGCGTCGCCTTCCTCGCCAGCCGGATCGACTCCGCCGTGGCGATGCAGGCGAGTCAAGTGCTCGCCGCCGACATCCGCCTGGAGTCGCCGCAGCCCATCGGGGAGGCGGACGTGGTGGCCGCCCGTGAGCGAGGACTTCTGACTGCGCGCACCACGGGCCTGCTCAGCGTGGTGTTCGAAGGCGACCGCAGTCAGCTCGCCGACATCAATGCGGTGACCGCCGGCTATCCGCTGCGCGGCAGGGTGACCGTGGCGCCTCAGCCCTTCGCGAAGGGCCGGCCAGCGTCCGGGATTCCTCCGCCGGGAGAGGTATGGCCAGACTCGAGACTGCTCGCGGCGCTCGGCGGCCAAGTCGGCTCCCGGCTGAGCGTCGGCGCCGCCGAGCTGCTCGTCGGCCGCGTGCTCATCGCCCGGCCAGACGAGGGCGGTACGTTTACCGGCCTGGTCCCGAATCTCCTCATGAACGCCGCCGACCTGCCCCGCACGCAGCTCATCCAGCCGGGCAGCCGGGTGACGTACGCGGCCCTCTTTGCCGGCAGCCCCGATCGGGTCGCGGCCTTCAAGCAGTGGCTCGGGGCGCACCGGCATCGCGGGGAGCGCCTGCGCGACATCTCCAGCACCAGTCCGCAGATCAAGAGCGCGGTCGACCGGGCCGGCAGGTTCCTCAGCCTCGCGAGCCTGGTCGCGGTGCTGCTCTGCGCGACCGCGGTGGGGATGTCGGCACGGCGTTATGTCGGGCGGCACCTGGATTCGGTGGCGCTGCTGAAGACCCTGGGGGCCACGAGGCGATTCACGATCGCGCTGACGGTCCTTCAGCTACTCGCCGTGGCGCTGGTTGCGGCTGTGATCGGCGCCGCCATCGGCTACGCGACCCAGGAGTGGCTCATCTACGCGTTGCGCGGAGTCTTTGCCAGCCAGGAGCTGCCGCCGGCGAGCCTGGCGCCCGTCGGGATGGGTTTGCTGACCGCGGTGGCGCTGCTCACAGGCTTCGCCCTGCCGCCGCTGCTGCAGCTCTCGCGCGTGCCGGCGATCCGCGTGTTGCGGCGCGACATCGGTCCGCCGCGGCCGCTGGTGTTGCTGGCCTTCGGGCCGGCAGCGGCCGTCGTGGCGCTCCTCATCTATTGGGTGGTGCTCGACTGGCAGCTCTTCCTGTGGTTCACCGTGGGGCTTGCCGCCTTCATCGCGCTGCTCGTCCTCGCCGGTACGCTGCTCGTCGTGGTGGCCGGGCGGCTGCGGGGCCGCGCTGGGGTCGCGTGGCGCTATGGAGTGGCCAGCCTCAGCCGCCGGCGAGCCGACGGCATCGTGCAGATCGTCGCCTTCGGCACCGGCATCATGGCGCTCCTCCTGCTCGGGATCATCCGCGGCGATCTCGATGGCGACTGGCGCCGGAGCCTGCCCGCCGACCTGCCGAACTATTTCTTCATCAACATCCCGCCGCAGAGCCGCGACGGGCTCGTGGGCTACCTGCACGCGCAGGGAGCGAGAACTTCGCGCGTCCTGCCGATGATCCGCGGCAGGCTGACCGCGATCGACGGGCGGCCGGTGGAGCAATTGCGCTTCGCGGACCATCGCGGCGAGGAGTTTGCCAACCGCGAGCAGAACCTCACCTGGTCGGCGACGCTGGGCGCCGACAACCGGGTCGTGGCCGGCCGCTGGTGGACGCCCGCCGATTACGGCCAGCCGCTCGTCTCCATCTCCACCGAATTCGAGCGGTGGCTCGGCCTGCATGTCGGCGATCGGCTTACCTTCGACATAGCGGGCGAGACGTTCAACGTCAAGGTGGCGAGCATCCGCAAGGTCAAGTGGGACAGCTTCCACCCCAACTTCTTCATCGTGTTCGCCCCGGGGCTGCTCGACAAGGTGGCCGGCACCTATCTGACGAGCGCCTATCTCGCCCCCGGCGCTGCGCAGTCGCTGGCCGGGCTCGCGCGGCGGTTCCCGAGCGTCTCCATATTCGACATCGATGACTTGCTCGCGGACGTTCGCGCCGTACTCGACAAGGCCGTGTTGGCCGTGCAGAGCGTGTTCGCATTCACGCTGCTCGCGGGCTTGACGGTGCTGCTCGCCGCGGTGCAGTCGAGCCGCGACCAGCGGCGCTACGAGAGCGCGATACTGCGCACCCTGGGCGCGAGCCGCCGCACCGTACTGCAGAGCGTGTTGGCCGAATTCGCGGCGCTGGGCGTCCTTTCCGGGCTCATCGCCGCCGCCGGCGCCTCGGTCGCCGCCTACTTCCTCACGACGCGGGTCCTCAGCCTGCCGTATGTCTTCAGTCCCTGGGCCTGCGTCACGGGGGTCGTGGGCGGGGGGATGATCGTGGTGGCGAGCGGCTGGCTGGCCACACGCTCCGTCCTGAGGCACCCTCCCATTGCGACGTTGCGCGCTGACGTCTGAGGGTCACGCCACCTGCTACGTTGTATGGGAATGGCGACAGGTGCACGGAAGCCGGGCGTGGGCGTTACCTTCTGTGTGCCGAGCAAGCTGGAGCCTGCCATGATCGTCCCGGATGAGCGTAGTGGAGAACCGCAAGAGGACCAGGCCGAGCGCCGGCGGGCGGAGCCGGATTCCGACGCCAGCGCCACCGCCAGTTACTTGCTCGAGCGCCAAGCCCTCCTCGACCATGCGCTCAAGGACGAGGATCACTCCACCCTCTCGACCATCCTGCGCCGCAACCCGCCGGTCCCGGTCGCCCTGCTCGCGCTCGGGTCCGAGGAGGTACGCGAGCGGTTCGTGAAATGGCTGGGTAATGCCAACATCGAGGTCGAGCTCGCCCCCTCGGCCACGGAGGCGCTCGTCCTCCTTGGCAGGCGCACGCACGCGCTCCTCTTCACCGACCGCCTGGAGCTGGTGCAGGCGGTGCGCCAGCTCCACGCCGGCTCGGCTTCGCACGTGGTCTTCGTGGACGTCGACGGGAAGATCGGGGCGCGCGAGGCCCTTCGGCGCGGCGCGAACGACTGCATGCCGGCCGAAGCCGGCGGCGGCGAGGAGTTCTGGGCGCATCTGACGACCGCGCGGCGCATTGCAGGTCTCGCCTCCGCGCTGCAGCTCGCCCTCACCGACAATCGCATCCTGGCGACCATCGATGAGCTCACCCGCTGCGGCAGCCGCCGCTTCTTCGAGCACGAGTTTCCGCGTGAGGTGGAGCGCGCCGTGCGGCTGCGCCGCCCGCTGTCGTTGGTGATGTGCGACATCGACCTCTTCAAATCCGTCAACGACACCCACGGTCATGATGTCGGCGATGAGGTATTGCGCGAGTTCGCGGCCCGACTGACACGCGGCCTGCGGCTCGGAGAGGACTGGGTGGCGCGCATCGGCGGCGAGGAATTCGCGGTCGTGTTGCCGGAAGTCGCAGGAGAGGAGGCGTCGCAGATCGCGCAGCGGCTGTGCGAGAGTGTTCGCGTCAGCCCGCACGAGACCGCCGCCGGGCCCTTGCAGGTCACGGGCAGCTTTGGCGTCACGGCGTTCGAGCCGTCGCGCGGCTCGCGGCGCACGTCGCTGCACGCCTTGGTCAAGGCGGCCGATGCCGCGCTTTATGACAGCAAACGCGCTGGGCGCAATCGTGTAACGGTCGTGCAGCCCCGCTGAAGCGCGTCCCCTGGCCGGCCGCCAACCTCTGTGCGCCAACGCACAGAACGCGCGGCCGTGCCGCCGCTATGCTCGCCACGCGTTCAAACACGCCGGGCGCATTACGTTAAGCGGCAGAGTCGAGGAGCAAAGACATGGGAAAATCACCGCAAGAACGCGGCGCCGCGTGTCACGTGGCGGCCGGCGATGCGACGGTCGAGCTCGAGATCCTGGAGCAAACCATCTCGATCGAGGGCGCTCGCGCGCTGCGCCACGACGCGCTCGGCCTCGTGCTCGCGCCGATTCCGCGGGCGTGGATCCTCGAGGGTCATCCGGTTGCACGGCACAAGCGCCTCGCCGGCAGCAGCGACCGGCTCGCCCGAACCTTCATGTGGGACTGCACCTCGGGCCGGTTCGACTGGCATTACGATGAGGACGAGACCGCTCACGTGTTGGAAGGCGTCGCCATCATCGAGGATGCCGCCGGCGTGCGCCACGCGCTGCAGGCGGGCGACACGTATCTCTTTCCTGCCGGCTCCAGGTACCAGTGGACGGTTCCGAGTTACATCCGCAAGGTGGCGTTCCTGTGCGTGCCGTTGTCGCGGGAGATGCGGATCGCCAGGCGGATCCTTGCGGGCCTGACCGCCCCGTTGCGGCGCAAGCCGGCCGCCCCGGCTCCCTGGAGCGGCTGACCACCGACGGGTGGCCCTCCCCGGCGAGGCCGGGCTATGTACCTCGGGCGGACGGCACGGTAGCCTCCCGCCAATGGCCCGCATGACCTTCCCGCCCGCCGTAAGCGCGGCGCTCGCAGCGGCGCTCCTCTTCGGGGCCAGCACGCCGCTCGCCAAGCAGCTCCTGCGGGATACCTCGCCGATACTCCTCGCCGGCCTGCTCTACCTGGGGAGCGGCGTCGGGCTCGGCCTTGCGCGCCTGTTGCGGGACCGCGGATGGCGCAAGCCGGTGCTGGCGCGCGCCGAGTGGCTCTGGCTGCTGCTGGCGATCGGCTTCGGGGGCGTGCTCGGCCCGCTGCTGCTCATGTTGGGACTAGCGCGCGCGTCCGCGGCGGTCGCCTCCCTGTTGCTGAACCTGGAGGCGGTGTTGACTGCTCTGCTGGCGTGGATCGTGTTCCGCGAGAACACCGATCGGCGGGTCGTGCTCGGGATGGTGCTGATCGTGATCGGGGCCGCGGCGCTCGCCGCTCGCGGCGCCGCGTATGCGCCTGCGCTCGGCTGGGGCGCGGCACTCATCGCGCTCGCCTGCCTCTGCTGGGCGCTCGACAACAACTTCACCCGCAAGGTCTCGGCCTCGGATGCGCTCTTCCTGGCAGCCCTCAAAGGGTTGACCGCGGGCGCGGTCAACACCGGGCTGGCACTGCTACTTGCGGAGCGGCTGCCGCCGCCGGCGGGGATAGCGGAGGCCATGGGGGTCGGACTTCTCGGCTACGGCGTCAGCTTGGTGCTGTTCGTGATCGCCCTGCGCGGACTCGGCGCCGCCCGCACGGGCGCCTACTTCTCCACGGCGCCCTTCCTGGGAGCGGCCATCGCGATTCTCGCCTTCGGCGAGCGCCCCGCGCCGCTCTTCTGGCTGGCGGCGGTCCTCATGGGAGCCGGCGTGTGGCTGCACCTGCAGGAGCGGCACGAGCACGTGCATACGCATCGGCCCATGACGCACACCCATCGCCACGTACACGACGAGCATCACCAACACTCCCACGATTTCGACTGGGATGGCCGGGAGCCGCATACGCACGAGCACACTCATGCACTGCTGACCCACAGCCACCCGCACTATCCCGACGTCCACCACCAGCACGCGCACGACGGCGGATAGCCCGCCTCGCCCCGCGGGCGAGCTGTCAGCTCACGCGCACGTGGATGTCGCGGTACTTGTCGTCGTAGAACGCGAGCCTGTCCTTCAAAGCCTCATGCTCGTCGAAGGGCTCCTCGTAGCTCCATGCGGCATCTCGCAGCATCCCGGCACGGACGCCGGCCGTGCCGCCGCCATCCATCGAGAGGCTGAAGTAGTGCGCCGTGCCCTTGAAGGGACACTGGCTGGTCGTGTCAGTGCGCTCGAGCTTCTCCATCCTGACATCGCTCCGCGGGAAGTAATAGCGCGCCGGGCTCCCATCCTCATCGACGCGGATCGCGTTGCGCGAATCGGCGACGATCTGCCCGTTGAGCTCGACCGTGACCTGCCTCTCGACCGGTGTCTCGCGCACCTTGTGATCGGGCCACTTCTGGTGTCCGGGTGACTGGCTCATGGGGACCTCCATCATCGGCGACCGGGATCGGCCGGTTCAGCAGAGTCCGTGCCCGGCGACTATGCGGCCAATACTGCTCGCGCCTGCTCCGCCCAGAAAAGCGCATCGACGTATGCGGCGCGGATCAGATGCGGCGCCAGATCGGCATAGACCGCATGGTCCCAGACGCCGCGCTCGTAGGCGCGAGTGCACTGGAGCGCGGCGCCGAGGGGTCCTTCGCCCGCGACGAGCGCCTGCACCACCGCGGGCGTGAGCGGCAGCTCTTCCACCACCTTGCGGGTCGGGAGCCCCAGCATGGCGTTGAGGAGCGAGAAGAGACCGGTGATGAAGAAGGGCCCGGCATCGCGCGCGCCGGCGAGCTTGCCCAGCTGCTCGCACATGCGCCCCCGGGTCATGGCCTGCACGAGCAGGCTCGGCGGGCGATCGTCGAGTCCCTGCAGGCACAAGAGGCCGCAGAGCTGGCGCAGGGTGTCGAGCCCCAGGATGACGATCGCCTGGCGGATCGACTCGATCCGGCGCGGCAGGTTGTAGTAGCTCGAGTTGATGCAGCGCAGGACCCTGTAGGAGAGCGACACATCCTGGCTCAGCAGCCGCTCGACCTCATCGAGCGAGTAGTCCTCGCTCTGCAGCGCGGACGCGAGGCGCAGCGCGCCGAGGCGGTTCACCGGTACGCGACGGGCACTGAAGGTCTCGGGCTGCTGCAGGAAGTTGCCCTGAAAGCCCTTGAATCCCAGCTCCACGCAACGCTCGAATTCCTCGCGGCTCTCGACGTTCTCGGCGATGAGCTCGAAGCCGGCGGCCCGCAGCTCCCGCGACAGGCGCCCCAGCTCGTCGGCGGGAGGATGGGTGATCTCCAGTTTGACGATATCCGCCACTTCGAGGAGGCGCGGGTCGCTGTTTTGCGGCGTGAAGTCGTCGAGAGCGATGCGATGGCCACGCGCGCGCAGCGTGCGGATGCCCTGCAGGACCTGAGGAGTGGCGCGCACGTCCTCGAGGACCTCGATGATGACGCGTCCGGCCTGCAGCGGCAGATCGGGCAACTTCACCAGCAACTCGTCCGGGAAGTTGATGTGCACCGGTAGTCCGCCGGCCAACCGGTCGAGGCCGATCTCCAGCGCGGCGCCGGTGATCACCTCCAGGGTGGCGCCCCCGGGATCGCCGATCTGTGCGGTGCGGCTGGAAGAGGACGCACGGTAGAGCAGCTCGTACGCTACGACGGCCATGGAAGCGTCGTAGATAGGCTGCCGAGCCACGAAGACTTCGGGGCGCAGTGGGCTCACTGGGTTGCCCGGATTCCGATGGTGACCCAGGAGTCGGGCTGTGGCTGACCCTGCCAGTTCAGGCCCTCGATGGTGAGCTGGTAGTCACCAGGGCCGAGCGCGGTGTCGTTGAGCGCAATCCTGAGGTTGCCGTCGGAATCCTTGCCGAGGCGATCGATGACGCCGACGCGGCCCTGATCGATGCGGTCGATGGTGATGCGGAACGTACGATAGGGGGAGCGCGACTCGTCGATGCGAAAGTCGGCGAGCTGACCCTCGCTGCCGCCCCCGATCACGATGGCGGGCGTCTCCGAGGCGCCATTGCGGCTCGGGAGGAGGCGGATGTCGCGCGTGCTGGCGGCGGGCTCCAGCGGGCGCTCGGTCGCTTCCTGCTGCAGCGCGATGATGCGGCGGCTCTTCTGGGCGCTGCCGTTGGCGACGATCGCGAGCACGATGGCCAGCACCAGGGAGGCGCCCAGCAGGCCGAGGAAGATCTCGAGCTTCTGCCAGAAGCGCTTCGGGGGCTCCGCCCAGGGCTCGGGCTTGCCGCCGGCCTCGAGCAGCCGCAGCGCCGCGTTCACGCGCTCGGGGATGCCGAGCTCATCGAGCAGCTCCGGGTGCTCGCGACAGAAGCGCTCGAAGTCGGTCGCGCCCTTGAGGGGCAGCCGACCGGAGAGGTAGCGCTCCACGACCTGATTGCGCTCGATGAAGTCCCGGTCCATCAGCTCCGGGGCGCGGGATGCTGGTGGCGGCGTACCCTCGGCCGGAGGGGGTGCGCTCGGGGATGGTGTCGCGGACGTGACGGCGGCCGATTTCGGCGGCGGTGGCGATTGCGCGCCCGCCAGGAGGAGGAGGAGCTTCTCGGCGTGTGCGACCTCCTCTGGAGTCGCCTCGCCCGGTGCCGGCGGTGATGCCGATGCCGGTCCAGGCGCGGCGACACGGCCGGCGGTGCGGGACTCCTTCGGGGGCGAGCTCGCCGCATCGAGAGGAGCTTCCACCGGCAGATCCGTCAGCGGCTCGGGAAGGGGACGGGATCTGGGATCCATCATGTCTCGGGACGACCTCCGGCAAGCGTAACCCTCATCCTGCAACGCGGGCCGAAACAAGCCAACGCGCCGCCTCACAGATCAGGACCAGCCCGTCCTCGAACCGTGACCCCGGTCGCACTTGCGCCGCCGGCGAGCGAGATGCCGCACCGGTACTGCGTCACATTCCGGCCCGGCCGGCTGCGCTAAATTGCCAGTGCAATGAATTTTCCCGCGCCACTCGAGCACGAGAGCTTTCCGGATTCCGCGTTCGCGCAGGAGCTGCGCCGCGGTTTCCCGGAGCTGCGCTTCGCGCCCGATCTCGAGCGGCTCTTCCAGTCGTTTCACCTGAAGAGCGCGCGCACGCGCGTGCGTTTCTTTCAGCTCGCGTTGGGTCTGCTCGCCGTCGCCGTCGCCGTCAAGATGACAGTGTTGGATTCGGTGCCGTTGAGCGAGGTGGCGCTCGGGTGGCTCGGACTCGTGATCCCCACGTGTGTGGCGCTGGCGGGCGTCTCGTGGGGGCGCCTCTATGAGCGCCTGTACCTGCCCGCCGCGAGAGTGCTCCTGCCCCTGATCGCCGCAGTGGCCGCAATCGGCGTGGCGGACCGGCGCATCGCCGGACATCCGGAGCCCTTCTGTTTCCTGACGACCTTCAGTATCGCGGTCTTCTTTCTCGGCGGGCAGCTCTTCCGCGAGGCGTTGCTGGCCGATGCCGTCATGGTCGGCGCGCTCGGCCTCGCGATGGCGCACGCCGGGTGGCCCGCCGCCGACGTCGTCTACTACACGACGGAGTTGGTGATCACCAGCGCCGTCGGCGCGTTCGTCTACCGGGGCATAGAGCGCCAGTTGCGCACGTCGTTCCTCGAGCGCGGAGTGCTCAGCGAGATGGTGGCACGCGACGGCCTCACCGGGCTGAAGAACCGCGGCGCCTTCGATGATGACTACGACCGCCTGTGGCAGCAGGCGATGCGGGACCGCCGCTCGCTCGCGCTCCTGCTCATCGACGTCGACCACTTCAAGGCCTACAACGACCGCTACGGGCACCAGGCGGGGGACCGGGCGCTGCGGCGCGTGGCGCAGGTGGTGCAGCGCTTCGCGCGCCGGCCGCTCGATGTCGCCGCCCGCTATGGTGGTGAGGAATTCCTGGTGGCGCTCTACGACCTCGGCGCCGAGCACGTGCGCGAGATCGCCGAGCAGCTGCGCGAGAGCATCCAGGCGCTCGAAATCCAGCACGAGGACTCGCCCGCAGGAGTCGTGACCGCGAGCATCGGAGTGTCTATCGTGAGCCCCCATCAGGGCCGCAGCCCCGAAGGCGCCGTGCAGCTCGCGGACGAAGCGCTCTACGCCGCCAAGACGGGCGGGCGCAACGGCATCCGGGTGGTGGATTGCTACGGCGTCAACTACTCGACGGGCGCGTTCCGCCGCAGCGCGTGACGCTCGAGGAAGTGCTCGACCTTGTCGCGGTAGGTGCGTGACAGCTTGAGCTCCTGCCCGCCCTCGAGCGTGAGGAAGTATTCCCCATTCATGTGGGCGCGCAGGCTCTTGACGAAGCGCAGATTGACGATCGTCGACCGGTGCACGCGCTGAAAGAGCCGCGGATCGAGGATTTCCTCCAGCTCCTTCATCGTGCCCCTGAGGATGTGGGTATCGCCCTCGGCGTGCACGCACATGTAATCGCCCGCCGCATCGATCCACTGGATCGCCGGGATCGGCACCCGTACGGTCTTGCGGCCCTGACGGATCGGCAGCACCTGCGGCTGGCGCACGCCCAGGGCGGCCGTGCCGTGCTCGAGCAGCTCATCGAGCGCGATCTCTCCCGTGCCGCTGATCTCGGCCACGATCTGCAGCAGCCGGTCACGCTGGTCGGCGGCATTGCGGGCGCTGGCGCTCTGGCGCACCCGCTCCAGAGTGGCATCGAACCGGCGATCGTCGATGGGCTTGAGCAAGTAGTCGATCGCGCGCGCCTCGAACGCCCGCACCGCGTACTGATCGTAGGCGGTGACGAAGACGACGAGCGGCATGAGATCCCGCGGCAGCTGGGCCAACACATCGAAGCCCGAGAGCACCGGCATCTGCACATCCAGGAAGACCAGATCCGGCCGTTCCCGCTGCAGCATGCTCAGGGCCTCGCGGCCGTTGCTGCACTCCGCCATCAGCTCGAAATCCGACGCCTGCTGCAGCCGCAGCGCGATGCCGCGCCGCGAGAGAAGCTCATCGTCGACGATCGCGGTGCGGATCCTCACGCTCCGGCGCCCTGCGCGATGTGCAACGGTCGCCGGTAACGGGGTTCGGCGGCGCGCGGTGCCGCTTCCTCACGGGCGACCGTTTCCAGAGGCAGCGCCAGGTCGATCCGGAGGCCCGAGCTGCTGTTGAGCACGGCGAAGCGGAAGCTGTCACCGTATAGCACGGCCAGCCGCTCGCGCGTGTTGCGCAGTCCCACTCCGCCGCGGCGCTCCGCGGGCCGGGAGTGGTCGTCCAGTCCCGGGCCGTCGTCGATCACGCTGATTTCCAACATCGCGCCCCGCGCACGGCCCTCGATGCGCACCATGCCGCCCTGCTCGCGGGGGGAGACTGCGTATTTCAACGCGTTCTCGACCAGCGGCTGCAACAGCAGGCTTGGAACCAAAGCATCGAGAGCCGGCCCCTCGATCGCGTACTCGAGCCGCAGGCGCTCGCCGAACCGCAGCCGCTCCGTGCCCAGATAGAGATCGAGCGCCTCGATCTCCTGCCCCAACGTCACGCGCTTCATCGGATCCTGGTCGAGCGTGTAGCGCAGGAACTCCGAGAGTCGCATGACCGCGTGGTTCGCCGTGCGGTTCTGATTGTCGAGGATGAGCGTGGAGATGGCGTTGAGGGTGTTGAAGAGGAAGTGCGGATTCAGCTGATAGCGCAGCATCTTCAGCTGCGCTTCCTGCGCCAGCGTCACGGCCTTGAACACCGCCTCCTGCTGCTGTTGCTTCGACTCGTAGTATTTGATGCCGAAGTAGAGCCCGCTCCAGCAGAGCAGCAGGTAGGTGGAGATGAGCGCTCCCTCGAAGAGGTCGAACATCGAGTCGAAGTGACTCTTCGGATCGCAGAAGTGCTGGTAGGCGATGTTGATGACGATGCGCAGCGGCAGCGCCGTGGCGTAGGAGGTCACGAGCACAACGGGGATGACCCAGCGCTCGCCGTGACCCCAGATGGCGCGGTAGATGTAGCGCATCGGCGCCGACAGCACGAATCCCGCCGCGGCCGCCATGGCGATCACGGGCCCGAGGTTGGCGGGCTTCTTGTAGAAGAGGAAGCCGAAGTAGACCGTCAGGCCGTAGGCCAGCCATCCGGTGGCATGCAGCAGCCAGAAGAGGCGATTGCGATTGGAGCGCAGTTGCGAGAGTGTGAGCATGATTTACCGTGTCCCCCACGGACCATCATACTCAGGAACAATTCCCGGGGAAAATCAGGAAGCTGGGCCGAGGAGCCCGTCGAGCGGCTGCTGCCGGGCCAGCATGGGACCCTGGGCGAAGTCGCACCCGACGGCGGTCAGCCACTGCAGCGCCGCCTGCGAGTCCACCTGCTGCGCGGCGCAGTGGATACCCAGCACCTTTACGGCCTGGACAACCGCCACGACCATCGCCTGAGAGAGCTTGTCCCGCAGTGCGGCAGCCGTCAGCCGCGCGTCGATCTTCACGAGCCGCAGGGCCTTGGAGCGCAGCAGCGGCACCACTGCGGAATCGAAGGAGAAGTCGTCGATGATGACGAAGCAGCCGAGCTTGTCGCACGCCGCCATGAAGCGCTCCACCTGCGCCCGGCGCTGGGTGCAGAGCGGCTCGGCGATCTCGAAGCCCACCGTGTCGGGCGGGACGCCGTGGCTCTGCAATCCCGCGGCGACCTGCTTCAGGAAGCCTTCGTCTTCGAGGGTGGCGATGGACAGGTTGAGCGTGAAGCTCGCGGGCTCCACCGTCCAGGCGGCACGGTGGCCGCCCAGCCAGGCGAGCAGGCGCTGCACGGCCAGGCAGTCGAGCACCGCGGGATCGCGTAGCTCCCGCGACGAGCCGCTCGGCACCAGCTCGAAGCGCCGCGTGCGCCCGCCGGAGCGCAGCTTCACGAAGGGCAGCATCTCCAGGGTGACCAGGGCGGGGTCGAGCGAAAGCGCGCGCGAGGTACCCGAGGTACCGGTTTGCGCCGGCCCGGCGAGGGATCGGGAGTGGCCGGTCTCGGCCGGCGCGGGCGGCTTGAGGGTCCGCGCGCTGCCCGTATCAGCCGCTGCCGGGGGCATCGATGTGCGCGAGGCGCCGGTGTCCGCCGGGGCCTGATGACGGGGCACCCGCGACGTGCCGGTATCCGCCAGCGGGGCGGGCTTCAGCGTGGGCACGCTGCCGGAGTGGGCAATAGAGGCAGGGTGTGCGGGCGCATGGGAATGGCCGTTGACCGCGGGGGGCGGTGGAGCGGCGGGGTGAGCGGCGGGCTGAGCGGCGGGCTGAGCAGGCACCGGCGCTCTCATTGCCGGCGCGCGCGTCGCGACCGGTGTGTCGGTCAGCTCGAATTCCAATATGTCGTTTACCGCCCGCGCGGTGAGCTCGGTATCCGCCTTGCCTGGCGAGGCGGCGGCCGCTCGCGCGGGGGAGGGGACCGCTGCGCCTTTCGGTTCCGGCGGTGCGATGGGCACGTCGGCTTCCGCAAGGGAAAGGACCAGCGCTGTCGGGTCGGCGTCGGGTCGACGCGGGCCCGCGGGACGCAACAACACTGCGAGCTTCTGCATGATGGTGCGCGTCGGCGCCGACATGATGCGGTCCATGAGGCCATCGCCGCCCGACTTGAAGTCGGTGAGGATCATGACGAGCCCGACGAGATGCCCCTGGGGCGCGCGAATGGCGAGAAATGCCGCGAGACGCCCGTCCTCCAGCCCGTTCTCGCAGTAGGTTTTGCCAGCGTCGGCCGCGTGCATCTCCAGCGCATCGAGAACGAGAGAGTGCTCATCGGGGCCGAGGGCGCCCTCGCTCAGCCAGAGAACGTTGCCCTGACTGTCATAAATCGACACGGAGTGCAGCCGCATCGGCGGCAGCGCCGCGCGCAACTGCCAGCCCAGGGCCTCCGCCGTGGCCGGCTCCGCGCCGGATGCCGAAGCGCCGGCGGGCGGGCGGGCCGGAAGCGCGTTCTGTGGCTGCAAAACCTTCCCCATCGCGGACGAGATATTTCTGGCGTCGGATTGCTTTTAGAGTGACAGCATACTCCCGGCGCTGCCGTGAAGCAGGTCTAGTTCAGCCGCCTGCCGCGCATGGTTTCTTGCCGCGCGGTATCAGGGAGTTTGACTAAATCCGGGCCCGCTGCCCGCGAGGAAGTCGCTCTTGCCGAGCTCGACGCCGCTCGCCCGAAGGATGGCGTAAGCGCTCGTGACGTGAAAGAAGGCGTTGGGAATCACCCAGCGGATCAGATACTGCAGCCCCTTGAATTCGAGCGTGCGGTCGCGGGCCGGCACCTTGATGTCGCGATCCTCGGAGCCTTCGAGCGCGCTCGCCGGCACACCCTTGATGAAATCGATCGTGCGCGCGATGCGCGCGCGCAGCTCCTCGAAGGTCTGCTCCGTGTCCTCGAACTTCGGCGCTTCCACTGCGGCGAGCCTCGCCACACCGAACTTGGTCATGTCGGTGGCGATCTGGACCTGGCGCGTCAGCGGGAACATGTCGGGCGCGAGACGCGCGGCGAGGAGCAGGCCGGGGTCGTACTTGCGGGCGACGGCATGGGCATGGCCCTTCTCGAGCAGGTGCGAGAGGTTCGCAAGGGTGTTGGCGAGCAGCTCGACGGATACGGCGTGGACGGAGATCTTCATGCGCTTCCCCTGGCAGGTGGCTGGGACGGTTGCTGCAAGCATATTAGGCCGCGGAAACCCTGGCGTGCGTGCCCCCCGGGTGAAACAATAGTCTCCCACTTTCGAGGGATTGCACCCGGCTTGAGTCAGCTCTGGGCACCCGCACAACTGGCCGTCCTGGCCAAGGTCGTGGACCTCAATGGCTTCTCGTCCGCGGCCCGCGCGCTCGGCGTGCCGAAGGCGGCGGTCAGCCGTGCGATCGCCGATCTCGAGCAGGCGCTCGGTGTTCGCCTCCTGGAGCGCACCACCCGGCGGCTCTCGCTGACCGCGGCCGGGCGGCTTCTGTATCCCCATGCCAGGCGCGTGACCGAGGAGTGCGACGCGGCGCGGGCGGCGATTGCGAAGCTGCAGGCGCCGGCGAGCGGGCCGCTGCGCATCGTTTCCGATCCGATATACGGCCGCCTGCTGCTGACTCCTCTCGTGCCCCGATTCCTCGAGAGCTTTCCGGACATTCCGCTGGAGGTGGCGCTCGATGGAGCCGATACCGAGGGCGGTTGGGACATCGCCATCCGCACCCGGCCTGCGGAGGATCCAGCGATCTCATGCCGCGCCCTCGGCGCGCCACCCGCGGTGCTCTGCGCGACGCCTGGCTATCTCGAGCGCCGCGGCACCCCGGTACGTCCCGAAGACCTGCGCGGCCACGACCTCCTGACGCCGGAGCCGGCGGAGCTGGCGGAATTCCGGCTCCTGCTGAGCCGCGGCGCCCAGCGCGCGGAGGTCGCGTTGTCGCCCAAGCTCGCGGTGGGTGACCCGGCAGTGCTGCACGCGGCCACGGCGGCGGGACTCGGAATCGGCCTGCTGCCCGGGTTCCTCTGCCGCCAGGGCCTCGCCACCGGCCGGCTGCGGGCCGTGCTGCCGGAGTGGACCGCACCGCCCGCGGCCGCCCTGCACGCGCTCTATCCGGCGGTCCTCGAAGCGGACCCGCGCGTGCGGCTCTTCGTGGAGTTTCTCGCCGCCAGCGTCATTCCCGCGCTGGCAGCGCCGTGAATTCTACTCGCCGGCATAGAGGTTACTGGCCAGTAGGATTGGGCCGCCGGGGCGGCTAAACTACCCGGTCATCGGCACCCTCACCGCCCCGCCGGAGACGAGTCATGTATCGCGCGCCGCTCGAGGAATTGCGTTTCGTGCTCGAGGAGCTGCTCGGCATCTTACAGCTCGCCGCCTGTCCCGCCCTCGCCGATTACAGCGACGAGGTCGGCGCGGCGATCCTGGAGGAGGCCGCGCGCCTCGCCGAGACGGTGCTCGATCCCCTCAACCGCCCCGGGGATCGCGAGGGGGCGCACTGGTCGCCCGAGGGCGTCACGACCCCGAAGGGCTTCAAGGAGGCGTACCGGCAATACGTGAGCGGCGGCTGGCAGCAGCTCGGCGCCGACCCGCGGTTCGGCGGCCAGCGCGTGCCGCAGCCGCTGAGCAGCGCCGTGCAGGAGATCTGGGGGGCTTCCAACCTCGCTTTCGAGCTCTGTCCGATGCTGACCCACGGCGCCGTGCATGCGCTCGAGCTCTGCGCGTCCGAGGCGCAGCAGCGGCTCTTCCTGCCCAGAATGACGAGCGGGGAATGGACCGGCACCATGGTGCTCACCGAGCCGCAGGCCGGCTCCGACCTCGGGCAGGTGCGCACCCGCGCGGTCCCGGAGGGCGATCACTACCGCCTCTTCGGGCAGAAGATCTTCATCACCTGGGGCGAGCACGACTACACCGACAACATCATCCACATGGTGCTGGCGCGGATCGAAGGCGCCCCGGAGGGGGTGAAGGGCATCTCCCTCTTCATCGTGCCGAAGGTGTTGGTCCATGCCGATGGCTCGCTCGGGGAGCGCAACGAGGTCCGCTGCGTATCGATCGAGCACAAGCTCGGCATCCACGCCAGCCCGACCTGCGTCATGCAGCTCGGCCACGACCGCGGCGCCGCGGGGTACCTCGTCGGGGAGCCCAATCGCGGCCTGGAGTACATGTTCATCATGATGAATACCGCCCGCCTGGGGGTGGGCGTGCAGAGTTACGCCGTGGGAGAGCGCGCTTTCCAACAGGCGGTGGACTACGCGCGTACGCGCCTGCAGGGCCGGCCCGTCGGCGCGGGGGACACGCGCCGCCTGCCGATCATTCACCACCCCGACGTCAGGCGCATGCTGTTGACCATGAAGTCCTGCACCCAGGCCTCGCGCGCCATCGGCTTCTATGCCGGGCAGCAGCTCGACCTCGCCGCGTTCCACCCGGAAGCCGCCGTGCGCGCGGCCGCCCAGGCTCGCGGGGATCTGCTGATCCCGATCGTCAAGGGCTGGAGCACCGAGACCGCCAACGAGGTCGCCGCGATCGGCATCCAGGTCCACGGCGGAATGGGATTCATCGAGGAGACCGGCGCGGCGCAGTACGTGCGCGACGTGCGCATCACCACGATATACGAGGGCACGACCGGCATCCAGGCCAACGATCTCCTCGGACGCAAGATCGGCCGGGACCGCGGCGCCGCCATGACGGCGCTCCTCGCCGACATGCGCCGCGATCTGCAGACGCTCGACCCCGGCGCAGGCGCGCCGCAGGAAGCCCGCGATGCGGCGCTCGCAACCGTCGGCCTCCTGGAATCGGCGACCCGTTCCATCGTAGCCGACATGGCCGCCGCGCCGGAGCGCGCCCTCGCCGTCGCCGTGCCCTACCTGAAGCTCTCCGGGCTCGCGATCAGCGGCTGGCTGCTCGCGAAGTCGGCCGCCATCGCCGCCGCGGGGCGCGGCTCGGCCGGCCAGGAGTTCTATCGGTCGAAGATCCAGACGGCGCACTTCTATGCGAGGCAGGTGCTGCCGCAGGCGATCGGCCTGGCGAAGGTGGTCGAAGAGGGAGCGGCCAGCCTGTTGGAGGCGGAGCCGGAGCGCGTGTAGGGCCGTTGTGCCGACGGCGATCCACGGGCAAGGTACCGAATACGCGCGAGGAGGGAATCGTCTCTCCGCGGGAGTCGTCGTCGTAAGACGCGGCGCGGCGGGTTGGTTGTTCCTGATGCTGCGTGCGTATCGAAACTGGGATTTCCCCAAAGGCATGGTCGAGCCCGGCGAGGATCCCCTGCTCGCCGCGCGGCGTGAGGTGCGCGAGGAAGCGTCGATCGTGGACCTGGAGTTCAGGTGGGGAGAGGCGTACCGGGAGACGGCGCCTTACGGCAACCGCAAGATTGCGAGGTACTATCTGGCTGCCACGGGTACGGAGAAGATCATTTTGCCGGTCAGCGCAGAGCTCGGACGGGCGGAGCACGACGAGTGGCGCTGGGTTGATCGTGACGCGGCTTTTGCCCTGACATCGGCGCGATTGCGGCCGATACTGGAATGGGCGGCGGCCATCGTAGGTGATTCATGAATGGATGGCGCCGGCTCGGGTTCGTGGCGAGCTCATCCGCTCTGGTTGCGTTGAGTTGCGCCTCCACCGTGGACGCTGCATCCAACGTTGGGTTGGAACGTCAGAAGACTGTCCAAACTGCTGAACCTGTTCGCCCACGCGTTACGGTCATGGATGACTTTGGGCGCCGGGTGACGGTCCGCTATCCGCCGCGGCGGATCGTCAGTCTGGCGCCCGGTCCGACCGCAATGCTGATCGCCGCCGGAGCGGCCGGCCAGCTCGTGGCGACGATCGAGTACTCGGGCCAGCCGGCCTCCGAGAAGGCGCTGCCCAAGATAGGGACTGCCAGCGCCATCGACATGGAGCAGCTGATCGCCGCCAGGCCCGACGTGGTCGTGGTGTGGCCGGACGGCAATAACCCTGTGCAGATCGCCAACATCGAGCGCTTGGGGGTTCCGGTCTACCGGCAGGAGACTGTCACGCTCGATGGTATCGGGGGATCGCTGCGGCGCCTCGGACGGTTGGCGGGTACGAACGCGGCGGCCGACCGGGCCGCGAATGCGCTCGAGGAGAAGCTGGCGGCGCTGCGCCAGGCGTACGGAAGGGTGCGTCACCCGCCCACCGTGCTGCTGGAAGTCTGGGACCGGCCGCTTTACACGGTGGGAAGCAAGGAGCTGATGAGCGACGCGCTGCGTGTCTGTGGGACGCGCAATGTGTTTGCAGACCTGCCGCAGCGGGCGCCGGCAATCGGTCTCGGTGCGGTGATCGCCCGCAATCCCGACATCATCATTGCCGCGGCGCCTCCGGGAAGGGGGGCCGCGTGGCTGGCGCAGTGGCAGCGCTTCCCGTTCCTGCGGGCCGTGAAGACCGGCCGGCTGCTGGCCTTCGAGGACGAGCGGCTCAGCGGGTTGGGGCCCGGGATCGTCGATGCGACGGCGGAGTTATGCCGGAAAATCGCGGGCTTGGAGCGCAAGACTGGGTCGCGGTAGCGCGCTGCGGCCCGCCGGGGAGGGCCTTGGGCTGCGGCACGGCCGTGGCGACGGGGGCAATGCTGAACGACCGTTCAGGAAGCCTCGGCCGGCAACCCCGCAGGTTCCGTGAGCCGGATCCCGGCCTCGCGGGCCGGATGTGGAAAACAACCGAACGCGGGTTCGGTATCGCGACGGCCGCCGCTCTGATACAGTGCGGTTAGTTGGAGAATTATCAATTACAATGACTTAGGGGCCGGTTAGACAGGGCAGCAGCGGTTCGGAAGATGGAAAGGATTAGCTCGCTCGCTGTGCAGACGCTGCTGTATGTTCTGTACACGGCACTGGCATCCCTGGCGATCGTGGCGGATGCCCGCGCCGATGAGCCGGTCGCGCATTTCAACCTCCCCGCGGAGCCTCTGCCGCAGGCCCTCATCGATTTCTACGACCAGTCCGGCATCAAGCCGGGATTCTCGCCGACTCCCGCAATGGAGCAGGCGAAAAGCAATCCCGTCGCGGGCGTCATGACGAGCTCGCAGGCGCTCGCGCTGCTGCTGAAGGGAACCGGCTACACGTACCGGCTCTATGCCGACAACTCCTTCGATGTCGTGCCGGCCGCGCAGCCGCCCGATGCCCGCGTGTTGACGGCCGCGCAGCATGCGCCGCCGCCGGCGCATCGAAGTCCGCCGGCAGAGGAAGAGCAGGCGCGGTTGGAGCAGGTCGATGTCACGGGCAGCCTGATTCCGGGTGTACAGGACGCCGTGGCGCCCGTCATGGTGCTGAAGCGGCAGCAACTCGCCATGGCGAGCTTCCCTACGGTTCAGGATGCCGTCTATTCGCTGCCGATGATCTCTCTCAATGGTCCGCGTGAGGATCTCGGGATTGACTCCAACTACCAATATGGCGCGGGTCTCGATCTGCGCGGCCTGGGCGTGGGCGCGACGTTGGTGCTGGTCAACGGGCAACGGCAACCGCTTTCGGGACTGAACGGGGACTTCGTGGACGTGTCCACGATCCCGTGGAGCGCGGTCAAGCGCATCGAGGTGCTGCCGGACGGCGCTTCAGCGCTTTATGGATCCGATGCCGTCGCCGGCGTCATCAACATCATCATGCGGAACGACTTCCAGGGTGAGGAGACACAGGTGAGATATGGGTCTGCGATCGGGGGGCTGCGGGATATCATGGCATCGCAGCTCTGGGGGACCCATTGGAGCAGCGGACACGCCATGCTGGCCTATGAATACTCCGACATGACACCGCTCGCTGCGTCAGAGCGTCGGTATGCGGCTGACGCGGACAAGACTCCTTACGGCGGTGGCAACTACGATACCTATTACAGCGATCCCGGTAACATCCTCAATCCCGCCACGCTGTTGCCGCTCTACGGCGCTCCGGCCGCGCAACATGGTGAGGAGCTGACCGCGGCGGCGCTGCTTCCGGCCATCAATCTGCAAAACCAGTTCGCCCAGGTGGATATCTTTCCGGAAGTCAGGACCCATGAGTTGTATGGGACGGCGGCCCAGGACATCGGCAGGAGAGTCCAGTTGTTCGTCGAGGGCCGCTTCGCGCAGCGCGATACCTTGGAGCGCACCTTTCCCGACACGAAGCTCCTGGCCGTCCCGCCGTCCAACCCCTACTACGTGAATCCCTTCAGCAAGGTGCCTTACGCGCTGGTCGCCTACAGCTTCGCGCGCGATTTCGGGCCAGGTGCCTTCGCCGCCAAGACTCAGGTATACGTGGGAACGGCGGGGCTGAACCTGCAATTCGGGGATACCTGGCAGGCCACGCTGAGTGAATCGTATGGCCGGCAGTCTCTACGGAGCGATGACTATGATGTCGCCGATCCCGCTGCCCTGATGGCCAGCCTGGCCGACTCGGATCCGGCTACGGCATTCGACCCGTTCGGCTCGAACAACCCGCGAACGCTGGCGGCGATCGAGCACGACTTTCCGCTGCACATGATGTCCAGCATCGAGTCCACCCGCCTGGTGGCCGAGGGATCGCTGTTCAGGATGCCGGCCGGAGATGCGAAGCTCGCCGTGGGCTTCCAACGGAGGGAGGAGGCTCTGTTCCACGATGTCGCGGACCCACTCGATCCCATGGAGCAGACGATCCCGGAGCGTTACTCCCGCCACATCGCCGCGCTTTTCTCGCAACTCGCTCTGCCGCTGATCGGGGATGCGGACAATCCGCGCGCGGCGCCTCGATTGGAGCTGAACGTGGCGGGGCGCTACGAGCACTACAGCGACTTCGGCGGCACCTTCAATCCGACAGTGCGGATTCAATGGGTGCCCGCGCAGGTCGTGAAGCTGCGGGCGAGTTGGGGACGATCGTTTCGCGCCCCGACACTCGACAATCTGTACGACACCGCGGGCGACGGGGCGGGCTTGATCGTTCTTTCCGATCCGCGGTCGTCGACGGGCCGCTCGCTGGTTCTGGTGGAACAGGGCTCCAATCCGGATCTGAGGCAGGAAACGGCCAAGACGTGGACGGCGGGCTTCGATCTCGCCCCCGGTTTCCTGACGGGCGCCACCTTGTCGCTGACCTATTACTCGATCGACTACGAGAACCGCATCGCGCAGCCCGGGGCGGACAATCCGCTTGCGATTCTGGTCGATGAAGCCGAGTGGGCGCCGGTCATTACGCGCAATCCGTCCAGCGCCCAGGTGGCCGCCGTCTGCAACAGTCCTGATTATCAGGGCTCGATATCGGCGTGCCTCGCCACCTCGCCCGCGGTCTTCATCGATGGCCGCCTGGCGAATCTGGCCACCACCCGGACCACGGGATTGGATCTGGAAGCGCACGACTTCGTGAGGAGCGGATGGGGGACCTTCGACCTCGGAGTCACCGCGAACCACGTCTTCAAGTTCGATCAGGCGGTGACGGGAACCTCCACCGCTACGAACATCGTCGACACGGCTGCCAACCCATTGGGGCTGCGCCTCCGTGGGATGGTCGGGTGGAGCCGCAGGGGCCCGGAGTCGCCCGGGCCGGGACTGGATCTGGCGATCAACTATACCGGTGGCTACGAGAACCCCGGGAGCGCCCTGATCCCGAGGGTTTCTCCGTGGACGACCGTGGATGTCAGAGCCTACTATCGGCCGCGGCCAAGCGCCCGGTGGCTGAGCGGTCTGGAAATTTCCCTCAACGCGGTGAACGTGTTCAACCGCGATCCACCGTTCGTCGACAACCAGTTCGGCTATGATCTCTACAACGTGCAGGCCATCGGCCGCGTCGCCAGCGTCGACGTCAGCAAGAGTTGGTAGCGTGGCGGAGAGTCAATATATCTGCACGCCGAGGCCGGTGTCGACTTTATTGCCCAGCCACCCGCCGCGGGTGTCCGACACCTTGCCCAACTCCACGACTTCGGCATTCACTTCCGTCTTCTGCTCCTGAGGGGTGGTCTCGATCTTCTGGTCGGCCACATTCAGCGCGGTATCGGAAACGGAGCTCATGACTCCCTCCTGTCCAGCACGATCGGGTGCGGTTGATTTTGAGGCAGAGGCATCATGCTACAACAAAACAGCCCCGCGGGCGATACGCTCGCCGGCGGGGGCTGACTGGCTTTTTAGGGGAGCCCGTTGCGGTTTCAAGCTGCTGCCTGGGCGTCCCTGGCCGCGGCCCGCCAGCCGAGGTTCTCCAACACTCGTGCCACCGCATGAACGGTGGCCGCGATCCGGACGGCGCTCTGAACGGCTTCCCGGGGCAGGCCGTGCTGGCGGATCTGGCGCTCGTGCGAGGCCACGCAGCTGCCACAGCCGTTGATGGCTGAGACCGCCAGCGAGACCAGCTCGAAATCGGCCTTCTCCATCCCGGGATTCCCGATGATGTTCATCCGCAGCCGGGCCGGCATCGTGCCGTATTCCCGGTCCTCCACCAGGTGCAGGAAGCGGTAGTAGACGTTGTTCATGCCCATGATGGCGGCCGCCGCGCGGGCACCGGTCTGGTAGGCTGAATCGAGGTGCTCGGCCGCGAGCTCGCCGATGGCCGCGGCGAACGCCGCGTTACGGGAGGCTTCGGCCGCGCCCAGGGCCACCGCCCAGATCTGCCGCTCCGTCAGGCCCGGCGCTCCCATCGGTGAGAGCACCGAGCCAAGGTTGAGCTTGAGGTCTCGCGCGTAGTCCGGCAGCGCCTCGCGAAGGGTGTCCAGGGTCGTCATGGCAATCCTCGGTGTCGGTTCTGACTGTGTGCTTGGGGTCGTCGTGTGCCTGGGGCCGGTGCGGACTCACGCCGCCTGGAGGGTGTCCTCGCCCTGCTTCCAGTTGCAGGGGCAGAGCTCGTCCGTCTGCAGTGCGTCGAGGACGCGCAGCACTTCCTCGGGGCTGCGGCCGACGTTGAGGTCGGTGACGTACACGAAGCGGATCACGCCCTGCGGATCCACGATGTACGTGGCGCGCTGCGCGACGCCGGCTTCCGGATCGAGAATGCCGAGGCGGCTGGACAGCTCGCGCTTGATGTCGGAGAGCATGGGGAAGGGCAGATTCCTCAGCTCCTCCTTGTCCTTGCGCCAGGCGAGGTGCACGAACTCGCTGTCGATGCTGACGCCCAGCACCTGCGCGTCGCGGGCCTGAAATTCCCGCTCCAGCTTGCCGAAGGCCGCGATCTCCGTCGGGCAGACGAACGTGAAGTCCTTCGGCCAGAAGAACACGACCTTCCACTTGCCGGGGAAGCTGTCCTCGGTGAGGGGCTGGAACGCGGCTTTGAGGTCGTTCGAGACCACGCCGGTGAGCGAGAAACCTGGGAAACGCTGGCCAATGCCTAACATGTCGTGAGCTCCTGGTGTCTGGTGATCGTCCGTCCCATCGGGACGAAGGTGATCATGGGCGCAGGGCTCTCATTTATCCAATGGATTGTCTTTATAATCTCGATAGACGCCATATATCGGAGGCGTGCCCCCTGATTCTCGCGAGATTCACATGGCGGACATCAAACTGAAAGACCTGCGCTACCTGGCTGCCGTAGCCGATACGCGTCATTTCGGGCGCGCGGCGGCGCGGTGCTTCGTCAGCCAGCCAACGCTCTCGGCGCAGCTCAAGAAGCTCGAGCAGTACCTCGGCGTACAGCTCATCGAGCGGCAGCCGAACAACGTCTCGCTCACCGAGGCCGGAGCGGAGATCGTGGCGCGGGCGCGGCGGATTCTCGAGGCCAGCGATGAGGTCGTCGTCCTCGCGCGGGCTCACCGGGACCCCCTGGCCGGGCGGCTGCGGCTGGCCCTCCTGCCGACGATCGGGCCGTACCTGCTGCCGCGGGTCTCGCAGGCCATCCGGCGGGCGCTGCCGCGGCTGGAGCTGCATCTTTACGAGTACCAGACCGCGTCGATGCTGGAGAAGCTGCGGGCAGGCGAGCTCGACCTCGGGATCCTGGCGCTGCCGGTGGACCTGGAGGGACTCGAGGCACGGAATCTCTTCGCGGAGCCTTTCGTCGTTGCCGTGCCGGAACGGCATCGGCTAGCCAAGCGCGAGCGCGTGCAGGTGGCCGACCTCCGGGATGAGACTCTGCTCCTGCTGGAGGAGGGTCACTGCCTGCGCGATCAGGCATTGGAAGTCTGCAGCCGGGTCGGGGCGGGGGAGAGCCAGGACTTTCGCGCCACCAGCCTGGAAACGCTGCGGCAGATGGTCGCCACGGGCGCCGGGGTGACGCTGCTCCCGGAGCTCGCGACGCACGGCGCTTACGGCAATGCGCGCGGTGTCGTGGTGTTGCCTTTTGGGAAGCCAGCGCCCGTACGGCACGTGGGCGCCGTGTGGCGCAAGACCACTGCCCGGCGGCCGGCAATCGATGCCGTCTGCCAGCTGATCGCCGAGCGGGCAGGGTGAAAGGCGCGCTCTGGCATAATCGGGTCAGTGAGCCGCCCGGGAACAAGCACTCAGCACATCACCCCCTACGACCGGTTCGCATGGAGCGACGTCGAGATCGAGCGGATGTTGGTCTGCGGCGAGCGGCGGCAGGAGCTGGCCGCATATTTCGGCCAGGCGGAGTATCTGGATCTGGCGCGCCTCGCGCGCCAGGCGGCGCGCGTCGAGGTCAACGGGTCCGACCCGCACGTCATCGTGGTGCCGGGAATCCTGGGCTCGCAGCTCGGCATCGCCCGCCCCCGGCCGCTGCCGAATGACGTGCTGTGGCTCGATCCCATCGACATTCAGGTGGGGCGGCTCGCGCTTCTCGGCCTCGACGCGGGTGCGCCGATCATCCCGCTCGGCGTGGTGCTCTATTCGCACCTGAAGCTGCGGCTTCGCCTTCGCGCGGCCGGGTTTGCCGTCACGATGCATGACTATGACTGGCGTCTCGCCATCGAGGAGTCGGGCGCGTCGCTTGCCGAGCGACTGCGGCAGCATCCCGCGAAGCGGTTGACGATCGTGGCGCACAGCATGGGGGGACTCCTGAGCCGCGCCGCCCTGGCGCTGCCGGGGACCCAACACGTCGAGCGCGTCGTTTTGCTCGGGACGCCCAACCGCGGGTCATTCGCGCCGGTGCAGGCCCTGCGGGGAAGCTACGCCGTCGTCAGGAAGATCGCCCGCCTGGATGTCGCGGCGACGGCGGAGCGCCTCGCGGAGGAGGTATTCAACAGCTTCCCGAGCCTCTACCAGATGCTCCCGGTCGCGGCGCGGGACGGCGCCGGCGAGCTGCTCGATCCCGGGGCGTGGCCGGACTCCGGTCCGTCGTTGCGGTCGGCGCTCTTCGAGCGCGCGCGCCGCTTTCGCGGCGCGCTTTCGGCTCCCGACCCGCGCTTCGTAGCGGTTGCGGGTGTGGGGCAGGAGACCGTGACCGCGGCCGCCAAAGGACGCGATGGCTTCATTTACAAGGTCACTCGCCACGGCGATGGCACCGTTCCCGCGGACAGTGCGGCGCTGGAAGGCGCGCAGACCTATTTCGTGAACACCGCCCACAGCGAGCTGACTCGCGATGCGCATGTCGCCTCGGCCATCGTGGACCTGCTGCGCAAAGGAGCGACGAAACGCCTGCCCACCCGCTGGACGGGCAGGAGCCGCGCCGAAGCGCGCGTCACCGACCGTGAATTGCGCCGTACGCATGCGCAGAAGGTGGACTGGACCCACCTCACGCCCGCGCAGCGGCGGGACTTCCTGCAGAACCTGAATGAGCCTCTGAAGCTGACACTGCGGGTGCCGGCGGCGCGGCGGCGAAGCGCGGCGCCCTCCCGGCGCGCGGCGAGGGGCGGACGTTGACTGTCTGGCAAGAGGTCTCCAACTCCTTGCCGAGCGCGCAACAGACGGTGCGGGTCGCGCTGCGCCTGGTTGCCGCCCTCATCATCGGGACCCTCATCGGATTTCAACGGGAGCTGAGCCACAAGCCCGCCGGGCTTCGGACCCACCTGCTGGTGGCGCTCGGCACGGCGCTGCTCGTCATCGCGGCGGTGAACTCGGGCATGAAGCCGAGCGATGTCTCCCGCGTCATCCAGGGGCTCATCACCGGCATCGGCTTCCTGGGCGGCGGCACCATCCTCAAGCTGACTCAGGAGCATGAGATCCGCGGCCTGACGACCGCCGCCGGCATCTGGCTCACCGCCGCGGCGAGCATCGCCGCCGGCCTCGGCGAATACGCGGCGGCTTTCATCGGCGTGCTGTTCGCACTGGCCGTCCTCACCGCCGTGGGCAAGTTGAGTGGACACCGCGATGACCCGAGCGAGAGCGAGTCGCGAGACCGGCACAGGCTCTGAGGCCGCGACGGTGCGCGCCCCGGGACGTCAGAGCAGGAACGGGAGCAGCATCTTCGTGCGGCGGCGGTAGGCGGGATAGGTGTCGGGGAACTGCGCGAGCATCATCTTCTCCTCGGTGCGCGCGCTGTAGAGAAAGTAGGCGAGGTAGAGCACGATGAGCGCCAGCAAGAGGATCGAGAGGGCCACGGCAGCGCCGATCATCGCGAGCATGATGCCGCTGTAGATGGGATGGCGCACGTAGGCGTAGGGGCCGGAGGTCACGAGCTCGTGGCCCTGGCGCAGGGACATGGGCATGCCCCAGTTGCGGCCGAGGTGCGCGCGCGCCCAGAAGGCGAAGGCAAATCCCACCAAACACAACCCAACTCCCAGCCACTGCTCGGCGATGCCGGAATGGAAGCGCCCGGAGCGCCTGATGGAAAGGACCGCGCCCGCGACCGCATGCCGGTGCAAGTGCACGACGACGATCACGCCAACGACGATCGCCAGGCGGACCCACCAGCCGCCCGACCACGGAGTGCTCCGGCTCGCCTTCTTATTGAAGAGGGCGCCGACGAGCCAGTAGAGAATGAACGTGGCCCAGAGGGCGCCGATCACCGAGGGGGCTGCCCGCATCGCCGCGCCGGGTCTCAGTCCCTGAAGTTGTTGAACTGCAGCGGCAGGTCGAGCTTCGAGCCGCGCAGCAGCTTGATGGCATCCTGCAGGTCGTCGCGCTGCTTGCCCGTTACGCGGACCTTCTCGCCCTGGCTGCTGGCCTGGACCTTGAGCTTCGAATCCTTGATGAGGCGTGAGATCTTCTTCCCGGTCTCCGCATCGATACCCTGCTTGAGGAGCACCTGCTGGCGGGCGGCGGAGAGGTTGACCTCGGGCTCCCTGGCGTCCAGGCAGGCCAGGTCGATGCCGCGCTTGCTCAGGCGCAACTTCAGGATCTCGAGCATCTGCTTGAGCTGAAAATCCACCTGCGCGTGCAGGGTGACCGTGGACTCCTCGAGCTCGAACCGCGCCCCGGTGTCCTTGAAGTCGAAGCGCTGGGAGAGCTCGCGGTTCGCCTGGTCGACCGCGTTTGCCAGCTCATGGGCGTTGACCTCGGAAACGACGTCGAAAGAGGGCACGGGCTCGATCCTTTGCAGGCCGCGGGAGCTGCCCTATTGTAGCCCACTACCCCGCGGTGATAGTCTCCAGCCCATGTCCCAGCAGCACATCCGTCCCCAGTGGTGGTGGCGCGCTCCGAAACCGGAGTGGGCCCCTGGACGTGAATGCCGCTGCTAGTCTCTCGACACCCTACTTAAACACGTAACGCCACCAGGACCCGCTCCGCTAACCCGGAGTGGGCTTTTTTTTGTGTCTACGAAGTCCGTTCGAAAGCACATGAGTAAGCGGCCCAGGGCCGTCCCTCGGACGCGAGAGGGATCCCTGTCATGGGGCTGGCCGCGCACAAAATCGCAGGAGCGATTTTGGACGGCCGGAGGCCGGCCCGAAGGGCTCGGCGCAGGGACGAGGCCGCGCAAAGCGGCAGGATGCCGACTTTGCGCCAATCGACTATGAAGCTGCCATTCGACATCTCGGGAGATCTGGACACGCCGGTCTCGGCGTTCATGAAGCTCTCCGCCTTTGCGCCGCGCTTCCTGCTCGAGAGCGTGGAAGGCGGCGAGCGTCTGGCGCGCTACTCCTTCATCGGCTTCGGCGAGGGGCTCGAGGTGCGGCTCGATCGCGACGGCTTCTTCGCCGGTGGTGTGCGGCGGCCTGTTCCGGCGACCACGGCGGAGTTGCTGACGGACCTGAGAGAGGCGCTCGGCCGCGCACCCCAACCGGGTCCGCAGATCGCCGGCGTGCCGCTCGCCGGCGGACTCGTCGGCTACGCGGCCTATGACATCGTGCGATTCTTCGAGCGGCTGCCCGGGCCAACGGGGTCCGCCTGGCCGCTCGGGCGCGATAGCGGTGTGCCTGCCCTGCACTACGTCGCGCCGCGCTCGCTTCTGGTCTTCGATCACCTGACTCGCGGCATCGCGTTGCTCCATGACGGCTCGGAAGACGAGCGCCGGAGTCTGCGCATGGAAGTGATTCGTGCGCTGCGCGGTGGCTTGCCGCACGGAGTTCGCCGCGGTCGCTACGGGCGTCCAGAACCCGCTTTCAGCCGGGAGGACTTCATGGCGGGAGTGAGGCGGACGCAGGAATACATCGCGGCAGGAGATGTCTACCAGCTCGTCCTCTCAACCCGCTTCCAGGGGCGTCACGAGCTCGACCCATTCCAAGCGTACAGAGCCCTACGTCTAATCAACCCCTCTCCGTACATGTATTACTGCGCCCTGGGTGACGTGACGGTCGTTGGATCCTCACCCGAGGCTCTGGTGCGCCTCAAGGAGGGGCGTGCACAACTTCGACCCATCGCCGGTACACGGCCGCGCGCGGACGACCCGACGGTGGACCTGGCGCGCGAGGCCGAGTTGCGCGCCGATCCCAAGGAGAACGCCGAGCACGTCATGCTGGTCGACCTCGCCCGCAACGACCTCGGGCGCGTGGCGCAGGCCGGCAGTGTCGGCGTCGAGCCTTATCGCGCCATCGAGCGCTACAGCCACGTCATGCACATGGTCAGTGGTGTCAACGGGAGGCTGGCGGCAGGACGCGATGCGTTTGATCTATTTGCGGCGACCTTCCCGGCCGGCACGCTGGTCGGTGCGCCCAAGGTGCGTGCCATGCAGATCATCGACGAGCTGGAGCCCGTCAGCCGCGGCCTCTACGGTGGCACCGTGGGCTATTTCGGCGCACGCGGCGACATGGATCACGCGATCACCATTCGCACTCTGGTCTTCAAAGGCGACGAGTACAGCTATCAGGCCGGGGCCGGGATCGTCGCCGACAGCGTGCCGGCCACCGAGCACGATGAGGTTCTCGCCAAGAGTGGCGCCATGGCGCGGGCGCTCGAGCTGGCGGAGGAGGGGCTGTGACGAGTCCGCGGCTGCTGCTGATCGACAACTACGATTCCTTCACCTACAACCTGGTGCAGGCCTTCCTCGTGCTGGGGGCGGAGGTGCTGGTGTATCGAAACGACGCGATCACCGTGGAGGAGGCGCGCAACCTGACACCCACCCACCTCTGCATCTCCCCGGGTCCCGGTACGCCCTACGACGCCGGCATCTCCATGGACATGATCCGCGCGTTCGCCGGGCGCGTCCCGGTGCTGGGAGTGTGCCTGGGTCATCAATCGATCGTGGAGGTGTTCGGCGGCAAGGTGGTCCGTGCCGGGCGGCTGATGCACGGCAAAACCTCGCTCATCGAGCACAACGGGCTGGGGTTGTTCACGGATCTGCCGCGGCCGTGTGAAGTCGGCCGCTACCACTCTCTGATCGCCGCCCCGGAGACGCTGCCTGCGGAGCTGACGGTCACCGCCCGCACGGCGGAGGGCGAGATCATGGGCGTGCGCCATCGGGACCTGGCGGTGGAGGGCGTGCAGTTCCACCCCGAGAGCATTCTGACGCCGCAGGGGCCGCGGCTGCTCGGGAATTTCCTCACCGCGGGAGCCGACGATGGCCGCCGCGCGTGACCTGCTCGACCACCTGCTCGAGCGGCGCGAGCTCACCCAACCCGAGGCCGAGGCGCTGCTCGGCGCGCTGGCCGATCCGGCGACGTCCCCCGCATTCGCGGGAGCCGTCCTCGCCGCGATGCGCTCCAAGGGAGTCGTCGCCGATGAGTTGCGCGGCTTCGCACAGGCCATGCGGCGGCTGGCGCGGCGGCCGGTCATCCCGGCGGGACTGGCAGCCGTGGATATCGTCGGCACCGGAGGCGACTGCTCCGGCAGCCTCAACATCTCCACCGGCACCGCCCTGCTCACGGCGGCTTGCGGCGTGCCCGTGGTCAAGCACGGCAACCGCTCGATCTCGAGCCGCGCCGGCAGCGCCGACGTATTGCAACAGTTGGGTCTCGCGCTGCCGCTCGACGAGGAGCATGTCGGTCGATATCTGACGGCGTGCAACTTCACCTTCCTGTTCGCGCCCCATTACCACCCGGCGACCAAAGCGGTTGCCGCGGTGCGGGCGGCGCTGGGCGTGCGCACCATCTTCAACATCCTGGGGCCGCTCACCAACCCCGCGGAGCCCCCCTATCACGTGATCGGCGCGTTCAGCCTGGAGGTGGCCGAACTCATGGCCCACACCCTGGCCGGGATGCCGATGGAGAGGGCCTTCGTCGTGCACGGCGCGAACGGCTGGGACGAGCCGACGCCGGTGGGTCCCTTCACCGTATTCGACGTCCGTCCTGGTCGCACGGAGCGGCAGACGCGCACTCCGGAAGATTACGGGTTGCGGCGCTGCGATCCGGCGCAGCTCGCCGGCGGAGACGCTGCATACAACGCCCGCGCCCTGCGCGCGGTGCTCCAGGGCGAGGATCGAGGGCCGCACCGGGATTGTCTGCTGTTGGGAGCCGCGCTGGCGCTGGAGGTGACCGGCCGGGCCGCTAACGCGCCGGAGGCGATCGAGTGCGCCGCGGCCGCCATCGACAGAGGCGCTGCCGCGCGAGTGCTCGCGACCCTTGGCGCATCGCCCGAACGTCCCGAGGGTGAGCCGGTGCCTTTTCAGCGAGGACACTTAACGTGTCCTAGCTCCGGCGAACGCCCGCGCACGGATGCGCGGGCCGGGGGCCCTGCCGCCACGGACGGCCAATGGCACGGCGATGATGAGAGCGGGCCATCGTGAGTGGTAGTTTCCTCGAGGAAATGGCTGCCGCCAGCCGCGAGCGGGTCCGTGCGGCTCGCGCCATCTGCCCGGACACGGAGCTTCTGGCCCGCGCCAGGCAGACGCCGCCACCGCCCCGGCTGCGCCTGCAGCCCGGCGGCTTCGATCTCATCGCGGAGCTGAAGCTGCGCTCGCCGGCGGCGGGGCTGCTCAGGGGTCCGAGCGAGGACGTGGCGGCGCGCGTGACGTCGTACGCCCGTGCGGGCGCCGCGGCTGTCTCCGTGCTGACGGAGCCCACGCGATTCGACGGCACCCTCGATCACCTGCGCTCGGCGGCCCGAGCGCTGCTGTCGCCAGGCATCCCTGCCATGCGCAAGGACTTCCTGGTGGATCCCTACCAGGTCATCGAGGCGCGCGCGGCCGGGGCCGGCGGCGTGCTCGCAATCCTCAGGATGTTGCCCGACCCCGAGCTCGAGGCGCTGGTTCTACAGGCGCGCGCCCTGGAGCTTTTCGTGCTGCTGGAAGCTTTCGATGAGCGCGATCTCGAGCGGCTGCACCGGCTGCTCGGCCGGGTCGGCGGCGCGGGCCTCCTGGCCGGCGTCAACGCGCGCGACCTCGTCACCCTCCAGGTGGTCCCCAGCCGGCTGGAGCGGCTCGCCGCCTACCTGCCCGTGGGCGTGCCCCGGGTCGCGGAAAGCGGCATCGGGGGCGCCGGGGACGCGCGCCGGGCGGCCGAAGCCGGCTATGATCTCGCTCTCGTCGGCAGCGCGCTCATGAGCGGTGACGATCCTGCGGTGTTGGCCGATGCCATGCTGAGCGCCGCGCGAGCCGCCCGCGCAAACGCAGCCACCAGGTGAGTGGACACATGTGGATCAAGATCTGTGGCATGACGACCTCAGAGGCCGTTGCGGCGGCGCTGGCGGCATCCGTCGATGCGATCGGTTTCATCTTTGCGGACTCGCCGCGGCAGCTGACGCTCGAGGACGCGGTAGCCCTGGCAGCGCCCGCCCGCGGTAAGGTCCGGTGCGTTGCGGTGACCCGCCACCCCAGCCAGCGGTACCTCGACGACATCCTGGCCGTCTTCCGCCCCGACGTGCTCCAGACCGATACGGAAGACCTGCCGAGCCTGCGCCTGCCGAAGCAGCTCGAGCTGCTGCCCGTCTATCGCAATTGGGAAGCGCCTCAGACAAGGCTGCCCGCGCGCCTTCTCTTCGAGGGGCCCACGAGCGGCAGTGGGGTCCCTTGCGACTGGACCGTCGCGCAACGGATGGCGCGCCGGACGCAGCTCGTGCTGGCCGGCGGCCTCGATCCCGACAATGTCGCGAGCGCGATTGGCGCCGTTCGCCCCTTCGGTGTCGACGTGTCGAGCGGAGTCGAGCAGCGGGCGGGTGTGAAGAGCCCAGCCGAGGTGGTGCGGTTCGCTGCCGCGGCGCGCAGCGCCCTCGAGATGATTCAACAGGAGCAACAATCGGCATGACAACGGACCTGATCTCGGGCCGCTTCCCCGACGCGCGCGGCCGCTTCGGTCCCTTCGGCGGGCGCTATGTCCCGGAAACGCTGATCCCCGCGCTCGAGCGGCTGGAACGGGGAGTGCACGAGCACCTGCCGACCGCCGCTTTCCAACAGGAGCTGGCGCAGGAGCTGTCGAGCTGGGCGGGCCGTCCAACCGCCCTGACGCTCGCCGGGCGCCTCTCCGAGCGCTGGGGTGCCCGCATCTGGTTGAAGCGCGAGGACCTCGCCCACACCGGGGCGCACAAGATCAACAACGCCGTCGGCCAGGCACTGCTCGCCAGGCAGCTGGGCGCGAGGCGCATCGTCGCCGAGACGGGAGCGGGCCAACACGGTGTCGCGAGCGCGGCGGCATGCGCACGGCTGGGACTGCCCTGCACGGTCTACATGGGCGCCATCGACATGCAGCGGCAGGCCCCGAATGTCGACCGCATGCGCCTGCTCGGCACGACGGTCGTACCCGTCACCAGCGGAGATCGGACGCTGCGCGCGGCGATCGACGAGGCCCTGCGCGACTGGGTGTCCGATCCGCTGGGCACCTACTATCTTTTGGGCTCGGCCCTGGGACCGCACCCCTACCCGTATCTGGTGCGCGAGTTGCAGTCGGTCATCGGACGCGAGGCGCGCGCGCAGATCATGGAGAGGAACGGCGCCCTGCCCGATGCGGTGATCGCCTGCGTCGGCGGGGGCTCCAACTCCATCGGCGCCTTCCATCCATTCGTGCCGGACCGCACGGTCGAGCTGATCGGCATCGAGGCGGGCGGGCGCGGCCCGGGTCTCGGCGAGAATTCCGCGACCCTCACCTTCGGCCGGCCCGGGGTGCTGCACGGCACCTACTCCATGCTGCTGCAGGATGAGAACGGACAGATCCAGGAGACTCATTCCGTGTCCGCGGGTCTCGATTATCCCGGTGTCGGGCCGGAGCATGCGCTGCTCGCGTCGACGGGCCGGGCGAGGTATGAGACGGCAAGCGACGAGGAGGCGCTGGAGGCGGTGCGGGTGCTGTGCGAGTGCGAGGGCATCCTGCCGGCGCTCGAGAGCGCGCACGCGCTGGCCGGGGCGCGGCGCTGGGCCGGCAGCCACGCCGGCGGGGCGGCGCTCGTGTGCCTCTCCGGCCGCGGCGACAAGGATATGCCGACATTACAACAGACGCTCCTGAAGACGTGAAAACGCGCAGCGCATGAAAATCCACCAGACGATCAGCGCGGCCATCCTGGCGGCGAAGGCGCGCGGCGAGCCGGCGCTCGTCGCCTACCTCACCGCCGGCTTCCCGAGCCGCGAGCTCTTCAGAGAGCATCTGCAGGCCATCGCCGCAGCCGCGGATGTGGTCGAGATCGGGGTGCCCTTCACCGATCCCATGGCGGACGGTGTCACCATCCAGCGCGCGAGCCACGCCGCGCTCGCGCAGGGGGTGAGCCTGCGCTGGATCCTGGCGCAGATCGAGGGCATGCCGCGCGGCAAGACGCCGCTGCTGCTCATGAGTTACTTGAACCCGCTGCTGGCGTTCGGGCCGCGGGCCCTGGCCGCGGCCGCCGTCGGGGCCGGCGTGGCGGGCTTCATCGTGCCGGATCTGCCCTTCGACGAGAGCGCGGAGCTGCGCGCCGCGCTGGACAGTCACGGTCTCGCGCTGGTGCAGATGGTCACGCCGGTGACCCGCCCGGAGCGGCTGGAGCAGATCTGTGCGAGCAGCCAGGGCTTCGTGTACGCCGTGACGATGACCGGCACGACCGGCAAGAGCGCCGCGGTGCCGGCCGAGGTCACCCGCTACCTCGACGCCGTGCGCTCGCGCTCGCCCGTGCCGGTGTGCGCGGGTTTCGGGATCCGCGGGCGCGAGCAGATGCAGCTGCTGCAGGACCATGTCGATGGCGTGGTGATCGGCTCCGCGCTCGTGGAAGTGCTGGAGCGCGGCGGTGACCCGGCGCGGTGGCTGCGCGATCTTCGCGGCCGGTGACCCCGATGACCCCGACCGGTCCGCTGGTCATCGCCCGCCGCTTCTGCGGCCCTCAGGACTCCGCCAACGGCGGCTACTTCGCCGGCTGCGTCGCCGGGCGGGCCGGTCGCACGGTGACGGTGCGGCTTCTGCGACCGCCGCCGCTCGAAACTCCGCTCACGACGTTGGAGCTTGCCGACGGCACGTTGGCGGTCATGTCGGGGAACGACCGGATCGGTGAAGCAAGAGCCGCGACGTTGGAGTTGGAGGCCCGCGGCGCACCGAGCTATTTCGAGGCCGTGGAGGCCTCGCGCGAATACGCCGGCTTCGCGCATCACCGCTTTCCCACCTGCTTCGTGTGCGGTACCCGACGTACGCGCGGTGACGGCATGAGGATCTTCGCCGGACCTCTCGCCGAGCGCGGCCTCGTGGCCGCGCCTTGGGTTCCCGACGTGTCGCTCGACCGCGGCGACGGCAAGGTCCGGCCGGAGTTCATGTCCGCGGCGCTCGATTGCCCGGGCTTCTACGCCGCGAGCCCGGATGACCGGATGATGCTGCTCGGCGAGATCACCGTGCACGTCAACCGGCTGGTGCACGTCGGCGAGCGCTGTACCGTGATCGGCTGGGCGCTGGAGGCGAGCGGCCGCACGGCGGGAGTCCATCCCCGCCTGCGCGCGGCGGGAACCGCGGTCTACGCCGAGGACGGCGAAGTCTGCGGCCTCGCGCGCGCGTTGTGGATCGAGCCGAAGGCCTGATCGGCGCCTGCGCCCGGGCCTACGGCCCGGCGCCGCTCTGCGTGTGCTGGCCGCCCTTGCGGGAGATGTGATGCAGGGCGGAGCCGGTCTGGCTCGGCTCGTGATCGCGCGCGATGTCGCCTAGGGAGACGATCCCGGTCAGGCGTTTGTCGCGACTCAACACCGGGAGCCTGCGGATCTGAAGCTCCGCCATGTTCTGCGCGACCTTGCCGACGTCATCGTCCTCGAAGCAGTACTTGACTTCGCGTGTCATGACCTCGTTCACGGGCGTATCGGTTGGACTGCGCCCCTCGCCAACGCCGCGGATGGCGATGTCGCGGTCCGTGATCATGCCCACCAGCCGGTCGCCGTCGCCGACCGGCAGAACGCCCGCGTCGATGCGCGCCATCAACTGAGCGGCGCGCTGAATGGAATCGCTGGGGCTCGCGAGCTCGACCTGGTGACTCATCACCTCGCTGACTTTCATGTGACTCCTCCGTTGGCTCGAGAGTGACTCGAGCGGTCGCCGAAGGAAAAGCAAGAAACGTTCTTGTCGAGCGCCGCGTCAGAAGAGGCGATAGACGAGGACGAGCCAGCCTGCCCCGAGCGCCGTGAGCGCCCATCCGGGCCATGCCCCGTGGCCGAACGCGAGCCAGAAGATGCCGCCGAGCAGCACGGCGGCGCCCAGGATGACCGCATCGCGCCGCCTGTGCCCGCGGCGCAGCTCCGCGTGCAGCAGCTCTACCGCCGGCGTCTCCACCAGCATCCGCAACATGCCGCCCTCGGCCCGCTGCAGGGTGCTCTTCAGGATCCCGGGCAGAACGCGCGCGACCTCGATCAGCTCCGGCACCTGCTGGCGCAGGCCGCGCAGGATCTGCCGCAGGCTCATGCGCTCGCGCATCCACTCGCGCAGGATGGGCGCCGCGGTATGCCAGACATCGAGCTGCGGATAGAGCTCGCGGCCGAGCCCCTCGACGTTGACCAGCGTCTTCTGCAGCAGAATGAGTTGCGGCTGCAGCTCCACGTTGAAGCGGCGCGAGATCCCGAAGAGGCGCACCAGCAGGGTGGCGAACGAGATGTCCTCGAGCGGCCGGTCGAATATCGGCTCGCACACCGTGCGGACCGCCGACTCGATCTCATCCACCCGCGTGCCCGCGGGCACCCAGCCCGACTCCACGTGCAGCTCCGCCACGCGGCGGTAGTCACGATCGAACACCGCGAGGAAGTTGGCGGCGAGATAGTGCTGATCGCGGGGATCGAGCGTACCGACGATGCCGAAGTCGACCGCCGCGTAGCGCGGCCGCGCCGGATCGTCGATCATCACGAAGATGTTGCCCGGGTGCATGTCGGCGTGGAAGAAGTTGTGCCGGAACACCTGGGTGAAGAAGATGCGCACGCCGTTCTCGGCGAGCAGCTTGATGTCGGCGCCGGAGGCGCGCAGCCGCTCCATGTCGGAGATCGGGATGCCGTGGATGCGCTCCATCACCATGACATCCAGGCGGCAGTAGTCCCAGTAGACCTCCGGGACGTAGAGCAGATCGGAGCCGGCGAAGTTGCGCTTGAGCTGCGAGGCGTTGGCCGCCTCGCGCATGAGGTCCAGCTCATCGAGGACTGTCTTCTCGTACTCCGCCACGATCTCCCGCGGGCGCAGCCGCCGCCCCTCGCGCCAGTAGTTCTGGGCGAGCTCCGCGATCGCGTACAGCACCTCGAGGTCGCGCTCGATCGACTCGCGCATGTCCGGGCGCAACACCTTCACGACGACTTCCCTGCCATCGGGCAGGCGCGCGGCGTGTACTTGCGCGATCGACGCCGCGGCGAGCGGGGTCTCATCGAATTGCGAGAACGCTTCCGACACGGGACGGCCGTAAGCCTCCTCGACGATGGCGCGCGCGATCGACCCCGGGAAGGGCGGCACGCGGTCCTGCAGCTTCGCGAGCTCGTCGGCGACGTCGGTCGGCAGAAGGTCGCGGCGGGTCGAGACCGCCTGGCCGAACTTCACGAAAATGGGGCCGAGCTCCTCGAGCGCCAGTCGCAGGCGCACGGCGGGAGTGGCGTTGCGGTGCGGATTGAGCCAGGTATCGGGGGAGAGATAGAAGAGAAACCGCAGCGGCGCGTAGAGGTGCGTAGCCCGCACGAAATCGTGCAGGCCGTATTTCAACAGCACCCGCTGGATCTGCAGGAGCCGCGCGAGGACGCGCAGCTTCACGGACGCGACACCGGCATCACTTCGCGCCGAGCCGTTGCTTCAGCAGCTCGATGCGCGCATCGAGGCGGTCGGTGTCCTCGCGCAGCCGGTCCACGCCGCGCAGGAACTGCTCCCCCTCCTCGTGCGACACCAGGTCGCCGCGCTCGTGGCTGAAGTACTCCCCAACGTCCTGCAACAGCGTCGCAGCCGCGTTGCGCGTCCAACCCAGGGCGCCGCGGGCCAGCCGTCCGAGGCGATGCGCGGCCACATCGCCGATGAGAATCGACAGCTCCTCCTCCGGATCGGGCCTGAGCAGGCGCGCCAGCTCGCGGAATTTCTGCGCCAGCTCCGCATCGCCGCGCACCTCGACCTCACCGCGCGACAGCGGCTCGTCCGCGGCGCTGCCGCCGAGCGCGAGCAGGCTCAAAGGACCCCCGATCACCTCCGCGTCCGCCGGCAGGGTCCCACGGGTGATGCGCAGGGAGTTGCCGGTGGACTCGACCAAGAGGCGCGCGAGTGCCGGGGCCTCGATGGCGATCCGGCGGCCGGCGAGCTCCGCGCAGAGCTGCTGTGCGCGCGGCGAGCGGGGCAGCCCCCGGTTCAGGACGTTCTCGATCGTGGCGGTGAGCATGGGTCGGCCCGTCAGTATTTGTAGCCGCGGTGCACCGCGACGATCCCGCCGGAGAGGTTGTGATAGCGGCAGCCTTCGAGGCCCGCCGCGCGCATCATCTCGAGCAGCGCCGCCTGGCCCGGGTGCATGCGGATGGATTCCGCGAGATAGCGATAGCTCGCCTCGTCCCGAGCCACGATCCGGCCGAGCAACGGCAGCACGCGGAAGGAGTAGGCGTCATAGAGCGGCCCGAGTCCGGGCGCCACGGGGTGCGAGAATTCCAGCACCAGGAGCTGGCCTCCCGGCTTCAGCACTCGCTGCATGGCGGCGAGCGCCGCCGGCTTGTCGGTGACGTTGCGCAGCCCGAACCCGATGGTGATGCAATCGAAGGTGTCGGCGGCGAAGGGCAGACGCTCGGCGTTCGCCTGCACGTACTGCACATTGCCCAGAACACCGCGGTCCGCCAGGCGGTCCCGCCCTTTGCGCAGCATGGCGGAGTTGATGTCGCTCAGGATGACGCGGCCCCGCTCCCCCACCTGCCGGGCGAGCCCGGCCGCGAGATCGCCGGTGCCGCCGGCGACATCGAGCGCCTGCTGGCCGGGCCGCAGCCCGGTCAGGGACAGCGTGAAACGCTTCCAGAGCCGGTGGGCACCCCCCGACATCAGGTCGTTCATCAGGTCGTAATTGCGGGCCACCGAGTCGAAGACACCGCGCACCCGGCGCTCTTTCTCGCGCCAGGGCACACGCTCATAGCCGAAATCGGTGGATCGGGGGTCGGTCATCGCATCGCCGGCGGCCGCGGGGAGGGGCGCATTGTATCGTCTTGCTTTTTGGAGGACATGCTGCGCAGAATCCGACCCCGGTAAGGGGGTCTTGAACCTGAAGGGCCGGGCGGTGCTCAAACACCGCTCGGCCTTTTATTTTTTGGCCTTGAACTCCTCCGACGGGGCCAGGGCCTCAACGCGGGCCCGGTATTCAGACCACTTCTTCTCGCGGTCGCGGCCGAGCTCGTGCAGATATTTCCAGGTATAGAGGCCGGTGTCGTGGCCGTCGTCGAAGACCAGCTTGACCGCGTACTGGCCGATCGGCTCCACCGCCCGGATGCCGACCGCCTCCTTGCCCAGCACCAGCGTCTCCTGGCCGGGGCCGTGGCCCTTGACCTCGGCCGACGGGGAATGGACGCGCAGGTACTCGAAGGGCAGCTCGAACCGGCTGCCGTCCTCGAAGGTGACCTCCAGCAGCCGGGCGGCGCGGCGCAGCCTGATTTCCAAGGGGATGGGATCGGTAGGCATAGCCAGTCGAATATGCACTATTATGGACGTCCCTGCTCCAGCAGCGGTACATCGTGGAAGCTACAGATACCTCCCACCCCGACTACTATCATCGCGTGGTCGATTGCCAGTGGGCCTGTCCGGCCCACACGGACGTCCCTGAATACATCCGGCTGATCGCCCAGGGCCGCTTCACCGAAGCATACCTCGTCAACCGCCACTCCAACGTCTTTCCGGGCATCCTCGGGCGGGTGTGCGACCGGCCATGCGAGCCGGCGTGCCGTCGCGGCCGGGTCGAGGCCAAGCCGGTGGCGATCTGCCGCCTCAAGCGCGTCGCCGCCGACCATCGCGATGACATCAGCGGCAAGCTGCCGCCGATCCCCAAGCTCAAGAACGGCAAGCGGATCGCCTGCATCGGCGCCGGGTGCGCCTCGCTCACGGTCGCCAACGATCTGATGCCCCTCGGCTACGAAGTCACGATCTTCGAGCAGTACGGCGAGCCCGGCGGCCTCATGCGCACCAACATCCCCTCCTTCCGCCTGCCGCAGACGGTGCTCGAGGAAGAGATCCGGATGATCGTGGACATGGGAGTGGACCTCAAGCTCGGGCATCCCATTGCGAGCATGAAGGAGCTGCTTGCGACCGGCGGCTTCGATGCGGTGTTCGTCGGCTCCGGGGCGCCCAAGGGCAAGAACTTGAGCCTCCCGGGCCGTGCCGAGGCCGGCGCCAACGTGCACATCGGGATCGCCTGGCTGGAGTCGGTGGCCTTCGGACACCTCGATAAGATCGGCGAGCGTGTCCTCATCATCGGCGTCGGCAACACGGCGATGGACTGCTGCCGCAGCAGCCTGCGGCTCGGCGCCAAGCACGTGAAAGTGATGGCGCGCAAGCCGCGCGGCTTCTTCAAGGCCTCGGAATGGGAGCTCGAGGACGCCGAGGAGGAGAGTGTCGAGATCGTGGTCAATCGCTCGCCGAAAGCGTTCGTCATCGAGGGCGGGCGCCTCACCGGGATGAGGTTCGACTGCATGGAGTACGAGCTCGACGCGCGCGGCCGCATCACCGCGGAACGCGTGACCGGCGAGGAATTCATCCCCGCGGACGACGTCATTCTCGCGATCGGACAGGAGAACGCCTTCCCCTGGATCGAGAGCGACATCGGCATCGAGCTCGACCAGTGGCACGTGCCCAAGGTCGACCCGCTCACCTACCAGTCGACCCGGCCGGGGGTCTTCTTCGGCGGCGACGCGGCCTTTGGCCCGAAGAACATCATCTGGGCGGTGGAGCACGGCCATCAGGCCGCCATCTCCATCCACAAGCACTGCCAGGGCGAGCCCATCGCCGCGCGCCTGCCGCCCGGCGTCAACCTGCAGAGCCGCAAGATGGGCATGCACGAGTGGTCGTACTCCAACGACTATGCGCCCGTCGAGCGGCGTCTGATGCCACACGTCTCCCTCAAGGAGCGCTTCAAGAAGCTCAACATCGAGGTGGAGCTCGGCTTCACCGCGGAGCAGGCGGCGCAGGAAGTGCAGCGCTGCCTCAACTGCGACGTGCAGACGGTGTTCAGCGCGAAGCTCTGCATCGAGTGCGATGCCTGCCTCGACATCTGCCCCGTCGACTGCCTCACCATCACCGCCAACGGGCCCGAGGCGGAGCTGCGCGGCAGACTCAAAGTCCCGGCGAAGAATCTTACCCAACCGCTCTACGTCTCCGGACCGCTGCCGCAGACGGCCCGCGTCATGGTCAAGGACGAGGATCTCTGCGTGCACTGCGGCCTCTGCGCCGAGCGTTGCCCCACCGCCGCCTGGGACATGCAGAAGTCCAATGTCCACTGGCCGCAGGCCGAGGACGAGTCGCGAGCGTCCGAAGCCCGGAAGCCGAAGATCGCCTGATTCCCAGGCGCGCGGATGTCGAAAATGACAATGCCAGTGAACCGCATCAACGATTTCACGATCAAGATTGCCACGGTGAACGGCACCGGCTCCGCCAGTGCCAACACGCTGCTCATGAAGTCCATCTTCCGCAGCGGCATACCCGTCATGGGCAAGAACTACTTCCCGTCCAACATCCAGGGCCTGCCCACCTGGTACGAGATTCGCGTCTCCCGTGACGGCCACATCGCCCGCTCCGGCGCCGTCGACCTCATGGTCGCGATGAATGCGGAAACCTACTCACGCGACGTGAAGGAAGTCGCCCCGGGCGGCTATCTCGTGTACGACTCCACCTGGCCGCGGCCCGCGCTCCTCGGCCGCTCCGACATCACCGTGCTCGGGGCTCCGCTCGCCCGGATGTGCAACGAGACCTTCAACGGCGTGCGCACCCGCATCCTGATGAAGAACATCTGCTACGCGGGCCTCCTTGCCGCGTTGCTCGACCTGGATCTCGAGCGCATCCGCGAGCTGCTGGCGGAGACCTACGCCAAGAAGCCGCAGCTCGTCGACAGCAACATGACGGCGATCGGACTCGGCTACGACTACGCACGACAGAATTTCCCCTGTCCGTTGCCGCTCAAGGTCGAGAGGATGGATCGGACCGCCGGCCACATCATGGTCGACGGCAACACCGCGGCGGCGCTCGGCTGCGTCTTCGCGGGCGCGACCGTCGCCGGGTGGTACCCGATCACGCCCTCGACCTCGCTGATGGATGCCTTCAAGGGCTTCTGCGATCGCACCCGCATCGATCCGCAGACCGGCGCGAAGCGCTTCGCCTTCATCCAGGCGGAGGATGAGCTGGCGGCGATCGGGATGGTGATCGGCGCGTCCTGGAACGGCTGCCGCGCGTTCACCGCGACCTCGGGCCCCGGCATCTCGCTGATGAGCGAATTCCTGGGCCTCGCCTATTACGCCGAGGTGCCCGCGGTGATCTTCGACATCCAGCGGGTCGGACCTTCAACCGGCATGCCGACGCGCACCCAACAGTGCGACGTGCTGGCGTGCGCCTATGCATCCCACGGCGACACCCGCCACGTCTGCCTCTACCCGGCGAATCCGGAAGAGTGCTTCTACCTGGCCGCCCAGGCGTTCGACCTGGCGGAGCGCCTGCAGACGCCGGTGATCGTCCTGTCGGATCTCGATATCGGGATGAACGACTGGATGTGCCGCGATCTCAAATGGGACGACGCCTACCGGCCGGATCGTGGCAAGATCCTGGACGAGGCGCAGATCGCGAAGCTGGAAAAATTCCACCGGTTCCTCGACAAGGACGGCGACGGCATCCCCTACCGCACGCTGCCGGGCGTCCATCCCAAGGGAGCCTACTTCGCGCGCGGCTCGGGCCATTCGCAGTACGGCACGTACACGGAAGACTCGACGGAATATCAGATCGTCGTCGACCGGCTGCTGAAGAAGTGGGAAACGGCGAAGAAGCTGGTGCCGCGCGCCATCATCGACGCGACCGCCGGGAGCGACGTCGGCATCGTCTCGCTGGGAAGCTGCGACAGCGCCATCCACGAGGCGATGGCGATCCTCCGGGCGCGCGGGGTCGGCGTCGATTACATGCGCGTGCGCTCATTCCCCTTCAGCGAGGACGTGGAGCGGTTCCTCGCCGCGCACCGGCTGCTGTTCGTCGTGGAGCAGAACCGCGACGCGCAGTTCCGCTCGCTGCTGACGCTGGAGACGCAGGTGGAGAAGTCGAAGCTGCGCTCCCTCCTGCACTACTGCGGGCTGCCCATCTCCTCGAGCTTCATCGTCGAGGGAGTGCTCGCCGAAGTGGCGCCCCAACCGCTGCCGCAGCCGAAGGGCGCGGCCCTGCCGCCGCGGACCGCCGGCGGCACGGCCTGACCGGAGCTCGAGATGACTTTCATCGCGAAACCCAAGGTCGTCCACCCCTCCCTGCCGCGCAACGAGCTCGGCCTGGTCCGCCGCGACTACGAGGGGGCCCTCTCCACTCTCTGCGCGGGCTGCGGCCACGACTCCATCACCGCCGCCATCGTGGAGGCCTGCTGGCGGCAGGCGCTCGAGCCGCAGAACCTGGTCAAGCTGTCCGGCATCGGCTGCTCCTCGAAGACGACGGCCTACTTCGTCAGCGGCGGCCACGGCTTCAACTCCGTCCATGGCCGCATGCCTTCCATCGCGACCGGGGCGAACGCCGCCAACAGGCGCCTCACTTACATCGGCGTCTCGGGGGACGGCGATACCCTGTCGATCGGCCTCGGTCAGTTCTGTCACGCCATCCGCCGCAATCTCGACATGCTCTACATCATCGAGAACAACGGCGTCTACGGACTCACCAAGGGACAGTTCTCCGCGTCGGCCGACATCGGCACCAAGGCGAAGAAAGGCGAGGTCAACTTCCAGCCGCCCATCGACCCGGTCCTGCTCGCCATGACGTTGGGAGCCTCGTTCGTCGCGCGCAGCTTCTCCGGTGACAAGCAGCAGCTCGTGCCGCTCATCGAAGCCGGCCTCAGGCATCGCGGCTTCGCGCTCATCGATGTGCTCTCGCCGTGCGTGACCTTCAACGATCACGAGGGCTCGACCAAGAGCTATGCCTACACCCGCGAGCATTACGAGCCCGCCGTGCAGGCCGACTTCGTGCCGCCGGAGCGGGAGATCACGGCCGAATACGCCGCCGGCGAGGCGTTGGCCGTGACCATGCACGATGGCAGCCGCATCGTGTTGCGCAAGCTGGATGCGGCCTACGACCCCACCGACCGGGCTGCCGCCCAGACCAGGGTGCAAGAGCGAATGCGGTTGGGGGAGTACCTGACGGGTCTGCTCTTTGTCGACGCCGACGGCGGGACGGAGGGGGGCAAACGGGAGTTCCACCAAGTCAACGGCACCCCGGAGGAGCCGCTGAACAGTTTGCCCTACGAAGCGCTGTCACCGGGGTCCAAAGGCCTGGCCAAGCTTCTGGCCCGTTATCGGTAACGTCGGGACCTTTCGACTTGTATCCTTCCCGCGTCCTGGGGTATCGTTGGGTCACCGGTCCGTGACCTTTCCCTCTTCCTGCCGCCTGCCGCCCGCCTTGCACTCGGGGCCGGCTTCCGAGTCTGAGAAAAGCCGAATCGTTCCCGACCAGGTCATATCTGTACTTGGAGTTTGATTGCATGACGAAGATCTACGTCGGAAACCTTCCGTTTTCGGCCACTGAGAGCGAGGTGCGGGAGCTGTTTGCGCAGCACGGCACCGTCGAGTCCGTTAGCCTCATCACCGACCGGGACACCGGCCGGCCTCGCGGCTTCGGGTTCGTGGAAATGTCGCGGGCAGACGCTTCCCGGGCCATTCAGAACCTGAATGGCAAGGACCTCGGCGGGCGCCCCCTGCGGGTGAATGAGGCGCAGGAGCGCACCGGCGGCGGCGGCCCCCGGGGCGGCGGCGGCGCTCCGAAGCGCTGGTAAGCAGCCCAGTACTCAGGCCGGCCTCTCCAGGGAGGCCGGCCTTTTCTATTTCTGCTCTTTAGGGCGCCTGCAGGGGCGCTCTGGTAGACTGCGCGCCCTTTTTAGAGCAGCGAGTTCGGAGACGGTACATGGGCAAGGGCGACCAGCGGTCCCGGCGGGGCAAGATTTATCGGGGCTCCTTCGGCAAGTCACGCGCCAAGGATCCGGCCAAGAAGAAGAAGCGGGCCGCGGCCAAGAAATAGCCAGCGCTCGTCGCCGGACCGCCCGGCCTCAGGCGGAACGCGGCTTGCGACGCGCAGTGCGATAGCAAGTCGTTCAGCGGCCCCAAGCCGCCTGGCTGCCCAACAAGATCGCCGGAGCGATTTTGGACGGCGGCTGTCGGCCCGAAGGCGTGGCGCAGTGCAGTGATGCGGCCACGCAGCGCGCCGCAGGCGACTTTGGGCCAATCTATCCAGAGAGGTGACCCTATGAACCGCAGCCTGTTGTTGCTGTGCGTCGCCGCGCTCGCGCTTTCCGCGGGAGCCTGCTCGCACGGCTCGAATAATCCCAACGAGAACGCGGCGCCGAGCACGCCTTCATCATCGAGTGAGCAGACGCCGCCGCCGGCCAATGCCCCGAGCACACAGCCGGGAGGCGCACCGGAGCAGAACCCGCCGCCGCCGCCGCCGAGCACCAATCCCAACGGAACTCCTCCGGCCAACGGCACCCCGCCTCCGGCCAATGGAACGACTCCGCCTCCGTCCAACGACCAAGGCAACGGCAACCCGCCGCCGCAATAGCCTACAATCGCTGGCGCGTGCTCGGACCAAGGCCGAGCCGCGGGCAGCTTCGGCGCCTTCCGCCTCGTGCGCACGCGATGCGGGGGCGCCGAGTCGATTCAGGAAAGAAGAAGAGAGAGCATGACTTCCGACTCGCCGCTCGGCTATGCCCGCTGGCGTCCGCATCCCTGGCACGGGCTCGATCCCGGACCCGAGTGCCCGCGCGTCGTCAACGCCTTCATCGAGATCACGCCGTTCGATCTCATGAAGTACGAGGTCGACAAGGCCACGGGCTATCTGCGCGTGGACCGCCCGCAGCGCACCTCTTCGCACCCGCCATCGCTCTACGGCTTCGTGCCGCAAACCTACTGTGGTGAGCGCGTGCGGCGCCTCGCGAAGGACTGCGATCGCGGCGACGGCGACCCTCTCGACATCTGCGTCATCAGCGAGCGTCCGATCACCCACTCCGAGATCCTGCTTCGCGCCCGGGTCCTCGGCGGCCTGAAGATCATCGATCGGGGGGAGGCCGACGACAAGATCGTCGCGGTGCTGGATGGCGACTACATCTGGGGCGGCGCGCGCGACCTCGCCGACATTCCGGGGACGCTGCTCGAGCGCCTGGAGCATTACTTCTCCACCTACAAGATGGTGCCCGGCGAGCCTCCCAAGATCGCAGTGGTCGGCCGTTACGGCTACGAGGACGCCGCGCGGGTGATCAGCGCCGCCGTGGCGGACTATCGCGAGATGATCGGCCGGATGAACGAAGAACTGAACGGCTCCGGGAGCCGCTGAGCGGACGTGAAAGCGGGAATGAAGCCGGCCGGCGAGTACCCCCCGATAGCGGATTACGCGCTCATAGGCGACTGTCATTCCGCGGCGCTCGTCTCGCGCCAGGGCTCGATCGACTGGTGTTGCCTGCCGCGGTTCGATTCCGACAGCTGCTTCGGCCGTCTGCTCGACTGGGGCAAGGGCGGCTACTTCCAGATCAGTCCGGCGGGACGCTTCAGCACGCGGCGGGAGTACCTCGAGAAGAGTCTGGTGTTGGTCACCACCTTCCGCTCGGCGACCGGCGAGGCGCGTCTCATCGATTTCTTCGCCATGCGCACCGGCGGCCGGCAGCGTCCGCGCCGCGAGCTGGTCCGCATCGTGGAGGGCGTGAGCGGCACGATGCGATTGCATGTCAGGCTGGTGCCGCGGCTCGACTTCGGCGAGGTCAAGCCGTGGGTGCGCGCCAACTCCGGGGCCGCGTATGTGGCGGTCGGCAGCAACGCGGGGCTCCTCATCTTCGGCGATGCGCCGCTTCATCCCGGAAGCGATCACGATCTCGAGAGCGACCTCGAGGTCAGGGCGGAGTCGCGCTATCACCTCGGCGTGCAGTTCCTGCCGCCGGAAGAGTCCGAGCACGGAGATCTCGCCGAGAAGGAGATTCCGAAGCTCGAGGGGCACTACGAGGAGACGCTGCGCTGGTGGCGGGACTGGTCGGCGAAGATCAAATGTCCGGATGGGCACACGCCGCCGGGGAAGGGCAGTGGTCCGGCCCTGGTGCGCTCAGCCATCGTGCTGAAGGCGCTCTGTTACGCCCCGACGGGCGCGATCATCGCGGCGCCGACCACGTCGCTCCCGGAGGAGATCGGCGGCGAGCGCAACTGGGACTATCGCTTCTGCTGGCTGCGCGACTCCATCTTCACCGTGCATGCATTGAGCAACCTCGGGCTGCAGGCCGAGGCCGCGGGGATGCGGCGGTTCATCCAACGGACCGCCTCGGGCAACGCGGACGAGCTGCAGGTGCTCTATGCGGTCGACGGCAAGCGCCGCGTCCCGGAAATGGACCTGAAGGAGCTCGACGGCTGGCGCGGCTCCCATCCGGTGCGCATCGGCAACGGCGCGGCGCAGCAGTTCCAGGCGGACATGTACGGTCTCGTCATGGAGCTGTCGTGGCGCTGGAGCGAGCGCGGCGAGCGGCCGGATGAGAACTACTGGCGCTTCCTCACCGCCATCGTGGAGGTTGCGATCGCGCGGCGCCATCTGCCGGATCGCGGCATCTGGGAGGTGCGCTCGCAGCCGTTGCATTTCGTGCAATCCAAGGTCATGTGCTGGGCGGCGGTGGACGGCGGCATTGCGCTCGCGGAGCGCTATTCGCTCCCCGGGCCTCTCGACCGCTGGCGCGAGGAGCGCGACGGCATGCGCCAGGACATCGAGAAGCGCGGTTACAACCGCAAGCGGGGCATCTTCGTGCGCAGCTACGGCAGCAACACCGTGGATGCGGCGTTGCTGCTGCTGCCGGCCGTCGATTTCATCGCCTGGGACGACGAGCGGATGGTGCGCACCACGGATGCCATCCGCAAGGAGCTGTCGCGCGATGGGCTGGTGGCGCGCTACCGGGCGCACGATGGCCTGCGGGGAAAGGAGGGTGTGTTCGTAGCGTGCACCTTCTGGCTGGCGGAGTGTCTGGCCCATCAGCGCCGCCGCAAGCAAGCGCGGGAGGCGTTCGAGCGCGCCTGCCGCTGCGCCAACGATCTAGGTCTGTTCGCGGAGGAGTATTCGCCGACCGACCGCGAGATGTTGGGCAACTTCCCGCAGGGCCTCACGCACCTCGCGCACGTGTCGGCGGCGCTGGCGCTCGAGGAGCTGGAGAAAAAGCAGGGCTAGCGCCAGGCACAGGATGTGCCCCGCAAATGAGGCACGCCGGTTGCGCGGACATCGCCATGCTCAACATCCCGGTCTGGGTCCGCGGGTGCGCCGATTCGGTGTGGGGCCTCGTCAAGGACGCCGGCTATGGCTGGAGCGAGCATCAGGCCTCCCGCATCGGGGCGGCGCTCGCCTTTTACACGGTCTTCTCCCTGGGGCCGATTCTCCTGCTCGCGGTCGCGGTGGCCGGGTTCTTCTTCGGGCAGGGCGCCGCGCGCGGGGAGATCTACCAGCAGATCAGCACCATGATCGGGCCGCACGCGGCGGCCGAGGTGCAGATGCTGCTGATGCGCGCGCATCGGCCGGAGGCGGGCGTCGTGGCCACGGCCATCAGCGTCGTCACCTTGCTGTTGAGCGCCGATACCGCGCTCGTGGAGCTGAAGTCGGGACTGGACGAGATCTGGAGCGTGCCGAGCCAGAGCCGGGTCTGGTACTGGGACTACCTGCGCACCCGGTTGCTCTCGATCGCGCTCATCCTGGCGCTCGGGTTCCTGCTGCTCGCCTCACTGCTCTTCAGCGCGGCCCTGGGAGCGCTCGAGGCGCTCTCCAGCGGCATCTTCATCGTCGGCGTCGTGCTGCGCTCGACTGCCTCGCTGATCTCCTTCGGCCTCGCAATGCTCCTCTTCGCGACGGTCTACAAGGTGCTGCCGGGCGTGAGGCTCGGCTGGAAGGACGTGGCCGTCGGGGCGCTCATCACGGCGGTGCTCTTCACCGCGGGCAAGTACGCCATTGGCCTATACCTCGGCAGCAGCACGGTGGCGTCGACCTATGGGGCGGCAGGCTCGGTCATCGTGGTGCTGCTATGGGTGTACTACTCCGCGCAGGTGTTCCTCTTCGGCGCGGAGTTGACGCGGGGATACGCGTGCCGGTTCGGGTCGCGGCGGGGGCTCAATCCCCCTTCGCCCATGTGCGGGCAAGAGTCTCCGGCCGATCGGAGCGGCGTGTGATGGAGCGGCTATATATAGCCGGCGAGCGTGACGTCGACGGCATGCGCCGCCCCGTGTTTGCTCTTCACGAGGACATGCACCACGGTGCCGGGCTCGCCCCGGAAGGCGGCGCGGACCCGGCGCAGCGAGAGCGTCGAGGAGCCGTCGACCGCGGTGATCACATCGCCCGGCGCCAATCCGGCCCTGGCCGCCGGCGTTCCGGGACGTACGCCGAGGATCGTGATGGCGCCATTGTCGATGAGATAGACTCCGCTGCGATCCCAATGATCGGGCGCGTGAAATTGCGCGTCGGGTATGAGTGTCATGGTGAGCGGATGGTAATCGAGCGTCACCGTGAAGCGCTTCCAGACCGCGCCGCCGACATTGGCGCCGATGAACGGCATCGCGAAAGCGCCTTCCCCTCGCGTGGGGTACTCTGCGATCAGATCGTGAAGCGTCAGCCCACCGAGCGAGAGCGTCTGCACACGGCCGAGCCGGCCGATCGTGGCGCCGCCGACACCGAACCCGCTGACTCCCGGCGCAGTGAGGCGGGCCGGTACGACGCCGGGATGCGCGGCGATGAATGGCATGAAGAGCTGGAGTGACTGGGTCGCACCCGTATCGAGGGTGCATGTCGTCGGGACGCCGTCGATGCCGCACGCGAATTGCGGCTGCGTGCCGTAAAGGGCAATCGGTACGACGGCCGCATCGGCAGGAGGCGCATACGAGCCCGGCATCCGCAGCACGATCCGCCCGTTTCCGTAGTCGAAAGTCGTGATGAAGCGCGACAGCACCTCGTAGCCGACCACCCCATCCATCGGGATTCCGTGCGCCATGCCGACGGTCCTGGCAATGGGGAAGACGACGAATACCTGATTCGTGAGCCGCGCGCTGCCGATTTGCAGCGTCTTTACCAGAGCGAAGCTCGAAGCCGGGCTCGCGCCGCCTACCCCGGTGACCTGCGTCGATCCACGCCGGGCCAGCCCGAGATCCTCGGCGACTGCCGGATCGATGACGTTCGCTCCGCCGGTGTCCAGCTCGAAGCGAAACGGGCCCCTCCCATCGAGCCTGACCTCGACATACACGTGGTTCTCGACGACCCGGATCGGCACGGAAGTCAGCTTCGCGCCCCCGGCGATCGAGAAGTCGCGCGGCGAGGACTTCGGCGCGACCAAATGCGCGGCGCCGTCTGGCGGGTTCGCCTCCACACGGGTCGCCGTGAATGCGCCGTCATCGCCCGTGTTGGTCACGCGATAGGGAATCATCAGGCCATCCACCGGCTTGAAGTCCGCCAGCGTCAAGGTCGTCACCACCGGCCCGGCCCTCTGCACCATCCGGACCGGCAGATCTGTCGCCCGGTCGAACCAAACCTCCACCGGCAAGCTGGATGTCGGCGGCATGACGGTGAGCACGTCGTAGGTGTTGCCGCCGCGGCTCCTCGAGCCGCCCCACACCACCGCCGCGCCGCCTCGGTTCGGCGTCCAGAGGTCGTAGTTGCTGAAATATGCCTGATTGACGGCGCTCGAGCGTCCGAGCTCGCTGCCGTCGACGACGACCAGTCCGGTTTGATCGAGCGACCAGCTCTCCTTGCCATCCCATCCGCTGCCGCCACCGAGAGGGGGCGTCGAGAAGCGGTCGGCCTGGCGCATTGCGCCCATCTCATTCCAGTTGTCGCCTCTTCCACGCAGGCCGTTGGCGACGATATCGCCTGTGGCATGGATGACCCGAATCGAGCGCAGCGCCGCGACGTGCAGGGCGGAGCCGGAGCGCTCGATGAGACTTGCAACCCGCGGGTCGATGTCGGCGCGTGCGGCGGGCCGGGCGACAGTGGATCGCGCCTGTGCGCCTGCGCTCGCGAGGAACAGCAAGCCGGCCGCCGCCGGTAGAACGGTCCTCAGGATCTTCGCGGCGGGCTCGAGCGAGGCGCTCATCATCGAGCCGATTGTGGCAGGCCGCCGCGAAAGCCGCGAAACGAATGCATCATCCGATGTACCATTTGTTTCATGCCACCCGCGCCCGCCGCGCCGCTCGATTCGACTGACCGCCGTCTGCTCAGGCTGCTGCAAGCGAACAACCGCCGCCGGTTGCGCGATCTGGCCGAGGAGATCGGCATCTCGGCGCCCACCTGCCTGCGACGAATGCGCCGCCTGGAATCCCAGGGCTTCATACGGGCGCACTCCGCTCTGCTGGATCCCGCCCGGCTCGGCTACGGCGTGACAGCTTTTGTGGAAGTCATGCTCGTCAGCGCGTCGGGAAGCGAGGAATCAGCCTTCGAGCGGCGCATGGACCGCTGCGGTGAGGTCGTGCAATGCTCCCAGGTCGCAGGAGAGGTCGACTACCTGCTCACCGTGATTGCGCGGGACCTGCCCACGTACGCGGAGTTCATGCGCAGGCATCTGGCGGAAGACCGGCGGGTGCGGTCGTATCGCTCGCTCTTGGTTCTGCGCCAGACGAAGAGCGCTCAGGCGCTGCCCGTCTAGACGCGCCGCAATCGTGCTGATCGCGGTGAGTTTTTGCTGATTGGCGCGCCCGACTGGATTCGAACCAGCGACCTGCAGCTTCGGAGGCTGCCACTCTATCCAACTGAGCTACGGGCGCGCCGCCCCGCTGGGGACCGAGAATGATACGCGGACCGGCGGCCACGCGCCATTTACGGTGGCGACCCACTACCCCATTTACGAAGGCGCGAGCCGAACCGCTATACTGCGCGCTTCGTGTTCGCCCGGTTCCGTTGCGAGGCGTCGGTGAGTAAGCAGGACACCCATTTCATCAACATGTTCAGCCTGGTGATCGGCGCGCTGGTCGCCATTGCCATCATTTTCTTCGTCGCGGCGCGCGCCATCGGCGCGCACATGGAAGCCGCCGAGGCGCGGAGCGGGCCCGACTATTACAAGAGCGTCGAGGCGCGGGTCGCCCCGTTCGGGCAGGAAGCGGTCGCGGGGGAGAACAACGCCGCCCTGGCGATCAAGCCTCTGGCGGGAGCCACGGCAGAGGCCAGTGGCTCTTCCGGCCCCGCCATGCCGACGAGCGGCAAGGAGCTCTTCGAGCAGACTTGCAGCGCCTGCCACGGCGCCGGAGTCGCCGGTGCGCCGAAGGCGGGCGACAAGACGGCCTGGGCGCCGCATATCGCCAAGGGCCTGCCCACCCTCTACCAGCACGCGCTGCACGGCTTCACCGGGACCACGGGCACCATGCCCGCCAAGGGCGGCCGCACGGACGTGCCCGATGCCATGGTCGAGCAGGCCGTGAACTACATGGTCTCGCTGGTCGACCCGGCGATGGTCAGCGGCAAGAAGAAATAGCTCGCGGACACGATCCATCCTCGATCAGCGGTGAGCGTGCCCGGCCCGCTCGCGGTCGAGGCACCGCAGCATGACCGCCTCGCTGACGTGCGAGTCGGCGATGGCCTCCTTCGCATCCAGATCCGCGATCGTCCGGGCCAGCTTCAGGATGCGCTGGCGCGTCCGGCCGGAGAAGCGCAGGTGCCGCATGGTGCGGTCGAGCAGCGCGCGGGCTCGGGGCTGCAGGATGCAGCAGTGATCGACCTGGGCATCGGTGAGGCGCGCGTTGCAGCGGCCCTGGCGCGCGAGTTGCACCGCTCGAGCGGCGACCACCCGCGCCGCGACCGCGGCGCTGGGCTCCCCCTTGCCGATCCGATCGTCGAAGTCGCTGACTTCGATCCGCGGGACCTGCACGTGCATGTCGAGCCGGTCGAGGAGGGGACCTGAGATCCGGGCCCGGTATCGCTGGGCCTGAGTCGGCGTGCAACGGCAGCTTCCGGCGGGATCGCCCAGATGGCCGCACGGGCAGGGATTCATGGCGGCAATGAGTTGGAATTCGGCGGGGTAGTCCGCGTGCGCGCTCGCTCGCGCGACTCTCACGACACCCGATTCCAGCGGCTCCCGCAGCGCCTCGAGCACCTGGCGGTCGAACTCCGGCAGCTCGTCGAGGAACAATACACCGTGATGGGCCAGGCTGATCTCGCCGGGACGGGCGTGCGAGCCGCCGCCCACCAGGGAGACCGCGGAGGCGGTGTGATGGGGAGAGCGAAAGGGGCGCCGGCCGAAGCCGCTCATGTTGAATCCGCCGCAACTGACGGAAGCGATTGCGGCGCAGTCCAGCGCCTCCCCCGCCGCGAGCGGCGGCAGGATGCCCGGCAGGCGCTGCGCCAACATGCTCTTGCCGCAGCCTGGCGGCCCGATCATGAGCAGGCTGTGCGATCCGGCGGCGGCAATGAGCAGTGCCCGCTTGGCCTGGAGCTGTCCCCTGACATCCATCAGGTCGGCCCCGCCGCCGAACCGCGACGGCGGCGGTTGCGCGCCCGCCGCCGCCGCATGCACCCGCAGCGGCGCCTCGCCCGTGAGGTGACGGCAGACCTCTTTCAGGTGTGATGTCGCCCGGACGGCGGTACGGGCGCCGATGAGCGCCTCGTCCGCATTGGCGGCGGGGACGATCAGCTCGTGCCCATCACGGCTGGCGTGCGCCGCCGCGAGCACGATGCCCCGCACCGATTTGACTTCCCCTCCGAGCCCCAACTCTCCATAGAGCTCGCAGGCCGGCGTGCCGGGGGCGCTCGTCCGCCGGAGCTGTCCGGAGGCGATGAGGATGCCGAGCGCGATCGGCAGCTCGAAGCGGCCGCCTTCTTTCGGGATTTCCGCGGGCGCCAGATTGACGACGATGCGGCCGCCGGGAAATTCGTAGCCGCCGCAAAGGAGCGCGGAGCGCACCCGATCGCGACTCTCGCGGACCACGGGCGCCGGCAGACCCACTATCTGAAAGGCCGGCAATCCGCTGGTCACCGTCACTTCCACCTGCACGAGCGGCGCCTCGAGGCCCACCTGGGCCCGGCAGAGGAGCGTGGCGATCTCGTTCATCGGCCAAAACCGGCCTGCGGCCGTTCAGCGGCCAACTGCAGCGGCGTTCCGGTGGCGACGGCCGGCCGCTGCCAGCTCCGTCAGTTTCCCTGCGACGGCGCCGGTGGGCTGACCGCCGGCGTGGCGAGGCCTTCGAGCGCCTGCAGGCGCGCCTCGAGCGCCGCGAGCCGCGCGCGCGTGCGCTCGAGCACTCGGGTCTGGGTGTCGAACTCCTCGCGCGTCACCAGGTCGAGCTTGCCCAGGCTCGAGCGCAGCACGGCGCGGAAGTTGGTCTCCAGATCCTGGCCGATGGTCCGCAGTGCCGGCGGAACGCTCTCGAGCAGACGGCGGGCGATCTCATCGATGCGGAAGCTGTCCATCGTTTTCTCTCCTCCAGGCGCGATGCCCCTCGATGGGGCGAAGCCGCCGACACGCGGCACCAAAACAGTGCGGACGGGGAGCCCGGGTCGACGCAAGGCCCGATATTTCGAGGCCGTGGCGATGGCATGGATTCTGCACCCCGACTGCCGCTCACTAGCTTACGCGCGCGCAGGCCGGTCGTGCAGCCGCCATTTGTGGCCCGATCGCCGCGAAACGCGCCCAAAGACTCGAGAACCGCCGGGAGACCACATGCGCACCGCTCCGAACCTCTTGAAAGCGATCCGTCGAATGGGGGGTGTCGCGGCCCTCGCGACGCTCACGACGCTGGCACCCACGCTGGTGTGGGCGGCCGATGCGGCCCCGCCCACACCCGACAAGGGGGACATGGCCTGGATGCTGACCTCCACCGCCCTGGTGCTGCTGATGTCGGTGCCGGCGCTCGGCCTCTTCTACGGCGGCCTGGTGCGCACCAAGAACATGCTTTCGGTGCTGATGCAGGTGTTCGTGGGGTTCTCGCTCATCACCGTCCTCTGGTGCGTCTACGGGTACTCGCTCGCCTTCACTTCCGGCAACGAATTCATCGGCGGCCTGAGCCGCCTCTTCCTCTCCGGCACCTTCAATCCGGTGACCGGCGCCTTTTCCAACATCGGGACCTTCGACAAGGGCGTGGTGTTGAATGAGCTGGTGTACGTCGGCTTCCAGGGGACCTTCGCCGCCATCACCTGCTGCCTGATTCTCGGCTCCCTGGTCGAGCGGGTGAAGTTCTCCGGCATCCTGATGTTTCTCGCCTTCTGGTTCACCTTCTGTTATCTGCCGGTGGCGCACATGGTGTGGTACGTGCCGGGGCTCGACACCAATCCGGCCGAGCACCCCGTGGGCGGCCTGTTGGCGAACTGGGGCGCGCTCGACTTCGCGGGCGGCACGGTGGTCCATATCAACGCCGGCATCGCGGGCCTCGTCGGGGCGCTCATCCTCGGCAAGCGCATCGGGCTCGGCAGGGAGCCGATGCCGCCGCACAGCCTCACCATGACCATGATCGGCGCCTCGCTGCTGTGGTTCGGATGGTTCGGGTTCAACGCGGGCTCCGCGCTCGAGGCCAACGGCTCCGCTGCGCTCGCCTTCATGAACACCTACCTCGCCACCGCCTGCGCGGTGCTCGCCTGGATGGGCACGGAATGGCTGATCAAGGGCAAGCCGTCGATGCTGGGCGCGGCCTCGGGCGCGGTGGCGGGCCTCGTCGCCATCACGCCTGCGGCGGGCAACGTTGGCATCCCGGGCGCCTTCGTGATTGGCCTTGGCGTCGGTCCGCTCTGCTTCTGGGGTGTCACCGGGCTGAAGAAGATGCTCCGCACGGACGATGCGCTGGATGTGTTCGGCGTACACGCGCTCGGCGGTATCTTCGGGGCCTTGACCACCGGCATCTTCAACGCTCCGGCGCTCGGCGGCCCCGGCGGCAGCGCCTATCCCGGCATCTGGGCCCAGTTGCTCATTCAGGCCAAGGCGGTTGGCGTGGTGATCCTGTGGACCGCGGTGGTGGCCGCCGTGGGCTTCTACCTGGTCAAGCTGACCATCGGCCTGCGGGTCAGCGAGGATGAGGAGCGCGAGGGCCTGGACATCACGGTTCACGGCGAGCGTGCCTACGACATGTAGCCAGTGTGACCGAGTTCAAAGGATCGGCCCCGGTGAGGGGGGAAAATGGCGGTGCTCCGGGGAGTAAGCTCATGTCACGATTCACCGCCATTTTGCTGGCCGCCTCGATCGCCGCCCTGCTCGGGACGTCCGCGATTGCACGTGCGGACGGCGGCTTCGTCTACGAGTGGACGGATGCCCACGGGCAGGTGCACTACACGGACCAGTGGGTGCCGGGCGCCAAGCTCATCAGGATCCAGACCGCCCACGGGGCAGCGGACTCGGGGGCCATGCAGGCCGTCCAGAGCGAGAGCGACGCCGCCTCGCAGGCGGTCAAGCAGCAGGAGGACGCCCAGGCGGTGCAGGCGGATGAGGCGAAAGCCCACGCCGCGCAATGCACCCGGGACAAGGCGGAATATCAGAAGCTGATCGACTCGCGCCGCATCTACACCACCGACAAGAGCGGCGAGCGCCACTACATGTCCGATGCCGAGGCCGACGCCGCCCGGCTCAAGGCCCGCCAGGCCATGGACGCCGACTGCGGCGGTTGATTTCATTGGCTAAAACCGGCCTGCGGCCGTTTTAGCGGCCAATCGAGTTACTATTGCGACCTCGCGGCCCAGGGAACGGCCCTGGGCCGCTTTCTGGCTTGCTTTCGCACGGCGCTCGTAGAGAGCTCGCGGCATGGGTCAACTATGAAGACGGGATTTATCGGGCTGGGCGCGATGGGCGCTCACATGGCCCGCAACCTTCATCGCGCCGGCCTGCTGGCGGCGGTCTGGAACCGCACCGCCGCCAAGGCGCGTGCGTTGGCCGCGGAGCTCGGTGTAGAGGCGCCCAATACGGTTGCGGAGCTGGCCGCTGGCGTCGATGCCGTCGTCATCTGCGTCTCAGCCGACAATGATGTGCTGGAAGTCGTGCGCGCTCTCGCTCCAGGGCTGGCTGCCGGCGCGATCGTGATCGACTGCTCCACGGTCGCCGCCGATACGGCGCGCAAGGCCGCGGAGCTGCTCGGCAGGCAGCGCGCGGAATTCCTCGATTGCCCGGTGAGCGGCGGGGTGGAGGGAGCGCGGGAGGGGACGCTCGCGGTCATGGCCGGCGGTGCCACGCCGGCCTTCGAGCGTGCCCGGCCGGTGCTCGAGGCGATGGGCCGGACGGTCACGCATTTCGGCCCCACGGGCAGCGGCCAGGCGGCGAAGGCGACCAACCAGATCATGTGCGCCGGCATCATCGAGGCAGTCTCCGAGGCGATGGCATTCGCGCGCGCCCAGGGGCTGCCCCTCGAGAAGCTGATCGACACTCTGGGCAAGGGCGCCGGCTCTAGCTGGTACTTCGTCCATCGCGCGCCCAACATGGCGCGTGGCAGCTATCCGGCCGGGTTTCGCGTGCGGCTGCACGCGAAGGATCTGACCATCTGTCGCGACATGGCCGCGCGCTTCGGCGTCGCCCTGCCGGTCGTCGAGCGGATGTTGAGCGAGTACGCCGAGCTCGTTTCCCGGGGTTACGGCGATGAGGACATCTCCGCCACCTTCCGACTGAAGGCGGAGCTCTTCGAGCCCGCGCGAGGGAACGCTCCATCCGCCTGACCCGAAGCGCGATGCTGCGGCAGGCACTGCGCAGCGGCGCGGAGTCCTTCTATCTGCCCGATTTCTGCGGCTCGGGAGCCGCGCTCGCGATCGTGCTCATCGTCGAGCTGACCGCCATCGTGCTGGCATTGGCGCGCCATCAGGGCGGCGCGCTCGATTTCTGGGCGGACCTGGCGCGAACCTCACTCTTCCTCCTCTGGGTCGGGCTCATCTGCGCGGCGCTGCTCTGCTGGAGCCGCCGCCGGCTCGAGCGGCTGACGGTCGCGCGTGGCTCGGCGGCGGTGCTGGCGCTGCTCACCGTCGCGATCGCGGCGATCTCGGCCGCGGCCTATCTCATCGGGCGCAGTCGCATGGTCGTCGCGGCGGGGACGGCCGAATTCTTCCCCGCCACCGTCTGGCCGTTCGTGCTGCGCAACGTCGCGATCGGCTTCGTGATCATCGCGGTCGCGCTGCGGTACTTTTACGTGACGCACCAATGGCGGCGTAACATCGAGATGCGCGCGGCCGCCCGGGTCCACGCCCTGCAGGCGCGCATCCGGCCGCATTTCCTCTTCAACAGCATGAACACCATCGCCTCGCTCACCCGCTCCGACCCGGTGCTCGCCGAGCAGGCCGTGCAGGACCTGGCCGATCTCTTCCGGGCGTCCTTGAGCGATCAGCGCCAGACCATCACCCTGGAGGAAGAGCTCGAAGTGGCGCGCACCTATCAGCGGATCGAGGAGCTGCGCCTCGGCTCGCGGCTGCGCGTGAGTTGGGACGTCGACCGGCTGCCGCGCGATGCGCGGGTTCCCGGGCTGCTGCTGCAGCCGCTCATCGAGAACGCGATCTATCATGGAATCGAGCCGCGGCCCGCGGGCGGCACGGTGAGCGTCGTGGGCGAGCTCAGCGGGGAGCTGATCACCATCGTCGTCCGCAATCCCGTGGCCGAGCGGCAGAGCGAGCGCGAAGGCAACCGCCTCGCCCTCGCCAACATCCGCGAGCGCCTGGCGCTCCTCTACGGCGAGCTCGCACTGGTGAAGTCGGGGCGCTTCGAGAGCGAATACATCGTGACGATGCGCTTCCCCCACGTCAGCGCGAAGGAGAAGGCCTGAGTCCGATGCTCAAGGTACTGATCGTCGATGACGAGCCGCCCGCGCGCGAGCGCCTGCGAAGCCTCCTGGCGGAGATCGGTGACACCGAGACCGTCGGCGAGGCGGGCAGCGGCACGGAGGCGCTGAGCCAGGCCGCAGCGCTCTCCCCCGATGTGGTGCTGCTGGACGTGCGCATGCCGGGCATGGACGGCATCGAGGCGGCGCGGCACCTGAGCACGCTGGAAGAGCCGCCTGCCGTGATTTTCACCACGGCCTACGATCAGTATGCGGTCAATGCGTTCGAGACGCGGGCGGTAGGTTACCTCCTGAAACCCATCCGCAAGGAGAAGCTGGCCGCCGCCCTCCAGCAGGCGGGCCGCCTCACGCGGCCTCAGCTGCAACGCCTCGCGACCGCGGCACGGGCCGAGCGCCGCACGCACATCGCGGCGCGCAACCGCGAAGGCCTGCGCCTGATCCCCCTCGAGGAGGTGCAGTACTTCTTCGCGGAGCAGAAGTACACGACCGTGCGCCACCTGCGGGGCGAGGACCTGATCGAGGACTCGCTGCGGGCGCTCGAGGAGGAGCTCGCTCCCGACTTCGTGCGCATCCATCGCAACGCGTTGGTTGCCGTCCGCCACCTCGATCGTATCGAGCGCAACGCCGACGGCCAGTATTTCGTGCGGCTGCGCGGCTGCGAGGCACCGCTCGCGGTCAGCCGGCGGATGGCCGGAGAGCTGCGCGAGCGGTTTCGAATATGAGCTATCCTTCCCTCCTGTAATGCGCCTCGAGTTCACCAAGATGCACGGGCTCGGCAACGACTTCGCCGTGTTCGATGCCCCCGCCGGCGCGCCGCTCGACGGCGCGCTCATCCGCCGCCTCGCGGACCGCCACACCGGCATCGGGTTCGACCAGGCGCTCGTCCTGGAGCCGCCCCGGCGAGCCGACACCGCCGTGTACTACCGCATCTTCAACGCCGATGGCGTGGAGGTGGAGCAGTGCGGCAATGGTGCCCGCTGCATCGGCGCGCTCCTCGCGGGCCGCGGGCTCGCAGCCTCGGGCGCCGTCACGATGGACAGTCCCGCCGGCCTCATCCGGGCGCGGACGATGGCAGGGGGGCTCGTGTCCGTGGACATGGGACCGGTGCGGTTCGATCCGCGCTCGCTCCCCTTCGATGCGCCGGCCGAAGCGGAACGTTACGCCCTCGAGGTGGCAGGCGGCAGCGTCGAGATCGGCGCCGTCTCCATCGGTAACCCGCACGCCGTGATCGCCGTGGAGTCGGTGGATGCGGCTCCGGTGGAGCGGCTGGGTCCGGCGATCGAGCGTCATGCGCGCTTCCCCCGGCGGGTGAATGCCGGCTTCATGCAGATCGTCGGTCCGAGGCACATCCGTCTGCGCGTTTACGAGCGCGGGGCAGGCGAGACCTTGGCCTGCGGCACGGGCGCCTGTGCCGCGGTGGCGGTGGGACGCAGATGGGGCCAGCTCGACCGTGAAGTGCACGTCAGCGTGCGCGGCGGCGAGTTGCGCGTAAACTGGAATGGTCCGGGAGAGCATATCTGGCTGACGGGGCCCGCGGAGGTATCCTTCGCAGGCTACGTAGAGGTTTGACGACATGACGACACGAGACGCCCGAGGGTTGGCCACCAAGGAAAACGAGGAAGACGCGGTCGCCGCGTATCTGCAGCACAATCCCGATTTCTTCGAGCGCCACCAGGCGCTGCTCACACGCCTGCGCGTGCCACACGCGCGCGGCGGCTCCACCATCTCGCTGGTGGAGCGGCAGATCGAGGTGCTGCGCGAGCGACACGCCGCTCTCGAGGGCAAGCTCGCGGAGCTGGTGAGCGTGGCGCGCGGCAACGATGCGATCGCCGACAAGCTCCATCGTTTCACGCGCAAGCTGCTGCGGGCGCGCTCGCGCGCGGAGGCGGTGACGCGGATCGAGGCCAGCCTGCGGGAAGACTTCGACGCGTTCCATTGCGTGCTCCTCCTGATCGGCGAGTACGCGGACCTGGCGCCGCAGCGGTTCGTGCGCACTGTTGCCCGTGACGATGCCGGGCTGAAGTCCTTCGAGACGCTGTTTGCCAGCGGCAAGCCGCGATGCGGCCAGGTGCGCGACACCCAGCGCGAGTTTCTCTTCGCCCAGGATGCCAATGAGATCGGCTCCGTGGCGTTGGTGCCGCTCATGAGCGATGCGGCCGCTCCCTCGGGTCTCGCCGGGGCGGTCGGCGTGCTGGCGCTCGGCAGCGCCGACCGGGACCGCTTCCACCCCGGGATGAGCACCGAGTTCCTCGGCCGGATGGCGGATCTCATCGCCGATGCAGTAGGCGCGGACGCGGACGCGTGACAGACGCGGACCGCGCCAGCCCACTAGCGACCACACACCGGGCCAGGGCCGTTCCCTGGCCCGCGGCGAAAGGTGTAGGGTCTCGCGGACAAAATCGCCGGGAGCGATTTTGGACGGCGTCAGCCGGCCCGCAGGGATCGGCGCAGGGATCGCGCCGAGCAAATCGTCTCGACGATTTCCGCCAGTAGACGAGCACCGCGTGAAGCCGCCCGCCCTCGCGTGGCTCGAGCGCTTCCGGCGATATCTCGCCGAAGAGAGGCTCTGCTCGCCGCACACGGTGGCCGCTTACCAGCGGGATCTGCGCGCTCTGGTCTGCCACTGCGAGCGGATGGGCCTCGAGAGCTGGTCCGCCATCGACAGCGGGCACCTGCGATCCTTTGCCGCGCGGCAGCATGCGGGCGGCCTCTCCCCGCGCAGCATCCAACGGCGGCTGTCGGCGGTGCGCAGCTTCTACGAGTTCCTGCAGCGCGAGGGGCACGTGTTGCGCACCCGCGCACAGCCTGACCCGGGTGAGGTCGCGCGGATTCGCAGCAACCCGGGCAAGGACGTGCGGGCGCCGAAGGCGGCGCGACGCCTGCCGGAGACTCTGGATGCCGACCAGATGGCGCGCCTGCTCGACATTCCGGCGGGCGAGCCCTTCGCGGCCCGTGACCGCGCCATCATGGAGCTGCTCTATTCCTCCGGACTGCGGCTGGCGGAGATCGTGGGGCTCGACTCGGCGAGTCTCGATCTGCGCGACCGCATGGTCGATGTGCTCGGCAAGGGACGCAAGGCGCGCCGGGTGCCGGTGGGCCGCGTGGCCATTCGCGCCCTCGAGCAGTGGCTCACCGAGCGCGCGGGCCTCGCGCGAGCGCAGGAGCAGGCGCTCTTCGTCGGCCGCTCCGGGCGGCGCCTCGGGCGGCGGGCGGTCGAGCTGCGGGTCGCGCACTGGGCGCGCCGCCAGGGCCTCTCCGCCCATGTCTATCCTCATCTTTTCCGCCATTCCTTCGCCTCGCACCTGCTCGAGTCCGGCGCCGAGCTGCGCGGGGTACAGGAACTGCTGGGGCATGCCGACATCGCCACGACCCAGATCTACACCCACCTTGACTTCCAGCACCTCGCCCGCATTTACGACGCCACGCACCCCCGCGCGCGGCGCAAGGTCTAGGGCCTGGCGCACGAAAGCAAGCCAGTAAGCGGCCCGGGCCGCTCCCTGGGCCGCGAGGTCGCAAAGGCCGATGGGCCGCGCTCGCGCACAAAATCGCCGGGAGCGATTTTGGACGACGCGAAGCGTCGGTCCCGAGGGGACGAGGCCCACGATGGGCCGAGCAACGCGGCAGGACGCCGCACTTTGCGCCCATAGACGAGAGGATTGGATGACCGACTCGCAGCGATTCGATCCACACGGCACGACCATTCTTGGCGTGCGGCGCAACGGCGTCGTCGCGTTGGCCGGCGACGGCCAGGTGACGCTCGGCAACACCGTCATGAAGGGCAACGCACGCAAGGTGCGCAAGCTCTACAACGACAAGGTGATCGCCGGCTTCGCCGGCGGCACGGCGGACGCCTTCACGCTCTTCGAGCGCTTCGAAGGCAAGCTGGAGAAGTACGGCAACCTGACTCGCGCCGCCATCGAGCTCGCGAAGGACTGGCGCTCGGACCGTTATCTGCGGCGCCTCGAGGCGCTGCTGCTGGTCGGCGATCCGGGCAAGCTCCTGGTGATCTCCGGCAACGGCGATGTCATCGAGCCGGATATCGACGCGGCCGCGATCGGCTCCGGCGGGCAGTTCGCCCTCGCCGCCGCGCGGGCGATGCTCGAGACGACCCAGCTCGACGCGCGCAGCATCGCGGAGCGCTCACTCAACATCGCCGCCGACATCTGCATCTACACCAACCGGAATCTCACCGTCGAGGAGCTCGGTTCCTAACATCATGTCATCACTGACGCCTCGAGAGATCGTCCAGGAGCTCGACAAGCACATCATCGGCCAGGACGCCGCCAAGCGCGCCGTGGCCATCGCACTGCGCAACCGCTGGCGGCGCATGCAGGTGCCGGAGCCCCTGCGCCAGGAGATCACGCCGAAGAACATCCTGATGATCGGGCCCACCGGCGTCGGTAAAACGGAGATCGCGCGCCGTCTGGCGCGGCTCGCCAATGCGCCGTTCGTCAAGGTCGAAGCGACCAAGTTCACCGAAGTCGGATATGTCGGCCGTGACGTCGATTCCATCGTGAAGGAGCTGGCCGATGTCGCCGTCAAGATGACACGCGAGCAGGAGATGCAGAAGGTGCGAGAGCGAGCCGCCGAGGCGGCGGAGGAGCGCGTGCTCGATGCGCTCCTGCCCAAGCCGCGCATGATGGGCTTCTCCACCGATGAGCCGGCCCAGCCGCGCGATGCGGAGACGCGACAGAAATTCCGCCGGATGCTGCGTGACGGGGAGCTCGACGACCGCGAGGTCGAGATCGAGGTGCGCACGCTCCCCATGGGCGTCGAGATCATGGCGCCGCCCGGGATGGAGGAGATGCAGCAGCAGCTCCAGTCCATGTTCCAGAACCTCGGCGGCAACCGCACGCGCAGCCGCAAGGTGAAGGTGCGCGAGGCGCAGAAGCTCCTCGTCGAGGAGGAGGCCTCGAAGCTCATCAACGAGGATGAGCTCAAGGTCAAAGCGCTGGCCAACGCGGAGCAGAACGGCATCGTGTTCATCGACGAGATCGACAAGGTGACGCGCCGGCAGGAGACGGCGGGCGCGGATGTCTCGCGGGAAGGCGTGCAGCGGGACCTGCTGCCGCTGGTCGAAGGCTCGACCGTGGCGACGAAGTACGGCCCGGTCAAGACCGATCACGTCCTCTTCATCGCCTCCGGCGCGTTCAGCCTGTCGAAGCCGTCGGATCTCATCCCGGAGCTGCAGGGGCGCCTGCCGATCCGCGTGGAGCTCGACTCGCTCAAGGTGGGCGACTTCGTGCGCATCCTGACGGAGCCCGACGCCTCGCTGACGTCGCAGTACCAGGCGTTGATGGGCACGGAGGGTGTGACAGTGGGATTCTCCGAGGACGGCGTGCGGCGGATCGCCGAGATCGCCTTCCAGGTGAATGAGCGCACGGAGAACATCGGTGCCCGCCGGCTGCACACGGTCATGGAGCGGCTGCTGGAGTCCGTCTCCTATGAGGCGTCGGAGCAGGGCGGCACGCAAGTGGCGATCGACGCGAAGTACGTCGACGAGCACCTCGGCAACCTCGCCAAGGACGAGGACCTGAGCCGCTACATCCTCTGAAGAGCCGGCCGCTTACTCCTGCTTGTGGTCGTGCTCCCACGCCGAGAGGAAGTTGACGAGTGAGATCAGCTTGTTGGGGCCGCCCGCCTTCTCGACGCCGGTGCCGAATCTGCCGTCCACCGCGATGAACGGTACCTGCTGCACCTGATAGTCGTTCATCGTCTCCTCCGCCTGCTGAAGCTGCGTGTTGACGAAGAAGGAGTTGTACGCCTGCGCGAAAGCGTCGGCATTGATCCCGTTCTGCACCGCCCAGGCCTGCTGCTCCTTGAAGGTCTGGTCTTTATCGTCGGCGACCAGGCCGGACTCGGTGTTGCTTTGCATGTCCACGTTGTGGATGTAGGTGAAAGCCTTCTCGAACAGATCGTCACGGCCAAGTGCCTGGAGCGTGTAGTAGAGCCGCGCATGCGCGTGCTGCACCGGGCCCCACATCACCGGCACGCGGACGAACTCCACGTAGGAGGGCTTCGTCTTCAGCCACTGCTGGATGTAGGGCTCCAGCGCGTAACAATGCGGGCAGGCGAGCCAGAACACCTCCAGCACCTCGACCTTGCCGGGTGCGACGGTGGTGGGCTGCGCCGGGGTGATCACATCGTAATTGACGCCGGGCTTCCAATCGCTGCTCGTGGGCAGCGCGGCGCTCGCGGGCAGCGCGGCCAGGTGCTCCAGCGAAGGGCTGCTGGTATCCGCCGACGGAGTGCTCGTGGCGGAGCTGCTCGGCGTTGGGCCCGAAGCGGACTGGCCGCCGGCGGTCTGCTGACCGCTGTCCGCCGGGGACGCCGGGGACGCTGCCGTCGTCGGCGCACTCTGGGCGGCGCTCTGGGCTGCCGGCTGCGGCGCCTGACTCTGGCGCGAGCAGGCGCTCAGGGCGAGCAGGGCAGTGGCGGAAAGGGTGATGACGATCGGCAGCGACGGCGTTCGGGTCATTGGGTTCTATCCTGGCCTCAACGCAAGCCTTGGACGTAGGAGGCGACGTCGCGCATCTCCTCCGGCGTCAGTTGCTTCGCGATATCGAACATAATGATGCTATTGGGCGTGGCAGTCGTCGCGTTCGATCCGCTGTAGCGGGTGCCGTTCGCGTATTGCTGCAGCTGCGACACCACATAGACCGATTGTTGCGCCTGGAGTGCCGGATACCCCGCAGCGGGATTGCCGCGGCCGGTCGGCCCGTGGCAGGCGACGCAGCCCGGAACGCCGTGAGCGACATCGCCGTGGAGATAAAGCGCCCGGCCCGCCTTCCAGTAGGACGGGTCGCCTTCGAGGCCCGCCGGCGTCTGTGCGGCGAAGAACACCGCCAGGTTGTCGATATCCTGATCGCTGAGGCCCGCGCTCATGGGCTGCATCACCGGGTTCTTGCGGATGCCGGCCCGGAAGAGATGGAGCTGCTCCGCGATGTAGACGGCGTTCTGGCCGGCGAGGCGCGGGAAGGTGGGACTCTGGCTGTTGCCATCCGGCCCGTGGCAGGAGAAGCAGACCGCGGCCTTGCTGGCGCCCGCCTGCTCGGAGCCGTCCACATAGGGATCCGGAGTCACTGGAGGAGTCGCCGCCGTCGGGCTTGCGGTCTGCGTCGCCGGTCCCGCGGCCGGCGGCGGGGTGCCGGCGGCACCTGTCGCGGCCCACACGACTGACAACAGTGCGGCGGAGGCGCTGGCCGACGCTGCTCTTTTCACCATCGTTTCGCCCTTTCCCCGAGTATCGCCAGGATGCGAAAGCGCCGGATTGTACACTACGCCCGTGGCTACATTTCCGAACGCCAGGTTTCTCATCAGCGCCGCCGCCCCGGAGCAGTATCCCGCCGACCGGGGCGCGGAAGTCGCGTTCGCGGGCCGCTCGAACGCCGGTAAATCGAGCGCCATCAACGCGATCCTCGGCCGCCAGGGGCTGGCGCGCACCAGCAAGACGCCGGGCCGCACACGGCTCATCAACTTCTTCGAGCTGGCACCGCTCGAGCGCATCGTGGACCTTCCGGGCTATGGCTATGCGAGCGCACCGCAGAGCGAGCGGCGCACCTGGCCGCCGCTGCTCGAGGCGCTGCGCGCGCGGGCGGCGCTCCGGGGCCTCTTCGTGATCGTCGATGCGCGCCGCGGGATCGGCTCGGGCGATGAGGCGCTGCTCGATTGGGCGCTGCCGCGCCAACGCGTGCACGTGCTGTTATCGAAAGCGGACAAGTTGAGCCGGAGCGAAGCCCGGCAGGCGCTGGCTGCGGCCGCGCAGGCGCTGGGCGCGCGCGCCACGGCGCAGCTCTTCTCCGCCCACACGCGGACGGGCCTGGAGGAGGCGCAGGGGACGCTCGCGAGCTGGCTGACCGATTGAAACACGGGCCCGCAGGCACAGGGATGTGCCCCGCCGCCGAAGGTGGCGGAGCTGGGCCGGGCAGGAGCCCGGATCCAGCGGCATAATAAAAGACCCCGATGACCTCTGGCGAGGCCACCGGGGCAGACTAACCCGGCACAGGTCTCGTGTGAACCGGGTCGACCCGCTCAGGGAGGGAAGCGGGGAGTGCCGAAGCACTCGACGAATTAGACGGTGAGGGGTAGGGGAAGTTCCCCGCTACAGGAACCGATAGGCCACGCCCAGGCTGGCGGTCTGGCCCCGCTTTCGCATATCCCGCTTCAGTCGAGCGCGCGCTTCAGCGCCGCCACGTCGATGGGCTTGCGGAAATGCCGGTCGATGCCGGCGGCTCGCGCCCCGGGCTCGTCCCCCTTGCTGCCGGAGAGGCCGATGATCAGGGTCGTGCGCAGCCCCGGTTGCGCCCGCAGCCGCCGGGTGACCTCGTACCCGCTCATCCGCGGCAGTTCGAGGTCGAGCAGGATCGCGTCCGGTCGCAGCCGCTCCGCGGCGGCGAGCGCCGAGAGGCCGGAATAGGCCACATCCACCCGGTGTCCTGCCGCGGTGAGAATCGCGGCAATGGTATCGGCGGCATCGGGATTGGCGTCGACGACCAGGATGCGCTGGGACCGCGCTGCCGGCTCTGCGCGCACAGGCTCGCCGGGCGCCGGCACCGGCTCCAGCCGCCACAGATGAATGGCGAAGGTCGAGCCCTGTCCGGCGCCATCGCTGGCGACCTCCACACTGCCGCCGTGCATCTCCACCAGCCGCTTCACGATCGCGAGCCCGATGCCGAGACCGCCACGGGAATGCTTCAGCGTCTCCTCGCTCTGAACGAAAGGATCGAAAACATGGGGCAGGAGAGCGGGCGCGATCCCGGCGCCGTTGTCGTGGACGATGATGGAGATCTTGGCGCCCGACTCCAGGGCTTCCAGGTGAATCCGGCCGCCCGGTGGCGTGTATTTGGCGGCGTTCTGCAGCAGGTTCGAGACGCACTGAACCAACCGGGCGCCGTCGCCCAGCACGAATGCTGCCGCTTGCAGCCGCTTGACCGTCAGCTCGTGCCGCTTCTCCCGGACGAGCGGATGCACCGTCTCCAACGCCTGCTCGAGGATCTCTCCTACCTCGACCGGCCGCTCCTGCAGCGTCAGGCTGCCGCGCTGGATCCGCGAGATGTCGAGCAGATCGTCCACGAGCCGGGTGAGCTGCCCGGTCTGGCGCCTGAGAATGGCGAGCGGACGGTGCGCCGCCGGCCGGTCATCCACTAATTGTGCCAGCACCTCACCGGCGTTGCGGATCGGGGCCAGGGGGTTGCGCAGCTCATGGGCGAGCATGGCGAGAAAGCTGTCCTTCTCGCCGTCGATCCGCTCCAGGGCCGCGAGGCGCACGCGCAGGCTCGCCTCGCCCGCGCGCCGCGCTTCCTCATCGGCGGTCCGCTCGAGCAGCCGCGCGATCTGCCGCGCGAGCGCATCCAGGAGGCGCAGCGCGTCGCCCGGCGGCTGATATTGATGCCGCCAGTGGGTCGACAACATACCGAAAGCATCACCGGCGCGGGAGAAGAGCGGCGTCGACTGCACGGCGCGAATGCCGCACGAGCGCATGTGGCGCAGATCCTCCGTGCCCGCGAGCTGGCTGTCGCCCTCCACGTCGGCGATGATCACGCGCTCGCCGCGGAGCAACGCCTGGCCGCAACAACTGCTCGAGCCGGCATCGACCCACTCCCAGTAGGCCGTAGCCTCCGGTACGAAACCTCTGGCAGCGACCAGCCGCAGTTGCTGCTTCTCCGGCACCCGGGTCTGGATGCTGGCGCAATCCGCGCCGAGAAGCCTGGCCGCCACATCGATGATCCTGGCGTAGAGCGACGCGAGATCGCCCGCCTCTACGAGCCCTCCTACGGCTTCGATGGCAGCCGCGGCGTCCGGCGATCCGCGACCCTGCAAGTCTTCCACGCCCCTGCCCCTGTGTGGTCAGCCGCAGCGATACCTGACAGCAGCACCCGCTACCTCATTGAGTCTAGCACCGTCAGCTCGCGTCCGGTTGCGCCGCCGGAGCCGCGCGCGCGAACGCCGGCAGCGTCTGCAGTGACTCGCAGATCCCCCGCAGGGTGGGGAAGGGCTGCACGTTGCACTTGAACCGATGGGCGTTGAACATCTGTGGAACGAGGCAGACGTCCGCCAGGGTCACCTCGCTGCCGAACATGTGGCGACCGTCGCCGCTCGCGCGTGCGGCCTCCTCCTCGAGCGCACGGAAGCCCTCGGCGATCCAGTGCCGGTACCAGGTATCCACCGCCGCCTCGTCCTGGCCGAGCGGCGATCGCAGATAATTCAACACGCGCAGATTGTTGAGCGGATGCAGGTCGCAGGCGATGGCGAGCGCCATCGAGCGCACCCGCGCACGGTCCAGGGCCGAGCGCGGCAGCAGCGGCGGTTGCGGATGAGTCTCTTCCAGATACTCGATGATGGCGAGCGATTGGGCGATGACCGCGCCGTCGTCCTCGAGCGCCGGGACCAGGCCCTGGGGGTTGCAGGTCAGGTAGCCCGGCTGGCGGTGCGCGCCCGGCCGCAGATCGACGGCCACGGAGTCGCACGCGATCCCCTTCAGGTTGAGCGCGATGCGCACCCGAAACGCCGCGGAGCTGCGGAAATAGGTGTAGAGCTTCATGCCGCGTAGAATACGCCGATGGGCATCTGGCGCACCGAAGTCACCCCCGAGCTGCTCGAGCGCTTCTCGCGCGGCACCTTCGCCGAGCGCATCGGCATCCGCATTTCCGAGGTCGGCCCGGATTACCTGCGGGCGACCTTGTCCGTGACGCCGGCCGTCCACCAGCCGTACGGGGTTCTGCACGGCGGGGTTTCCGTAGCCATGGCGGAGACGGTGGGCAGCGTCGCGGCGAACCTGTGCATCGATTCGCAGCGGCTGCAATGCTTCGGCCAGGAGATCAACGCCAATCATCTGCGCCCCGTGGTCTCGGGCGTGATCACCGCCACCGCGCGTCCCTACCACATCGGCAGCCGCAGCCACGTCTGGGGCATCGAGATCCGGGACGAGCGCAGCAGGCTGGTCTGCGTCTCCCGCCTGACGATGGCGATCGTGCAGCGCCGCGAAGCCGCCCAATGACCCGACGAAGGGCTTGGAGTTGGCTCGGACTCTGCGGGGCGCTCGTCACGTGCGCCGGCTGCGGCTTCAAAGGGCCGCTGTATCTTCCGGAGCGCAACACGACGGTCGTCACTCACACGGCCCGGTCGGCGCAGGCCGTGCCGATATCCGCCGCCCGAAAAAAGGCGAAGTCGCCGCCGCCGCCGGGCTCGCCCCAGTCGCCGAGCACCCCGCAATCGCCGATCCCGTCTGCGCCGCCGCCGCAGTAACACTGCATTTTCAGCGGATTCGCATCGAAACGCCCGGCTCGCGTCCCGCACGCTGCGTCGAGTACTAGACTCCAGGAACATGGACGCCGAAAACGAAGCCGGCCGCATTCTGCGCGAGGTCTTCGGCTACTCGCAGTTTCGCGGCGAGCAGCGCGAGATCATCGAGCACCTCATCGCCGGCGGCGATGCGTTGGTGCTCATGCCCACGGGCGGTGGCAAATCGCTCTGCTATCAGATCCCGGCCCTCGCCCGGGACGGGATGGGCGTCGTCGTCTCGCCGCTCATCGCGCTCATGCAGGATCAGGTGGCGGCGCTGCGGGAGGCGGGCGTGCGCGCGGCGGCTCTCAACTCCGCCATGAGCTGGCCGCAAGTGCAGGAGACGGAGCGCCAGGCGCGCGCCGGGGAGCTCGATGTGCTCTATGTCGCGCCGGAGCGCCTGCTTACCGAGCGTTGTCTCACGCTGCTCGACCGGTGCTCCCTGGCGCTCTTCGCGATCGATGAAGCGCATTGCGTGTCGCAGTGGGGCCACGACTTCCGGCCGGAGTACCTGCAGCTCGCCGTGCTGGCGGAGCGTTATCGCGCCGTGCCGCGCATCGCGCTCACCGCGACCGCGGATGAGCTCACGCGCAGGGAGATCCTCGAGCGGCTGCGCCTCGACGCACCGCGGGTGTTCGTCGCCAGCTTCGATCGCCCCAACATCCGCTACCGTATCGCCGAGAAGGACAACCCCCGCCGCCAGCTCCTGCGATTCATCCGCGATGAGCACGCGGGGGAATCCGGCATCGTCTATTGCCTGTCGCGAGCGTCGGTGGAGAACACGGCGCAGCTCCTGGCGCGCGAGGGGATGGATGCCTTGCCCTATCATGCGGGGCTCGACAGCGGCACGCGCGAGGACAACCAGCGCCGCTTCATCCGCGATGACGGCATCGTCATGGTGGCGACCATCGCCTTCGGCATGGGAATCGACAAGCCCGACGTGCGCTTCGTCGCGCACCTCGATCTGCCGAAGAGCATCGAAGGCTACTACCAGGAGAGCGGCCGTGCCGGCCGCGACGGCCTGCCTGCCGATGCCTGGATGGTTTATGGGCTGCAGGATGTGGTGCAGCAGCGGCGCATGATCGATCAGTCGGAGGCCAGCGCGGAGTACAAACGCGGTGCGACCGCGAAGCTCGACGCGCTCCTCGGCTTGTGCGAGACGACGCAATGCCGGCGCGTGCGCCTGCTCGAGTACTTCGGCGAGACCGCCGCGCCCTGCGGCAATTGCGACAATTGCCTGGACCGGCCCCAGGAGTGGGACGGCACGGTGGCGGCGCAGAAGCTTCTCTCCTGCATCGCGCGCTGCACTTCGGCCAGCGGCTTCGGCTTCGGCGCCCAACACGTGATCGACATCCTGCGCGGTCACCGGACTGCCAAAGTGGAGCAGTTTCGCCATGATCGCCTCAGCACCTTCGGCATCGGCGCGGATCTGGAGGCGACGCAGTGGCGCTCGGTGCTGCGCCAGCTCGTCATGTTGCGCCTGGTCGAGGTCGACGCGGAGCGCTACGGCGTGCTGCGCCTGACATCCGCCAGCCGCGAGGTGCTCCGCGGCGAGCGCACGATCCGCCTGCGGCGTGCGCTCGAGGGTGGAGGCCGGCCGGGCGGCCGCGGAGCGATCGACCGCACGCGGATGACGCCGGCACAAGCGGCGCGCCTGCTGTCGGCCGCCTCCGCCGTCCCCGGGAGCGATGCGACCCTGGATAGCGATGGCCAGCATCTGGCTCTCTTCGAGGCGCTGCGCATCTGGAGGCGGCAGGTGGCGCGCGAGCATGGCGTGCCGGCGTACACGGTGTTCCACGACACCACGCTGGAGGAAATCGCCCGGCGGCGCCCCGGCTCGACGGCGGAGCTGCGCGCGGTGAGCGGCGTGGGCGCGATCAAGCTCGAGCGCTATGGCGCGGCCGTGTTGGAGCTGATCCAGGGCGCGCAGCCGGGCATCATGCCCGCAACAGGCCCGTGAGCGGCCGCGCCGCGCGGCTGTCCGGAAACACCGAGCTCTCGAGCGCCCGCTCGGGCACTTGCAGATGCTCCGCCAACAGCCCCTTCATGACCGAGCGCAGGTCGAGCGTCGGACGCAGATCCCGGTCCTGGTACAGTTGCCGGGGCGAGAGTCCCGGCCAGTCCGCCACCACGCGGCCGCCGTTGACCGCACCGCCGAGGAGGTAGGCCGCGGTGGCGGTGCCGTGATCGGTGCCCCGCGTCCCGTTCTCCGCCACCGTCCGGCCGAACTCCGTCGCCAACAGCACCGCGGTATCGTTCCATACCGGACCGAGGCCCGCCGCGAGGGCGGACAGCGCCGCATCGAGCGTTGCCAGGCGGGTGGCGATCTGGCCCTTCGCGCCGCCTTCATTGAAGTGCGAATCCCACCCCACGGTGTCGAAAACCGCCACCTGCGGACCGTCCTCCTGCCGCAGGAATCGCGCCGCCGCCTGCACGACCTCCGCGTACCGCGCGCGCGGCTGGCCGCGCTTCGCCAGAAGCGGGCGCGGGCCGCCGCCCATCGTGGGGTCTTGACTCGCAGTGTCCTGGTCGGCAATCGCTTCGGCTGCGAGCGCCTCGGCCAGCTTCTTTCCGAGCACCGGGTCGCGCGAGTAGAGATCCGATATCCGCTGCAACGTGTCGTCGTCGAGCGGCGCAAGACGCGAAGGCGACCAGGAGGTCACGGCCGCCGGTCCGCGCATCACGAGCGGCGCCGTCGCCGCGAGGCTGATCCCGCGCTCCTTCTCCGGCGCCTTCCCCGCCGGGATCGCGGCCAGGGCGCGATTCAGCCAGCCCGTTTCCACCGCATGCGGCACCGCATATCCCGTCTCCAACACGTTCTGGCCGTCGAAGTGCGATCGGTCGCGATAGGGGCTCGCCACCGCGTGAAACACGATGAGCTCGCGCGCCGCATAGCTCTGGTGCATGAATGCGAGCGCGGGATGCAGGCCAAACGTTCCATCGAGCGCGAGCGCGCCGCCGTCCGTGCCCGGCCGCCCGATCTGCAGCTCGCCCCGCAGCCCGGCGTAGGCCGGATCGCCACAGGCCGGCACCGCCTCCAGACCGTCCAGCGCGCCGCGCAGGATGATGAACACCAGGCGCGGCTTCCTGCCGTTGGCCATGCCGGCGAAGGTGAGTCCGCTCAGCCACACGCTGCCCGCGGCCAGCGCTCCGCTCGTCAAGAACTCGCGTCGCTTCACGTGATCAGCGCCTCATGAAGTCCGGGGAAGCCAACAGCAGCGCGACGGCCTGCGCCGCGGTCTCCGCGTGCGCGATGGCAGTGCGCGTGGCGGCGGTGAGCGCGCCACCCAACATCTGCGGCGCCAGCTCCCGCGCGTCGCGTCTCGGTCCGACCCTCTGCGCCACGGCGTCGGCCCACTCGATGCGCTTCAACAGCTCCGACGCGCCGTCCCAATCGGCGCTCCGATCCGGCCACCCGGCCGGCGATCCGGGGCACCAGATCCTCTGCCCGAGGAGTTGGAAGAGTCCTATTGGAGCCAGTGGCTTCCCCGTGTCCGTCCGCAGAGGCAGCTCCAGCCCGCGGAACGAGGATACGATGAAATCCGACGGCGATTTGTACTTGGCGACCGGCTGCTCCCAAGCCTCCGGCGAGTCGATCAACGCCCGGTAAACGGTCGGCAGATCGCCACCGCTTGCCGAGAATGCCGCGGCCAGCCGGTCCACGGCGGGCGCCGGCGGATCATCCGCGATGAAATGTCGGGCGAGCTTGGTCGCGATGAATCGCGCCGTGGCGGGGCGAGCGGCGAGGTCCCGCAGCACCGCCACGCCCTGGTCGTAGCCGCCGTCGGGGTAGCGCTTGCCCATCACCACCTGGGAGCCGGGCTGGTGCATCGCCGCGCGGAAGAGGAACGTGCCCGGCTGCGCGCTGGCTCGCCAGCGCTCGGGCCCGGCGATCGACCAGCCGGTCAACACCCGGGAGAACGCGGTGACGTCGGCCTGCGTGTAACCGCCATCGACGCCCACCGTATGCAGCTCCATCGTCTCCCGCGCCAGGTTCTCGTTGATTCCCGGCCTGGTGCCGGGCCTGCGTCGCGCGATGTTTCTGGCCGCGCGCGAGTCCGGTCCCATCGACATCTGGTTGTCGAGATAGAGGACCATCGCCGGATGCCGCTCCGTCGCGAGCAGCATGTCGTTGAAGTTGCCGAGAACGTAGGGCCGGATCGCTTCGCGCTCGTAACTTCCCGCCAGCGCAGCCAACACGCCCTTGTCGATCGAGACGGCAAAGTGGTTCGACCAGAAGTGGACCAGCCGCTCCACGAACGGGCGGTCGGTCGAGACCGATTGCCGCAAGCGCGCGCCGGCCTCGGCGAGATAGATGGGCCGGATGAGCTGCGGCAGCTTCCTGAAAGCGCCGATCGCGGCTGCGGAGGCGCCGCCTTCATCGTCGCCGCGTACGCGCCTCATGCGTGCGGCACGGATGGTGCGGCGTAGGTCGTAAACCTGGGCAAGGATGCTGGCGGAGCTCTGCAGGCCGTCGCCGGTGATCTGCGGCGCGGGCCCCTCGAGCTGCGCTCGCAGCCCGTCCGGCCCGGCGCCGCCGATGGTGGCCAGCTCGCCCGGCCGGGCGCCGAGCCCGAAGCGGTTGGCCGCGATGGCGGAGGTCAGCCCCTTGTCCATAGCCCTATAGCGCACGGGTACCGGCGCCGGTTGACCGCAACCGCCTCCGATATACTGCCGTCATGCCCATCCCCGACTCCCCCGACCTGGTTCTGGTCGATGCGTCCTCCTATCTCTACCGCGCCTTCCACGCCTTGCCGGCTCTGAGCAACTCCCGGGGCGAGCCCACGGGCGCGCTCCTCGGCGTCCTGAACATGCTGGCTAAATTCCTCAAGGAATGCCGGCCCAAGCGCATCGCCCTGGTGTTCGACGCGCCGGGCAGGACGTTTCGCGACGATCTCTTCGCGCAGTACAAGGCCCACCGCACGCCGATGTCGGACGATCTGCGCCGGCAGATCGAGCCGCTGCTCAGTGTGCTGCGCGCCCAGGGTCTACCCCTGCTGCGGGTCGAAGGCGTCGAGGCCGACGACGTCATCGGAACGCTCGCCTGCCGGGCCGCCCGCGCAGGGCAGTCGGTGCTCATCTCCACGGGCGACAAGGACATGGCGCAGCTCGTCGACGGATCGATCACGCTGGTCAATACGATGAGCAACACCGTGCTCGATCGCGTCGGGGTCAAGGCGAAGTTCGATGTCTTCCCGGAGCAGATCGTCGACTATCTCGCGCTGGTGGGCGACAGCTCCGACAACATCCCCGGCATCGACAAGGTGGGCCCGAAGACGGCGGCGAAGCTGCTCAACCAGTACGGGACGCTCGACAATCTCATCCGGAACGTGAATGAGGTGAGCGGCAAGGTCGGTGAGAACCTGCGCGCCGGGCTCGAGACTCTCGAGCTGGCACGCAAGCTGGCGACCATCCACTGCGATCTGGAGCTGCCCGTCACCCTGGAGGAGCTCGTGCCGGCGGAGCCGGATACGCCACGCCTGCGTGAGCTTTATACCCGCTACGAGCTGCGTGCCTTCCTGAGTCGGCTCGATGGCGGGAGCGGTGAGGCGGCAACTGCCGCGAAAAGCAGCGTAGAGCCTCTCCAAGAGGGCAGCGCCCCAACACCGGCCCGGGTGGGCATCCCACCGGACGGCCCGGCTCCTGTGGCTGCGTCGCCGATCGTCAGGAATTACCAGACGCTGGAGCGATGGGAGGATCTCGAGCGCTGGATCGCGAAGCTGCGCGAGGCGCAGCTGATTGCCCTCGATACGGAAACGACCCGCCTCGACTACATGAGCGCCGAGATCGTGGGTATTTCCTTCTGTATCGAGTCGGGCACCGCCGCCTACCTCCCGCTGGGGCACGACTATGCCGGGGCGCCGCCGCAGATCGACCGCGCGCGCGCCCTCGAGGCGCTCAGGCCCGTTCTCGAGGACCCCGAGAGGCCCAAGCTGGGTCACCACCTCAAGTACGACGCGCACGTGCTGCAGAACCACGGGATTCGCCTGGCCGGAATGCGATACGACACGATGCTGGAGTCCTACGTTTGGAACAGCGTAGGGACGCGACATGACATGGATGCGACGGCCCTCTGTTATCTCGGCCGTCGTACCATCACTTACGAGGATGTGGCGGGCAAGGGAGCCAAGCAGATCCCGTTCAGTCAGGTGCCGGTGGAGCGGGCCTCGGAATATGCGGCGGAGGACGCCGAGGTGACGCTGTGTCTGCATCGGGCCCTCTGGCCGAAGCTCGAGAGCATTCCGGCGCTGCAGCGCCTGTACGAGGAGATCGAGCAACCGCTCGTGCCGGTGCTCGAGCGCATGGAGCGCCGGGGCGTGCTCGTCGACCGCGATCTGCTGCGGGCGCAGAGCACGCGCTTCGCCGTGCAGTTGCAGGACCTCCTGCAGCAGGCGCGGCGCGAAGCCGGATATGACATCAACGTCGACTCGCCGAAGCAGCTGCAGCAGGTGCTGTTCGAGAAGCTGGGCCTCCCGGTGCTGCGCAAGACCCCGACGGGGCAGCCCTCGACGGCGGAGGATGTGCTGGAGGAGCTCGCGGCCTCCTACCCGCTGCCGCGGATCGTGCTCGATTACCGCGCGCTGGCCAAGCTCAAATCGACTTACACCGACAAGCTTCCGGAGCAGATCAATCCGCGCACGGGCCGCATCCACACCTCCTACGGGCAGGCGGTGGCGCAGACCGGCCGCCTTTCCTCCTCCGATCCCAACCTGCAGAACATTCCGATCCGCCGGCCCGAAGGCCGGCGCATCCGCCAGGCCTTCATCGCTCCGCCGGGCCACGTGCTGGTGGCCGCCGACTATTCGCAGATCGAGCTGCGCATCATGGCGCACCTCTCGGGCGATGAGGGCCTGCTTGCCGCGTTCGCGGAGGATCGCGACGTTCATCAAGCCACCGCGGCGGAAGTCTTCAGCGTGCCGCTCGCGGAGGTGACCGCCGATCAGCGGCGGTTGGCGAAGACGATCAACTTCGGGCTCATCTACGGGATGTCGCCGTTCGGACTCGCGCGCAACCTCGGCATCGATCGCGGCGCCGCGCAGACCTATGTGGAGCGCTACTTCCAGCGCTACCCGGGCGTACGTCGCTTCATGGACGAGACACGCCAGCAGGCACGCGAGCGCGGCTACGTGGAGACGGTATATGGCCGCCGCTTGTACCTGCCGGACATCCGCTCCGGCAATGCCCAGACGCGTCAGTACGCCGAACGCAGCGCCATCAACGCGCCCATGCAAGGCACCGCGGCCGACATCATCAAGCGGGCCATGATCGCAGTCGATGCGTGGTGCGCCCGCGAGGACGCCCCGGCTCGGCTCATCATGCAAGTGCACGATGAGCTGGTGCTCGAGGTGCGCAGCGACGCCGTGGAGTCGGTCTCCCGAGCCGTCCGGGAACGAATGACCTCGGCTGCGGAGCTCCGCGTCCCGCTGCGGGTCGATGTCGGCACCGGAGCGAATTGGGACGAGGCGCACTGAGACGACGCGGGTGATTTGCCAGCATCTCGCGCGGAAACAGCCGATTTCGCGGGGCGGCCGCCCTCGAGCGCTACTTCTTCAGTTTCGCCGCGATCCGGCGGTAGGCCTCGCGGAAGGGAATGTGTTCCGTGGTGACGAGCCGGTTCGCTTCCTCGGCGGCGTGGATCGCCGGGTCGAGCCGGATCCGGTCGGGGCGGAAGCGCATCGCATCGAGCGCGGCGGGCAGGAGATCGACGGTCTCTTGGACCACGTCGATGCCACGAAAAAGGGGCGCCTTCAGGAGCTGCAGGTCGCGTTGGTAGCCCGAGGGCAGCTTGGCGCAGAGACTGAGCGCTTCCGTGAGACACGCCTGCGCCGTGGCGGACCGGCCGCGGATCAGCTCGAAGACATCCGGATTGCGCTTCTGCGGCATGATGGAGGAGCCGGTGGTGAACGCATCCGGCAGCTCGAGGAAACCGAACTCCTGGGTGTAGAAGAGCAGCACGTCGGTGGCGAGACGTCCCAGATCCTGCATGAGGAGCGCGCTCTCGAAGAGCAGGCTCGCCTCCGCCTTGCCGCGCGAGAGCTGCACCGAGGTGACCGGCTGCTGGACCTCGTCGAAGCCGAGGCTGAAGCACGGGAACTCGCGATCCAGCTCCAGGCCCGGCGTGCCGTACCCGGCGGCCGAACCGAGCGGAGACTTGCCGAGTCGGCGCTGAACCTCGCGCAGCCCCGCCGCGTCGTCGCGGATCTCCGCTGCGAACCCGCCCGCCCAGAGCGGCACGGAGCTCGGCATCGCCTGTTGCATGTGGGTATAGCCCGGAAGCGCCGTGCTCTTCTCACGCTCAGCCAGGCGATCGAGCGCCCGGGCCACCTCGAGCGCCCCGCCGCTCAACTCCTGCACGACATCGCGCAGATAGAGCCGCAGCGCCGTCAACACCTGATCGTTGCGCGAGCGTCCCAGATGAATCCGCCCGCCGGTGGCCCCGATGCGGGCCGTCAGCCTGCGCTCGAGCGCGGTCTGACCGTCCTCGTCGGCCAGCTCGATGCGCCAGAGTCCGCGCGCATGCTCCTCCCCCAGCCCGGCGAGGCCGCCGCGGATCGCTTCCAGATCGGGGAGGGACAGAAGCTTCTGCTGGTGCAGCATGTGCGCGTGCGCGATCGAAGCGCGCACGTCATAGCGCACCAGGCGCTCATCGAGTGCGAAGTCGTCCCCTGCCGTGTAGCGCAACACACGGTCGTCGAGAGGCGCACCCTTGTCCCACAAGCGAGTCATGATGGATCCCCGGCTGCAGTCAGCTCTGCGCGCCCTGCTGCTCCGCAGCGGTCAGCGCGTTGATATCCGCGACGATCAGCGTGCCCGTTCCCTCGTTCGTGAACACCTCGCCGAGGATGCCTTCCGGTGCCTGGTACGAGACCACGTGCACGCGCCGCACGCCGCCGCGGATCGCGTCCTCGATGGCCTTCGCCTTGGGCAGCATGCCGTCGGCGATCCGCCCCTCCTCGCGCAGGCGCTTCAGCCCCTGCAGGTCGATGTAGGAGATGAGCGAGCCCGGATCGGCGATGTCGCCCAGGATCCCCGGCGCGCCGGTGCAGAGGATCAGTTTCTCCGCGCCCAGCGCGGCGCCGAGGGCGGCGGCGACCGTGTCCGCGTTGATGTTGAGCAACACGCCGCTGTCGTCCGCCGACAGGGGGCTCACGACCGGCATGAGGCCGTTGTCGAGGAGCTTGCGCACCGCCGCCGGGTCGACCGCATCGATGTCACCGACGAAGCCGTAGTCCACCATCTCGCCGCTCGAGGCGATCCTCACCGGCGGGCGCCTGTGGGCGCGAACCAGACCCGCATCGACGCCGCTGATGCCCACGGCCTCGATATCGAGGTCGCGGCAGATGCCGAGAATGCGGGTGTTGATGAGCCCGTTCAGCACCATCGCGGATACGTCGATCGACTTCTGGTCGGTGACCCGCCGGCCCTCCACCATGCGCGTCGGCACGCCGAGCGCGGTGGACAGCTCCGTGAGCTGCGGGCCGCCGCCGTGCACGAACACCACCCGCACCCCGAAGTAGTGCAGGATCGCGATCTGCTCGACGAGAACCCGCGTGGAGTCGAGATCGGCGAACACGCCGCCGCCCGCCTTCACGATGAAGGTCTTGCCTTTGTACATGCGGATGTAGGGCGCCGCGTTCTTGAGCGCGCGGATGGCCAGGGCCTGATCGCCAGGATGCATGATCATCTCGTGTGTCCCTCAAATGCTCTTCAACATGCGGTAGAGGACCGCCATCTGCACGGTGAGGCGATTGTAGGCCTCCCGCTGCACGGCGCTGCGCGGACTATCGAGCACCTCGTCCGCGATGGCGACGTTGCGGCGCACGGGCAGGCAGTGCATCAGGCGGCAGTCATCGGCGGCGCTCGCGAACCAGTCGTTGCGCACGCACCAGTCCTTGAGGCCGCCGCGCAGCCGTCCGTCCGCGGCGGCATCGCCGTAACAGGAGGTCGCGCCCCATTCCTTCGCGTAAATGACGTGCGCGCCGCAGAGCGCCTCGGCCCGGTCGGCGGTTTCCCGCACGGAGCCGCCGGAGAGTGCCGCGGCGCGCTGCGCCTTCTCCATGATCGGCGGCGGCAGCGCGAACCCTTCGGGCCGCAGCACGATCACTTCCATGCCCCGCAGGGCCGCCATGTGCACGGCCGTGGCCGGTACGGCCAGCGGCAGCGCGCGTGGATGGTACACCCAGGAGAGGACGAAGCGGCCGCCCCGCGGCACACCGAGATCGTCCAGGGTCTTCCAGTCCGCGAGCGCCTGGCAGGGATGGCTGGTGGCCGACTCCAGGTTGATGAGCGGCTTGTCGATGAGGCTCGACATCGCGCTGAAGGCGCTCTCCGCGAGATCTGCGGCAAGGTCCTTGCCCTCCGCGAAGGCCCGCAGGCCGAGCACGTCGCAGTAGGAGGCGAGCACCGGAATCCCCTCGCGCACGTGCTCCGCGGCGGCACCGCTCATCACGGCGCCGCGCCGCGTCTCGAGCTGCCACGTGCCCTGTCCCGGAGTGATGACGAACGAGCTGCCGCCGAGCCGCGCCATGCCCGCCTGGAAGGAGGCGAGCGTGCGCAGCGACGGATTGAGGAAGAGGAGTCCCAGGATCTTGCCCGCGAGCGCGTGCGGCTCCGGATGCGTCTCGAGGCGGCGCGCCAGCTCGAGGAGCGCCAGCACCTCCTCGCGCTCGAGGTCCGCCAGGTCGAGGAAACGCTTCATGCGAGGCTTGCGAGCGCATCGCGCAGCAGATCGACGTGCTCCTCCTGGAGGATGAAGGGCGGCAGGAGCCGGACGATGTGGCTGTCGCTCGCCGTGCCCGCCAGGATTCCGACTTCCAACAGCTCGGCCTGGATCTGCTTCGCGGGCCGGCGGGTACGCAGCCCGAGGAGGAACCCCTCCCCCTGGCTCGCCTCGACCGGCCCGACGATGCAGGTGCGGCGGATGTAGTCCGACACGCGCCGCACGTTCTCGAGCAGATCCTCCGACTCGATGGCCTCGATCACCGCCTCGACGGCCGCGCAAGCCATGGGGCCGCCGCCGTAGGTGGTGCCGAGGAGCCCCAGGCTCAGGCTCGCGGATACCTTGGCGCAGGTGAGCAGCGCCGCGCAGGGAAAGCCGTTTCCGAGCGCCTTCGCCACCGTGATCATATCGGGCACAATTCCGTACAGGTTGGCGGCGAACGGATGGCCGACCCGGCCGAGCCCACACTGCACCTCATCGAAGATGAGCTGCGCGCCGACCTCGTCGCAGCGGCGACGCAGCGCGGTGAGGTAGGGTGCGCCCAGATCCACGGCGCCCGCGAGGCCCTGCACCGGCTCGACGATGACCGCGGCCGTGCGATCGGTGACCTGCGCGGCGATGGCAGCGAGATCGCCGCGCGGCATGAAGGTGACATCGAACGGCTTGCGCGGGAAGCCATACCAGGCGTCCGATCCCCACGTAAGCGCCCCTGCCGCCGCAGTACGGCCATGGAAGGCGCCCTCGACCGCTGCGACATGCGGCCGCGAGGTCATGCGAAACGCCAGCCGCAGCGCGTTCTCGTTCGCCTCCGCGCCGCTGTTGACGAAGAAGACGCTGGTGAAGGGCAGCTTCGAGAAGCGCACCAGGCGCTGCGCGGCGCGCGCGCGGATGCCCATGGCGATCGAATTCGACTGGAAGTTGCAGGAGCGGGCCTGGTCGGCGAGCGCTTTCGTCCAGCCGGCATGGCCGTATCCGAGTGCCGCGACCGCATGGCCGCCATAGAGATCGAGCACCCGCTCGCCGCGCGCGTTGCGCAGCCAGACGCCTTCGGCGGAGACGACCTCGAGAGGATATTGGGCGAAGACCGGCGCGAGGTAATCCCGGACCGGAGCGTCTTGGACTGCCGTAACTGCTGAACTCATGCTTTCATCATCTCAGTTGGCCATCGAATCAGGTACACGGATGCGCCCCGGATCCAGCGTCATCAACTACATCCAGCCGGGCGCGCAGGCCGTGAGGCCCTCGGTCTCCGCCAGCCCGAACATCCGGTTCATCCACTGCACGGCGCCGCCGGCGGCGCCCTTGTTGAGATTGTCCACCACACACATCACCGCTACCGTGCGGCCATTGGCCACCGCGGAGAGGTGCGCGTAGTTGGTGGTCGCGACTTCCTTCACCCTCGGTGCCGAGTCCGTCACCCGCACGAACGGCGAGCCGGCATAAAACTCCCGCAGCGCCGACAGCACCCGGGGTGTGTCGATGGGTGTCTTCAGCGGCGCTTGCACGGTGATGTGAATGCCGCGGGCGAACGGCCCGGAGTGCGGCACGAAGGCAAACTCCGCCTCCACACCCGTCGCGGCGCGCGCGCAGGCGGCGACCTCCGGCGCATGGCGGTGCGTCAGCGCGTTGTAGGAATAAAGGTCGCTCTGGCGCAGCGGGTGGTGAGTGCCTTCGACCGGCTTGCGCCCGGCGCCCGTGCTGCCGGTGATGCCCGTCACGAAGAGCACCGGCGGTGTGAGCCCCAGGGAAAGGAGCGGCACGCTCGCGAGCAGCGTCGCCGTCGCGAAGCAGCCGGGATGGGCCACGTGCGGGGTGTCGAGCTTGCGCAGGTGCTCCGGCACGGCGCAGGTGAACTCCCGCAGCCGCGCGGGGGCATCATGCGCGTGCTTGTAGACCGCCTCGTACTCCGCCGCGGAGCGGAAGCGAAAATCGGCGGAGATGTCGACGACGCGGGGACGAGTACCGGCCTGCGCCGCGGCCCTCAGCAAGGCGTCGATCAACGCAGCCGAGACTCCGTGCGGCGCAGCGCTGAACACGGCGCATTCCGGGTTGCCGGATACGAGCGCCTGCACTTCCGACTGCGACGTGAAGCGGGTATCGCCGTACGCGGCCGCAAGGTGCGGGAACGCCTTCGCGACCGGCTCTCCCGGCTGACTGTCGGACATCACCGCCGCGAGCCGGAAACGCGGATGCGCGCTCAGCAGGCGCAGCAGCTCGCCGGCGACGTAGCCCGTGCCTCCGAGCACGACCGTGGGTATCGGAGTCACGCGGCGGACTCCCGCTGGAGGCCGATAGCCTCCATCACCCGGTCGCCCAGTGCGGCGCCCGTGCTCAGCGCGTTGAAGGCCGGCACGCCCAACTGTTGGGCGATGATCTCGACCCCCACCTGATTGTCGGTCGAGGGTCCGGTGACCACGCAGGGCTCGATCCCGAACCGCTCGCGCAACAGCTTCACGCCGCCCCAGGCCGCGACCGGATCGTTGGCCGAGAGGACGACGCCGGTGAGCGCCGCGCGGATGTCGGGGCACTCGAGAATCGCATCGACGCCGTAGGTGCCGAGAATGCCGTCGCCGAGCTCGAACACGATCACATCGGGCCGGCCGCCCGAAAGCTCGGTCAGCATGGTACGGGTGAGCGCCGGTCCATTGACCCGTGTGGTGGTGACGACACCGAGGTCGGTGAAGATGGCGGAGCGCCGCGCCCCGGCATCCTCCATCGCGAGGACGTCACGCCGCAATGAAACGCCGGTCGCCTTGAAGGCATCGATCGTAAGCCCCCGATGGCGCATGCGGCTGATGATGGCGCATGCGGCGGCCGTCTTGCCTGCCTCCATGCAGGTTCCGGCCAGCGCCACGATTGGGATCTGCCGCGAATCGAGCTTCGCCGCGAGGTCGAGCCGGCGGTGGCCGGCGCGCGCGGGCACGCCGATGCGCTCGCCGAGGTAGGGGAAGTTGAGCGCCACGCCGAGCACGCGGCAGTCGAAGGGCTTGCCCTTGTCCGGGTTGATGGAGTCGCAGATTCCGAGCACGCCGCCGATGTTGAGCATCTGGATGACATCGCCCGCCTGGAGCGACGGCGGGATGTGCCCCGAGTAGCCGAAGAGCGCCTTGCGGTGGCCGAGAGCGCCCACCACGATGTCGCCCTTGCCGACCTTCGCCATGCGGCCGCTCACGAGCTCCAGGGTGTTGTAGGTCGACTTGTTGGTCAGCACCTCGACGACGATCACCACGCCTTCCTCGGAAGGGATATCGGTGGAGATGCGCACCTCGTGCGACAGGCCGCAGGCCTGGGCCACGGAGGCGATCTTGTCGACGACGACGCTTCTCATCCCGCTGACCATGTCAGGTCTCCTCCTGGGCGCGCTCGCCGGCGCGCCGGTGGAATACGCCCGTCAGGGCGACGATCTTGGAAAAGCCGAGCGCATCGGTCGGGGTCCACTCGCCCGCCGCCTCGCCGTACACGCCCTTGGAGGCGGCCATCAGCGAGTGGGGCGACTGCACGCCTTCGATGAAGAGGTTGCCCGGGCGCAGCTGGATGCGCACCCGGCCGGTCACGCGTTCCTGGGAAGAGAGGAGCAATGCCTCGATGTCGCGGCACACGGGGTCGAGGAGCTGGCCCTCGTGCACCAGGTCACCGTAAGGCTGGGCAACCGTCTCCTTGATGCGCTGCTGGCGGCCCGTGAGCACGAGCTTCTCGAGCTCCCGGTGAGCGGTCAGCAGCACCTCGGCGGCCGGCGCCTCGAATGCGACGCGTCCCTTGGTGCCGATGATGGTATCGCCCAGATGGATGCCGCGCCCGATGCCGAACGGCGCGGCCAGAGCCTCCAATGCCTCGATGAGAGCGACCGGCGAGAGCGCGCGGCCGTCGAGTCCGACGGGGCGTCCCTGTTTGAACTCGATGACGTGCGATTGCGGGGCCCGCGGTTGCGCGAATGCGTCGCGAGTGATCACCCACGCGTGATCGGGAATGCTGCCGGAGGATGTCAGAGTCTCCTTGCCGCCGATCGTCACGCCCCAGAGCCCGCGATTGACGGAATAGGCCGCGCCGAAGGGCGGCACCGGGAGCTTGCGCGACTGCAGGTAATCGAGCTCTTCCTGCCGCTTGAACGCGCGATCGCGCACCGGCGCCAGCACTTCCAGCTCCGGAGCCAGCGTGCGCATGGCGACCTCGAAGCGCACCTGGTCATTGCCCGCGGCGGTGCAGCCGTGAGCGATCATGTTGGTGCCGAGCTTGCGCGCCATCTGCGCGATGGTCTGCGCCTGCATGACGCGCTCCGCGCCGACGCAGAGCGGGTACATCTGGCCGCGCTTGACGTTGCCCATGATGAGGAAGCGCAGCACCTGCTCGAAGTAGTCCGCGCGCGCGTCGATCTGGTGATGCTCCACGGCGCCGAGCGCGCGGGCGCGCTCCGCCAGCGTGCGGGCCGCACCCGCATCGATTCCGCCGGTGTCGACGGTCACGGTGATGATCGGGCGGCCGTAGTTCTCCTTCAGCCAGGGCACGAGAAAGGAGGTGTCGAGTCCGCCGGAATAGGCGAGAACGATGGGCAAGTCGCCCTTTACGGAGACGGGATTGGGCATGCTCAAACTCGGAAGATGGCCTGCAGCCGGGCAATGAGGGTGTCCTGCGCCCCGGCGTTGGCGGTTGCGATGAAGATGGTGTCGTCGCCGGAGAGGGTCCCGGCGACCTCGGGCCACTCTGCCCGGTCGATGGCCACGGCAACGCTTTGCGCCGCGCCGATGGTGGTCCTGACGACGGTCAGCGATGGGCCGGCGCGCCGCAGCCCGCGCACGAACTGCGCGAGCATGCCGAAATCGCCATTGGTCCGCGAGACCTCATCGGGGGGCAGCACGTACCGCCCGCTTGCCTTGAGCACGCCGAGATCGCGCAGGTCCCGGCTCACCGAGGACTGCGTCACCTCGAAGCCCTGCGTCTTGAGCAGCCGCGCCAGGTCTTCCTGCCGGCGCACGTGTCCGCCGCGCAGGATGCGCACGATGGCTTGGCGGCGCTCGAGCTGCTGGGCGTCCACGGGTGGGTCACTGGCCATGGTTGTGCATAATCTTGCGAAGAGTATGCATATTCATGCGCAGCCCTGTCAAGGCGGCCGGCCGATCCCCGCTGGGCCGCTCAGCTTCATTTCTCGACGCTGAACACCAGATCCGCCCCCCTGATCTGCCCGGCCTCGGTGCGGATCGTCCAGTGGTCACCGAGGCTGTAGCGCAGGCGGATCGCGTTCAACTGCTGCGTGAGGCCGACGCCGTAGCTCACGTAGAGGCGCGGCGATAGATACTTGCCGAGGACGAGCGAGGTCTCGTTGTTGAGATCGGTCTCCAGGCTGATGTCGGGCAGGCCGATGCGGGAGCCGAGCTGCTGCGCGAGGATGGCGCCGCCCTGGGTGAGCAACTCGTTGGCGGCGGTCGCCTGCTGGTTCTGCTGGCTCGAGGCCGCCATCATCTCGAGCGTGCTGCCGCCGCCCCCGCCGGACAGGATGAGGGAGACGATCTGCGACTGCGGCAGCGACGGATCGGAGAAGAAGGACATCCGCGGCTGCTGCAGGGTGCCGCGCACGGTGATGCCGGCCGTCACGTCGGGATAGCGCTTGATCGCGCGGATCTCGATGCCCGGGTTGTCGATCGGGCCGCCCGTGAAGATCAGGCGCCCGCGCTGGATCTCGAGCTTGCGGCCGTAGGCGGAGTACTTGCCCTTCTGCACCGAGAGCTCTCCCGTGGCGCGCGTGATCGCGTCGTAGCCGCTGCGGACCGTGATGCTGCCCCCGAGGCGGCCCGTCAGGCCCATCGTGTCGATGTTGACATCCGGGCCGAGCGTCATCGTGATCTGGGTCCGAACCTTGAAGCGATCGGCCGGGTTCTGCGACTCCTGACCGACGATGACCTCATCCGAGGAAGAGGTCACCGCCCCCGTGTAGTCGGTCGGAACGATCCTCGCGTGAGGCACGCCGACGGTGCCGGTGATGTCGATCTCGCGCGCCGCCACTTTGAAGTCGAGATCCGGCGAGGCGTCGATCCGCGCTTCGGGAATGTCCACCACCCGCAGGTTGCTGCCATCGAGGTGGAGCTGCCCAAAGGGGAGCGCATTGCGCCAGTGGAGCTGGCCGTTGGCATGCACCTGGCCGAGACCTGCTTGCGCGACGCCATCGAACATCAGCCCGTCGTCCGTCAGGCGCGCCGTCAGGCCGACGTGGCGCAGCTTCAAATTGGTGCGGTAGACATCCAGCTCTCCATCGGACACGCCGAGCGTACCGCTCAACTGCGGCGCGGCCACCGTGCCGGCGATCCGCGCATCGGCCGTCAGATGGCCGGCCACCCGATCGAGATCGGGGACATAGACGGAAATGAGGTCGAGCTTGGAGGTCTGGGCGCGCAGCTCCCCCGTGAGCGGCATGTCCTGCCAGCGCTGCGCGCCGCGGCCGATCTCGAGTCTGCCCGCGAGCGTGCCGATCTCTCCCGAAGTCAGTGAAGCCTCGGCGTCGATCGCCGCCGGACTGGCGGTGGCGGTGAGCACCCCCGAGCCGATGGAAGTGCGCTCCATTCGTCCGCTCACGAGCCGCCGCGCCAGTGTGGCGTCGTGCAGCTCCAGCCGGAATACCCCCTGGGCGGGGCTGCCGCCGCCGCCGAAGAGGCGTGCGCCGACATCGATGTTGCCGAGGTATTCGACCGTCGGCGTGCGGCCCGCGGTCAGCGTGCTCAGAGGCAGCCGGCTGGCGGTCAATGTGGTGGACCACGCCGCGGGTGTCCAGCTGCCCTCGGCGCAGAGGTTGCCGGGAGTGCCGATCAGGCAGAAGCGATCGATGCGGCTCGCTGCGCGCGACACGCTGAGCGATACCGGCCGCTCCAGGTGCAGCCGCAGCGACTCCTTACCCGAGAGGTTGAGCGCTTCCAACTGTCCGCCGAAGCTGCCGCCGTTGAAGCTGCCGCTCGCCGTGGCGGCCAGGTGCAGGCCTGGCGCGCGGGCATCGAGGCGGGCGGTCGCTGCCGCCGCCGGACCGTCGACCGTGAATTCCAGGCTCTCGAGCGTGCGGCGATGCAACTGCAGCCGCCGCAGATGCGCGGCGATCGCCGAGGGGCGGTGCGAGCTCGGGTCGAAATCCACCTTGGCATCGAAGCCCGCGAGTGACACGCCGCCGTAGCGGATATCCTCTCCTTGGGCGGTGGCGAGCACGTTGGGAGCGTCGAGCGGTCCGCGGATCGTGCCGCTCGCCTGCACGCGGCCGCGGCTGCCGGCGGATAGCAGGCTCAGATCCTGCGCCGTCACCGCGAACCGCAGATCCGCCGTGCGATCGATCCGCCCATCGAGCGCCAGGCGCGTGCGGCCGAGAGCCACGCGGATCTGTTGGAACGTCCACGTATCGCCCGCATACGCGAGCTTGCCGCCGCCGCTCGCCGCGACACCGCGCAGCCGGCCGCTGAGCCCGGCAACCGTCACGCTGATCGGATCGCCCGCCTTGAATCCACGGCCTGAGATCGCCACCCCGAAAGCGAGACTGCCCGGGAGGTCGGGTCGCCATTGACCCGGATCGATGCCGGTGGCGCTGCCGCGGACCGCCCAGCGCTGCACCGGCGCCCAGGTCACCTCACCCTGCAGGTCCGCGTGACCGCGCAGCAGATCGATTCTCCCGCGGCTGACGCTGACGCCGTCGTCCCCCAACTTGCCGGCGACGTCGGCCGGCACCGGAGCGAGCTCAGCGATCTGCGCTTGTCCTCGAGTGTGGAACTCGTAGGGGCGCAGGCCCGAGAGCTCGAAGCTGCCCTCGCGGCTGCGAAAGGGCACGTTCCGTCCGGCGAGCGGCCAGCGGAAATTGCGCCACGTGCCGCGCAGGTCGAGGCGCGGTCCTGCGGGCACGATCCCGATGGTTCCCGAGGCGATCGTGCGCGCTCCCGAGGCCGGATGCAGGATATCGATGCGCCGCGCGGTGAGGACCTTATCGGAGTAGCCGCCGTCGAACTGCACGTCGAACGGGCCGGCTTTCAGTCCGGCCGGATCCAGTGTGCCGTGCGCGGCGAAGGTCTTGCCCGCGCCGCTCAGGGCGAGCTTGCCGCGGATGACGCCCAGCGCTCCGGTCAGATGCCAGGCGCGCAGATCGAAATTCCGGACCGCGGCCTCGCCCTCCCAGTGCCAATCGTGGGTCAGATCGAGCATCTCGCCGCTGAGATCGCTCTGGAAGGGCGTGAGGATGCGGGCGCTGACTCCCAACCTGTCGAGATCCCCCGCCCCCTGCGCGGCGACCGTCCAGACGGGCTGTCCGCGCGGCTGCCAGGTGATCCGGCCTTTCCCCGTGAGCCGCAGCGGATCGCCGGCGTGGAGCGCGCCGCTGCTGATCGCGAAGTGCACCTCGGCCATCTGCAGCGTGGCCCGATAGAAGCGGATGTCCCGGTGCTGCAGCAGCGCCGAGCCGGCGATGCCGCTGCCTTCGAGGCGGGCGCCGTCCGGCACCACCAACACCGCCTTGCCGACGCTGGCGTGTCCGATGTCGATCGTCAGCCAGCGCGGCAGGAACTCCGGCGGACGATGAGGCCCCGGCGGTCCGGGCGGCGGCCGCTTGACCCTGATATACGCGCTGTCGACCGTCGTCTCGGGCGTGCGGATGATCTGCCAGAGGAGCGGCTCCAGACGGGTCCGGGTGTAGATGCCGCGGAACTCGAGATGCACCCGCTCCTGGTCGATGACCACCAGTCCCGCGCGGGCCCCGCCCGCGATGGTGCCGCTGACATCCTCGATCCTGACCCCGACGTGGCCAAACCGCCGCGGCAGGTGGCGCACGACGAATCGCAACCCGCTCTGGGTGTAGAGCACGGAGTAGAGCGCGGCGCACGGCAGGCCGATCGTGACCAGGAGAAAGAGGGCGGTGGCGAACAGCAGGAATCGGCGCATCGCGGCGGGTGCCTTTTTACGGCGCTCTCACAGCTTCGGCGAGAAGTTGATGTAGAGACGCGGGCTGCCCGACTGCGACAGCGGCTGTCCGATGTCGATGCCGAGGGTCAGGACGGGCAGGCGGACCCGGAATCCGATTCCGGCGCCGTACTCGAGCGGCGTGCCGAAGTGGTTGAAGGCGTTGCCGTAATCGAAGAACGCGGCGATGCCGAAGTTCCTCGGCAAATCGCGGTCGAACTCCACCGAGCCGGTGATCAGATCCTTGCCGCCCGCCTTCACGCCGCCGATGCACTCGTTGGCCGGGCTACCGTTGTATTTGACCTGGTTGCAGACGTTCTCCGTGGGTGAGAGGTCATCGTAGGCGAAACCGCGGACGCTACCCTCGCCGCCCGCGAAGAAGCGCATCGCCGGCGGTACCTGGTCGAAGCGGGAGGCGAGCGTGGCGCCGACTTCATCGCGCAGCAGCAGATGCCACTTCGGGGCGAGATTGATGACCCGCTCGAGCTGCAGGTCCGCCTGCAGGAAGTTGGCGTTGGCGCCGAACCCGGCCTGCGAGCCGCGGATCTCGAGATAGAAGCCGTGCTGGAACATCGGCTCGCCGAGATACCCTTTCGGCACCGAAGCCACATCGACGCCGGGGACGAGCATGTAGTCGTTGCCCACGCCCAGAGTCGCATTGGGGACGGTGCAATCAATCGTCACTGAGGCCGTGCAGGGCGGAGTCGACGTTCCCGGTGCCGCCGGCGGCGCCACCTGCGCCGTCGGCGGCAACACGTCCGCGGTCCCTTGCACCGAAGCGGTGGTGTGCACCCCGTTCAGGAACGCCACGGTCTGCCATTGCCCGGTCACCCAGGTGACGCTGGGTCCGATCGACACCGTGCGCGCCTCGACGTCCGCGAGCTGACGCTGCTCGACAGTCCCGGCGAGTGTCAGGTTCTCGACCGCCGGGTCGCCGATCGGGATGACATAGCGGCTCTGCAGGCTGTACTTCGTCACCTGCGCGGCCTCGAGGTCGACGCTCATCTTGTGGCCGTGGGAGTTGAGTCGCCGGTTCTGCCAGCTGATGATGCCGCGCGCGCCGGTATCCGTCGCGTAGCCCGCGGCGAACGAGTAGATGTTCGGGTGACTGGGCTCGGCCTGGATGCTCACCGGCACCGTGTGCTGAATCCGGTCAGGCGTCCCTGTCAGCACCTCCAGGTCGGTGAAGTACTCCGTGTCATCGAGCGCGAACTGCGTGCGCAGGACTTCCGTCAGATCGAATGGCTCCCCCTCCCGGTAGCGCAGGTAGCGGCGTACCAGCTTGTCGTCGATCGCTTGCTGCCGGATCGTGGTGGCGCCGAAGCGGTAGCGCACGCCCGTTTCGAGCTCCAGTGCGATGCTGGCCGTATGGGTCCCCGGGTTGACCAGCAGCTCGTGACGGGTCAGCGTCGCATCGAGATACCCGTAGGTGGCCGCGGTGCGCAGCAGGTCACCCTTGACGCTCTCGTACTGAGCCTGATTGAGCGGCTCGCCGGTATGGAACGGCAGGTCGGAGGTGATGTGCGTGAAGAGCGGGCTGGCCGCTCCCGGTCCGGTCACCCGGACGTCGACCTGTCGCAGGATCACCGGCTGGCCGGGGACGATGGCGATGGCCACCTGCCAGTTGCCAGGGCCGGAGGCGGTGACGCTCGAGCGCACCTCGGGCTGGTAGTACCCGAAGGGGCTCAGGGCGGAGTGAACTTCCCGGCTGATGCGGCTCTGCAGCCTCTCCACCGTGTCGGGCGTCAGATCCTTGCTGTGCTCGTAACGGGCGAAGCTCAGGAACGCGAGCACGTTGTTGCGCAGCGGATCGCTCACACCGGTGACGGTGATGGTCACATCGGCCCGCGCGAGCGGCGCGGCAAAGGCGCACGCGAGAAGCAATGCAAGGGCGCCCGAGGCCTGCCGTAACGGCCGAGCCCCGTGTAACGAATTGCATGACGCCATCGATGCGTGCGACCCGGCCCCGGCTGGCAGATAAAACTCGGATTGTAGACGTGACTCCTGCGCGGGGTCTCGGGTTCCGCACGGCTACAGCCATTCCCCTGGCGAGAGCCGATATCCGGTTTCGCCGACGCAGGCGCCGGTCGGGTCGAAGCGCCGCTCGGCGAGGTAACAGCCGCCCGCGGGCTCCAGGGCGACGATCGTGGAGCAGCGCGTGCCGTAGCGATCGTTGAGGACGAAAGGCGATGACAGGATCCGCTCCCATTGCGGTGCAGGACCGGTATCCGGCGGCAGCTCATCCTCCGCGGCGGGCGTGCGGTCCGCGAGCAGCTCGAAGAGCCCACCGCCTTCCGCGCTGCCGCCTTCCCGGAGCCAGTCCTCGAAGCCCCGGCGTACCCGGCGCAGCTTGGGCCAGGGAGTGTCGAGCCGCTCGTTTGACAACCCGTGGACACCCGGTGACAGCGCTCGCGCGAACGGCGCGCAGCGGTTCGAGGCGTACCAGAGAGACTCCGTGTCCGCCAACAGCAGGTTGAATCCGCCGTATCCCGCGGCCTCGGCCTCCAGCCCGGCGAGATATTCCTGCGGTCCGGCCGTGCCGCCCAGATACCGCGGGATGAGGGCGCCGCGGGTCGGGGCTTCGGCTGGCGCGGGGACCAGATCGCGGAAATTCGTGACCACCCCGAAGCGTCTGCGGGAGTCGACCCCCAGCCAGCTGCCGCCGGCGCGCAAATCCCGCCCGGCGAGCATGTCGGCGGGAGCGGGCCAGCGGCCGAGCGGCGCCGCGGGCCGATCGTGGTACTCGTCGCGGTTGGCCGCGACCACCAGCCGATAGCGCGGGTGGGCATTCCAGGCGAGAACCAGGAGGCACATGCGGTCCTACTCGCCATCCATCCAGGCGCCGATGAGGCGCCGGGAGATCGAGTGCACGGGCGGCAGCCCCGCCGCGCCGGCGCGGATCTCCTCGCGCGAGAACCAGCGGGCATCCTCGAGCTCCCCGTTGACGCGAGTAGGACTGCCGGGCCGGGCCCGGGCGCGAAAGCCGATCATGATGGAGGCGGGGAAGGGCCACGGCTGCGAGGAGTCGTAGCGCGCGCCGGTCACCGGCACGCCCGTCTCCTCCATGACTTCGCGTGCGACCGCATCCTCCAGGCTCTCGCCCGGCTCCACGAAGCCCGCGATGGTGGAGTACCGTCCCGGCGGCCAGTCGGCCTGCCGGCCGAGGAGGGCGCGCTCCCCGTCGGTGACCAGCACGATGATCGCGGGGTCGAGCCGGGGAAAGACCTCTTGCCCACAGCCTTCCCTGGAGCAGCGCATGCAGTGGCCCGCGCGCTGCGCAAGGGTCGGTGCGCCGCAGGCGCCGCAGTACCGCTGGCGGGCGCGCCAGATGGAAAGTGCCCGCGCGTAGGCGAGGAGGCCGGCCTCCTCGCCATTGAGAAGTGGCGACAGCGGACGCAGCTCCTCGAAGGAGGCCTGCGGGGGAGTCTGCAGCGGACATGCCTCCCCGACTTCCACCAGGACGCAGCGGCGTTCCCGGAACCATCCGAGGAGCACGAGGCGGCTCGGGTCGGCCGTGGCGGCCGCGGCCTCCCGGGCTTCGAGAAAGGCGATGCGCGGCTGCGGCCGGGTGTAGACGAGGTGCCGCGTGCCGCTGCCCAGAAGATAGAGCGTCTGCGGATCCTCGAGCGCAGCCCGCATCCAGTCCGGGTGCTCGCGCTCCTCGGCGCGGCGGTCGATGTAGGGGCCGGCGAAGAAATTCGGGTGCTCGGAGTCCATGCCCCCAGTTTATCAGCCGGGCGCGGGCGGTCAGGCCGGCTGCGCCGCCGTGCAGTGCCGGAACAAACTCGCGAGCCCACGCCGGACGCGAAAACGCAACCCGTATTTATGCGGGTCCGCGGCCCGCCTCATCGGTCGGTCTCGCTGCGTGCGGCCGCGCATGACTGGCACCGCTCGTCCCGGATGGGGAAAGCGCTCGACCACGATGAGGCCGCCGTAATCACAGCACTTGCCGAGCCGGAGCTGATCGCCCCGCGCCAGGGACTCCGCGAGCAAGACTGCATACTCGAACTTGATCGAGGCCGTCGGGATCATCGTGTTGTAGGTCTCGAACGCGGTGCAGAGGGAAGTACGCGGCCTCGTGCGGCGATTTGCCGCGGTGTCGGGGCACATAACAGGCCGCGCGCCCCAGGTGGGATCGCTTGAGGTTGGTGATCTGTTCAGGTTGCACGCGACTGCGCAATTGTGCCCGGAGATGCCCGGCCAATAGAGAGGGCCCAGACGAACAGCTGCGCCTGGGCCCGAATTCGGACGCAACGCGGCGGGCATTGTGTCAGCGAGCTTTTGCTGCGGCCATCAACACTGGCGCTGGCATGGCTTGCTTGGAGGTGAACAGGGCGGACAGTGCCGGCTCATTGACCTTGGCCACAGCCGCGGCCAGGGCGGTCTGCCAGCAGAGCTTGTATATCCTCTGCAGGGGGAGAGGTCCACCGCTGCCGCCGTCGGTGTAGGTATCGCAGACCGCCTCGGCCCCTTCTTTCATGCGGGCGTAGAGCTGGGCCACCCCGGCGCTGTGCGACAGGTCCAGGTCGCCGAAGTTCACAACGACCTGCTGAGGTGTCGCGGCGTCGTCAGCAATCGACACACCGGAGATGCTCGCCAGGGTGCCGAGGATCGCGCAGGCAGTCAGAGTGCGAAGATACCTGGAAGGGGTGGTGTTGATGGTATTCATGGTGGGGTCTCCTCGGTAAACGGGTGGATAAAGTCGTTGCCGTTACGTGAGAATTCGTGCGAAATTCAGTCAGTCGACGGCGCAACTATGGGCGACGGACGTGCCATCGGATATCGCCCGATATGCTGAGGCCCCTGCTGCGGCGCTACAGGTAACTGCCTCACCCGGAAAGATGGGCGTCGGCAACCATCCGTGTGTTGCGCTGCTTTCTCACCAATCCTCGTGAGGGATTCCCTGCCATCAACCCGGTAACAGTGGCGTTGTGCTCAGGCAGAGCGCCGCACGGTCGGGCTGCATCGGTATCAGGCTGGAGCTCACCGGGTCACGCCGGCCCTGAGCTCGTTCCCGACTGCCGTGCAGGCCTCACGAACCCGGCGGCGTGAGTGGACCAGCTGTTGCCGGCTCGAGGCCCTCTACACGCCTGCCTCCGCCGAAAACGCAACCCGTCCTTAGGCGGGTAGTCCCAAGGCCGGTTTCATCGGTCGGTCTCGCTGCGTGCGGCCGCGCACGACTGGCACCGCTTGTCCCGGATGGGGAAGCGCTCGACGACGATGAGGCCGCCGCAATCACAGCACTTGCCGAGCCGGAGCTGATCGCCCCGCGCCAGGGACTCCGCGAGGAAGACTGCATACTCGAACTTGATCGAGGCCGTCGGGATCATCGTGTTGTAGGTCTCGAACGCGGTGCAGAGGGAATGGCCGCGGGCGATGTCCGGCAGGGCCATGCCGGCGGCGGCCGAGGGTTCCGGCGGCACGAGCCCCGCGAGCGCAAAAAAGCTCGCCAGGACAGCCGTTTCCTGTTGGATTCTCAGCGAGCGCATGAAGTACGCGGCCTGGTGCGGCGATTTGCCGCGGTGTCGGGGCACATAACAGGCCGCGCGCCCCAGGTGGGATCGATAGAGGTTGCGGATACGGTGGTCGGTGAGTCCCGTCCACGTGTGGATCGTCTGGGTACGCGCCTCGTGTGTCAGGAAACGCAGGGCCAGCTCGAGGCGTTGCCGGTCGCGGTCGTAGCGGTCTTCCAAGATGCGCATGGCTGGTTCCTCCGCCGTCTGTAATTCTGCCGGGACGAGAGCCGCGCCCATTGTTGGGAAAATCCCGCGAAAATACAACTGGCTAAATTTGGGAAAAAAAGCCCAAATTAACCTGTTGCCTTCGGCGGGCTCTCCGGTACCATGGGGGAGCGTCATGGGAGGCCGACATGTTGCGTAACGAAGCGCTCGTCCCGTTGGAACTTCGCCGGGCCTGCTGGCTGCGGGCGGAGATGGCGGAGGCTCTGGCGGACGTCAATCATCGGTGTCTGGGATTGATCGCCGAGCAGGCCCTCGCTACGGGAGCCCATGGCTCGCCGGCGCTGCTGCAGGTGGGGGAGCTGTGGCGGGCGCTCGATGAGCGCTCGCGGCGGCTGGCGGCTGCCTGTCCCTATCTGCTGGTGGATGCGTGCTTCGGGGATCCGCAGCGCTGGCGCTGGCTGAGTGGCCTGCGGGTCGCCGACGCCTCCAGTATCCCCGCCGCCTCATTCTTCACGGTTCCGCAGACCGTCGGGGTGGCGCGGACGGTCTTCGTCTACGCCTGGTCGCTGGTCGTCAGCCATCCGGACGGCGCGCGAATGGTCCTCGGGATTCATCCCCAATGCGCCAGCCTGCTCGCCGCCTGCACGGTGCCGCAGGTACACGAGCTGGCGGAGCGCGGCGCCGGCTGGCTGAGGCCGCGATGGCTCAGCCGGATGTGGCTGTGGCGAAAGATGCTGGTCGCGGTCGCGGAGGACGACCCGGCGGCGCTGGAGCGGGCCCGCATGCAGGGGCTGCAGATATCGGCGGCGGAGGCATGGGATGCCGCCCGACGCGGCGCACTGCCGGCGTGGGGTCCGGAGTCCTCAGTGTAACAATGAGTCGATGAGGCCGCGCAAGGCGTCGGGGGCGACTGGCTTCACCAGGTGGTGGTCGATGCCTGCCCGGCGGGAGCGCACCCGATCGTCTTCCTGGCCGTAGCCGGTGATCGCAATGAGTACGGCGGTCTTGGCTTGCGGCAGCTCACGCAGCCGCTCGGCCACCTCGTAGCCATCCATCCCGGGCAACCCGATGTCGAGGAACACTGCCTCCGGCTGCCACTGCTCCGCAGTCTTGAGCGCGCTCGGGCCATCGTAGGCGAAGGCGACCTCGTGGCCCCAAATCTCGAGCAGCATCGACATGCTCTCGGCAGCGTCCCTGTTGTCGTCGACGACCAGCAATCGCCGCCTCGGTTTCGTCTCTCGAATGCCTCGCTGCTCTCCTGCCATAGAGCCTCCCCTGGTCAATAAATATCGATTTGGCGCAGTCCGCTCGAGTCACGGACACCGCGAAACATGCCTTCGGTGCTGAATTCCGTGACGATCCCTCCGCTGCGGTCGAGCGCGATCACGCCGCCGCTTCCGCCCAGCTCACGGAGTCTCTGATGCAGCAATTCGTGTACCGCCGCGCTCAGCGTGAGACCGCGATACTCCACCGCGGCGCAGATATGGTGCGCTGCGACGGCGCGGATGAAATATTCGCCATGACCGGTGGCCGAGACCGCGCAAACCCCATTCTTGGCGTAGGTGCCGGCTCCGATGATCGGTGAGTCGCCGACCCGGCCCTGGCGCTTGTTCGTCATCCCGCCAGTCGACGTCGCGGCCGCGAGATCGCCGGCCACGTCCAGGGCGACGGCGCCCACGGTGCCCTGCGAGGAGGGGAAGAGGTCCGAGACCGGCCGGCCGCCGCGCTCGCTTTCGAGCTGCGCCCGGCGCTCCTCGGTGCGGAAGTAAGTGTTCGGCACCAGCGCCAGCCCTTCCTCCAGGGCGAATTCCTCCGCGCCCGCCCCGACCAGCAACACGTGCCGGGACTTCTCCATCACCCGGCGCGCCAGCTCGACCGGATTCCTCACGTGCCGCACGGCCGCGACGGCGCCGGCGCGCTGCTGCCGCCCCTCCATGATGGCGGCATCGAGCTCCGCGGCGCCATCGCGCGTGAGGGCCGCGCCACATCCGGCGTTGAACAGCGGGTTGTCTTCCAGCGAGCGCACCGCCGCGGTGACGGCGTCGAGGCTCGAGCCGCCCTTCTCCAGCGTGGCGTATCCGAGGTCGAGAGCGGCTGCGAGCCCATCGCGGTATCGCTGCTCGCGCTCCGCCGTGAGAGTGTGCCGCGGCACCGCGCCGGCGCCGCCGTGGATGGCGATCGAATGCATGGAGGAGTCCTGAAAAGCTATGATCCCGGGATCTTACCGGTGAAGGTTGTCATGCCGCAGCGGATCCGAAGCATTCTGGTCGCCAACCGCGGCGAGATCGCCATTCGTGTCATGCGGGCCGCGAGCGAGCTCGGCCTGCGCACGGTGGCCATTTACTCCCAGGAGGACCGCTTCTCGCTCCATCGCACCAAGGCGGACGAGAGCTATCTCGTCGGCCGCGGCAAGGGGCCGATCGAGGCGTACCTCGACATCGCGGACATCCTGCGCATCGCGCGCGAGGCCCGGGTGGACGCCATTCATCCGGGCTACGGCTTCCTGTCGGAGAATCCGGAGTTCGCCCAGGCTTGCGCGGCGGCCGGAATCATCTTCGTGGGCCCGAGGCCCGAGACCATGCGCGCGCTCGGCAACAAGGTGGCGGCGCGCAATCTCGCCACCGCCGCCGGGGTGCCGGTCATGCCGGCGACCCCGCCGCTGCCCGCGAGCCTGGAAGACTGCCGGCGTCTCGCCCACGAGATCGGCTACCCGGTGATGCTGAAGGCGAGCTGGGGCGGCGGCGGCCGCGGCATGCGCGTGGTGGAGAGCGATACCCAGCTCGGGGAGCTGCTGCCGGTCGCGCGCCGGGAAGCGAAAGCGGCCTTTGGCAACGACGAGGTCTATCTCGAGAAGCTCGTGCGCCGCGCGCGGCATGTCGAAGTGCAGATCCTGGGCGATGCGCACGGCGGCCTCGTGCACCTCTATGAGCGCGACTGCACGGTGCAGCGCCGCAATCAGAAGGTCGTGGAGCGAGCGCCGGCCGTGTTCCTGAGCGATGCGCAGCGCGAGGAGCTGTGCCGGGCCGCGCTCGACATCGGTCGGGCGGCGAGCTACCTCAACGCCGGCACGGTGGAGTTCCTGCAGGATGCGGAATCCGGGAAGTTCTACTTCATCGAAGTGAACCCGCGAGTGCAGGTGGAGCATACCGTCACCGAGTGCGCGACCGGCATCGACATCGTCAAGGCGCAGATCCACATCGCCGAGGGCGCGCGGCTCGGGACCGCCGAGAGCGGCGTGCCGCCGCAGGAGCAGATCCGGATCACGGGTCATGCGCTGCAGTGCCGCGTGACCACGGAGGATCCGGAAAACAACTTCATCCCGGACTACGGCAAGATCACCGCCTACCGCAGCCCCGCGGGGTTCGGCATCCGCCTGGATGCCGGCACGGCCTACACCGGGGCGATCATCACCCGCTCCTACGACTCCCTCCTGGTGAAGGTGACGGCCTGGGCGCCGACGCCGGAGGAGACCAACGCCCGCATGCACCGGGCGCTCTGGGAGTTCCGCATCCGCGGCGTCGTCACCAATCTGCGCTTCCTCGACCAGGTCATCACGCATCCGCGGTTCGCCCGCGGCGAGTACACCACGCGCTTCATCGACGAGACGCCGGAGCTCTTCCGCTGGCCGCCGAAGCGCGACCGGGCGACGCGCATCCTGACCTACATCGCCGAGACCGTCGTCAACGGCAATCCGGAGACCCGCGGCCGGGCCCGCCCGGCAAGGCTCGAGACGCCGAAGCTGCCGCAGGTCCCTCCAGCGCAGCCGCTGCCCGGCACGCGGCAGAAGCTCCAAGAGCTGGGACCGGAGCGCTTCGCGCAATGGATGCTGGCGCAGGAGCGGGTGCTGCTCACGGATACGACCTTGCGCGATGCGCATCAGTCGCTGCTCGCCACGCGCATGCGCACCCTCGACATGGCGGCGATCGCGCCTTACTACGCGGGCCTGCTGCCGCAGCTCTTCTCGCTGGAGTGCTGGGGCGGCGCGACGTTCGATGTGGCGATGCGGTTCCTGAAGGAGGATCCCTGGCAGCGGCTGACCATGCTGCGCGAGCGGGTGCCCAATCTGCTGCTGCAGATGCTGCTGCGCTCCGCGAATGCCGTCGGGTACGCCAACTATCCCGACAACGTGGTGCGGTTCTTCATCGCGCGCGCGGCGGAGCGCGGCATCGACGTGTTTCGCATCTTCGACTCGCTCAACTGGGTCGAGAACATGCGCATGCCCATCGAGGCGGTGCTGGAGTCGGGCAAGCTCTGCGAGGCGGCGATCTGCTACACCGGCAACCTGAGCGACCCGCGGGAGAAGAAATACACCCTCGATTATTACCTGCGGCTCGCGCGCGAGCTCAAGGCCGCCGGCACGCACGTGCTCGGCATCAAGGATATGGCGGGCCTCTGCCGGCCGCGTGCCGCCTATGCGCTGGTGAAAGCCCTCAAGGAGGAGATCGGGCTGCCGGTGCATTTCCATACGCACGACACCAGCGGGATCGCCGCGGCCAGCGTGCTCGCCGCGGTCGAGGCGGGGGCCGATGCCGTGGACGGTGCCATCGATGCGATGAGCGGTCTCACGTCCCAACCCAACCTGGGCTCCATCGTCGAGGCGCTGCGCCATGGACCGCGGGATTCCGGCATCGATCCGGCGAAGCTGCGTCTGCTGTCCTCCTATTGGGAGCAGGTGCGCAGGCTCTACGCCGCCTTCGAGAGCGACATCCGCTCCGGCGCATCGGAGGTCTACGTGCATGGCATGCCGGGCGGGCAGTACACCAACCTGCGCGAGCAGGCCCGCTCCCTCGGCATCGACAACGCTCACTGGCCGGACGTCGCCCAGGCGTATGCGGACGTCAATGAGATGTTTGGCGACATCGTCAAGGTGACTCCGACGTCCAAGGTCGTTGGGGATCTGGCCCTGCTCATGGTGACGAGCGGCCTGACGCCGAAGCAGGTGCTGGACAGCCAAGTGGACGTTCCATTCCCGGAATCCGTGGTCCAGCTCTTTCGCGGTGACCTGGGGCAGCCTTACGGCGGCTTTCCGCAAGCCCTGCAGAGGAAGGTGCTGAAGGGCGCCGCGCCGCTGACTCAGCGCCCGGGCGCGCAGATGCCGCCGGTCGATCTCGCCGCCGAGCGCGCGAAGATCCAACAGAAGCTGACGCGTCCGGTCACCGACGACGACCTGGCCTCATACCTGATGTATCCGCGGGTGTGGCTCGACTATGCCGCCGAGCGAGCGCAGTACGGCGACGTCGGCATTCTGCCGAGCGCGGTGTTCTTCTACGGGATGGAGCCGGGTCAGGAAGTCTCCGTGGAGCTGGAGCGCGGCAAGACACTCATCGTGCGCTTCGTGGCCTGCAGCGAGACGCACGAGGACGGCACGCGGACCGTTTTCTTCGAGCTCAACGGCCAGCCGCGCTCGGTGCGCGTGCCCGATCGCAGTCAGGTCGCCAAGCGGCCGCCGCAGCGCAAGGCGGAGCCGGGTAATCCCAAGCAGGTTGGCGCGCCGATGCCGGGGACCATCGCAACGGTCGCGGTGGCCGCCGGCCGCAAGGTGGCGCGCGGCGATCTGCTCGCCACCCTCGAGGCGATGAAGATGGAGACCGCCGTGCGTGCGGAGATGGACGGGGAAGTGACCGAGGTCGTTGTCAGCCCCGGGCAACAGGTGGATGCGAAAGACCTGCTGGTCGTGCTGAGCTGAGATCGGGCCGGCCCGCTCAGGCCTGCTCCGAGCGCTGAGTACCCGGACAATCGCGTTTTTATCGCCGGGCAGCCGCCTGCATTCCGTCGCTCATCGCAGGATCGCAATGGTTGGACGCGAGCGGAGAACGGCTCGATCGCTCAGGACCCCAGAAACATCCGATATGCCGGATTGTTCGTCTCTTCCGCGTAGGCGTAATGCAGATCGTTCAGATGCTGCAGAAAGTCCGCGCGCTCGGCTGAGGGGACCTGGATGCCGGCGAGCACCCGGCCGTAATCGGAGCCGTGATTGCGGTAGTGGAAGAGGCTGATGTTCCAGCGGCCGCCCACCGCCTGGAGGAATTTGAGCAGCGCGCCGGGGCGCTCCGGGAACTCGAAGCGATAGAGGAGCTCGTCGCGGATGCCGCGGGCGCGACCGCCCACCATGTGGCGCACGTGCAGCTTCGCCATCTCGTTGTCGGTCATGTCGGTGACCGTGTAGCCGGCCTCGCGCAGGGCGCGCACCATCGCGTCCTTCTCCGTCCGGCCCTGGACCAGCCCGAAGCTGACGAAGATCTGCGCGGCCTGCTCGCTCTCGTAGCGATAGTTGAATTCCGTGACGCTGCGGTTGCCGAGCTGCTCGCAGAAGCGCAGGAAGCTGCCCGGCCGTTCCGGGATGGTGACCGCGAGCAATGCCTCGCGCTGGCCGCCGAGATCGGCGCGCTCGGCCACGTGGCGCAGGCGGTCGAAGTTGATGTTGGCGCCGCTGTTGATCGCGACGATGCGCTTGTCCCGCCAGCCCTCGCGGGCGATGAGCTTCTTCAGCCCCGCGACCGCCAGCGCGCCGGCGGGCTCCACGATCGAGCGGGTGTCCTCGAACACGTCCTGGATGGCGGCGCAGATCTCGTCGGCGTCGAGGAGCACGATCTCGTCGACATGCCCGCGGCAGAGAGAGAAGGTTTCCTCGCCCACCCGCTTCACCGCCACGCCGTCAGCGAAGATCCCGACGCGATCGAGGGTGACCCTGCGGCCGGCCTGCAGCGACTCGTACATGCTGGCGGCATCCTCGGGCTCCACCCCGATGATGCGGATGTTCGGATACAGGTACTTCACGTACACCGAGATCCCGGCGATGAGGCCGCCGCCGCCCACCGGCACGAATATCGCATCGATGTTGCCGCCGGTCTGCCGCAGCAGCTCCACGCCGATCGTGCCCTGTCCGGCGATGACATCGGGGTCGTCGAAGGGGTGGACGAAAACGAGATTGCGCTCGCGTGCGAGCTCGAGCGCCCGCTCGAGCGCGGTGTCGTAGTCGTCCCCGTGCAGCACGACCTCCCCGCCGAGATCGATCACCGCCTGTACCTTGATCTGCGGGGTGGTGCGCGGCATCACGATCGCCGCCGGAATCCCGCGCCGCCGGGCCGAGAGCGCCACGCCCTGGGCGTGATTGCCCGCCGAAGCGCATATCACCCCGCGCTTCGCCGCCGCATCCGACAGATGCGCAATCCGGTTATAGGCCCCGCGGAGCTTGAACGAGAAGACCGGCTGCAGGTCCTCGCGCTTCAGCAGCACGCGGTTTCCGAGCCGCCGCGAGAGTCGCGGCGCCTCCTCCAGAGGGGACTCGATCGCGACGTCGTAGACGCGCGCCTTGAGAATCCGCTCGATATAGGGACTGGCCATATCGCGAGCTTAAGCTACTTTTGGGTGCGCTGGATCCGGGCGTCCCGCCCGGCCCAGCGCTGCTTTGGGCAAAAAGCGCGGTTTTTGCCCGAAGCTCCGCCACCTGCGGCGGCGGGGCACGTCCCTGTGCCTGGCTTCGCGGCACGCGCCCGGCCGATCAATGATTGTCGGTGCCGGGCTTCTCGACAATGGGTGGGCGCTTGGCGCCCGCCGATTGCCGGGCATGCAGCAGCGCTGCCTCGGTCTGCGAGGGCGGGGCCTC
>DATNEU010000064.1:0-14998 GCA_035552895.1 Steroidobacteraceae bacterium
CCACGTCGCGTAGGTGCTGAACTTGTAGCCGCGGCGGTATTCGAACTTGTCCACCGCCTTCATCAGGCCGATGTTGCCTTCCTGGATGAGGTCGAGGAACTGCAGGCCGCGGTTGGTGTACTTCTTGGCGATCGAGATGACCAGGCGCAGGTTCGCCTCGACCATCTCCTTCTTCGCGCGGCGGGCCTTGGCCTCGCCGATCGACACCTCGCGGTTGACTTCCTTGATCTCGTTGATCGACAGGTGGAAGTCGCTTTCCAACTGCTCGAGCTTCTTCTGCCGGCGCTCGATCTCGTCCTTGAATCTGGCGAGCGGCGCGGAGTACTTCTTGCCGGCCTTGACGTGCTTGCCGAGCCAGCGCGGGCTGGTCTCGTTCTTCGGGAAGGTGGCGATGAAGTCCTTGCGCGGCATGCCGGCATCGCGCACCGCGATGATCATGATCTCCTTCTCCAGCTGGCGGATCTCCGCGACGTGGGTGCGCAGATTGAGGATCAGCGCATCGAACATCCGCGGCGAGAGCTTCAGCTCCATGAATTCATCGGCGAGCTTCTTGCGCGTCTTCAGCGTCTTCGGGTCGCGGGTACCGTGCTTCTCGATGCCCGTGAGCACGTGCGCGTAGGACTTCGCCAGGCTGCCGAAGCGGGCGGCGGCCTCCTGCGGGTCCGGGCCCGTGTCGATGGTCTCTTCCTCGCTCTCGTCCTCTTCGCCCTCTTCGTCGTCGTCGGACTTTTCCTCTTCCGCGGCCAGATCCATCTTGGTCGGGTTCTGCGGCTGCGCGATGACATCGGGCGCGTTGGGATCGACGAAGCCGACGATCACATCGACCAGGCGCGCCTGGCCGGCCTTCACCGGCTCGTAGGCCTTGAGGAGGAAGTCGTGGGTGGGCGGATAGAGCGACAGCGCGCCGCGCACCGCCTCGAGGCCTTCCTCGATGCGCCGCGCGATACGGATCTCGCCCTCGCGGGTGAGCAGCTCCACCGTGCCCATCTCCCGCATGTACATGCGCACCGGATCGGTGGTGCGGCCGAGCTCCGCATCGAGCGCGGCGAGCGCGGCGGCGGCCTCCTCGATGGCCTCCTCGTCGGCGGGGGCGGAGGGCTCCGTGGCGAGCAACGACTCGGTGTCCGGCGCCTTCTCGTAGACCGGAATCCCCATGTCGTTGATGGTATTGACGATGTCCTCGATCTGCTCCGGATCGACGATCTCCGACGGCAGGTGATCATTGACCTGCGCGTAGGTGAGATAGCCCTGCTCCTTGCCGCGGGCAATGAGCAGCTTCAACTGCGACTGACGATCTTCGGGCATCACGGGCGCGCGGCGCTCGAAACCGAGAGGGCGTTTGTCCGCGGCGGCAGCAGCATGAGTCGGGCCGGCATGGCGCGAGCCGGCCTCGGGAGCGGGCGCCGCAGCCGCCGTCTTCTTCGGTGACGGTGCCGTCTTCGCGTGCGACCTGTCGCGCGCGGCCGCGGCGGCCGGCGTCGCCTTCTCGGCACTCGCCGCCTTGACAGGCTTGGCCGCGTGCGCCGCCGGGCGCTTCTTGGCGGCGTGAGACTTCCTGGAATGCTCGCCCTCGCGAAGGCGCGGCTCGGGGGACTTCTGCTTGGCTTTCATGAGTACCGGGGGTTTGGCGGTAGGGTCGAACCCCTATTTGCTGGCGGCGGCGGGCCAACTCAAGGGGCGCCAAATAAAGCGTGCGATTCTATTAGACGCGCATGCAAACGCCAAATCCTCTTTCACCCGCCGCGGCTGCCGCGAACCGCAAGTTTTGACATAAGTAACTGAAATTCCTTGATTTCTTCAGGATCGAGGCGGCTACTGACGCTCTTGAGCTCGAGCGCCTCCAAGCGCCTCTGCAGCGCCCGCTCCGCCAGCCTGCGCAGCGTCGCCCTGAGCTCCGTCGCGGCCGCGGGGGCCTCTCCCAGGACCTGCTCGCTGCGCAGGAGCTTCTCCAGCGCTTCGCTCCCCGGCCGATCCCGCCAGCGCTCGATGACCTGACCGCAGACGCGCGCGGGTTGCGCGCGCAGATTGTCGAGGAGCTCACACAACAGTCCGACGCCGGGCTCCTCTGAAGAGTTCAATCCCTCGCGCTCCTCCAAGGTAACTTCCTGCGCGATGGGGGGAAAAACCAGCAGACGCGCGATCGCCTGCCGCACCAGGCTGCCGCGCCCGGTGCTGGTTTGCGTGCGCTGCTGTGCATCCGCGGCGCGCGCCGCGGGTGAGGCGGACGGTCCGGAGCCTGCGCGCGCATCGGCGGCGTCCCACTCCCGCTGCAGATCCGCCGGCGTCATGCCCACGATCTTCGCGACTTTTTCCAACAGCAGCCGGCGATACACGCCTTCGGGCACTTTCTCGAGCAGAGGCTTCGCCTCTGCGCCAAAGCGCGCGCGGCCGCCGGTGCCCGCGAGGTCCGCGTGCTCCGACAGCTCGCGCACGAGATATTCGGCCAGGGAGAGGGTGGTGGTATCGAGCCGCTTCTCGAACGCTTCCCGTCCCTCCTCGCCGACCAGCGTGTCAGGGTCGTGCCCCTCCGGCAGGAAAAGAAAGCGGATCTCGCGTCCCTCGTACGCCTGCGGCAGCGCGTTCTGCAGCGCGCGCCATGCTGCGGCGCGGCCCGCCCGGTCGCCGTCGAACGAGAACACCACCTCGCTCACGAGCCTGAAGATCTGCTTCAGGTGCTCGGGCGTGGTCGCCGTACCGAGCGTGGCGACCGCATAGTCGACGCCGGCCTGATGCAGCCGCACGACATCCATGTAACCTTCGACGACCAACAGCCGCTTCAGGTTTGAGCGCGTGCGCCTGACCTCGTGCAGGCCGTAGAGCTCGCGGCCCTTGTGGAAGAGCGCGGTTTCCGGGGAGTTCAGATATTTCGGCTCGCCCTTGTCGAGCACACGGCCGCCGAATGCGATCGTGCGCCCGCGGGCATCGCGTATCGGGAACATGACCCGGTCCCGGAACCGGTCGTAGTGCCGCTCGCCCTCCTGGCTGCGGGCGCCCTCGCGCTCGACGATCAGGCCGAGCTCGGCGAGAGCGCCGCGGCTGGCGCTGTCGCGTCCGAAGCGCCGCAGCACCTCGTTCCAGGAATTCGGCGCATACCCGATGCCGAAGCGCTGGATGATCTCGGCGTCGAGTCCGCGACCCGCGAGATAGTGTCGTGCGCGCTCCTCGCCGGTGAGCGCCTCGGCATAGAACTTCGCCACGCGCGCCATGAGCTCATAGAGCGAATCGGCGTTGCGCCGCGCGGGCGGCGCCTGCGAGCCCGCCTCGTGCGGCACCTCGAGGCCGAGCCGCGCCGCCAGCTCCTCGACGGCCTCGGGGAAGGCCATGCGATCGTGCTCCATCAGGAAGCGCAGCACGGTGCCATGCGCGCCGCAGCCGAAGCAATGATAGAACTGCTTCTCCGGGCTCACCCAGAAGGAGGCGGTCTTCTCGTCGTGGAACGGACAGCAGGCCTTGTATTCGCGGCCGGCTTTCTTGAGCTGCACGCGTGAGCCGATCACCTCCACGATGTCCGCGCGGGCGATCAACTCGTCGATGAAGCCCTGCGGGATGATGGGGGTCAGCGGCCCGCGGTCGGGGCCAGCTTCTCCTTCACGCGGGCGCTGACCGCGCCCATGTCCGCGCGGCCCTGCGTCTGCGACTTCACCAGCGCCATGACCTTGCCCATGTCCTTGGCGGATGCGGCGCCGGTCGAGGCGATCGCGCCGGCGATCAGCGCATCGAGCTCCGCATCGCTCATGCGGGCGGGCAGGTAGCCCTCGAGGACGGAGATTTCGGCGCTTTCCTTGGCGACCAGGTCGGCGCGGCCGCCGGCCTGGAACTGAGTGATCGCTTCCTTGCGCTGCTTGATCATCTTTTCCAGCACCGCGAGCACCTGGGTGTCATCGAGCGCAATGCGCTCGTCGACTTCGCGTTGCTTGATGGCGGCGAGCGCCAGACGGATGGTGCCGAGACGCGCCTTCTCGCCCGCGCGCATGGCGCTCTTCATGTCCTCCGTGATGCGTTCCTTGAGGGTCATGCAGGGAACGTCAGCGGGAGGGGCGCATGCCCTCGCGCGAGATGCGCTTCATGTGGCGCTTGATCGCAGCCGCCTTCTTGCGTTTCCGCTCCTGGGTCGGCTTCTCGTAGAATTCGCGCCGACGCAGCTCGGTGAGAATGCCGGCCTTCTCGCACGCGCGCTTGAAACGCCGCAAGGCGGCATCGAAATACTCATTCTCACGGATACGGACGCTCGGCATCGAAACCTCAGGAGCTGTGCGGTAGAGACCATAGGGACCGGAAAAACGGGCGCGCAATTCTAGTTGAGCCTCATGGCAAAGGCAAAAAGTCCATTTCGGGTGCTGGCGATCGAGTCCTCCTGCGACGAGAGTGCCGCGGCTGTCCTGGATGAGGAGCGGGGCCTTCTCGCCCACGAGCTCTATAGCCAGGTCGAGCTGCATCGGACCTATGGGGGCGTCGTTCCGGAGCTGGCTTCCCGCGATCACGTCCGCCGCCTCCTGCCCCTGGTGCGGCAGGCGCTGCAGCGGGCCGGGACCGCTGCGCAGGGGCTCGCGGGCGTGGCCTTCACGGCGGGTCCGGGGCTCATCGGGGCGCTCCTCACGGGGGCGGCGCTCGCCCGCAGCCTCGCCTACGCCTGGCGGCTGCCGGCGGTGGGGGTACACCACCTGGAAGGTCACCTGCTCGCGCCCCTCCTCGAGCCGCAGCCGCCCCCCTTTCCGCACGTCGCGCTTCTCGTCTCGGGCGGACATACCCAGCTCATCGAGGTAGCCGGTATCGGGCGCTACCGGATCCTCGGCGATACCCGCGACGATGCCGCAGGCGAGGCCTTCGACAAGACGGCGAAGCTCCTGGGGCTGCCCTACCCCGGCGGGCCGGAGCTCGCGCGCCTGGCCGAGAGCGGCACGCCGGGCGCATTCCGGTTTCCGCGGCCGATGCTCGATCGGCCGGGCCTCGAGCTCAGCTTCTCGGGCCTGAAGACGGCGGTGCTGCATTCGCTGCTCGGGCGGGAGCTGACGCCGAAGCTGCGGGCGGACGTGGCCCGCGGGGTCGAGGAGGCGATCGTCGACACGCTCACCGCCAAGTCGGTGCGGGCGCTCGATGCCAGCGGGCTCGATACGCTGGTCGTGTCGGGCGGAGTCAGCGCAAATCGACGGCTGCGGGCAGCGCTCACCGAAGCCGTCGGACGGCGGGGCGGCCGCGTGTACTATCCGCGCATCGAGTTCTGCACCGACAACGCGGCGATGATCGCGGTCGCGGGTCTCGCACGGCTCAGGGCCGGCGAGCACGACGGCCTCGCGATCCAGTCGCGCGCGCAGTGGCCGCTCGAGTCGCTCACCGGGCTGCCGCTGCAACCTCCCGACCACCACGACATCAGGCTCTGACACGTGACCGCATCCTCCCCATCCAGCGACCGTATCTTCCTGCGCGGCCTGACGGCCGAGTGCATCATCGGCTTCATCGAATGGGAGCGGCGCGTCAAGCAGACTGTGGTGGTCGATCTCGAGCTGCCGGTCGACTGCCGCCGCGCTTCGATCAGCGACGATGTCGCGGATACGGTGGATTACAAGGCGGTCGCGAAACGGGTGCTGGCGTACATCGAGTCCTCGGAGTTCAAGTTGGTGGAGACGCTGGCGCACCGTCTCGCGCTGCTGCTGCTCGAGGAATTCGGGCTCGAGTGGGTGCGCATTTCCCTCAACAAGCCGGGCGCGATCCGCAACTCCCGCGACGTCGGTGTCGTCATCGAGCGCAGCCGCGCGGATCTGACGGCCGCCGCAGCCGCCCGCGGCTGATTCACGACCCACCAGCCATGCCCCAGGTCCATGTCGCCGCCGGCAGCAACATCGAGCCCGAGCGGCACCTCGCGCTGGCGGTGCGGGAGCTGGAGCGGCATTTCCCGGGGGTGCGCTTCTCGCCCTGGTATCGCAATCGGGCGGTGGGCTTCGAGGGCGAGGATTTCATCAACTTCGTCGCCGGCTTCGCGACCGAGCTGCCGGTCGCCGAGGTGTTGCGAATCCTGCATGCCATCGAGGCACTCTGCGGCCGGCCGCGCGAGGCGCCGCGGTGGGCGCCGCGCTCCATGGATCTGGATGTGCTTCTCTACGGGGACCTCGTCTGTCAGGAGCCGCACCTGAAGCTCCCGCGTCCCGACCTGCTGAAGCGCGCCTACATGCTCGGCCCGCTGGCGGACCTCGCGCCCGACCTCGTGCATCCGACGGCGAAGCTGACCATCGGAGAGCTGTGGCGGCGCTTCGATCGGGCGGCGCATCCAATGGTGCGGGTCCGTGTCGGTACCGGGTAGGACGCTACCAGCCGATGCTCCTGCCGCCGTCGACTGCGAGAATCTGCCCGGTGACGAAGGGCGCCTCGCAGGCGAAGAAGCGCACGGCGCGCGCGACATCCTCGGGCGATCCGATGCGTTTCAGGGCGGTGCGCGCGATGATCTCGTCCCGCAGCGCGGCGTCGACGCCGCCCTCCGGCCACATGACCGGTCCAGGCGCGATCGCATTGACCCGCACCTGCGGCGCGAGCTCCCGCGCCAGGGATTTCGTCAGCATGATGAGGCCGGCCTTGGCGATGCAGTACACCGGATGGCGGCGCAGCGGACGCACGCCGTGAATGTCGGCGAGGTTGACGATCAGGCCGCTGCGCGCGCGCAGCGCCGGCGCGGCCGCCTGCGCCAGAAAGAGCGGCGCCTTGAGATTGGTGCCGATGAGGTCGTTCCAGTCCGCCTCGTCGATGTCTCCGAGCGGAGTGGGATAGAACGAGGAGGCGTTGTTGACGAGGATGTCGAGGCCGCCGAAAGCCGCCGCCGCGGCGCGCGCCAGCTCTTTCACGGCATCGTCATCGAGCAGGTCGCAGGCGGCGAGCGTCGCCGAGCCTCGCCTGATGCCGTTGAGCTCCTCCGCCAGAGCGGCCGCCTCCGCCGCGGAGCTGCGGTAGTGCAGCACGACGCCCGCTCCGGCTGCGTGCAGGGCCCGCACTATGGCGGCGCCGACGCGCCGGGCGGCGCCGGTGACCAGCGCAGCTTTGCCGGCAAGCGGCGCGGCGGCGGCTCGCGCATCGGTGCCGGCGGAGGACGTCGTCTGGCCGGTGTCGGTGGGATTTGGCATGAGGTCGTTAGATTATGACGCCGGCGCCGTCACCGGAAGAGGAAGCGCACTCTCGCGCGCTCACTGCGCTGATGCACGAGCGGATCCGCGCGGCCGGGGGCTGGATCTCGTTCGAGCAGTTCATGGAGCTCGCGCTCTACGCGCCGGGGCTCGGGTACTACAGCGCGGGCAGCGTGAAGCTCGGGCCGGGCGGGGACTTCGTGACGGCCCCGGAAATCTCCGATCTCTTCAGCCGCTGCGTGGCGCGCCAATGCGCCCAGGTCCTGGGCGGCGGCGGCGGCGAGATTCTGGAGCTGGGTGCGGGCACCGGCCGCATGGCGGGGGTCCTCCTCGAGAGCCTGGCGGCCGCCGGGGCGCTGCCGGCGCGGTACGCCATCCTGGAGGTCAGTGCGGACCTGGCGCAGCGGCAACGAGAGCGGTTGGGAAGACTGCCGCGCGGGATCCGCGACAGGGTGGTGTGGCTCGACCGGCTGCCGGAGCGGCCGATCCACGGGGTGATCCTGGCGAACGAGGTGCTGGATGCGCTGCCGTGCCGGCGGTTCACGCTGCGCGAAGGGGCGGTGCGTGAGTTGGGCGTGGCGCTCGAAGCCGCACCGGCGGACGTCGAGGCCGGCAAGGCGCCTGAGGCCGAGGGATCGACCGGCGCCGTGAAGCTCGTCGAGCGCGATGCGGCGCCGGAGCAGGCGCTCGCGAACGCCTGCGAAGCGTTGCTGGGCGAGCTGGGGCAGGCGGGTACGGAGCTGCCGGAGGGGTACTCGTCGGAGATCTGCCTGCGGGTCGAGCCGTGGATCGCGTCCCTGGCGGATCGTCTCGAGCGTGGAGTGATGCTCCTTTTCGATTACGGGCTGCCGCGAGCGCACTACTATCATCCGCAGCGGACCGCGGGGACGCTTCGCTGTCACTTCAAACAGCGCGTGCATGATGATCCTTACATCAATGTCGGCGTGCAGGACATCACCGCCTGGGTTGACTTCACGCGCGTGGCCGAAGCGGCGCTGGCTTGCGGGTTGGAAGTCGGCGGGCTCGTGACTCAGGCGGCATTCCTTCTCGCGACGGGAATCGAGGGCTTTCTGGCCGAGGCGGTCGAGCCCGTGGCGCATGCGCGGCTCGCCGGCGAGGCCCGCCGGCTGCTCCTGCCCGGCGAGATGGGCGAGGCCTTCAAGGTGATGGCGCTGACGCGCGAGTGCGATGCCCCGCTCGCGGGGCTCGCTCTGCAGGATCTGAGGCGATCGCTGTAGTCGAAGCGCTGGATCCGGGCGCTACCGCGGGTTGGAGCAAAGCTCGCTGTCGCGCTCCGCTTTCGGCTCGCGCGCGAGCTGGCGCGCGGCGGCGTAGAACCTCGGCAGGTCGCCGTCTTCCCGCCGCAGCAGGCGCTCGAAGCCCGGCAGACAGTCATAGTAGGTGTCCACCGCGGCCAGATCGGCGTTGTTGAGCCCTGCCGCGATCCACTGGTCGTAGAGCGGCGAGCGGACCTTCAGACGGCGCTCGAGCGCGCGGATGTCCGCGGCCAGGTCGGCGAAGATCTGCTGCTTGCGCCGGAGCTTCTCCGGGCGAGGGATGGCGGAGGCGTAGAGTCTCGCCAGCCGGTCCCGGGTGTGCCGCAGCAGCGCGACGAACTGCCGGTCCTGCGCCCGCTGCCGCTCGAGCGCCCTGATGCGGGCCGGTTGGCCGCGGTATTCGAGCCAGCGCTTCAATCCCTCGTTCTCCACCGTGACCGCGAAAGCCTCGTCGAACCTGGAATCGTTGCGCACGTAGAGGAGCTGGTGCGCGAGCTCGTGGAAGATCATGGACGCCAGCTCATCGCTGCCGTAACGCATCATGGTGCTCATCACCGGGTCGGGAAGCTTGCCGAGGGTGGAGTATGCGGGGACGCCTTCGATGACCACGTCATAGCCGCGGCGCTTCAGCCCTGTCGCGAAGTCCCGGGCGGCCCGCTCCTTGAAATAACCGCGATAGGCCACGCAGCCGGCGATGGGGAAGCACCACTGCTTCGGCTGCACGGAGAGTGCCGGCGCGGCGACGACGTTCCACACAACATAGGGTCGATTGATGTCGACGTAGGTGCGGTAGCTGTCGTTGTCCGGCAGCTTCAGCACACGCGAGGCGAAATCGCGAGCCGCGCGCACGTCCGCGAGCTCCCGGATCATGGACTCGGACGTCCGCGGGTCATCGATCACCTGCACGATCGGCTTGCGCGCGTGTATCACGTCCCACTCACCGGCGGCGGCCTGGAGCAGATACCTCGTGCCGCTGCAGCCGGAAATTGCGGTCAGCAGCGCCGCGGCGAGCGCCAGCCGCAGAACGTTGTGCCGGGCGCGCATGCGGGCGGTGAAGCCCTTCTCGGTTAACATGTGCGCATTATGCAGGCGTATCTTGTCGGCGGTGCCGTGCGGGACCGGCTTCTCGGGCGGCCGGTCAAGGAGCGCGACTGGGTCGTGGTCGGCGCCTCGCCGGAGGAGCTCGAACGGCAAGGCTTCGTTTCCGTCGGGCGCGAGTTTCCCGTTTTCCTGCATCCGCAGACGCACGAGGAGTACGCGCTCGCCCGCCTCGAGCGCAAGGTGGCTCCGGGGTACCGTGGTTTCACCACCCGATTCTCACCGGATGTGACGTTGGAGGAAGACCTCCGACGCCGCGATCTGACGATCAACGCGATGGCGGAGACTCCTTCGGGGGAGATCGTGGATCCCTACGGCGGCCGGCGAGACCTCGACGCGCGCCTGTTGCGGCATGTCTCGGACGCCTTCATCGAGGATCCGGTGCGCGTCCTGCGTGTAGCGCGGTTTGCTGCACGTTACGCGGAGCTCGGATTCCGCGTGGCGGAGGAAACCATTGCGCTGATGCGCGGCATGACGGAATCCGGCGAGCTCACGGCGCTCGTTGCGGAGCGGGTCTGGCAGGAAACCGAGCGCGCGCTCGGTGAGTCTCGCCCCGATGTGTTCTTCTCGACGCTGCGCGAATGCGGGGCGCTCAACGTCATCTTTCCGGAGCTCGAAGCGCTCTATGGCGTGCCGCAGCCGGCCCGCTGGCATCCCGAGATCGATACGGGCGCGCACGTCATGCTGGCGCTGCACTATGCGGCGGCAACCGGCGCTCCCACATCGGTCCGATTCGCCGTCCTCACGCATGATCTCGGCAAGGCATTGACGGCCCCGGAGCGCTGGCCCAGTCACCGCGGGCACGAGGAAGCCGGCGTGCCGGTGATCGAAGCGCTCTGCGCGCGGCTCAAGGTGCCGAACGGCTTCAGGGATCTCGCGGTGCTCACGGCGCGCCATCATGCCCTCGTCCACCGCGCGGCGGAGCTGCGGCCGGCCACGGTCCTGAAGCTCCTGGAAGCGACCGATGCGTTTCGGCGGCCGGAGCGCTTCGAGGAGATGCTGGCGGCCTGCGAGGCCGATGCGCGCGGCCGCACCGGCCTCGAGGCGCAACCTTATCCTCAGCGCGAATTCCTCCGCCGGGCGCGTGCCGCTGCCGCCGCGGTGAGCCTGCACGAGGGCGAGCGTCAGGGACTCACCGGGCCTTCCATCGGCGAGAGGATCCGCGAGAAACGTCTCGCGGCGATCAAAGCGTTGCACGGCCCAGCGGCTCGTCGAGCCGATCAGGGCTGAATGGGAGGCTACTGATCGATGGTCCGGCGGGCTGCGTCGAGCTCGGTCGGCCCGGTGAAGGGGCCGAGATAGAAAGGCAGCACCGCCATCATGGGGCGGGGGCGGATGCCGAGGCGCTCGAGACCGTTGCGCGTGCAGAGGCTGTCCACGCTGAGGGAGCGGAAGTTGTCGAGGGAGAGGGGCTTCCCGGGCAGCAGTCCGAGGAGCGCGGCCTGCAACCGGCCGAGCGCATCCGGTTGCCGGAGGATGTGACACGGGAGCTGGGCGACGGCCGCGGTCATGCGCACTATCTGCTCGAGCGTCATCACTTGCGGGCCGCAGAGCTCGTACGTCTCGCCAAAGCTGCCGCGGTCGTCGAGCGTGCGCACGAGCGCCTCGGCGACATTTCCAACATGGACCGGCGCGAAGCGCGCCTGCGAGCGGACCAGCGGCAGGAACCCGCCCGCCAGGCGCAGGAGCGCCGCGAAGCGGTTGGTGAGCGAGTCGCGGGGACCGAAGATCACGGACGGACGGAAAATCGTGAAGTCGAGTCGCGGGACGGCGGCGCGGATGTGCGCCTCCGCCTCGCCCTTGGACCGCAGATACCGGCTGGGCCCGTGCTCCGCGTCGGCGCCGAGCGCGCTCATCTGCAGCAGCCGGCGGACCCTGGTCAGCCGGGCGGCGGTCACGAGCTTCGTGGCGAGCTCCGCGTGCACCGATCGGAAAGTCGCCCGGCCGCTCGGGTTGGAAATGCCGATGAGATTGATCACCGCGTCCATGCCGGCGAGGAGCTGGCCCAGCGTGCGCGGGTCGTGCACGTTGGCGGCGACGAGCTCGATGGTCGAGAGGACCCGAAGGTGTTGGCCGTGGCCGGCGTTACGCGTCGGCACCCGCACCCAGTGACCCTGGCCGACCAGGCGGGTGACGAGCTCCGTGCCGACGAAGCCGGTGCCGCCCAGCACGCAGATGTTCATCGGCGGCGACAACGTCAGTGTCCGCGATCGACTGGCGCCGGCGACCCGGGTGCGGCCCTGGCCGCTCTGCCGCCGGCCAGCGTGTCGGCGAGGATCGCGCGGCGGCGCTCGCGCCGGCCATCGCGCAGCAGATCGATGTTGACCTCGGCGCCGACCCGCAGGAACCCGATGGCGTTGCGCAGATCGGTGTTGGATCTGATCCGGCGGCCGGCGATGGCGGTGATCACATCGCCCGCGCGGACGCCGGCCTTCTGCGCCGGGGAGCCCGGATCCACCTGCGCAACCAGTCCGCCGGTGGCCTGGTGCAGGCCGAGCGGGCGCGCGACCGCCGGGGTGACCGGGTACAGGCTGACGCCCAGCTGGCCCCGTTTGACGGCGCCGTACTCGATGAGCTGGCGCATGATGCCTGCGGCGGTGTTGACCGGAATGGCGAATCCGATGCCGGTGCTGTCGCCGCTGCCGGAGAGGATCGCACTGTTGATACCGACCAGATCGCCGCGCAGGTCGACGAGCGCGCCGCCGGAGTTGCCGGGGTTGATGGATGCGTCCGTCTGGATGTAGTTCTCATAGTCATCCGGACTGAGCCCGGAGCGCTGCAGGCCGCTGACGATGCCGGCGGTGGCCGAATCCGGCAGCCCGAAGGGGTTGCCGATCGCGACCACGAAATCGCCCACCGCCAGGCGCGCGGAATCGCCGAGCCGGATCTGCGTCAGGCCGCGGGCGTCGACTTTCACCACGGCGATGTCGGAGGGCGCGTCGCTGCCGACGAGTCGCGCTTTGAGACTGCGCCCGTTCTTCAGGGTGACGGTGATTCCCGCGGCATGATCCACCACGTGGGCGTTCGTCAGGATGTAGCCGTGTCTGGCATCGACGATCACGCCCGAGCCCGCGGCGCCGAACGGGTGCTGGTCGGCCTCTTGCCGCGTGGAGATGGTGACGACCGCCGGCGAGACCTTGCGGATCATCGGCGCAAGCGAGGGAACCCGCATGCCGGCGACGAGGGCGGGGGGGATCGCGGCGCGCACGGCCGCGAAAGGCATTCCTCCCGCGGCTGCAGCGAGCAGCGCGGTGCAGGCGAGCTCCCGGGGGTTCATGGGACTTCCAATCTACGGAGCAACGATTCTACAAGTCCGGGGCTCCGGGACGAAGTCGGAAAAATTCCCGCGGGCACGGCCGGGAGGCGGGCTCCCGGCCGGCCGGGGCTGCGCCTTCAGGCGGCTGCGACCTCGATCCGCCGCGGCTGCAGCTTCGCCTGCTTCGGAATCGTCACCTCGAGCACACCCTGGGTGTGCTTGGCGGTGATCGACTCCAGGTTGGCGCTCTCGGGCAGGGTGAAACGCCGCAGGAACTTGCCGCTGTGGCGCTCGAGGCGCCGGTAGGCGGTCGATTCCTCCTGTGCCCGCTCGCGCCGCTCGCCACGCACGGTCAGGACGCCCTTCTCGGCAGTGATCTCGATGTCCTTCGGCTCCACGCCGGGGACGTCGACCAACACCGCGAAGCGCTCCGGCTCCTCGTAGACGTCGACCTGCGGAATCCACCAGGCGCCGTCAGAATCGCCGGCCTCGGCGGATGCGGAGAATGCCCCATCGAGATGACGATGCAGGCGGTTGACGAGCGACCAGGGCTCGTAGCGCAGAATGGTCATGTTACAAACCTCCAATCGTGAATGAATGTCAGGTGGCCGATCGGCCTCGCCATGTCGTTGCAACCGATCTGCGGGCGGGCAGGGAAGTTTCAAGTGCTGTTGGGTCGGGCCGGCGAAAAGTTGGCTTGCCGGGGATTGGCGTCCACAAAGAGGTCGCGGGCGCGCGCGGTGGCTCGGCGTGGGGCGGGCGCGGGCGCGGGCGAGAGCGCGGCCGGCCGCCGATTCCAGCGGGATCTCCATCGCGGCATGTGCACAAGGCTGTGCAAAACGTGTGCGCGGCCTGGGTACAAGATATTGGGGCTGCGGCGGCACGGAAAAGAGCACGGCGCAAAAAACTTCCGGCAGGGCTGTCACGGCCGAGTACGCTGTAAGCTATTGTTTTATTTGCCTGATTTTTGCCCGTCGAAATATGTCCGAGAATCTTGACGCCTGCCGAGGTGCTCATTAGGCTCTGTACCCCGACACAAGATCTTGTGCCCGCGAGGCGGCTCCACGGGATCGCGAGTTGGGGAGGTCAGGGGGTGCCGGCCGCGAACAGCGGCACGCGGGCAATCCCATCGTTGCGCCGCGTCGCGCGTTCCGCGCGGGCCCGCATCCCCTGTGATCCGTAGGACAGGCGTGCTAAAGACAACCGGAGCGCCGCGGACACATGAATACCGTCGTGAAGATCGAGCCGAAGGACATCGATGCCATTCCGTTCCAGGAGGCATCGCTGGACATCTGGGACAAGAAATACCGCCTCACCGCCAAAGACGGCTCGCCCATCGACAAGACGATGGACGATACCTACAAGCGCGTCGCGCGCGCGCTCGCCGATGTCGAGCGGGAAGAGGTGCGCGATCACTGGTACGAGCGCTTCCTCTGGGCGCTGCGCCGCGGCGCGATCCCGGCCGGGCGCGTGACTTCCAACGCCGGCGCGGTGGAGCACAAGCCGGCGACCTCCACGATCAACTGCACGGTGTCGGGAACGATCCGCGACTCGATGGACGACATCCTGCGCAAGGTGCACGAGGCCGGCCTGACACTCAAGGCCGGCTGCGGCATTGGCTACGAGCACTCGACGCTGCGGCCGCGCGGCGCCTATGTATCCGGCGCCGGCGCCTACACGTCAGGCCCGCTGTCGTTCATGGATATCTACGACAAGATGTGCTTCACGGTCTCCTCGGCCGGCGGCCGCCGCGGCGCGCAGATGGGCACGTTCGATGTCGGGCACCCCGACGTCATGGAGTTCATCCGCGCCAAGCGCGAGAACGGCCGGCTGCGGCAATTCAACCTGTCGCTGCTCGTCACCGACGAGTTCATGGCCGCGGTGCGCGAGAACCGGGAGTGGAAGCTCGCGTTCCCGCTCACCCGCGCGGAGGTCGAAGGCGAGCATCCGGACCTCACCGACGGCGCCCGGTTCGTCTGGCGCGAATGGCCGGTGCACGACGGCTACATCGTGAACGAGGAAGGCCTGGTCGCCTGCAAGGTCTACAAGACCCTGCCCGCCCGGCGAATGTGGGACGTCATCATGACGTCGACCTACGACTTCGCGGAGCCCGGCTTCATCCTCATCGACCGCGTCAATGAGATGAACAACAACTGGTGGTGCGAGAACATCCGCGCCACCAATCCATGCGGCGAACAACCACTACCGCCGTATGGCTCGTGCCTGCTGGGATCGGTCAACCTGACACGCTTCGTGCGCCA
>DATNEU010000065.1:0-96117 GCA_035552895.1 Steroidobacteraceae bacterium
GCTCGCGCGCGCGCTGCGCAAGGCGCGCGGCAACCAGAAGGAGTTCCTGAAGAAGCTCGACCAGCAGCTCACCGCCGCGCTGGTGAAGAACGAGATCCATGCGCGCGTGGAGACGCGCGAGAAGCACCTCTACAGCATCTATAAGAAGATGCTGCGCAAGCGCGCCTCGCTGGCGGAGATCGTCGATGTCTACGGGCTGCGTCTCATCGCCGATCGGCCCGATACCTGCTACCGCGCGCTCGGCGTCGTGCACTCGGTGTTCAAGCCCATGCCGGGGCGCTTCAAGGACTACATCGCCATTCCGCGGGTCAACGGCTATCAGTCGCTGCACACGACGCTCTTCGGCCCGAACGGCGTGCCGATCGAGGCGCAGATCCGCACCGAGGACATGCACCGCGTCGCCGAATCCGGCATCGCGGCGCATTGGAAATATAAGAGCGGCGATGCCGACGCCATGCAGCAGCAGCGCACGCGCGAGTGGCTGTCGAGCCTGGTCGAGCTGCAGGAGGACGGCACCTCGGAGGAGTTCCTCGAGAGCGTCAAAGTCGATCTCTTTCCCGACAAGGTGTACGTGTTCACCCCGAAAGGCACCATTCTGCGGCTGCCGAGCGGCGCGACGGTGGTGGACTTCGCCTACGCGGTGCACACCGACATCGGCAACCGCTGCGTCGCGGCCAAGGTGGATCGGCGGCTGATCCCGCTGCGCACGGTGCTGCGCAACGGCCAGACGGTGGAGATCATCACCGCCAAGGGCGCGATGCCGAATCCGTCCTGGGTCAACTTCGTGGTCACCGCCAAGGCGCGTAACGCCATCCGGCACTACCTGAAGAGCCTGCGCCGCACCGAGGCCATCGCGCTCGGGCAGCGGCTGCTCAATCAGGCGCTCGGGGAGTTCCGGTTGGCGCTCGACGATGTCAGCTCCGAGGTGCAGCAGGCCGTGCTCGGCGAGTTCGGCATGAAGGACCTCGACGATCTCTACGAGAAGATCGGCCTCGGCGAGCGCCTGGCGCCGCTCGTGGCGCGGCGCCTGCTGCCGGCGGCGCCCGCCCATGGCCGGCCGCACGCGCCGGCGCCGCTCGCGATCGCGGGCACGGAGGGCCTGCTCGTCTCCTACGCGCGCTGTTGCTTCCCGCTGCCGGACGATCCCGTGTTCGCATTCCTGTCGGCCGGCCGCGGTGTCGTCATCCACCGGGAGCGCTGTGTCAACGTCGAGGACTACCGCAAGCACCCGGAGAAATGGCTGCCGGTGAGCTGGCAGCCCGCGCCGGACCGCCTCTTCAACTCCGAGGTCCGCATCTACGTGGTCAATCGCACCGGCGTGCTGGCGGCGGTCGCGGCAGCCATCGCCAGCACGGAAACCAACATCCATCACGTCTCGATCGAGGAGCAGGAAGGCGACGCCTCCATTCTCACTTTCGAGCTCAAGGTGCGCGATCGCAAGCATCTGGCCCGCGTGATGCGCGTTACCCGCCGCATGCCGGATGTGACACGCGTCGTGCGGACGATCGCCGCGCACGCGCGCAGCGATCGCGCGGACGGAGAGATGGAAGGCGTGGACGAGAACGACGATCAGGGTCCCAATCCAGAAAGGTTGTGAGCAGCACATGAGCCGTAAAGCGATTCAGACCGAGCGGGCGCCGAAGGCGATCGGCACCTACTCCCAGGCGGTGCGCGCGGGCGATACCGTCTACCTCTCCGGCCAGATCCCCTTCGATCCGGCCACTCAGGAGCTGGTGAGCGGCGACATAGAGGCGGAGATCCGCCGCGTGTTCGAGAACCTGAAGGCGGTCGCCGAGGCCGCGGGCGGCAGTCTCGCGCAGGCGGTGAAGGTCAACGTCTATCTCACCGACCTCACGCACTTCGCCAAGGTCAACGAGATCATGGCGCTCTACTTCCCGCAGCCGTATCCGGCACGGGCGGCCGTCGGGGTCGCGCAGCTCCCTCGCGGCGCGCGCGTCGAGGCTGAATGCGTCCTTTACCTTGGCTAAGCGTGACACCGCGACTCAGGCACAGGGACGTGCCCGGCCGCCGGAGGTGGCCGAGTCTCGGGCAAAAACCACGCTTTTTGCCCGAGACGGCGCTGGGCGGGGCAGGATGCCCCGATCCAGCGCTTCACAAGAACAGAGGCCGATCACGGCGCTGCGGGGCGTCGGTGCGGCTCTGGCGGAGCGACTCGCGCGCCTCGGCGTATCCCAGGTGCAGGACCTGCTCTTCGTGCTGCCGCTGCGCTACGAGGATCGCACCACGATCGTCAGGATCGGCGCGCTGCTTCCGGGAATGCGCGCGGTCGTCGAGGGTGAGATCCAGCTCGCGCAGGTGGCTTACCGCCGCCGGCGGCAGTTGCAGTGCAGTCTCTCGGACGGCTCCGGCTTCCTGACGCTCCGATTCTTCCATTTCTCCGCGTCCCAACAGCAGGGCCTGGCACGCGGCACGCGGCTGCGTTGCTTCGGAGAGGTGCGCCGCGGGCCGCAGGGCCTGGAGATGGTCCATCCGGAGTACCGCCGCGTGGGCGGTGCCGAGGCGGCCCCGGAGGAGACTCTGACACCCATCTATCCGCTCACCGAGGGCGTACCTCAGGGGCGGCTGCGCGCGCTCATCGCGCAGGCGCTGCGGGAGCTCGACACTGCGGCGGTGCGGGATTGGATTCCGCCGCAAATTCTCGAATCCCTCGATCTGCCATCGCTGCGCGACGCCCTGAGGTACGTGCACCGCCCGCCCCGTGAGGCGCAGCTCGGGGAGCTCGCGGCCGGCCGGCACCCGGCGCAGCGGCGGCTCGCCTTCGAGGAGCTGCTCGCCCACCAGGGGAGCCTGCGGCTCGTCAAGCGAGCGGCAAAGACAGATCCGGCGTGGCCGCTCGAGGATCCCGAAGGGATGGTGCCGCGGCTTCTGACTTCGTTGCCTTTTGCGCTCACCCGCGCGCAGGCGCGCGCGCTGGCGGAAGTCGAAGCGGACCTGCGCTCCAGCGTACCGATGGTCCGGCTCATTCAGGGCGATGTCGGCTGCGGCAAGACGGTCGTCGCGGCGCTCGCGGCGGCGCGCGCCGCCGGAACCGGCCTGCAGGCCGCGCTGATGGCCCCGACCGAGCTGCTCGCGGAGCAGCATGGGCGGAGCTTGAGCGAGTGGCTGCGGCCGCTCGGGCTGCCTGTCGCCCTGCTCACCAGCGGCCAGCCGGCGCGCGCCCGGCGCAGCGCCCTGGAGGCGATCGCTTCCGGCGAAGTCCGGGTCGTCGTCGGCACGCATGCGCTGTTTCAGGAAGGCATCGAGTTCTCCCGGCTCGCCCTCGTCATCGTCGATGAGCAGCATCGCTTTGGAGTGCAGCAGCGCCTGCGCCTCCGGGAGAAGGGCAGCCGCGAGGGGCGCTTCCCGCACCAGCTCATCATGACCGCGACGCCGATTCCGCGCACGTTGGCGATGACCGCCTACGCCGACCTCGACATCTCCGTCATCGATGAGCTGCCTCCGGGCAGGACACCGGTGCGCAGCGTCGTCGTGCCCGAAGAGCGGCGCGCCGAAGTGGTGGCGCGCATCGTTCAGGTCTGCCGCGCCGGACGTCAGGTCTACTGGGTCTGTCCGCTGATCGACGAATCGGACGAGCTGCGCTCCCAAGCCGCCGAGGAGACCGCCGCCGCGCTCGCGGAGGCGTTGCCCGACCTCCAGGTGGGGTTGGTCCATGGGCGCATGCCCTCCTCCAAGAAGGACGCGGCGATGCTCGCCTTCAAGGCGGGGCGCATCCAACTCCTGGTCGCGACCACGGTCATCGAGGTCGGGGTCGACGTTCCCAACGCAACCCTGATGGTCGTCGAGAACGCCGAGCGCATGGGACTCGCGCAGCTTCACCAGTTGCGCGGCCGGGTCGGCCGCGGGGCGGACGCCAGCACCTGTGTGCTCCTTTACCGCGGTCCGCTCTCGCCGCTGGCGCGCGAGCGCCTGAAGGTCATCCGCGAGAGCACCGACGGCTTCGAGATCGCGCGCCGCGACCTCGAGCTGCGGGGGCCCGGCGAGCTCCTCGGCACCCGGCAGACGGGCTTGGCGCAACTTCGCGTAGCGGACCTGACGCGCGATGCCGACCTGCTGCCGCGGGTGCAGGAAGCCGCGGAGCTGCTGATCGCGCAATACCCGGATAATATTGCGGCGCTCGCGGCCCGCTGGATCGGCACGGGCGAGCAGTATGCGAGAGTCGGGTAAGCAGAGAGAGATGAGCAGCACCACAGCCACCAGCGACCTGGGCCTCCCGGGCAGACCTCAGGACGCCCCCCTCTATTACCGCCTGGCCCGGCGCGTGGAGGAATACGCGCGGCTCGCGCGCTTCGACCGCCCGATCGGCACGTGGCTGCTGCTGTGGCCGGCGCTCTGGGGTCTGTGGGTCGCCGGCACCGGCAGGCCGCAGCAGAAGGTGTTGATCGTCTTCGTGCTGGGCGTCGTCGTCATGCGCGCCGCCGGTTGCATCATCAACGATTTCGCCGACCGCAATATCGATCCGCACGTGAAGCGCACCCGCGAGCGGCCGCTCGCCGCCCGTCGGGTCGCGCCGGCGGAAGCCCTCGTGCTCTTCGTGGTGCTGGGCGCAGCCGCGCTCTGGCTGGTGACCCGCCTCAATGTCTTCACCGTGAAGCTCGCCGTCATCGGCGCCGCGCTCACCGTGTCGTATCCCTTCATGAAGCGGTTCTTTCCGTTGCCGCAGCTCTACCTGGGCCTCTCCTTCGGCGGCTGGAGCGTGCTGATGGCTTTTGCCGCACAGCGCGACGCCTTGCCGCGCGTCGCCTGGGTGCTCTACATCGCCGCGGTCGTCTGGGCGGCGGTCTACGACACGATCTACGCCATGGTCGATCGGGAGGATGACCTCACGATCGGCATCAAATCGAGCGCCATCCTGTTCGCCGATATGGACCGGGTACTGATCGGCGCGCTGCAGGCGTTGATGCTGCTCGCCCTGGTGCTCGCCGGACGCGACATGGGTTTCGGCCGCTGGTACTACGCGGGGATCGCGGGGGCGGGCCTGCTCTTTCTCTATCAACAATGGCTGATCCGCGCGCGCGAGCCGGCCGCCTGCCTGCGCGCATTCCTCAACAACAACTACGTCGGCATGGTCCTCTTCATCGGCCTGCTGCTGCAGTACGTGTACACCCGTTGAGCCGGCAGAAGAATCAATCCCTTTGGCGGCGCATGAGCTTCGCCCTCGCGGGGCTGGCGCACGGCCTGCGGTCGGAGCGCAGCGTGCGCTTCGAGGCGGTCGTGCTCGCGCTCGTCGTGGCGGCGCTGATCATTCTTCGGCCGGAGCCCATCTGGTGGGCGGCCGTGGCGCTGGCCAGCGCCGGCGTGCTCGCGGCGGAGCTGCTCAACACCGCCATCGAGACTCTGGCCGATCACGTGTGCCCGGAAATCCATCCAAGCATCCGGATCGTCAAGGACTGCGCGGCCGCGGCCGTGTTCGTCTCCGTGATCGGCGCGCTGGGCGTGGCCGCGGCGCTCGCCGTGCACCTGCTGCGGCGTTGATCAAAACTTGAGCAAGCGTATACCGCACAGCCCTGCGTGCGTTGACATTCCCCGCGGCGCCCGCGAACATCGCGAGCGACGCGATAACCGGATCCCCGCATGAGCCCGACCCCCCTCGGAACCGTTCGCCACGATTGGATGCTGCCTGAGGTCATGAGCCTCCTCGACCTGCCGCTCATGGACCTGCTCTACCACGCCCAGCGCGTGCACCGGGAGCATCAAGAGCCCAACACCGTGCAGATGAGCACGCTGCTCTCGATCAAGACCGGCGCGTGCCCCGAGGACTGCGCCTATTGCCCGCAGAGCGTGCGCTACGACACCGGGCTCGAGCGCGAGGAGCTGATGGAGGTCGCGGCCGTGCGCGAGCGAGCGCGGTGCGCGAAGGAGGCCGGGGCGACGCGGTTCTGCATGGGCGCGGCCTACCGCTCACCCAAAGCGAAAGACCTGCGCGTCATCACGCAGATGGTACGCGAAGTCAGCGCGCTCGGGCTCGAGACCTGCGCGACCCTCGGCATGCTGACGCCGGAGCAGGCGCGGGAGCTCAAGGATGCGGGCCTCGACTACTACAACCACAATCTCGATACCTCGCCCGAGTTCTACGGGCAGATCATCACGACCCGGACGTACCAGGACCGACTCGACACGCTGGAGGCGGTCCGCGCCGCGGACCTCAAGGTCTGCTGCGGCGGGATCCTCGGCATGGGCGAATCCTCGCGCGATCGCGCCCGGCTCCTCATGACTCTCGCCAATCTCCCGCAGCACCCCGAGAGCGTCCCCATCAACCAGCTCGTGCAGGTGCCGGGCACGCCGCTCGAGGGGACCGCGCCCGTCGACCCGTTCGATTTCGTGCGCACGATCGCTGCGGCTCGCCTGATGATGCCGCGCGCGCACGTGCGCCTGTCCGCGGGGCGCCAGGGGATGAGCGATGAGCTGCAGGCGCTCTGCTTCCTCGCCGGCGCCAACTCGATCTTCTACGGCGAGAAGCTCCTGACCACCGGCAACCCGGATGTGGAGCGGGATCGGAGCCTGCTCGAGCGGCTCGGCATTCGGCCCGAAAGCCCGCCTGCGCCGGCGCACGCGGCTTCGCAGATGCCGGGCCCGGAAGCTACTCAACCGGCCGGCACGCACCATCCCGGCGTGCGCAATGAAGAGACAGCCGCTTGAGCCGGCGCTCGAGGAATTCGAGCGGCAGCACCTGCGGCGCCGGCGCGCGACGGTAGAGTCCTACCCGGAGCCGGGCCGCCACACCAGCGTGATCGTCGACGGCCGCAGGCTCGTCGACTTCAGCAGCAACGACTATCTCGGCCTCGCGGCGCATCCGGCGCTCGCTGCCGCCATGGCGGAATGCGCGGCGCACTGCGGCGCCGGCAGCGGCGCCTCGCACCTCATCAGCGGCCACGGGCGGGAGCATGCCGCGCTCGAGGAGGAGCTCGCCGCCTTCATCGGCCGCCCGCGCGCGCTCCTCTTCTCCACCGGATACATGGCCAACCTCGGCGTGGTGACCGCGCTCGCGGACCGCGGCGAATCCGTGCTGCTCGACCGTTTGAGCCATGCCTCCCTCATCGATGCGGGCCTTCAGTCCGGCGCGCGATTTCGACGTTACCCGCACTGCGATGCGGATGCCGCGCGCCGACTGCTCGCCGAGAGCACTCCGCAGACGACCGTGTTGGCCACTGACGGCCTCTTCAGCATGGACGGCGACATCGCCCCACTCGCGGCGCTGGCGTCGGCCGCCCGCGCTCGCGAAACGTGGCTGATCGTGGACGACGCCCACGGTATCGGCGTGTTGGGTGCGAATGGACGCGGGGCCGTCGAGCTCGCGGGCCTCGGCTGCGACGATGTGCCGGTGCTGGTCGGCACGCTCGGCAAGGCCTTCGGGACCTTCGGCGCCTTCGTCGCCGGCTCCGAGGATCTGATCGAGCTTCTCATCCAGCGCGCCCGCTCTTACATCTACACCACCGCCTTGCCGCAGCCCGTCGCGGCGGCAACTCGCGCGGCCCTTCGGATCGTCCGCGAGGAGAGTTGGCGGCGGGAGCGGGCGCTGGCCCTCACCGCGCGCTTTCGCGCGGCCGCACGGGCCGCTGGCGTGCCGCTCGCCGACTCCGTCACGCCGATCCAACCCATTCCGCTCGGCAGCGCGCAAATCGCGCTCGCCGCCCAACAGGCGCTGAGCGAGGCCGGCTTCTGGGTCGTCGCCATCCGCTCGCCCACGGTCCCCGCCGGCGCGGAGCGGCTGCGCATCACCCTCACCGCAGGCCATGAGGAAAGTCAGATCGACGCCCTGGTCGAAGCACTGGGCCGGATTTGCGCAGCGAGACCCCCAGCATGAGCGGCCTCTACACCGAGGTGCGAGGCAGCGGTCGCACGGTGGCTCTGCTGCACGGCTGGGGACTCAACCTGCGGGTCTGGGACGGGCTCGCCGCGGCGCTCGCCGAACGGTTCCGCGTCGTCGCGATCGATCTGCCCGGACATGGCCGCAGCGGTTGGCTGCCCGACCGCTCCTCGCTTGCCTCTCAGGCCGAGCAGGTGCACGAGACGGTGTCGGCGATCGATCCCCGGTATTCTCTCATCGGCTGGTCCCTTGGCGGCCAGATCGCTCTGCGAATCGCTGCGGCCGCGCAACCCGGCTCCATGGCCGCGCGGCGGCTCGGCGCCGTCGCTTCAGCAGACCTCCTCGCGCCCGCGATTGACCGACTCGCGTTGATCGCGACGACACCGCGCTTCAGCGCCGGCCCAGACTGGCCCCACGGCGCTCCACCGGAGCGGCTCGCAAGCCAGGCGCTCGCCCTGCGCACCGACTATCAGCGCACCGTCAGCGACTTCCTCGAGCTTCAGGTGCGCGGCAGCGCCGGCGGCGAGGCTGCGCTCGCGCAGCTCCGCGCCTCGCTCTTCGCCCATGGGGACGCTCGTCCGGACGCCCGGCATCCGCGCCTCGCCGCGCTGGCCTGCGACCTCGAGCTGCTGCGCGATACCGACCTCAGGCCGCTGCTCGGCCACATCACACAGCCCGCCCTGGTCATCGCCGGCCAATATGACCGCGTGACTCACCCCGCCGCATCGCGCGCGCTCGCCGAAGCCCTTCCCGAGGCGCGCTACGTCGAGATCCGCCGCGCCGCCCACGCGCCATTCCTGTCGCATCTGCCGCAGGTGAGCGCGCTTCTAACCGAATTCCTCGCCGAGCCATGACCCAGTCGTCTGGAACGCCCGTGGACGGCGACAGCCGCCCCCCCGAGCCCCGCTTCCATGGCCCGGACGGCCCCGCAGACCGGGACGCGTTCCAGCTCGACAAAGCCGGCGTCCGCGTTGCCTTCGATCGGGCCAGCGCCACCTACGAGCCCGCCGCCGTCCTCCAGTCGCGAGTGGCCGAAGAGCTACTGAGCCGCCTCGACCCGTTCGCCTTCAACCCCGCCGTGATTCTCGACCTCGGCTGCGGCACCGGCCGCCTCACCGCGCAACTGAAACGCCTCTATCGCCGCTCTACCGTCATCGCCCTCGACATCGCCCCCGGCATGCTGCGCGAGGCCGCCCGCCATCAACGCTTCCTCCGCCGTTTCGAGCGCATCTGCGCCGATGCCGCCCACCTTCCGCTCCAATCCGCGAGCGTCGACATCCTCTTCAGCAACCTGATGTTGCAGTGGTGCGACCCCCTCGACGACGCCCTCGCCGAAGTCCGCCGCGTCCTGAAGCCCCAGGGCTTCTTCCTCTTCACCACCTTCGGCCCCGACACCTTGAAAGAGCTGCGCGCCGCCTGGTCCCAAGCCGACGCCCACAACCACGTCAACCGCTTCCTCGACATGCACGACATCGGTGACGCCTTGGTGCGCGCCGGCCTGATCGAGCCCGTGTTGGATGTAGACCGCCTCCAACTCACCTACGACGACGCCCTCACGCTCATGCGCGACCTCAAATCCATAGGCGCCCGCAACGCCACCGCCGGCCGCCCCCGCTCCCTGGCCGGTCGCGCCCGCCTACAGCACGTCCTGACCGCCTACGAATCCTTCCGCAAAGGCGGCAAACTTCCTGCAACATATGAAATCGTCTACGGCGCCGCCTGGGGCACGGCCGGAAGGCCGGCATCTCCCCCGCGCGCCGGTGAAGTCAGAATCCCCGCCTCACAAATCCGACGCAGAAAATGAAGCACCGCACATGATCGGGGCGAGCCCTTACCCATGAAATCCCACTCCCTCTTCGTCACAGGCACTGACACGGGTGTTGGCAAGACTGTCATCGCCACCGCACTGACGCGCGCATTCGTTGCCCAAGGCTTGCGCGTCGCAGTCATGAAGCCGATCGCCTCCGGCTCCGACCCAACATCAGACGGCCCCAGGAACTCCGACGCCCTCACCCTCATGGCCGCCGCCAACGTCCCATCCCCGTACGAGCTCGTAAACCCCTACTGCTTCCTCCCCCCCATCTCCCCGCACATCGCCGCCCGCGAAGCCGGCGTACGCATCGACCTGCCCCTCCTGCGCTCCCGCTTCGACTCCCTCGCCGCCGCCGCCGATTGCGTCATCGTGGAAGGCGCCGGCGGCTGGCTCGCCCCCCTCAGCGACAGCGGTTTCATGGCCGACCTCGCCGTCGCGCTGGACCTCCCGGTCCTCGTAGTCGTCGGCCTGCGCCTCGGCTGCCTGAATCACGCGCTCCTCACCCGCGAATCCATCGCCGCCCGCGGCGTGGCCTTCGCGGGCTGGATCGCCAATGCGATCGATCCGCACTTCGATCGCGCCGCCGAGAACCTCGCCACGCTCAGCGCGCATCTGGGCGAGCCGCCGCTCGCCCAGGTGCCGTTCCTCGAGCACGGGAATGGAACACCCGACCTGCGCGCGGCCGCCCGCAAGCTGAGCGCTTGAACCGGCCACCGCGCCGCTCTACCATCGATCAGATCAGTCATAGGAGGCGGCTCGAGCGGCCTCGATTGCCGCTCAGCCGGCGAATCATGGAGGCCCCGCAGCAGACCCGGCACGCGGTGCGCATCGTCATCTGCCCGAACTGCTCGCTCACCCCGCGAGGGGCGGCACTGTTCTTCGCCGCTTTATGTCTCTTCTGCTTCACGCTCGCGGGCCTGCTGGCCCTGCGCGGAATGTGGCCCATCCTGCCCTTCGCCGGCCTGGAAATGCTGCTCGTCGGCTGGGCGCTGCATGCCAGCTTCGTGCGCCAGCACCGGGCGCAGATCATCACCCTCACGGAGTGCGACGTCAGCGTCGAATTGCACGATCGCGCGAATTGCTTGCGAACCGTGTTCCCGCGGCACTGGGCTCAGGTTAAACTGCGCCGTCCCGCCTCGCCGCTGCATCCGAGCCGGCTGACCATCGAGTCACACGGCCGGCAGTGCGAGCTAGGGAGCTTCCTCACTGAGGAAGAGCGGTGCGGACTCGCACTCAGGCTGCAACGCCTGGTCGGCCGCATCAATGAATCGCCCCCGCTGGCCCTCGGGCCCAAGTAGGGGTGGGCGGGTTTCTGATTCGGGTTAGGTTCGGCTGAGCGAATCGCGCGGGGGGACCCTCATGACTGGGACCGCGCGGGAAGGGCACGACTACGATGCATCGCGCAAGACTCGGGATCCTGGGCGGAACGCTGGCTCTGCTGGCCACTGCGGCCGGCGCGCCTGTCGCCAGCGCGCAATCGGGGTGGAGCCTCCTCAATCTGCCGGTTGGCGTCACGGACGTCAGCCGCAAGATCTACGGCCTGCACATGATGGCCTTCTGGATCTGCGTCGGCATCGCCGTAGTGGTCTTCGGCGTAATGATCTGGTCGCTCATCTTTCACCGCCGCTCCCGCGGCGCGGTGGCCGACGTCACCCTGATCCACAACACCAAGGTGGAGGTCATCTGGACCGCCGTCCCGGTGCTCATCCTGATCTCCATGGCCGTCCCGGCCGCGAACCTGCTGGTGAAGATCAACGACAACAGCCACGCGCAGCTCGATATCAAGGTCACCGGCTTCCAGTGGGGCTGGCAGTACACGTATATGAAGTCCGGCGTGAGCTTCGTCTCCAAGCTCGCCTACGACACCGACGCGGCGCGGCAGCTCGGTTCGGGGATCAACCCGGACACCGTGAAGAACTACCTGCTCGACGTGGACCATCCACTGGTGGTGCCGACCGGCACCAAGGTGCGCCTGCTCATCACCTCGGTGGACGTGATCCACTCCTGGTGGCTACCCGACTTCGGCGTCAAGAGGGACGCGCTCCCCGGCTTCATCAACGAGGTGTCGTTCACCGTCGACCCCGGCAAGCTCGGTGTCTACCGCGGCCAATGCACCGAGCTCTGCGGCCGCGACCACGCGTACATGCCGGTAGTGGTCCGCACCGTCTCGCCGGCAGATTTTGCCGCCTGGCTGAAGCGGCAGCAGGCGCTGCAGAAGCAAGGCGTCGACCTATCGGCGCAGACCATCGCTGCTCCGGCCGGCTGAGGCCGCAGTGACCCCGCGCAGTTTCCGAACGAGCCCGTTCAGACAGTCTTTGAAGAGGTCCTGACATGGCAGAGCCGCACGCTGAGACCAGCCACGCCGATCACGATCACAAACCGCACGGCTGGCGCCGCTGGGTGTTCGCGACCAATCACAAGGACATCGGCACGATGTACCTGGTGGCCTCCTGCGTGATGTTCTTCATCGGTGGCTCGGCCGCGATGATGATCCGCGCGGAGCTGTTCAAGCCGGGAATGCAGCTGGTCGACCCCGGAGTGTTCAACTCCCTGACGACGCTGCACGGGCTCATCATGATCTTCGGGGCGATCATGCCGGCGTGGGTCGGACTCGCCAACTGGATGATCCCGTTGCAGATCGGGGCCCCGGACATGGCGCTGCCGCGCCTGAACAACCTGAGCTTCTGGATCCTGCCCTTCGCCTTCAGCCTGCTGATCGCGACGCTCTTCGTCCCGGGCAGCGCGCCGGCCGGCGGCTGGACGATGTATCCGCCGCTCACGCTGCAGTTCGGCGACTCCTTCCCGATGCTCATCTTCGCCATCCACCTGATGGGCATCTCCTCGATCCTGGGGGCGATCAACGTCATCGTCACCATCATGAACATGCGCGCGCCGGGGATGACCCTGCTGCGCATGCCCCTCTTCGTGTGGGCGTGGCTCATCACCGCGTTCCTGCTGATCGCGGTGATGCCCGTGCTGGCGGGCGCCGTCACCATGATGCTCACCGATCATTTCTTCGGCACCAGCTTCTTCAACGCCGCCGGCGGCGGCGACCCGGTGATGTTCCAGCACATTTTCTGGTTCTTCGGACATCCCGAGGTCTACATCATGATCCTGCCGGCCTTCGGCGTGATCTCGGAGATCATCCCCACCTTCTCGCGCAAGCCGATCTTCGGCTACGAGGCGATGGTGTACGCGATCGCCTCGATCGCGTTCCTGTCGTTCATCGTGTGGGCGCACCACATGTTCACGGTGGGACTGCCGGTGTCGGCGCAGCTCTTCTTCATGTTCTCCACCATGCTGATCGCGGTGCCGACGGGCGTGAAGGTGTTCAACTGGGCGGCGACCATGTGGAAGGGCTCGCTCACCTTCGAGCCGCCGATGCTGTTCGCCATCGCATTCCTCTTCCTCTTCTCGATCGGCGGCTTCTCCGGGCTGATGCTGGCGCTGGTCCCGGCGGATTACCAGTATCACGGCACCTACTTCGTGGTCGCGCACTTCCACTACGTGCTGGTCACGGGCTCGGCGTTCGCCATCTTCGGCGGGGTGTACTACTGGCTGCCCAAGTGGACCGGCCGGATGTACAACATGGCGCTGGCGAAGTGGCACTTCTGGCTGTCGACGATCTTCGTCAACGTGCTCTTCTTCCCGCAGCACTTCCTCGGACTGGCGGGCATGCCGCGCCGCACCCCGGATTACGCGGTGCAGTTCACGGACTGGAACATGGTCTCCTCGATCGGCGGCTTCGCCTTTGGCGTGTCGCAGCTCCTTCTGCCGTACATCGTGTGGAGGTGCGTGCGGGCCGGGAAGCCGGTCGAAGGCAACAAGGCCTGGGACGGCGCCCATGGCCTGGAGTGGGAGCTGCCCTCACCGCCGCCGTTCCACTCCTGGACGGTGCCGCCGTCCGATGCGCTGGTCGCCCGCGGCGCCTCGCACTGAGCCGCGCCGGTGCTCCTGATGAGAACGATGGCGTCCGAGCAACCGATCACGCTGCCGCCGGATGACGTGGAGCGCCGCAGGCGCGTGCGGCGCACCACGCTCATCGTGACGGCGGTCGTGCTCTTTTTCTACTTCGGTTTCATCGCCTTGATGCTGGTCCGCGCCCACAAATAAGGTCATTTCATGGCATCGAACGCACACGCCCCCGACAGCCAGCACTATTACGTTCCGCACGGCAGCCCATGGCCGATCGTCGCGGCCGTCGCCCTCTTCGTCCTCATGTGGGGCGCGGTGGCGTACCTGGACAATTGGTCCGGTGCCTGGTCCCTGCTGCCGGGTCCGCTGCTCCTCTTCTTCATGTTCGGAGGCTGGTTCCACGCCGTGATCGGCGAGAATCAGCACGGCGTCTACAACACCCAGGTGGACCGCTCGTTCCGCATGGGGATGCTGTGGTTCATCTTCTCGGAAGTGATGTTCTTCGGCGCCTTCTTCGGCGCGCTCTTCTATTCCCGCGTGCTGGTGGTGCCGTGGCTGGGCGGCGCCGGCATCCGGGCGCTCACCAACATGCTGCTCTGGCCGCACTTCGAGGCCACCTGGCCGACCAATGGTCCGCTGCACGTGGGCGGCGAGACCTTCGAGGCGATGAGCGCCTACGGCATCGCGGCGATCAACACCCTCATCCTGCTGACGAGCGGCCTGACCGTCACGATCGCGCACCATGCGCTGCGCTCCGGCCACCGGACGCGGCTCAAGATCTTCCTCGCGCTCACCTTCCTGCTCGGCTTCGCGTTCGTCGCGCTGCAGGCGCACGAGTACTACGACGCCTACACCAAGATGAACCTGCGGCTGACGACGGGCATCTACGGCTCGACGTTCTTCATGCTCACCGGCTTCCACGGCCTGCACGTGACCATCGGCGCCATCATGCTGGTGGTGGTCTGGCTGCGCGTGCTGCGCGGGCATTTCACGCCGCGGCAGCACTTCGCGTTCGAGGCCGTCTCCTGGTACTGGCACTTCGTCGATGTGGTGTGGCTGGGCCTCTTCGTATTCGTGTATTGGCTGTAGCGCCGGATCCGGGCTCCCGCGCGGGCGAAGAGCGCCGGCGGCGGGGCACGGTCACGTGCCTAGTGGCTGCGCGGCATCAGGCCGTGCGGCGTGATCAGCCCCGCGTACCAGGCGAGCATGATCAGCGCGAAGAGCGCCAGTGACAGCACGATCCGGACCGTCAGCGCGCGCACCAGTTTGGCGGAATCCTGTTGTGTGCCTCGCGAGAGGTGATACAGCGCAGAGCCCAAGCTCGCCACGATCGCGGCGAATGCAATGAGGACCACTATTCGAAACAGCTCGGGCATGGCAGCATCGAGTCTACAGCAACCCCCATGCCCAAGCGTCTGACTTTGGGCGGCCGCCGCTTCGCGCCATCGCCGGCGCTCACGGCGCTGATGCTGGTGTTGTGCGTCGCCTTCATCGCCCTCGGGCGTTGGCAGTGGCGCCGGGGCGAGGCGCGGGCGGCGGAGCATGCGCGCTTCGAGCGCGGCGCGCGCCAGGTGCTCGCGCTCGGCGCGGCGCCGCTGGCCGGCGTACCCGACTATCAGCGCGTCAGCGTCACGGGCACGTACGACACGGCGCATCAGTTCCTCATCGACAACATGAGCTATCGCGATCTCGACGGTTACCACGTGTTGACGCCACTCGAGCGGCCGGGAGGACCGGTGGTGCTGGTCGATCGCGGTTGGGTTCCCTTCCTCGGCACGCGCAGCCGGCTGCCCGACATCTCGCTGAAGGCCAACGGGGTCGTGACGGTCGTCGGTCGCGTGGGAGAGCTGCCGGCTGCCGGCCTGTCGTTCGGGCGCGCGCCGCCGGCCGCAAGCGGTCCCTGGCCGCGGGTGACCAGCTTTCCAACCCTGCAGCAGCTCGCCGAAGCCCTCGGCCGCCCGCTCGAGCCGCGCGTCATCCTTCTCGATCGCGGCGCCCCGGACGGCTACGTGCGCGACTGGCACCTCCCGGGCATTCCCGCGCTGCAGAATTTCGGCTACGCCTTCCAGTGGTGGTGCTTCGCGATCGCGGCGGCGGTGATGTGGCTGCTGCTCAGCTCCAAGCGCTTGCCGCGCAGCCCGGCCCAGAGCCCGGAGACGACCCGATGACCGCGAGCACCGACGAGCTGCGCAACCGCAACCTGCTGACGCTCGCGGGTCTCGCGGCGCTCTTTCTCCTGCCGCTCCTCGTGTCCTTCTGGCTGTATTACGGGACCGGCTGGCGGCCCTCCGGCCACGTCAATAACGGCGAGCTCATCAGCCCGCCGAGAGCGCTGCCCAGTGTCAGTCTGCCGCGCATCGCGGTGACTGATCCGGCCTCCGGGACCGCGTCTTCGAAGGCTCCGCCGTTTGAGACGGGAGCGGGGGAACTCTCGGGCCCGGCGCCGGGTCTCTTCCGCGGCACATGGACACTGACCTATGTCGGCGATGGAAGCTGCGACACAGCCTGCCGCCAGACGCTCTATGTGATGCGCCAGACGCGGCGTGCCTTGGGCACGGACATGCCACGGGTTGCGCGCGTCTTCCTGGTGACCGGGAATTGCTGCGCGACAGCGTTTTTGGCTCGTGAGCAGGCTGGTCTCACGGTTCTGGATGCGGCCGGCGCGCCGGGGCAGCGGCTCCTCGATGAGTTCCCGGCCGGTGATCGGGCGCACTCCCTGTTCGTCATCGACCCGCTCGGAAACCTGATGATGCGCTACGATGTCCGCCGCAATCCGCGCGGGTTGCTCATCGACCTGCGGCGGCTGCTGGAGCTGTCCGACATCGGCTGAGCCGGCCTACGCATCGTCCGAGGAGATTTCTTGTCCCAGATGCCCATCGACCGCTGGATGCGCGGCCTCGCGCTCCTCGGCGTGCTGCTGTGCTTCGGCGTCATCGTGCTCGGCGCCTATGTGCGCCTCACGGACGCCGGGCTGGGCTGTCCGGACTGGCCGGGATGCTATGGCCACATCAGCCCCGTGGGTGCGGAGGCCAGTCCCACCAGCCAGGCCCGTTTCCCGGGCCGGCCGCTGCAGGCCGGGAAGGCCTGGCACGAGATGATCCACCGTTATGCCGCGGGCACGCTCGGCACGGTCATCATCGTGATCGCCGCGCTGGCGATCGCGGCGCGAAAGCCCAAGGTGGCGGGAGCGGGCTTCGGGCTGCTCCTCTTCGCCACGGTCATCGTGCAGGCCGTACTCGGCATGCTGACCGTGACATTGCTGTTGAAGCCGCTCATCGTGACGGCACACCTCATCTTCGGCATGACCACGCTCGCCCTCCTCTGGTGGCTCTGGCTGCGATTGCAGCTGCGGCCTCGCGGCGCGGTGCACCTGCAGGCGATGCCCGCGCACGGAGCGACGCTGTGGTCAGGCTCCTCATCCACGGTGCGGATTGCGTACTGGCTTGCCGTGCTCTGTGTCGTGTTGCTCGCGGCCCAGTTCTTCCTGGGCGCGTGGACCAGCGCCAACTACGCCGCGCTCGCCTGTCCCGATTTTCCGACCTGTCAGGGTGTCTGGTGGCCGCACGCCGATTTCCGGCATGCCTTCGTCCTGTGGCGAGGTGTTTGGGTCGATTATCAGGGAGGCATTCTCGCCAACCCGGCGCGTGTTGCGATCCACTTGGCTCATCGCCTCGGTGCGCTGACGGTGACGCTGACGTTCGTCGTCCTGTCTGGCTTTGTCATCAGCCGCCGCTCGCTCGCGGCGGCGCGGCCGCGCACCTACCTGGTACTGGCTGCGTTGGGCCTGCAGCTTGCGATTGGCATCTCCATGGTCTTGGGGACCTTTCCGCTCTGGCTGACTACCGCCCATACGGCCGGAGCGGCGCTGCTCCTGATGGCCATTCTCGCGCTGACAGCCAAGCTGCACGTCATGCGCGCGATGCGCAGCACCTGATGGGAAGGGGCCCGTCATGGCGGTAGCGGGATACGCAGCACACGCGCCGGCTACATGGCGGCGTTACTACGAGCTGACGAAGCCGCGGGTGGTGGCCCTCATCACCTTCACCGCGGTCGTCGGCGTGCTGCTCGCGAGCCCCGGCTGGCCGCCACTGGGTCCCCTCATCTGGGGTACGCTCGGTATCGCGCTGGCATCGGGCTCAGCGGCCGCGATCAATCACGTTCTCGACCGCCGCTTCGACGAGCAGATGGCTCGCACCCAATCGCGTCCATTGCCAACGCGCCAGCTCACGGAGCGCAGGGCTCTCATTTTCGCCGCGGTACTGGGCCTCACGGCCATGAGCATCCTGGCCTTCCTGGTCAACCTGTTGACGGCGGGGCTGACCTTCCTGTCACTGATCGGCTATGCGGTGATCTACACCGTGTGGCTGAAGCACGCCACCTCGCAGAACATCGTGATCGGCGGGGCGGCGGGCGCGGCGCCGCCGGTTCTAGGGTGGATTGCCGTCACCAACCACGTCGATCCCAACGCGCTGCTCCTCTTCCTCATCATCTTCGTCTGGACGCCGCCGCATTTCTGGGCGTTGGCGATCGCACGCAAGGATGAATATGCGAGCGCCGGCATTCCCATGCTGCCGGTCACGCACGGAGTGGAGTACACGCGGCTGCAGGTCCTGCTCTACACGATCCTGCTAGTCCTGGTGACCCTGATGCCGTTTCTGACGGGGATGAGCGGCATCATCTATCTGGCCGCTGCGCTGGTGCTCAATGCGCGTTTCCTCTACTACGCGCTGGCGCTGAAGCTCACCGCGCGGCAGGAGCTGCCGATGCGCGTGTTCCGCTATTCGGTGACCTACCTGATGTTCCTGTTCGCGGCGCTGCTGGTCGACCACTATCTTTATTTTTGACTGGCGCAAATCGCTCCCAGCGATTTTGTGCGCAGCCAGCCCTGTGACTCGTTCGGCCCCGCTTACTGACTTGCTGTTGAGGTCCGCCGCAGCAGCACCTGCCAGGAAGAGAGGGGGCGATCCTCGAGCAGCAGCACCCCCGTCGCTTCGTAGCTGGCTTCGTCCACGCGGCGGTAATGCTCGGCGCCGTGATAACCCGCGGACTCGCAGCGATAGACGGAAAGGATCGAGCTGCCGACGACCGAGAACGTACCGTGGATCTTGCCCAGGGTCGCGTTTTCGGAGCTCCACTCGAGCGGGGCCCCGTCCCGACCCGGCGGCTCGATCTGGTAAGCGTTCACGAACTCCACCGGCGGCGAACCCAGCACTTTCAAGGTGCCCGAGAGCAGCCAGCACTCCGCACGGTGCGCGACCTCGGTACGGCCCTCCGCCGGCAGAGGTTGCCCGTCCGCGCACCAGAACGTCCCTGTGCCCGTCCATACTGCCGGTTGGAAGAGATAGGTGTGAGGCATCGGTACTTCCCGCGCCGTGGACGTGACCGGACCATTATCGCTCGGCCCGGTTGCGTCCGCTTGTTGCGTGGACGCGACAGATGCAGGCGGGCGCAGCCCCCTAGTTCCGGCCCTCGACCGGCGCGGCGCCGCAAGACTCGCGCACGATCAGGCGCGGCGGCAAGGTCACGCACTCCGCCGGCTCACCCTCGATCAGATGGATGAGGGTCTGTACGAGCAACTGGCCGGCGCGCTTGGTGTCCTGCGCCACCGTGGTGAGGGCGGGGCGGGTAAAGGCACCCATGGGGATGCCATCGAAGCCCAGCACGGCCACGTCCTCCGGGATGCGGCGGCCGGCTGCGGCCAGTGCGGTCATGGCGCCGATGGCGATCAGATCGCTGGCACCGAACACAGCATCGAACGGGATCCGACGCTCCAGCAGCGCCTGCATGGCCTCATAGCCCGAGGCCTCCGTCGAGATCGCGCTCACCTGCAGCCGCGGATCCGGCTCCAGCCCGGTGGCGGCGAGCACAGCGCGATATCCACGATATCTCTCCATCATCTCCGGCGAAGACGGAGCGATCTCCCCTAGGAAGGCGATTCGGCGCCGCCCGAGGCCGAGCAGATGCTCGGCGGCGGCGCGACCGCCGAATACGTTGTCGCAGCCGATCGAGAGGCCGGGCTGCTCCGCCAGCACGGGACCCCAGCGCACCAGGTGCGCACCCCGCTCGATCAGCGGCTGCAGCCTGCTGCGATGCACCACGTAATCGCCGTAACCCAGCAGGATGATGCCATCGGCCTTGTGGGTGTCCTCGTAATCGGCATGCCAATCGCGCAGCAGGTCCTGGAAAGAGACCAGGAGGTCATAGCCCTGCTTCGAGCACGCACGAATGATTGAGCCCAGCATCGAGTGGAAGAACGGGTTGATCGCCGAGTCGTCGGCCGTCGGGTCCTCGAAGAAGAGGAGCGCCAGCGTGCCCGAATGCCGGCGGCGCAGATTGGAGGCATTCTTATCGACGTGGTAATTGAGCTGGCGCGCCACCTCGAGCACTCGCTCACGGGTACAGGCGCTGACCATCGGGTCGGCGCGCAGGGCGCGCGACACGGTCGATTGCGAGACACCGGCCAGATGCGCGATGTCCAATGAATTGGGCCTGCGTCGCTTGTCACGCATGACCGGGGCCACCCCCTCGATCTGTGTAGTCGTGTGGCGTCCCCTAGTTTAAGCCATGGTTGGCGTCCAACCCAAGCACCTTCCGTTGCTCCTATGCAACGCGCGCGTAAAAAACGCCGTGCGCCGGGAGCTCGATCCTGCCCCCGGCCATCCTGCCGGCGCTCAGGCCATGGTCGTCGAGGGGGGTGATGGGCCCGAGCGCCGGCAGGGTGGCCGCCTGCGAAATTTCAGACAGATTGAAAAGCGCGAGAATCGACTGCGAGCCGAGCGTGCGGGTGAACGCCAGCAACGGCTCCGGCAGCTCGACGAAGCGGATATCGCCCTGGCAGAGGGCCGGGTAGCGACTGCGCCAGCGCAGAAACCGGCGCAGCGCATTGAGCGGCGAGGCCGCCTCGCGCTCCTGCCGGCACACGGCGAGCGGCAGATGCTCCAGGGGCACGGGCAGCCACGGGGTACCCGTGGTGAAGCCGCCATCCGCGGTATCGCGCCAGGGCATCGGCGTGCGGCAGCCATCCCGGCCCTTGAAGTTCGGCCAGAACGCGATGCCGTAAGGATCGCGTAGCGCCTCGAACGGCAGTCCCGCCTCGGGCAGGCCCAGCTCCTCGCCCTGGTAGATGCAGACCGAGCCGCGCAGCGAGCAGACCATGGCGCTCAGCATGCTCGACATTCTGGGCGAGGCGGCGGCCCCGCCCCAGCGGGTCATCACTCGAGCCACGTCGTGGTTGGAAATCGTCCAGCACGGCCAACCGTGCGGCATCTGCCGCTCCAGGCTCTCCACCGTGCTGCGGATGTGGGCCGCATGGTATTTCTCGGTGAGCAGCTCGAAGCTGTAGGCCATGTGCAGCCGCGTCTCGCCGATATACTCCGCCATGGTCGCGAGCGAGTCCTCGGCAGAGATCTCGCCGAGACCCACCGTGTCCGGGTAGCGGTCGAGGAGCCGCCGCAGGTCGGTGAGGAAGCCGAGGTTCTCCGGCTGGGTATTGTTGTACCAGTGGTACTGGTAGGCGTAGGGGTTGTCGGCGGTGAATCCCCGGCCGTTGCGCAGCTCCGCGGGCTTCGGCGGGTTGTCGCGCAGCAGCCGGTCGTGATAGCAGAAGTTGATCGCATCCAGCCGCAGGCCGTCGACGCCGCGGTCCAGCCAGAACTTCAGGTTCTCCAACATCGCGGCCGGCACTTCGGGCTGGTGGAAGTTGAGGTCGGGCTGGGAGTCGAGGAAATTGTGCAGGTAATACTGTTGCCGGCGCGGCTCCCAGCGCCAGGCCGGGCCGCCGAAGATCGACTGCCAGTTGTTGGGCGGCGAGCCGTCGCTCGCCGGGTCCGCCCAGACGTACCAGTCGGCCTTCGGGTTCCCGCGGCTCGCGCGGCTCTCGATGAACCAGGGATGCTGCGAGGAAGTGTGGCTCAGCACCTGGTCGATCATGACCTTCAGGCCCCGTCGATGGGCCTCCGCCACCAGCCGGTCGAAGTCCGCGAGATCGCCGAAGAGCGGATCGACGGCGCGAAAGTCAGCGATGTCGTAGCCGAAATCCGCCATCGGTGACTTGAAGAACGGCGAGATCCACACCGCATCGACGCCGAGGCCGGCCACATAATCCAGCCGCTCGGCGATCCCCTTGAGATCGCCGACCCCATCGCCGTTCGTGTCGAGGAAGCTGCGCGGGTAGATCTGATAGATCACCGCGCCGCGCCACCACGGATTTGAGCTCATGCTGTCGACATTCCTTCCCCCCCTGCAAATACTCTGACACAGAGCCGCGCCGCGCCGCGCAGCTTCGCATACGTATGCGCGCCTGAATACGTATGCGATTCCTTGCTTTCAAGTGCCGCCGCTCGAATGATTGACTCGCACCTCCGGGCCGGCGCGCGCGTCTCATTTACACATCATTCGCACCCGGCCGGCGGATCGCAGAACCATTTCCCAGGGGGAGCCAGAAGTGATCAGACGCAAGCGCAATATCATCGAGACGGCGGTGGCCACGGCAATCTTCGGCGCCTGTGCCGCCGCTGCGATGCCCGCGGCTCACGCACAGGCAGCGAGCGCCGCCGGTGACAGCAGCACACAGGCAACGCCCGCAACCACCGATCAGGACCAGAGCAAGAGCAAAAAGAAGCAGCAGGTGGCGAATGAGAACGTCCTGCAGCCGGTGATCATCAGCGGCTTCATCAGCAGCCTGCAGAACTCGATCGTTCTGCAAAAGAACTCGGATTCGATCGACGAGGCGGTTTCCGCGCAGGAGATCGGCCAGCTCCCCGGCACCAGCATCGCCGACGCGCTGGGGCGCCTGCCGGGCCTCGCCGTGCAGGAATACAACGGTCGCCCGCAGCAGATCAACATTCACGGCCTCAGCGCGGATTTCGACGTGACGGACGTGAATGGAAACATCCAGCCGAGCACCTCGAACAATCGCGATGTGGAGCTGAACCAGTATCCCGCCAGCTGGTTCAACACCATCGACGTCCATATGACCCCGAGCGCCGACCTCATCAACCAGGGCATCGCGGGCACGATAGACATGCAGACGATGCGGCCGCTCTCGCAGTCACACCGGGTAGCCCATCTCAACGCGAACTACCAGTGGAATACACTTGGGCCCGTGATGCCGGGACCCGGCGTCAGCAATAATGGCCACGACATCGACGGCATCTTTGCCGATCAGTTCTTCGATCATACGTTCGGGGTCGCGCTCGGGGTCGACCTCGAGGCCAATCCCACCCACATCTGGCACCAGGCGCCCTGGGGTTACGCGACCGATGCAAACGGCAACCTGATCATCGGCGGCTCGAAGAACTACAATGAGTCGGACGTGCTGAAGCGCAACGGCTATCTCGCCACCTTCGAGTTCAAGCCGTCCAACGCCTTCACCAGCACGCTCGACCTGACTTATGAGGAGGCCAAGGAGACGGAGCAGGCCAAGGGTGCCGAGTTCCCGCTCGCCTACGGCGGCGGGACGGTCGCGGTTCCGGGCACGACCGTGAGCGGCTTCGACCAGACGGGCGCGTTCGACAACGTCTTCCCGGTAATCCGCAACGACTACACGTTCTATGGAGACAAGGTCTACAACGTCCTGTGGAGCAACGACTTCAAGGTGGCCGACGACTGGACCGCGGATTTCGACGCTGGTTACAGCCGCGCCGAGGCCAGCGACAGCTTCCTCGAAGCGTACTCCGGGTTCGGCTACGACGGGCCGAACAACGCCAAGAATGCCGTGCAGGTCCCCCCGACCACCGTCGGTTTCAGTGAAGGGTCCAACGGCGAGCTCTACCTTTATCCCTCGCAGAGCCTGGCGGCCAGCAACGTCGTGCTGACGGACCCGCAGGGCTGGGGCGCGGGCGCGAATCTGGTCCAGGCGGGGTTCATCAATGCGCCGCACACGGAGGATTACATCGCCCATGCGATGCTGGGCGCGACCCACTTCTTCGAAAGCGGTCCCTTCTCCAGCCTGGAGTTCGGCGTCGACCGCCAGCGGCGGCGCAAGGACTACGTCATCGCGCAGGATTTCCTCGTGCTGTCGGGCGCCAGCTGCGGACTCGTCATCAGCAGCACCTGCACTCCCACGCAGACCGCCCCCATTCCGGCGGGCGCGCTGGAGCCCAGCACGGCGGCGCTCGGCTTCATGGGTATCGGACCGCAGGTGATGTACAACCCCTTCGCGCTGATCACGAGCGGCGTCCTGGTGCCATTCCCGACGAATCTGTCGTCCATCTCTTCGCCGCCGAACTGGATCGTTACCGAGAACGATACGACCGCATACCTGCAGCTCAATCTTCACACCGACCTCGGGGCGAATGTCGGCCTGCGCGGCAATATCGGTCTGCAGGTAGCCCATACGGGTCAGACTTCCGATGGCGCCCGCGTCGCGCCGGGCTCGATCACCGGCGGGTCGGCGAGTGTCACTCTGTTGCCCGTCGTCGGCGGCACGAGCTTCACGCGATACCTGCCCAGCCTGAACCTCGTATTCTCGCTGCCACATGACAATGACGTTCGGTTCAGCGTCGCGCGCACGATGGCCCGGCCGCGTATGGATTATATGAACGCGAGCCTCGGCATCGGGACGAATGACGCCGGCCTGGGGCTCACGGACCCGAACAAGGCCTACTTCAACGGCTCGGGCGGTAACCCAAAGCTGCTGCCGACGATGGCGACCAATTACAACGTCAGTGTCGAGCACTACTTCTCGGGCAATGCGAGCGGCTACAACTGCACGGGCACGCAGGACAAATCCTCGGCGCTCTGCACCTCGGGCGGCGAGGGCTACGTGCAGCTCTCGGCCTACTACATCCGGCTCAGCGATTTCATCAATCCGAGCGCCGCGTCGCTTTACAACTTTGCGCCGTTCGTCGCCTCCTATTTCGCCGGCAACCCCCATCCGCCGCAGCTCGGCACCACCTACGGCATCCTGAATGTCCCGCAGAACGATGGCGCCGGCCACATGGAGGGCGAGCAGTTCGCGACCAACCTGCCGCTCGGCGATCTCACGCGATTCCTCGATGGCTTCGGAATCCTGGCGAGCGTCGATCGGACGCTGAGCTCGGTCTATTACGCGGGCAACACGAACCAGGTCACGGTTCCCGGCTTGTCGAAGTGGGTCGAGAACTACACGCTGTATTACCAGCGCGGAGGATTCCAGGCGAGCATCGACAACAGCAGGCGCTCGAACTTCCTCGGCGAGGTGTTCGGGCTCAGCGCGACCCGTATCGAGCAGGAGGTGCAGGCGACATCCACTGTCGATGCGCAGGTGAGCTACGCGTTCAACAGTGGCGTGCTGAAGGGTCTCACCCTCATCGCGACCGGCTCGAATCTGACCAACGATCTGTTCAGGACGTTCCAGAACAACGATCCTCGCCAGGTGGTCACCTGGGAGGAGTACGGACGTCTCTTCACGGCAGGGTTCTCGTACAGCTTCTAGCAGATCGAGATCGGATGATCCCCCTGGCCCCGCCGGCTCGCGCCGGCGGGGCTTTTTTTAGGAGCTGTGATACGGTGCGGCCATGAGCGACCTGCGCATCAGGCGTGTGGTGATCGTCGGCGGGGGCACCGCGGGATGGATGACGGCGGCTGTCTTCAGCCGGACCATGGGCGATAGCTTGGACATTCGGGTTGTGGAATCGGACACCATCGGCACGATCGGCGTCGGTGAGTCCACGATTCCCCAGATCCGCAACGTCAATCATTTCCTCGGCATCGACGAGGACGCAATGCTCCGGGCCACCAGCGGGACCTTCAAGCTCGGCATTGAATACAACGACTGGGTGCGGCCCGGACACAGCTACCTGCACGCGTTCGGGGACGTCGGGCTACCGCTGGGCCCGCTGCCGTTCCAGCAGTACTGGTTGCGCCGGAGAGCGGAGGGGGGCGTCGAGGACTTGGCGACTTACTCCCTCAATGCGAGCGCCGCGAAGGCGTGCCGGATGGCGCGGATCGAGAAAGTCGGCAACAGCCTTATGGCCGGCATGAAGTACGCGTTCCAATTCGACGCCGCGCTCTATGGGCGCATGCTTCGCACGTATGCCGAGCAGCGCGGTGCGAAGCGAACGGAGGGCAAGGTCATCGACGTGCGGCTGCGCGGCGAGGACGGGTTTATCGAGGGGATAGCTCTGGAGAGCGGCGAGCGCATCGACGGCGATCTCTTCATCGACTGCTCGGGCTTCCGTGGACTGCTGATCGAAGGTGCGCTGCAGAGCGGCTTCGAGGACTGGCGGGACTGGCTGGCCTGCGATCGAGCCCTGGCGGTCGGCAGCGCCTCGACCTCACCGATGCGGCCCTACACTCAGGCCAACGCGCGCCCCGCCGGCTGGCAGTGGCGGATACCGCTGCAGCACCGCACCGGTAATGGCCACGTGTACTGCAGCGAGTTCATGAGCGATGACGAGGCTACGGCGATTCTCCTGCAGTCACTCGACGGCGAGCCGTTGGGCGATCCGCGGCCGATCCGGTTCACCTCCGGCGTGCGGCGGCAGATCTGGAAGCGCAATTGCGTGGCCGTCGGGCTGGCGGCGGGCTTCCTCGAGCCCCTGGAGTCGACCGCGATCCATCTGATCCAGTCGGGAATCAGCCGCCTGCTGTCGCTCTTTCCGGACCGTAGGTTCGACCCCGCGGTCATCGACGACTACAACCGCAACATGCGACGGGAATACGAGCAGGTGCGCGACTTCCTGGTGCTGCACTACCGCACCACGGAGCGACGCGACACGCCCTTCTGGCGCCGCTGCGCGGCGCTGCCCGCCCCGGAAAGCTTGCGGCGCAAGCTCGAGATCTTCGACGCCACCGGGCAGATCTTCCGCGAAGGCGAGGAGCTCTTCACCGAGCAGTCGTGGCTGCAGGTGATGGTGGGCCAGGGGATCCTGCCCCGCCGCCACCATCCGCTCGCCGATAGCCTGCCGCAAGAGAAGCTCGCGGACTTCCTCGGCAGCATCCGCAAGCTGATCGAAGGGGCGGTCGGACGGATGCCCACACACGCGCATTTCATCGCCGAGCACTGCGCCGCGCCGGGACGCGAGGAGCGGGCAAGCACCTGACACTATACTATCGTATAGCTATACTATGATGGTAGTATACTCATATGCTAGTATAGATTAAGGACGAGGGTGCTCAGATGTTGATCGATCGCGAGCGGGAACTGCAGGAGCTGCGGAGTTTACTGGACGCAGGCACGCCGCAGCTCGCGCTGCTTTATGGCCGCCGCCGCGTCGGCAAGACCTTTCTTCTGAATCATGCGTGGCCTCGGGAACAGACCTTCTACTGGACGGCCTCGGAGACGACCCCTACCCAGAACCGGGAGCAGCTGGTCCGCGACTTTTCCGAGTGGTCCAACGAGTCGCTCGATCCGCGCGAATATCCCACGTGGCGCAGCATCTTTCGATTGCTGCTCGAGATGCGCGCGGGTGATCCGCTCGCGATCGTCCTGGACGAGTTCCAGTACTTGGGCGAAGACCGGCGCGGACTTTCCGCGGTGGCATCGGAGCTGAACGCGGCCTGGGAGCAGCGCCGGCCACCACGGCCTCTCGTCATGGCGTTGGCGGGCTCGGCGGTGAGCCTCATGCACGCGCTGGATGAAGGAGGCGCGCCGCTACACGGCCGCTTCTCATGGAAAGGGGAATTGCGCCCTTTCGACTATTGGCACGCCGCCAAGATGGCAAACTTTCGCTCCCTGCGTGATCGTGCTCGCGCCTATGGGATCTTTGGCGGCACGCCCCGTTATCTCGATGTGGTGAAGCCGGCGCAACCTCTTGCCGATAATGCGACCCGGCTGATGCTCGCGCCGAGGGGCGAGGTGCGTGGCCTGGTAGAGACCGCAATTCTCCAGGAGCAGGGCCTGCGGGAGATCCCCAAGTATCAGGCCATCATGCGTGCGATCGGAAGCGGTTACACGGAGCTGAATCAGATCGGTCAGAGAGCGGGTCTGCCGGTGGACACGCCGCTCCGTGACAAGATCGAGCGTCTGATCGAGCTGCAATACGTCACTCCGTTTCGCAACCTCGGTGCCCACACCACGACCCCGTTCCGGTACCGGCTCGCAGACCCCGCGTTCGCCTTCTATTACGGGTTCGTCAGTCGCCACGAAGCCCTCTTGCAGAGGGCCGATCCGGACCAGGTATGGCTCCACGCCGTAGCGCCCCGCCTGGAGACGTACATGGGACACGTGTTCGAGCGGATTGTGGAACAGGCTTATGCACGCCTGCAGAGCCGCCGCGATCTTCCGCTGGTACGCGAGTGGTCTCGGTGGGAGGGGAAGGATCGCGACGGGCAGTCGCTGGAAATGGACATCGCGGCGCCGCTCACCGACGGTCGGGTGCTGACGGGCGCCATCAAGTGGAACGCAAAGCCCCTCGAATCCAAATGGCATTTCCACCATCTCTCATCGCTCGAACGCCTGGCCTCATCCGGAATCGGGTGGGCACACCAGGCGAGCGGGGCGGAAGCGCCGCTCCTCTACGTTGCCGCCGGGGGATTCACCAGGGATTTCATCGGCGCCGCGCGCGCCAGCCGCGAGACCGTATACCTGTGGAGCCTCCAGGATATTTTCGCGCCTGGAGAGAGCCGCCGACGCCGGCGCTGACCTCGACCATTCCGTTACCGCACGAACACGGCGGTGGTCAGCGCCGGCACGCCGACGGTGCCCTGCCGGGCATCGAAGGTCGACTGCCTGACGATGGGATCGCTGGACTGCAGTTGCACCGGATGAAGGTGCAGCCGCAGCCCCTGCAATCTCGCGTCGGTGAAGCTCACCCAGCCGCTCGTCGCGTTGAAAACGACCAGGATGTGCCTGAAGCCCCGGAATTCGCCCGTGTTGTCGTCGAGCTTCATGACGATGAGGCCGGGCGTCTGATTCACGCCCGTATTGAGGAACGTGAGGTTGCTCTGCACTTCGGCCAGGTTCCCCATGTGGAACAGACCGGAGCTGTAGCGGATGCGCATGAGCTCCTGGAAGGCGGCGCTGGTCGCCGCGATGTCCACCGGTTGCGGCGTGTAAGCCGGGTTGGAGAGCAAGGGCTGCATGAAGGACCATTGATTGCCGTTCTGGCTGGCGATGGGCAGGCCGATACCCCAGTTGGCGGTGCGGCCGCTCCAGTCGATGCCGTTGAACCAATCGCCGGAGTCGTAGCTGTTCTGGTCCATGTCCTTCGAGCGCAGCAGGTCGTCCCCGCCCAGGAAGAACGGCACGCCCTGGCCCAGCGCGACCAGGCTCATGGCGAGCACCTGCCGCCGCGCCCGCGTCGCGATACTGTCGCCATAGCTGGACTTCAACTGAATCGCATCGAAGAGATCCTGGCCGTCATGAACGGAGCAGTAATTGATCTCCTCGCTCGGCGTTTGGGTATACCCCGCCGGCTGGCCGTTGTAGTTCACTTGCGCTCCGGTCACGGTCGCCCCGGAACTGTCGGTGAAGGTGTAGTCGCGCAGACCGCCCGTCAGGCCGACTCTGATCCAGTCGGACTCCTGCAGCAGGGCGCTCTTCTGATCCGCGGGGGCGGTGGAACCGCTGGTGAAGTCGCTGGGATCGGTGAATAGACCGGTCGCGAAACCCTGCACCCGCTCGTCCGAGAACGGGCCGCCACCCCGGACGCCATCCCGGATCCGGTCGTTGAAGGTACCGATCCCGTAGCCGTAGAGATTGAGCTGGTCGGCATTGGGACCGATCGCATCGTCGAAGGTATCGCCGAAGTTCCACCCTTCGCCCAGAAGGTAGATCTTTGACCCATCCACCCCGTCCTTTCCGGGTGTGAGCGCCGCGAGCGCCCTTTGGATGTCCTTCATGTTGTAAGTGAAGTGGAAGCTCATGATGTCGAAGCGGAAGCCGTCGATCTTGTACTCGCGCGCATTGAGCACGAGCGTGTCGATCATCAGCTTCTCCATCATGCGGTGCTCGCTGGCCGTGTCCGCGCAGCAGGAGCCGGTCTCGAGGCTGCCGTTGGCATCCAGCCGGTGGTAGTAACCCGGCACGATCTCATCGAGATTGGAGTTCGTGGCTTCGCCGGAAGCGCTGGTGTGATTGAAGACCACGTCCTGGAGCACGCGCAATCCCGCCTCGTGGAGACCTTCGACCATGGAGCGGTACTCCTTCACGCGCTGGTCCGGATCAATGGCATAACTGCCTTCGGGCGCCATGTAGTGCACCGGATCGTAGCCCCAGTTATAGGCGTCCTGGCCCTCGATGTTGCTCACGGCCTGCTGCTGCTGCGTGCCGTCCGGTGGATACTGCGAAAGATCGCCGGTCGCCTGCCAGGTGGATTTGTCCTCGTTCACGCTCGCGAAATGGAAGGACGGCATGATTTCCACCGCCTTCAATCCGCTGCGGGCGAGGGCGCGAAGATGCTGCATGCCGTCCGAGGCCTGGTCGTCGAAGGCATCGTACATACCGCGGTCCTGCGCGGGTACCGTGCTGTCCTTCACGCTGAAATCGCGGATGTGAAGCTCGTAGATGCTCAGATCGCTCACATCCCGCAGCGGCGGCGACCCGGAGTCGTCCCACCCCTCGGGTTTCGTTGCTTCGGAATCCAGGTTCGTGATGCGGCTCTTCGTGCCGTTCACGGAGATGTCGACGGAGTAGGGGTCGGTCGTCGTGTTCGTATCCACTTTGCCATCCGCGGGCACGTAGACACTCACGGCGTAAAGGTAGTACTTGCCTTCCCAGCTCGCATCGACACCCGCGACCCAGACGCCGTTGGATTCCCGCATGGGGATCGTAGCTGCCGGCACTGTGTCATCGGCGTTGTCAAAGAGCTCGAGGGTAACCGTCTGCGCGGTAGGTGCCCAGAGCTTGACGTGAATCGGCGTATCGTCACCGCCGAAGTCCGCTGCATTACGAGCGAAGATCACCCCCAGCCTGCCCGGGTAGTAGTAGAGGTCGTCCAGCACACCGGCAATCTGGATACCGGTCGCGTACTTGAGCGTGCCGCTCGAATCCACTGCCGATATCGCGAGCTGACCTCTGAGGAAATTCTGCAGGGTTGCGAGCGGAACGCCGGCGGGAATCTGGAGCACCGCGTAGTGGGCGAGCTGCGGGTAGCGGGTCAGCTCATCCTGCGTGAGGCTGCCGCCCGGGACGAGCTGCAATGAGGAGCCGCCGGTGATGCCGGTATTGGAGAGCTGCAGTCCGCCCGTGGGGCTGGCATCGAGAAAATAGCTCGAGCCCGACTGCAGGAACTGCGGCTGGATGGCCAGGCGTTGGCGGTCGAGCCAGTACCCCTGCTCCTGATGGAAGCTGCCGTTGAGCAATTGCTGCGGTGAAGGTTGCGTCGTGTAGACGGTATCATCGCCGGAGATGACCCACGCCTCATCGTACTGCGTGGTCTGAAGATGCTGGTCCGGACCCGGATCCTTGGTGTTGGCGCTGCAGTTGTGGACGATGAAGCCGAGGTCCCCCGGCGGGTTGCCCCAGGAGGTGTTGACGGTGACGTCCCAGTAAGCGCCGTAGCTATCGACACCGGACGGTTGCAGCTCCGTCGAGCACCATGCCGTCTGGTTCTCCGTCGACGCGCCCCAGGTCCACAGGGTCCAGCCGGTGAAGGTGCCGTCCGGCCGGAAGTAGTGGATGCGGACCGACCCGGCCGCAATGGGAGGGTCGCCGGCCGCCAGCGCCGGCAGAGCGAGCCCCGAGCCGAGGAAAACCACGGCGACAAATTCCACGAGCCATCGAAGGCGGCTCGAATCCGCACGGTTGGCAGTCATTCGATCGTCCCCTCTCGGCATATTCTTGGTGTACGCAGTTGGGAGGCGGCCGATCCTCAGCGCCTCGACACAACGATTTCAGCGTATTAACAAGGCCGGCCGCCAGTCAAATGAATACGTATGTGCGACTCGTTGACGCGTCAAATAACTACGGGAGAAGTGCGTCGGATTGCGACGTCCCTGGTAAAATGGCTCACATGCGCGAGCGCGATATGCAACACCATACCTACGCCGACTATCTCATCTGGTCTGCCACCAGCGGGAATGAGCTGATAGATGGCGTCGCGTATGTCAGAGAGCCGCCCTCGCCGTCGCGATTACACCAGGAGGTCGTAGTTGAGCTTTGCCACCAGGTAACCCATTCGCTCCGGGGTAGACACGGCCGCGCCTACGTTGCACCTTTTGACGTCCGCTTACCGAAGGACGGCACGGACGACGATCAAATCGATGCCGTAGTGCAACCCGATATCCTCATCGTCTGCGACCTGCAAAAGCTGGATGATCGTGGCATGCGTGGCGCCCCAGACTGGATCGCCGAAGTTCTCTCCCCCTCCACCGCCAGCTACGATCGAACCACCAAACTGTCCGCCTACGAGCGAGCGGGCGTCCCGGAAGTCTGGCTGATCGATCCCACCGATCGTTCCGTCACCCTCCACCGACTCGCCGCCGGCCGCTACGCTCGTCCGGTCGTGCTCCCTCTCAGGGATCAAACGGCCCTCGCGGCAGTTCCCGCTGTCAGCATCGATTGGGATCGCCTGCCGGCAATGTGACGGGATGCCAGGGCATCGGCAGCCGAACGGAGGCTACCGCACCGTGACAGTCCAGTCGGCTTTGCCCGACAGAAGCTGATTGCCAAGGAGCTGGGTAGAGCGTGCAGGGCGCTCGAGTCGCGACGAGTGTTGCGAGACGGCGGGAAGCGTTAGAACGCGCGCAGTGCAATGTTCATCGCGACGTCCGGCGCGCCGTGAATACGTATGCGCCCCGTTGCAAATCCCCGGCCGGGCGCCGCATTCTTGGCCGATGATCCCCTTTCTGCGGAACGCAGCGCGCCATCCCGGGCTCACTGCGGCACTGGCCGGCGCGGTATTTGCAATTGCCGTAGCCGTGACGGCCAGTGCCGCGACTCCCCCGGGCCCCCCCGCTTCGGGGGTCTATTACGAGATCTTCGTCCGCTCGTTCGCCGACTCCAATGGCGATGGCGTCGGCGATCTCGATGGGATTACCGCCCGGCTCGATTATCTGAAGTGGCTGGGGGTGAGCGGGCTCTGGCTGACGCCGATCTATCCCTCGGTCAGTTACCACGGGTACGACGTCATCAACTACTTCGCCGTCAATCCGCAGTTCGGCACGATGGCGGATTTTCGCCGCCTGCTGCGGGAGGCCCATGCGCGCGGCATCAAGGTGCTGATCGATATGGTGCTCAACCACACCAGCGACCAGAGCCCCTGGTTCCGGCAGGCCCTCAGTCCCAAGAGCCCTTACCACGACTGGTATATCTGGGCGGGCAAAGGCGCCGACCTCTCGGCGCTGAGCTCCGTGGGAGGGCCGGCCTGGCACCGGCGCGACGGCCAGTACTACCTTGGCGACTTCGACGCCGGGATGCCGGACCTCAATTACGACGACGGGGCCGTGCGCCGGGAGATGATCAAGGCGGGGCGCTTCTGGCTGGCTCAGGGGGTGGACGGGTTCAGGCTCGATGCGACGACCCAGATCTACATCGACTTCCAGTCGGACATCGGCAGCCCGCGCGCAATCGGGAAGAACATCGCGTGGTGGCGTCAGTACCACTCGGCGCTGCGCGCGACCGATCCGCACGTCTTCCTGCTCGGCGAAGTCCCTGCCGAGCGTGAGGCGCAGGCCGCACCCTATTATGCGGCGCTGAATTCCGTGTTTGATTTCCCGCTGGCGAAAGTGCTCGTCGCGGCCGCGGCCAGCGAGACCAGTCCGGATGTCGGTCGCTACGTGCAGCAGAGCTGGCATCTCTTCCAGCAGGACGCGAAGGGGCACCCGATCGTCAACTCTCCCTTCATCGGCAACCACGACCGCGACCGCGTGATCGATCAGCTCCACGACAATATGAGCCACATGCGCATGGCCGCGGCGATGCTGCTGACGCTCCCGGGACATCCCTTCGTCTACTACGGCCAGGAGATCGGGATGCACGGCGTGAAGCCGGACCCGGCGATCCGCGAGCCCATGCGCTGGGACCGCAACGCCCATCAGGCGGGCGAGACGTGGTGGGAGCCGGTGCCGGACAACGCCTCGCCGGATCTCTCGGTCGCCGCGGAGCGCGTCGATCCGCACTCGCTGCTCAATTTCTATCGCCGCCTGATTCATTGGCGCATCGGGCTGCCGGCCCTGCGTGACGGCGCCATCGCGTCCTATCCGGCCGACGGCGGCGCCATCAGCGCGTATACCCGTACCGATCACGCGCAGCGGCTGCTGGTGATCCACAATCTGTCCGGCACCTCGCGCACGGTCACCCTCCCGGATGCGGGCTTCCGCAGGGTCATCCGGCGCACCCGTCCGGACATCCGCCTCCTCGGCCGCAAGCTGACGATGCCGGCCTATTGCACCGCGATCCTGCAATAGCGGCGTCGCGGCTCCCGAATTTTCATTGGAGTCAAGAAACAACATGGCAGGAGATCGAGCCCGTCTGGGCGTGCTGGGCGCATCACTGCTCGCGATGGGATGGGCCTGGCAGGCCCAGGCACACACGGCGGACAGCCACGCGCAAGCAGAGGTGATGGCGCCAAAGACAACCGCAGGCGCATCGGCGGGCCCGAGCGCGCCGGATGGTGGCACCGACATCCGCGTGGCCGGCGGCACTTTGTCGCTGCGCATAATGGGCAGCAACGTCCTGCACGTGCATTTCATCCCGAAATCGGGCGCAACGGCCGCCGCACTGGTGATGGCACCGCACGCTGCAGGTCTATCCCCTACCGAAGCCCTCGTGAGCCGGCACGGCAATGACCTCACGCTCAGCGGCGGCGGACTGCACGTCGTGGTCGACCAGAGGTCAGGAAGTCTCACCCTCTTTAACAGCACCGCCTCGCGCACCCCCCTGTTGAGGCTTTCCGGCCTCGCGGCCCTCGCCCGCGGCGCCCTCGTGCTGCACTTTGCGAATGGAGCGGCGCTCTACGGCGTCGATGGCAGCAACGCGTTCGCCTCGAAACCTCCCCGACTCCTGCGTCGCGGTAAACAGCTGGCCGTGGCCGGCGATCAGGGCAATGCCGGCGCGCCGCTCGTGTGGAGTACCGCCGGCTTTGGCGTGCTTCTCGACAGCAAGTCCGCGACGTTCGATCTGACACCCGGGACGCTTCGCGTCTCCAAGCTGTCGCGGCCGGGCGCGGACTTCTACCTGATTGCGGGCGACCCCGCCGCGATCTTCGCGGCCGTCGCGGATCTGAGCGGTCACGCGCCGCTCTTTCCGAAATGGTCCCTGGGCTTCATCAACAGCCAGTGGGGCATCGACCAGCAGGAGCTCCTCCAGGACGTCAGCACGTACCGGGCCAAGCACATTCCCCTCGATGCCTTTGAGCTCGACTTCGACTGGAAGGCCTGGGGAGAGGACCGGTACGGGGAATTCCGCTGGAATCCGCGGAAGTTTCCCGATGGCCCGAGCGGCAAGCTGGGCCGGGAGCTCGAGCGGCAAGGCGTACACCTCATCGGCATCATGAAGCCGCGCATCCACGTCGCCACCGAGGAAGGCCGCTACGCCAGCGCGCACGGTCTCTGGATCGCGGGTCAGAAGCCGAGCCTCGATTACTTCTCGCACAAGCCGGTCGAGATCCTGGACTTCGACAACCCGGCGACCCGCGCCTGGTTCTTCAACCCTACGCTGCAGCACAGCTTCTCGACGGGCATCGCCGGCTGGTGGAACGATGAGGCGGACGAGGCCGGCGGAAATACGCAGTTCCTGAACATGGAGCGCGCGCTCTACGACGGGCAGCGCGCCATGACGAACACGCGCGTCTTCTCCCTGAACCGCAACTTCTGGCTCGGCGCCCAGCGCTATGCCTACGGACTCTGGTCGGGAGACATCCAGACGGGCTTCGCCACCATGGCCAGGCAGCGCTCTCGCATGCTGAGCGCCATCGATGTCGGCGAGATGTGGTGGAGCATGGACGGCGGCGGCTTCCACGGCCACCCTTCGGACCAGAACTATGCGCGCTGGATCGAGTTCGGCGCTTTCACGCCGATCTTCCGGGTGCATGGCGAATACGAGCAGAAACGGCAGCCCTGGCGCTATGGGCCGATCGCCGAGCGCGCCGCCACTCACGCCATCCGGCTGCGTTACGAGCTGCTGCCCTACCTGTACTCCTACGCCTGGCATGATCATACGGCGGGCGTCGGCCTCGTCAGGCCGCTCACCTTCGGTTGGCCGGATGATCCGAAGGTGCGAAATGACTCCGGCGCGTGGCTCTTCGGTCAGTGGCTGCTGGTCTCACCCGTGGTGCAGCAGGATCAGACCGAGGCGTCCATCTACCTGCCCGCGGGAGTCTGGACGGATTGGTCGAGCGGCAAGGTCTACCTCGGTGGCAGGTCGATCCAGGTACCGGTCGACAGCAAGACCTGGAGCGACATTCCCCTCTTCATTCGCCAGGGAGCGATCATTCCGACTCAGCCCGTGGAGGACTATGTCGGCGAGCGGCCCATCAGGACGGTTCGGGTCGAGGTCTTCCCGGCGACGACGCGCACGGACTTCGACTACTACGACGATGACGGGAAGACCTACGCTTACGAGCACGGTGATTACTTCCTGCAGCGCCTCAGCGCGCAGACCACTGCGGGCGCAGTCGTGCTGACCATCGCCGCTCGCGGCGGCACCTATCATCCTGCCCTCGCCCATTATGTGTTCGCCATCCACCGGACAGTGGCGACTCGAGTGCTGCGCGGCGACACGCCGCTCGCTCGGGTCGCCGGCCTTGCGGCGCTGCAGCAATGCACGGGTGGCTGCTGGACGGTCGGCGGCGACCGCTATGGCGGCGTGACCTACGTAAAGCTGCCGGCGGGCGTCGCCATCCACGTGCGCCTCGAGGAAGGACAATGATTCACGCCGGCGGATCGATCGGAATCCGGGCGGCAACCTCCATGCTCCTCGCCGCAGGGTTGCTCTGCGGCGCCGGCCGTGCCCACGCGTGCGCTCGGGACAATCATCTGCAGTTGAGGGGCTTGTTCGCCGATCAGGGACCGATGTACGACAGCAATTCGGAGCCTACCGCGACACAACCCGTGACGCTGACGCTGCGCACCTGCCGGGACGACATCACCAGCGCCGACATCAGGTACTACGACAGTGCGGACGGCGCGTCTCACTGGATCCCGATGCATCGGGTGGCGGAAGATCCGACCGGCAGGTTCGAGTACTGGCAGGGCACGGTGCCTGCCAGCGGCTCGGCGAAGCACTACCGCTTCCAGGTCCATGACGGCAGCGCCACTGCGTGGCTCAACGCGGCTGGAATCACCTCGAAGGAGCCCTCGTCGGGCGACTTCTTCATCATCCCGGGTTTCAGGACCCCGGACTGGATGAAGAACGGCGTCATGTATCAGATCTTCCCGGACCGCTTCTACGACGGCGATACCTCCAACGATGTCGCGACCGGGCAGTACACGTACTGGGGCTGCGCGACGGAGCGCCACGCGTGGGGCACCACTGTGTTCGCCAGGAACAAGCGCTGCAACGCCGAAGTGTTTTTCGGCGGCGATCTCGCGGGGGTCGAACGGAAGCTGAGCTACATCAAGCGCACGCTGGGCGCGAATATCATCTACCTCAATCCCATCTTCAACTCTCCCAGCAACCACAAGTACGACACCCAGAACTACTACGAGATCGACCCGGCGTTCGGCACCGCCTCCACCCTGCAGCGCCTGATCCGCGACATCCACGCCAGCTCCAACGGTCCCCGCGGCTACATCATCCTCGACGGTGTATTCAATCACAGCGGGGATACCAACTGCTGGTTCGGAAGGCAGACCTATGGCTCCATCTCCTGCTCGATACGGGGGGCCTACCAGTCGCGCTCGAGCCCTTACAGCGACTTCTATACCTTTCAGTCGTGGCCAAACGTGTACTCCACATTTTGGGTGCACGTCTGGAGCATGCCCAAGCTCGACTACGGCGCGAGCGGCTCGGCGGTGCGCAATCAGATCTATGCGACGCCGTCGTCGGTCATGCAAACGTATCTCGCGCCTCCCTATGACATCGATGGCTGGCGGCTCGATGCGGTGCAGTACCTCGACGCGGACGGCCACGACGGCAGCGATGCCACCAACCATCAGATCATGCGGGAGATGCGCAAAGCCGTCCTCAGCGTCAATCCGAATGCCGAGATCCTGGGCGAGTACTGGTGGGACGCCGCCCCATGGCTCGACGACGGCAAACAGTGGGACGGAGCCATGAACTACAACGGCTTCGCCATTCCGGTCTCGGAGTGGATCTGCGGCGAGACGATGGACGGCAAGAGCGCCTCCATCGACGTGAGCGCGCTGGACCGCTGGCTCCATGCCAGCCGCGCCGACCTGCCGGTCAACGTCCAGGAGACGATGACCAACGAGCTCGGCACGCACGATACGGCGCGCTTTGCGACCCGCTGTGGGGGCGACATCCGCAAGACCTATCTCGGGCTGATCTTCCAGCTCACGTACGTCGGCACGCCGACGATCTACTATGGGGACGAGTACGGCATGCGGGGCGGGGACGATCCGGATGACCGTCGGACCTTCGACTGGTCCAAGGCAAACACCCGCAATGCCGCCGTAGCGCTCACGCACGAGCTCGTTTCGATCCGCAATCGGTATGCAGCGCTGCGCACCGGATCGTATATGACGCTGCTCACCGACGACACCCGCCGCATCTATGCCTTCGGCCGGTTCGATGCGACACACCGGATAGCGGTTGTTCTCAATGATGCCGGCGCGAAGCAAACTGTGACCCTGCCGGCCTATCAGTTGAGCATGACTGACGGCTCACGCGTGACGGACTTGCTGACGGGCCACACCTACCGCGTCAGCGACGGTCGGCTGACGGTGAGCGTCAAAGCAAACTACGGAGTGATTCTCGAGCAATAGCGGCGGGCGAGGCCTTGCGCATGTGCTATCGTGATTCGTAGATGAGCGAGGTCGGCACTCCTCAGGGCTGCTGTCCCGCAAAGGTGATGGGGGTCGTCGCGATTTGGGCATTGGCCCTCGCCACGGCGTGCCGCGCAGGCGTGGCCGTGGCTTCGCGCGCGCCGGACCTGCCGGGCCCAGCCACCTGGCATCACAGCCTCACCTGGCGCGGCCAGGAGGCGCGGGTGAGCGTGCGACTCGATGGCAGGTACGTGCTGCATTCGCCGGCCGGCTCGCGAGTGATCGGCGCGCAGCGCTGGCGCGTGCGGACGGCGAGCCCGCTCTTCGATGCGCTCTTCGCGATGGCGCAGCAGGACCTGGATGAAGATTCGGTTGCGGCGATCACGGATTCGGCGTTCGACCGCGGCCGGCCCATCGCGTGCCGCTGCTTCGTCGCCGGCCAGAAGTGGCCTTTCGTCTGGACGCGCGACGTCTCCTATTCCATCGACCTCGGCTTGTGGCGGCTCGATCCGGCGCGTGCCCGCGCGTCTCTTCTCTTCAAGCTCTCGCCACCACGTGATCGTGCTGCGCCGCCCGGACTCTACGTGATGCAGGATACGGGCTCAGGCGGCAGCTGGCCCATCAGCACCGATCGGGTGGTCTGGTTCCTCGGCGCCGCGCATCTCCTCGGGGACCGGGCATTCGCGGACATCGTTTATCAGGCGCTCACCGACACCCTCGCCCAGGACCGGCGCTATGTCTTCGATCCGCGAATCGGACTCTATCGCGGCGAGACCTCGTTCCTCGACTGGCGCGAGCAGTCCTACCCCGCCTCGACCGCGCACAACGTCGTCTTCATCGCACAGTCGTTCGCGCTCTCGACCAATGTGTTGCATTACGAGGCGCTGCGGCTGGCGGCCGGGATGGCGGGACGGCGTGCCGACCCGTCCGCCGCGGCGCGCTACTCGCGACAGGCGCAGGCGCTCAAACGCGCCATCAACGCCCGCTTCTGGAGGCAGGACCGCGGCCTCTACATGAGCTATATCGGCGGCCCTGTCGATCCGCGGCCCGTCGATACCTACGACCTCCTCGGCCTGGACCTAGCGATCACGAGCGGCGTCGCGGATCCCGGACGGGCGGCCGAATCGCTCACGCGCTATCCCGCGTGGCCCGCCGGCAGTCCCGTGATCTGGCCGGAGCGGCGGGACCAGCCGATCTATCACAACCGCGCCATCTGGCCGTTCGTGAGCGAATACACTCTGCGCGCGGCGCGGCGGGTCGCAGATCCCACGCTGATCGCGGCCGAGGTGCGCTCGCTCATGCGCGGCGCCGCACTCAACGCCTCCAACATGGAGAACTACTCCCTGCTCACGCAATCGACGCACGTGCCCGGCCCACTGGGTGGGCCCGTAGTCGACTCGCCGCGCCAGCTCTGGTCCGTCGCGGGTTATCTCGACATGGTCGTCCGGGGCGTATTCGGCCTGGAAGACGATGGCAGCGTCGCGCCGGAGCTTCCCGCCTCATTGGTGCCGATGCTCTTTGGCGCCAGACACCGGATCAGCCTCTATCTGGACGGACGCGAGATCGTCCTCGATCGTCCGACCGACGCCGACGGCCCCCTGCTCGTGGCCGGCCGCATCCAACACCAGGGCGACACCACGGAAGTGCAGCTCGTACCCGCTGCGGCCCGGACCGCACCGTCGCCCGTGAACGCCGCGATGTATCTCACCGCGCCCCTGGCCACACCGCCGCGGCTCCCGCACGTGCGGGGCATCGGACCGGCGGCCCATATCAATGGGGGGTGGCCGCGACATTGGACTGCGCCGCGTGACGATGAGTATCTCGTCTGGCTGCACTATTCCAATCCTCACGGGCCGATCAACACCGGCATCACCGCGGCGGTGAAGCGGCTCGAGGTCCGCTGCGCCGGCAGTCCCCGCCGAATACTGCCGATCGTGATGCCGCAAAGCGAGGGCTGGCAGGCCTCCACGACGGCTCGCTTCCACGCGGGCGCGGGAGCATCCTGCACGTTCTCGCTGCTGCAGGGCTTCAATATGAGCGACCTCGCGCAGTTCGCGCACTACACCGGCGGACTGACGCCGCCGTCCACGCCGGCGAAAACGCCAAAACACACCACGATGCATGAGCCGGCGCCAACGGCAGCTCGCGCGCCGCCGTCCGGTGCGGTCCGCAAGCCGTCTGCGTCGGGAAGGCACCCGACCAAGCGGCTGGCCAACGGCGGCATCACCGGCCCCCTCGACAGCGCGCGCATCGGCGCGCTGCGGGTCGCCCCGCTGACGGACTCCGCGCTGCAGCCGGCCGTTGCAAGTCGTGAGATTCCGAGGCACCCGTGAACCAGAAGCCCGAGCTGTCGTTCCGCCAGATCTGGAACATGTGCGTCGGCTTCCTCGGCATCCAGTTCGCGTTCTCGCTGCAGAATGCCGATGTCAGCCGCATCTTCCAGACGCTCGGCGCGGACCTGCGGGAGATCCCGATGCTCTGGGTGGCGGCACCGCTCTCCGGGCTCATCGTTCAGCCGCTCATCGGCTATGCCTCCGATCACACCTGGACGCGCCTGGGACGGCGGCGGCCCTACTTTCTCGGCGGCGCGCTGCTCACGACGCTCGCATTGGTGTGGATGCCCGGCGCATCGGCGGTGTGGATCGCGGCCGCGATGCTGTGGCTCATGGATGCCTCGATCAACGTTTCCATGGAGCCGTTCCGGGCCTTCGTCGGCGATCAGCTCCCCGACGGACAGCGGCCGCTCGGCTTCGCGCTGCAGAGCTTCTTCATCGGCGTCGGCGCCGTCCTGGCATCGCTCCTGCCGTGGGTGCTGGCCAAATTCGGGGTAGCCAACGTGGCGCCGGCAGGCCAGATTCCGGCCACGGTGCGCATCGCATTCTACGTGGGAGCCGCGATTCTCCTCGGCGCGATGCTATGGACCGTGGTGACGACGCGTGAGTACGCGCCGGACCGGCTGTTGGGCTTCGCCCGCAAGAATCTCTCGCTTCCCCTCATGGATGTCTCACGGGCCTGGCGGCTCGGCCTCGCCATGTTGGTGGCCGGCGCCCTCGCGGTCGCCCTGATCCGGCGGTTCACGCTCGCGAAGGACCTCTATCTCCTGGCGGCGGGACTGATCGTGTTCGGCGCGCTCTTCGCCTGGCTCAGCCGGACCGCCAGCCGCGGCATGGTGCGCCAGGTGATGGGGGATCTCTACGGCATGCCGGCGGCGATGCGCAAGCTGGCCTGGGTGCAGTTCTTCTCCTGGTTCGCGCTCTTCGCCATGTGGATCTACACCACGCCGACCGTGACCTCGGTGCAGTTCGGCAACAGCGATCCGCGCTCGCTCGCCTACAACACCGGCGCCAACTGGGTGGGAGTCCTGTTTGCCGCCAGCAACGTGTTCGTCATTGCGGGGGCGGTGGTCATTCCCTTCATGGTGCGGCGGCTCGGGCTGCGCTGGAGCCATCTGCTGAACCTCGCGGTGGGCGGACTCGGGCTCGCCTCCTTCGCCTGGGTCCACAGCCCCCACTGGCTGCTGCTCTCCATGGCTGGGGTCGGCTTCGCCTCCGCGTCGATCAACTCGCTGCCCTACACGCTCCTTTCCGACAACCTGCCGGCGGAGAAGATGGGCGTCTACATGGGCATCTTCAACTTCTTCATCGTCATCCCGCAGATGCTGGCGGCCAGCGTGCTCGGGGGGCTGGTGCATGCCCTGTTCGCCGATCAGCCCGCTTTCGGCCTGGTGCTGGCGGGGGTGAGCATGGTGATCGGCGGAATCTGCACTCTGCGGGTCGCGGAGCCCGAGCCCTCGCCCGGCACGCCCCAGGAGGCTCTGGGCGCCGGTGGGTGAGCCGGTGTCTTTCAGCGAACGCCCGGCCACGGATGGCCGGGCCGGGGGCCCTGCCGCCACGGACGGTCAGTGGCATGGCCGGTGGGTTCCGGTATGCTCCCCCGATGCTCGTCGAGCGCATCTGGTCCGGCAATCCGTACCGCAATTTCCACTATCTCGTGGCCTGCCCGGAGACTGGCGAGGCGCTGGCGATCGATCCTTTGGAGTGGCGGCTGTGCCTCGATGCGGCGCGGAACCAGGGGTGGCAGATCACCCAGATCCTGAACACCCATGAGCATCGCGACCACACGGGCGGCAATACGGGCCTCGTGGGCGCGACGGGCGCCAAGGTTCTGGCCCATGCCGCGGCCGCAAGCCGGATCGGCGGCGTCGACCGCGGGCTCGGCAAGGGCGATGTCGTGCGAGTGGGGCGCACCGTGGAGCTCGAGTGCCTCGACACGCCGGGTCACACCCTGGCGCACATCTGCCTCCTTGCCAGAGGCGATGGATCAGCCCTCTTCTGCGGCGACACGCTCTTCAACGCAGGGGCGGGCAACTGCCACAACGGCGGTCATCCCGAGCAGCTCTACGATACGTTCGTCACCCAGCTCGCGCGCCTGCCCGAGGACACGCGGGTCTTCCCGGGACATGAGTACCTGGCGCGCAACCTCGAGTTCACGCTGGATCGGGAGCCCGACAACCCCGCAGCGCGCCGACTCCTGGAGAGCGCACGTCAGGAGAAGCCGCAGGCGATGATGATCACGACTCTCGGTGAGGAGAAGCGAATCAACACGTTCTTCCGCCTGCAGAGCCCGACAGTCATCGCTCGGTTGCGCGAGGCGTACCCGCAGATCGGCGAGCGGCCCGATGCGCGCACCGTGTTTCTGAAGCTGCGGGAGCTGAGGAACGCGTGGTGAGCGGCTCGCCCGGACGCGTTCTCTACGTCGATGACGAGCCGACGCTGGTTTTTCTGATCACGCGGGCGCTGGAGAAACTCGGCATCGCCTCCGAGGGCTTTGCCAACGCAGAGGAAGCGCTGGCGGCGTTCGGACGGGACCCGCAGGCTTTCTCCCTCGTCCTCACGGACCTCACCATGCCGGGAGGCATGAGCGGCGTGGAGCTCGCGGAAGCGGTGCTCGCCATACGCCCCGACACCGCCGTCGTCATCGCAAGCGGTTGCATCGATCCGGCCGCGGCGCAGCGCGCAGCAGCCGTCGGCGTGCGCACCGTCATCCAGAAGCCGGGCAAAGTGGCCGAGATGGCGCAGCTCGTGAGCGGGCTGCTGCGTGATTTGAGCACCTGACGGCGCGCCATGGTCTATTCCGGCTTCTACCGTCGCAGCTTTCTCCTCGCGACCGCCGTCGTCCTCGCGTACCTGCTGCTCGCCGTGCTGGCGCCGCTAAGGGGGGCGCTCGGCTGGGCGGTGGTGCTCGCCTTCCTGCTGCATCCGCTGCATGAGCGGCTTTCGCGACGCCTCAAGGGCCGCAGCATGCTCTCCGCGGGCATCATCACCGGCCTGACGCCTTTCCTGGTGCTCGCGCCGGTCTCGGTTCTCGGCGTGGTGTTCGCCGGCCAGGTCGCCAGCCTCATCGGCCAATTCCGGGGCCAGAGCTTTCTCGGCTATCCACAGCTCCTCGCACGGCTGCAGAGCTATCCGGTGCTCGGCGACGTGCTGCGCTGGTCGAGTGCGAACGTCCCGGTGACCGCCGGGCAGATTCAGGGGTGGATCACCGGCGGGATGCAGGAGGTGCTGAAGTCCGCCGCGGCTGCGGGCGGCAACCTCGCGCTCGGCGTCTTCGGCACCGTCGTCGGCTTCTTCATGATGCTCTTCCTGCTCTTTTTCCTGCTGCGGGACGGGCGCGCGATTCTCGATCATGTGACCCGCCTGATTCCGCTCGAGGCCGCCCGGCGCGAACGGCTGCTCGATTACCTGGGGAGCGTGACGCGCGCGGTGGTGTTCGGGTCGGCCGCGACCGCGCTGATCCAGGGCATCTTCGTGGCGATCGGGTTCGCGCTTGCCGGCTTGCCGTCCCCGGTCGTTTTCGGTGTGCTGGCGATGATCGCGGCGCTGCTGCCGGCGGGCGCGGCCATCGTGCTGGTGCCGGCGGTGGTCTATCTCGCCGTGAGCGGCCACTGGGTCGCGGCGGTCTTTCTGGCCTTCTGGACCGGCCTGCTCGCGGTAGTGGAGAACGTCGCGCGCCCGCTCCTCACGGCGCATCGCGCGCATGTGTCCACCCTGGCGGTCTTCGTGGGAGCCGTGGGGGGCGTCTCGGCGTTCGGCGTGCTCGGCCTCATCATCGGGCCCGTGTTGCTCAGCTTCGTCGTGGCCCTGGTCCGGTTCATGACCGAGATGCGCACCACGTCCATACCCTAAAATGCGCCCCCCATGTACCTCGATGCCATCCTCAATCCGCTGAATGAAGCCCAGCGCGCCGCGGTCTCGGCGCCGCTCGTGCCCGTGCTGGTGCTGGCCGGCGCGGGCAGCGGCAAGACCCGGGTGCTCACCCACCGCATCGCCTGGCTCATCCAGGTGGAGCATGCCTCGCCGTACTCCATCCTGGCGGTCACCTTCACCAACAAGGCGGCCGGCGAGATGCGCGGCCGGGTGGAGCAGCTCCTCGGCGCCCCGCCCGGGGTGCTCTGGATCGGCACCTTCCATGGCATCGCGCACCGGCTGCTGCGGCTGCACTGGCGCGAGGCGGGGCTCACGCAAGGCTTCCAGATCCTCGATTCGGACGACCAGCAGCGCCTGGTGAAGCGGATCATCAAGGCCAACGACCTCGACGAGTCGCGCTGGGAGCCGCGCGAGGTCACGTGGTTCATCAACTCGAACAAGGACGAGGGCCGGCGGCCGAAGGACCTCAAGGCCGGCAACGATCCCACCCGCGCGCAGATGATCCGGCTCTACGGCCTCTACGAGGAGGCCTGTGCGCGCGCCGGCGTGGTCGACTTCGCGGAGCTGCTGCTGCGCGCCTACGAGCTCTGGCGCGATCATCCGGAGCTGCTCGCGCATTACCGCCAGCGCTTCCGCCACGTGCTGGTGGACGAGTTCCAGGATACCAACTCCATCCAGTACGCGTGGCTGCGTCTCATCGCCGGTCCCGAGGGACACCCCTTCGTGGTGGGCGACGACGACCAGTCGGTGTACCGCTGGCGTGGGGCCCGGGTGGAGAACCTGCAGCAGTTCCGCCGCGATTTCGAGCGCTCGAAGCTCTACCGACTGGAGCAGAACTACCGCTCCACCGCGGCCATTCTCATGGCCGCCAACGGGCTCATCGCACACAACTCCGGCCGCCTCGGCAAGACGCTGTGGACGAATGGGGAGCCCGGTCTGCCGATCCAACTCTATGCCGCCTTCAATGAGCGTGACGAGGCGGAGTTCGTCGCGCGGCGCGTCGCCGATTACGTCGCCAGCGGCAATCGGCGCGATGACATCGCCGTGCTCTACCGATCCAACGCCCAGTCGCGCGCGTTCGAGGAAGCTTTTATTGCTGCGCGCATTCCTTACAGGGTCTATGGCGGGCTGAGGTTCTTCGAGCGGGCGGAGATCAAGGACGCACTCGCCTATCTGCGGCTGCTGCTGAATCGCGACGACGACGGGGCGTACGAGCGGGTCGTGAATCTGCCGACGCGCGGCATCGGCGAGCGGACGGTGGAGACTCTGCGGGAAGAGGCCAGGGCCGCCGGCAGCTCGCTGTGGAAAGCCGCCACGAGCCGCAGCGACGCGCAGCAGGGCGGCAGGACCGCCAACGCGATGCGCGGTTTCCACGAGCTCATCGACCGGCTGGCGCAGGAGATCGCGGGATTGCCGCTGCACGAGCAGATCGATCACGTGCTCAAGCAGAGCGGCCTCATCGAGTATCACGGCCGCGAGAAACCGAGTCAGGACGCCGTCCGGGGCGAGGTGGCGCGCAACGAGGCGCGGCTCGAGAACCTGGCGGAGCTGGTGAGCGCCGCCCGCAGCTTCGGCGCCGAGAGCGCCGATCTCGAGCTGCCGCCGCTCGAGGCCTTCCTGGCGCATGCGGCGCTGGAGTCCGGTGAGCGGCAGTCCGATGCAGGCGAGGACAGCGTCCAGATGATGACGCTGCACATGGCCAAGGGGCTGGAGTTCATGTACGTCTTCCTTTGCGGCATGGAGGAAGGGCTCTTCCCTCATCAGCGCTGCATATCGGACCTGGAGGCCTTGGAGGAGGAGCGCCGACTCTGCTACGTCGGCATGACGCGCGCGATGAAGCACCTCTACCTCACCTACGCGGAGCAGCGGCGCCTGCACGGCATGGACACTCATCCCGCGCCTTCGCGCTTCATCAAGGAAGTGCCGCAGGACATCGTCGCGGAGGTCAGGCCGCGCGTGCAGGTCGCGCGCGCCGTGGCCGCCGCCCGGATGCGGCGCGATCAGCCGGCGGTGCCCGCGATCCGATTCCGGACCGAGGAGCCGCCGCCGCCCGGCATGCACCTCGGCGCCCGCGTGCGCCACGGCAAATTCGGCGAAGGTGTGGTGTTGAATGTCGAGGGCAGCGGCCCGCATGCGCGGGTGCAGGTCAACTTCGAGCAGCAAGGCACCAAATGGCTCATGATGCAGTACGCTAACCTGGAGCCTGTTTCATGAGCGCTGGATCCGGGCTCCTGCCCGGCCCAGCGCAGCTTTGGGCAAAAAGCGTGGTTTTTGCCCAAAGCTCCGCCACCTTCGGCGGCGGGGCACGTCCCTGTGCCTGAGCTACGGGCTCTGATCTCAACATGAAGATCCTCATTTTGGGCGCCGGGCAGGTCGGCCGCACCGTCGCCCGGCACCTTTCGCGCGAAGAAGCCAACGAGGTCACGGTGGTCGATGTCAATGAGGACATCCTGCGCGACCTGCAGGACCGCCTCGACGTCCATACGGTCGCCGGCAACGCCGCCTATCCGCCCGTTCTCGAGGCGGCCGGCGCGGCCGAGGCGGAAATCGTCGTCGCGCTGACCAGCAGCGACGAAGTCAACATGATGGCCTGCCAGGTGGCCTTCACGCTGTTCCGCACGCCGACCAAGATCGCGCGCATCCGCTCCGCCGAGTACACCCAGCGGCCGGAGCTCTTCAGCGAGCAGTCGATCCCCGTCGACGTCTTCATCAGCCCGGAGCAGCTCGTCACCGAATACATCGAGCGGCTGATCCGCCATCCCGGCGCCCTGCAGGTGCTCGACTTCGCGGCGGGCAAGGTCCGCCTGGTCGGAGTTCGTGCGGTGAGCGGCGGCCTGCTCGTGGGCCACTGCCTGCGGGAGCTGCCGGAGCACCTGACCCGCATGGAGGCGCGAGTGGTCGCCATCTACCGGCGCGGCCGCAGCGTTCCGCCGGAGGGCGCGACGATCATCGAGGAGGGTGACGAGGTGTTCTTCCTGGCGGCGAGCGATGACATCCGCCGCGTGATAGGCGAGCTGCGCAAGGAGAACTCCCGCATCCGCCGTGTGGTGCTCGCGGGCGGCGGCAACATCGGCTATCGCCTCGCCCGCTCCCTCGAGAAGACGAGTCAGGTGAAGCTCATCGAGCGCGACACCCGCCGCGCGCGCTGGGTGTCGGAGCAGCTCGTCAACACCATCGTGCTCGGGGGCGATGCCGCGGACGAGGAGCTGCTGATCGAGGAGAACATCGACAGCGCCGACGTCTTCGCCGCGCTCACCAACTCCGAGGAGGCGAACATCCTCTCGGCCATGCTGGCCAAGCGCCTGGGCGCGCACAAGGTGATGGCGCTGATCAACAAACCCTCGTACGCCGATCTCATCGAGGCCGGCAGCATCGACGTGGCCATCTCGCCGCAGAGCATCACCATCGGCTCGCTGCTCGCGCACGTGCGCCGGGGCGATGTGGTGCGGGTGCACTCCCTGCGGCGCGGCGCCGCCGAGGCCCTCGAGGCGATCGTGCATGGCGATGAGCACAGCTCACGCGTGGTCGGCAGGACGGTCTCCGCCATCCCGCTGCCGGAAGGCGCCTCGATCGGGGCGGTCGTGCGCGGGGAGCAGGTGATCATGGCGCATCACGACACGGTCGTGCAGTCGGGCGATCACGTGATCCTCTTCCTCGCCGATCGCCGCCACATCGAAGCGGTGGAGCGCCTCTTCATGCGCGCCGTGCGCCCGTAGCCCGGACCAGGCAGCGCAACTTGCTCGGCGTTCTGAACCTCCTGGGGATCATCCTTGCCGCCTTCGGACTGGTTTACATTCTGCCGATCGGCTGCTCGCTGGCGACGGGAGACGGGCTCTGGCCGCGATTCCTGCTCGCCGCGGCGATCACCTTCGCCGCCGGAGCAGCGCTGGCGGCCGCGACGTACCGGCACCGGCGGGAGCTCAAGGCACGCGACGGCTTCCTGCTGGTGACCCTCGGCTGGATCGTTCTCGCCGCCGCCGCCACCCTGCCGCTGCTCCTCAGCATGCCCGGGCTGACCTTCACCCGCGCGTTTTTCGAGACCATGTCGGGCCTCACGACCACCGGCTCCACCGTGCTCGACGGGCTCGATTCGCTCGCACCGTCGCTCAACTTCTGGCGCTTCTCGCTCATCTGGCTGGGCGGGCTCGCCGTCATCGTGGTGGCCGTCGCGGTGATGCCTCTCCTCGGAGTGGGAGGCTTGCAGCTCTCGAGGGCCGAGGCGCCGGGCCCGGTGAAGGACGAGAAGCTCGCGCCCCGAATCACGGAGACCGCCCGATCACTGTGGCTGGTGTATGCACTGCTCACGCTATGCGGCGTTCTGGCGCTGCGTGTCTGCGGCATGACGTGGTTCGACGCGGTATGCCACGCGTTCTCCGCTGTCGCCCTCGGCGGGTTTTCGACGCACGATGCCAGCGTCGGATACTTCCACTCCGCATCCGTCGAGTTCGTGCTGATCATCCTGATGCTGATCGCGTCGCTCAACTTCGCACGGCACTTCGCGGCGCTTCGGCGGCTGTCGTTGAAGCCCTATCGCCACGATCCGGAGCTCAAAGCGATCGCGGTCCTGATCGCAGCCAGCGTGGTGTTCGTCGCGGGACTTCTGACGTGGCACGACGTCTATCCGACGTTCGGCAGATCCCTGCGTTACGCAGCCTTCAACGTCATTTCCATGGCCACGACCACCGGTTGGGTCACCGTGGGCGCGTCGGGGTTCACGACCTGGCCGGCCTTCGCCCCAATCTGGATGTTGTTTCTCTCCGGGATCACCTGCAGCACCGGCTCCGCCGGCAGCGGCACCAAAATGTTCCGCACACTGGTGCTCGCACGACAGGCCGGACGCGAGCTGAAGCTGCTCGTGCACCCCAGCGCCATGGCACCGGTGCGCGTCGGCGGCCGGCCCGTGCCGGAGCGTGCGGCGGATGCGGTGCTGGCCTTCGTATTCCTCTACTTCATGACGGTGTCGCTGCTCACCTTCGCGATGCTGCTCACGGGGATGCGCTTCGGCTGGGCCTTCCGCGTCATCGTGGCCTCCATCAACAACACCGCCTATGGCCTGCCCGGCCAGGGAATCTGGAACCTGCACGCGCTGACGGCCCTGCAGACCTGGATCTGCACGGCGGCGATGCTGCTCGGACGGCTGGAGATCTTCAGCGTGATCGTGCTGTTCACGCGGACGTTCTGGAGGAAGTGAGCGTAGCCAGCAAGCATTCCGGCCCGAACGCGACGGGCGGATTCGACATGCTCGGGGCTGCAACTCGATAATCTACGTAATAAGCGTAGATTATCACCATGTTCCCCGAAGATTCCCCGGGCGACCGCATTCTTCCCCGCGCCATCGCGCCGCTGCTCGAAACCGCGCTTCGCACCATGCGGATCGTGGTCGTGACGGGCCCCCGCCAGGGGCCGCCACGCGCCGGGCTGCCACCTCAACTGTGAATGTAGCTCTCCAACTGCTCGATCGTCTGCTGCTGCTCCTCGATGACGGCCTTCACCAGGTCGCCGATCGAGATCATCCCGATGACGCGCCCGTCCTCCACCACCGGGAGGTGGCGGATTCGCCGCTCGGTCATGAGGTGCATGCAGTCCTGCAGAGTGTTGTCGAGTGAGACGGTGACGACCGGCGAGCTCATGATCTGCCAGACGGGCGTCTCCGCCGACGCGCGGCCGAGCAGGACGACCTTACGCGCGTAGTCGCGTTCCGACACGATACCGGCCAGCTCCGCGCCGCGCATCACCAGAAGCGCTCCGACGTGGCGCTCCGCCATCATCCGGATCGCCTCGAGGACCGGGTCCTCAGGCTCGATACTGAAGAGCGCCCGACCCTTGCCGTCGAGCAGGTGACGCACGGTAGTCATCGTCCACCTCCGAATTTGCGGCGTGTCCGCCGCACCCGGTTGAGGACAGCCTAGCGCTTGGCGGGGGCAACTTCCACTGTCAAGGTAACGCTGGCGTTGACCGCTATCGTGCCCTGCTCGACAGGGGTGGAAGGCGCCGCTAGAGCCAATTGCCGGGCTTGCATGTATATGCGGGGCGCGGGTACGAAGCCGCCGCCTTGCTCATCCACGGAGAGTACCCGCACGATTCTGAGACCGAGGGCGTCCGCCAGCGCCTGGGCATCCTGCCGCGCGCTGAGGGCGGCCTCCCGCAGCGCCTCCGCTCGGGGGACCTGCTCGTCGCGCAGCGCGAAGCGTATGTCCTGCACGTTGTTGGACCCCGACTGCGTCGCGGCATCGAGCACCGGGCCGATTTTCCGCAGGTCATCCAGTCTCACCTGGACGACGTTGGTCGCGGTGTAGCCGTTGATGGTGGCCGTGCCGTGCGGCGGATAGGTGTACTGGGGGCTGATGGAATATTCCGTCGTCGTGAGCTGCGCGCCCGGGCCCGCGGCCCGCTTCACGGCCGCGATCACCGCGGAAAGCCGCGCGGCATTCTGCGAGGCGGCGGCCTCGGACTTGCGCGCCTGAGTGGTCACCCCGATGTCGATGTAGACTCGATCCGGCGTTTCCGACACCTTGGCCTGGCCCGTCACCTGTACGGTGGCCGGCCGCGGCGGCGGGCCCGGCGGGATTCCGGCAGGCGGCCCGGCAATCGCCCAAGTGGAGGCGGCGGTCAACACTGCAGCGAGGAGTATTCTCATGAGGCCATCTTACACGCCCACATCGTGAGGATGGGACACAAGGTAACTCTCCCGGGTTCCCTCCGATCGGCGCTGGAGGCCGTATTCGGTGAGCCGGTATCTCGAGTCCTCATCGTCGAGTACTCGCTGTACGCGCGGCTGCATCCGCGAGCCATCGCCACCACCCGGCGCCGGCGCATCTACCTGCGCGGCTCGGCTCAGCAGTTTTTCGAGAGTCCCTCGGTGGTGCTGCACGAGTACTATCACGTGCTCAAACAATGGGAGCCGGGGGATCTCACCCTCATCCGGTATTGTCTGGAGTGGCTGCGCAAGGGCTACTGGAACAACCGCTTCGAGGTCGAGGCGCGCGCCTTCGCCGACAGGTATTGTCATGCGCTTCGCGCAGGCCGAAAGGACGCTCTCTAGCCGAGCAACGCTTCGCGGCGGTAGAGACGGCCCGCGGCGTAGACCAGGAGCGCCCCCAGGAGCAGCGTCGAGCAGACCGAGAGCGCCGCATACCCGGCTGGCAACGGCTGCATCCGAATGAGGCTCATGATGATGAAATGCTGGCTGAGCGACGGAACGGCCATGAGCGCCGCCCGCGGCTGCAGCCCAAGGACGTCCGCGAAGACGAGAGGCAGTGTCGGCACGAGGAGGACCAGCCCCGCGTAGGTTTGGGCCTCACGATAGCTGCGGGTGAAGGCGGCCACGACGGTCATGAGGGCCGCGCCCGCCGGCACCAGCGGCAGGCAGGCCAGCACGATGTCCAGCGCGACGCGCGGTCCGAAATCGGCGCTCATCCCGAAGCGCTCGAGCCCGACGAAGCGCAGCAGGATCCAGAAAGCGGTTACCGTCAGGACGAGCGACAAAGTCATGTAGACGCACGCCGCCGCGATCTTGCCGTAGATGAGATGCTCGCGGCGCACGGGCACGGTGAGGAGCGGCTCCAGCGAGCCACGCTCGCGCTCTCCCGCGGTGGCGTCGATCGCCAGGTAGATGCCGCCCATCAGCATCGTGAGCACGATCAGGTAGCTCAGGCCCCCGAGTGCCAGCGCCGAGCGGGCCGCGGGTGTGGAGATGTCGATGGGATGGAGAACAATGGGAACGGTGAGCAGCGGATCCAGCCCGCGCGCCATCAGGCGCAGGCGCGCGACCGTGCCGCCGTATTGATTGACGAAGCCGGCGATCCGCTCGACGCTGCGCGCGCTGTCCGTATTCGATTCATCGGCGAAGAGCAGCAGGGGCGAGGGTCGCCCGGCCTCGAGCCGCGACCCGAAGTCCTCGGGCACCAGCAGCACCGCCTGGCCGCGGTGCGCCGCCACCTCCCTCCGCGCCGCGGACGGATCCTCCGCGACCGCTTTGATTCTGACATTGTGCTCGCGCAGGTACCCGACGAGGTCCGGTGCGCGCTCCGCGTGCGAGACCGTCAGGTGCAGCGGCCGGTCGGCCTGCACCCCGGCGTTGCGGAAGCTCAAGGACAGCGCGATGGCGATGAGGAGCGGACCGAAAAGAGGCCCGAAGATCAGTGCGGAGATCACCGTGCGCCGGTCGCGGAGGTTCTCGCGGAACTCCTTGACGAATACGCGCCAGATCGCCTTCATGGTCCCGTTCCCTCGGCTTGCAGCGCGGCGCCGGCCGAGCCCACCAGCCGGACGAAGGCCTCTTCCAGTGATTCCGTCCCGGCGCGGGTGCGCAGCTCCGCGGGCGTGCCCTGCGCCGCCACGACGCCATGGGCGATGACGACCACATCATCGCAGAGCGCCGCGATCTCCTGCATCACGTGGCTGGAGAAGAGAATGCAATGGCCTTCGCCGCGCAAGCTCTGCAGCAGCGCGCGCAGCGTTCGAACGGCCATGACATCGAGGCCGTTGGTGGGCTCATCGAGAAGGATGTTCCGCGGGCGATGGACGAGGGCGCGTGCCAGCGCCGTCTTGATCCGCTGTCCCTGGGAGAAACCGCGCGCCGGCCGGTCCGCGAACTCTTCCATCTCCAGCTGCCGGACCAGCTCCGCCGTGCGGGTGCGCCGCTCGCTGCGCGAGAGTCCATGCAGCGCGCCAAAGTAGAGCACATTCTCGCGAGCGGTCAGGTTGGGGTAGAGTCCCGCGCCGTGCGGCAACACGCCCATGCGGCGACGGGCACCGAGCGGGTCGCCGACGACACTGATGCCGTCGATGCGGGCATCACCGGAATCCGGCGGCAGCACCGTGTAGAGGATGCGCAGGGTCGTCGACTTGCCGGCCCCGTTGGGACCGAGGAGACCGGTGATGCGGCCATCGAGGGCACGCAGGCCCACGCCGCTCACCGCCGCGACCGTGCCGAAGCGCTTACTGAGTCCCTCGGCTTCGATCAAGGTGCGGGCCCGTTCCGTGTCAGGAAGAAGGGCATGGGCGACAGTTGGCGAGTGCAGGCCGTGTCGAGGCCGGCGACCGATGCGCGGCGGATGAACTGCGCCATCACTCCTGCCATGCAGGCATCGGTGAGCTGGCCGTGCCCGAATCCGGGAATCACCAGGCTGAGGCCGTGCGCGAATCCGCGGCTCGCCAGCGCGGCGTAGCGCGGCGGAGTGATCGGATCGTTGCCGCCCGAAAGGAGGAGCGCCGGCACCGGCGAGTGCAGGGGCTGGTGGAAGTCGGGATCGACCGGACCGCGCGGCCAGATCCCGCAGACCGCCTGCAGCCCATCGAGCTGCGAGGTGCCGAGGAATGTCTTGGCGAGCTCGGCGCGCTCCTCCTCGTTGACCTGATAGAACGGCACGTCCTCGGAGCACACCACCGTGTAATTCATGCCTTCGGCGACCGCGTCGCCATAGACGCGGTCGATGAGAAGAAACTGGCCCGCGAGCGGTCCGTAGTTGCCGGTCGCGCCGGCCTCGTGCAGGTCGAGAGGCAACAGTGCCGCGAGCTCCGGTGTGTAGCTCGCCAGACGCAGGACCATCGCGAGCTGGTCATTCGTGAACTGCAGGCGATACGGCTCACCGCTCGTCGGGTCGGTCAGATCGAGCCACACCGGGTGGGCCGCAAGCGCCTCGCGCACCTGCCGGTAGGATGCGGCCGGGTCCCCGAAACGCGCGTGACAGGCCGGCTGCTGCACGCAGCGCGAGAAGATGCTCACCAACGCTGCTTGCGCATCGAGGGCGCTCGTGGCCCCGAGGGCCAATTGGGGCGGCACTACGCCATCGAGGATGACGCTGCGCACCCGGTCCGGAAAGCGGCGGACGTACTGCTGCGCGACGACCGTGCCGTAGGAGGATCCATAGAGATCGATTTGGTCATAACCCAGTGCCGCCCGCACCCGGTCGAGGTCCTGTACGGCCAGACTCGTGGTGTAGAACCGCACGTCGGCGCGCGCACTCAGCATCTTCAGGCAACGCTGCGTCTCGGCGACGATCTGCGCGGTCGAGCTCTGATAGAGGTCTTCCTCACTCGACTCGCAATTCAGGGCGTTGGAGCCGCCCGTGCCGCGCTGGTCGACCAGCACGATGTCGCGATCGCGATGGATGGGCTCGAACACCGGCGCGACGCTGGCATAGAAGGAAGTGGCGGCCATTCCCGGGCCGCCGGCCAGAATGAAGAGCGGATCGGGAAGCTTGCGGGTGCTGACGGCGGGAACCACCGCCACACGCAGCTCGATCTGCCGTCCGTGCGGCGCTGCAGGATTCTCCGCCACGGCCAGCCGGCCGCACTGGGCCTCAATCAGCGTCAGCTCCTCGCTCTGGTGCAGTTCGCAGGGCGACAGCGGCAGTCGCCCGGCCGCCCAGGCATGGCCCGTCACCGGCAGCGCGGCAGCCAGACAAAGAAGCAGCAGTGTGTTGCGCAGGCTCACTCGAGCTAGTTGTCCTTGGACGAACGATCACCCCGAATTGACAATCCGCACGAAAGCGTCGCAGGCACAGGGACGTGCCCCGCCGCCGCAGGTGGCGCAGCCTCGGGTAAAAACCACGCTTTTTGGCCGAGGCGCGCTGGGCCGGGCAGGAGCCCGGATCCAGCGCAAGGATAAGGCATCGGCGGCGCTGCCGACTCTGCCCTTGTTCACGCGCCGCGCGGCTACAATATTCAGGATGCGCTTCTCCCAACCTTTCGATGTCATCGTCATCGGCGGCGGTCACGCCGGCACGGAGGCCGCCCTGGCGGCGGCCCGCATGGGCGCGCGCACGTTGCTTCTGACCCAGAGCATCGAGACCCTCGGGCAGATGAGCTGCAATCCCGCAGTCGGCGGCATCGGCAAGGGCCATCTCGTTCGGGAGATCGACGCACTCGGCGGCGCCATGGCGCGCGCCACGGACCGGGCCGGGATTCAGTTCCGGACGCTGAACGGCAGCAAGGGTCCGGCCGTGCGGGCGACCCGCGCCCAGGCGGATCGCCAGCTCTACAAAAAGGCAGTCCGCGCTCTCCTCGAGAGCGAGCCGCGCCTGTCGATCTTCCAGCAGGAGGCCGCGGACCTCCGGGTCGAGGGGGACACCGTCAAGGGCGTCGTGACGGTGACCGGCATCGTCTTCGAGGCACCGGCGGTGGTCCTCACGGTGGGCACTTTCCTCGGCGGACGCATCCACGTGGGACTCGATAATTACCAGGGCGGTCGCGCCGGCGATCCGCCGTCGAATCGGCTGGCCAGCCGCCTGCGCGAGCTGCCATTTCGGGTGGGGCGGCTGAAGACCGGTACGCCGCCGCGGCTGGATGGCCGGACGCTCGACTTCTCGGCGATGACCCGCCAGGCCAGCGATCACCCGCTGCCGGTATTTTCGTTTCTTGGGCGAGTCGAACATCACCCAAAACAAATAGATTGTTTCATTACACATACGACTGAGCGGACGCACGAGATCATCCGGGGTGCCGTCGATCGATCGCCGATGTTCACGGGCGTCATCGAAGGCGTGGGTCCCCGGTATTGCCCTTCCGTGGAGGACAAGGTCTTTCGCTTCGCCGACAAGGCCTCGCACCAGATTTTCGTGGAGCCCGAGGGGCTCGACACGCACGAGATCTACCCCAACGGCATCTCCACCAGTCTGCCTTTCGACGTGCAGTACGAGCTCGTGCGCAGCATCCCCGGCTTCGAGCACGCGCACCTCACCCGGCCTGGATATGCGATCGAGTACGACTACTTCGATCCCCGCGACCTGCGGCCGTCGCTCGAGACCCGAGCGCTTCGCGGCCTCTTTTTCGCCGGCCAGATCAACGGCACGACGGGATACGAGGAAGCCGCCGCCCAGGGCATGGTGGCCGGGATCAACGCGACGCTCTCCGCCCGCCAGCGCGACGCCTGGGTGCCGAAGCGCAGCGAGGGTTACCTCGGCGTCCTCATCGACGATCTGGTGACACGGGGAACCCGCGAGCCCTATCGCATGTTCACCAGCCGCGCCGAGCATCGCCTGCTGCTGCGCGAGGACAACGCCGATCTGCGTCTGACGCCGCTCGGCCGCGAGCTAGGCCTCATCGATGATGAGCGCTGGCGGATGTTCGAGGCGAAGCAGCGCCTGTCGGACGAGGAAGCGACCCGGCTGCAGAGTGTCCGCATCCATCCCGACAAGGTCCCCGAGGAGTGGTCGCAGCGAGTCCTCTCGGGGCCGCTGGCGCGCGACGTCTCGGCATTCGAGCTGCTGCGGCGCCCTGAAGTGAGTTACGACGCGCTCCTCGAAGTGGCCGGCAGCCCCGAATGGCTCGCCGCCCTGACGGACGACCGGATCGCTCCGCAGGTGCGCCTGCAGGTCGAAGCCCGCGCCAAATATGCCGGCTACATCGAGCGCCAGCGTGAGGAGATCGAGCGCCAGCGCCGCAACGAGGAGACGAGACTGCCGGACGACATCGACTACAACCAGGTGGCGGGACTGTCGCACGAAGTGCGCGGCCGGCTGTCGGAGTATCGGCCCGCAACCATCGGGCAGGCCGGCCGGGTGCCGGGCGTGACGCCGGCCGCCGTCACGCTGCTGCTGGTTCACCTGAAGAAGCTCAGTCTCGCAGCGGAGCGCGCTCGCGTCGCATGACCACCTTCCAGACACAACTGGCTGCGTGCTGGGCGCGCAGCGACTCGCTCGTCTGCGTGGGGCTCGATCCGGAGATCGAGCGCTTTCCGCGCCAGGTCGCCGAACACCCGTCGCCGATCTTCCAGTTCAACAAAGCCATCATCGATGCCACGGCGGACCTGGTCTGCGCCTACAAGCCGCAGTTCGCCCATTACGCGGCCTACGAGGCGGAAGATCAGCTCGAGCGCACCATCGACTACATTCACCGCACCTATCCCGGAGTGCCGGTGATTCTCGATTCCAAGCGCGGCGACATCGGCAACACTGCGGAGCGGTATGCGATCGAGGCGTTCGAGCGTTACGGCGCCGATGCCGTTACGGTAAACCCTTACCTCGGGGGAGACTCGCTGGAGCCCTTCCTGCGGCGCGAGGACCGCGGTGTCGTGGTGCTCTGCCGCACTTCCAATCCCGGCGCCCGCGACCTGCAGGACCTCACTGTCGGCGAGGGCGGCCGGCGGCTGTATCACGTGGTCGCGGAGATGGCCGCGACGCGTTGGAACTCGCGCGGGAATTGCCTGCTGGTCGTGGGCGCGACCTACCCCCAAGAGCTGGCCGAGATCCGGCAGATCATCGGGGAGATGCCGCTTCTGGTGCCCGGCGTCGGCGCGCAGGGTGGTGATGTCGCGCAGGTCGTGCGCAACGGCCAGACTCCGGCCGGCACGGGCCTCCTCGTCAGCTCCTCGCGCGGCATTCTCTACGCTTCCTCGGGAGATGACTTCGCCTCGGCGGCCAGATCCGCGGCACTCTCGCTGCGGGACCAGATCAATGCCTGCCGCCAGCGGCCCGCGTAATACTTGAGTGATGCGCAGCGCTGCCCGCGCACTCTCCGTTTTCATGCTCGCGCTCGCCGCGCTCGCGGGGTGCTCGCACGCTCCACACGGCGGCCGGTCTGGCGGCACAATGCACGGTGCCGCAGTCCTCCTGCGCGGCATTGGCGCCGAGCCCGATTCGCTCGATCCGCAACAGGCGCGCTCGGTCGAAGGTCAGCGGGTGCTGCGGGATATCTGCGAGGGCCTCACGACGCTCGACAAGTCAGGCGCAGTGGCGCCGGGTGTCGCCGAGAAATGGCGGGTCAGTCCCGACGGCAAGACCTACACCTTCTTTCTGCGGCACGACGCTAAATGGTCCAACGGCCAGCCTGTCGTCGCCGCGGACTTCGTCGCCGGGTTGCGCCGACTGGTCGAGCCCGCCACCGCTTCGCAATATGCGGAGGTCGTGGACGTCATCGCCAACGCCAGCGACATCGTGGCGGGGCGCAAGCCTCCCGAGAGCCTCGGCGTGTCCGCCCCCGATGCGCACACGGTGGTCGTGCAGCTGAACGATCCCGCGCCGTATCTGCCGGCGCTCCTCTCGCATCCCAGCACCTGCCCGGTGGACCCGGTCGCTCTGGTCAACGATCGCGCCGCGTATGCCCGTGCGGGCAACCTGCCCTCGGACGGAGCGTTCGTGCTGTCGCAGTGGATCCACGGCTCCTACATCTATCTCACGCGGAACCGCTACTACTGGAACAACGCCGCGACACGGCTGGACGGGGTGAAGTACATCATCACCACGGATGAGAACGCGGAGCTGACGCTCTATCGGGCGGACCAGCTCGACATGACCGACGTGATCCCGCGACCGCAGTATGACTGGATCCGCTCGCATCTCGGGGATCAGCTCCACACCACACCGGAGCTGGGGACCTATTACTACGGCTTCAATCTGCAGCGCCCCCCCTTCAAGGACGAAGCGAAGCTCCGTCGTGCACTCTCCATGGTGATCGACCGGGAGAAGCTCGCCGCGCTGGTGCTGCGCGCCGGGGAGCTGCCGGCCTACACCTGGGTGCCACCGGGCGTCGCGAACTACACGCCCCAGGAGCCTGAATACCGCTCGCTGCCGATGGCGGGGCGGATCTCGGAGGCGCGACGCCTGTACGCCGAAGCGGGCTACTCGGCGGCGAACCCCCTGCGCTTCGAGCTGCGCTACAACACGGGCGAGCTGCACGCGGAGCTCGCCATTGCGATCGCTTCGATGTGGCGCCAGGCGCTCGGCGCGCAGGTCACGCTGAGGGCGGAGGAATTCCGCTCGCTCCTGCAGGACATCAACCAGGGCAACGTAGAGATGTTTCGCTCGAGCTGGATCGGCGACTACAACGACGCCTATACCTGCGCCCAGTATTTCAGGAGCGATTTCGGCATCAACCTCACGCACTACGACAATCCCGCGTATGACGCGCTGCTCGATCGCGCCACCGCGGAGGTCGATCCGGCGAAGCGCCGGTCGCTCCTCGAACAGGCGGAGCGCCTCATGCTGCACGACCAGCCGGTGATCCCGATCTACTTCTACGCCAGCAAGCAGCTCGTGAAGCCGCGCGTCCTCGGCTGGTACAACAACATCATGAACGTCACGTACAGCAAGGATCTGGCGCTGCGCGACACGGGCCGCTAGAGAAAAGGCCGCACTTCAAAGGTAACCGCCGTTCGATAACGCGGAGGTTTGCGATGAATGAACAAGCCGGCATGGCGAGAGAGCATCAGAATGTCCGACGGCGTCGGCGGATCTGGTATTGCAGCTACGTCGCGTGGCAAGCCATGGCGTGGTTCATGTTGGCTGCCATTGCGGGTGGAAGCGCCTGCGTAGCGAGCAGTTTGTTCAAAGACAGCGACAAGCGGGCCGCCTTGGGAGTCGCCATCCTATCTGCGGTTCTGACGGTATTTCAGCCTCAGAGGCGTGCCAACGCATACCGCCAGGCGTGGATGGTGCTGGATTTGACGATCAAGAAGCAGGCCAAAGTGCAGCAAGAGCTGCTCTTGGCAGTAGAAGATGGAGAGGCTTTCATCAGCGACGTGCATAGCGAAAAGAGGCATCAAGACCGCAAAATGAAGGGCGCCGACGTCTAGTTCGGTTTGGGCTTGCGTTTATCAGGCAGCGGTGGAGTGTTCCAGAAGCCGCCGCGGCAGCGACCGTCTCGCCCATGCAGCCGAAACAGTCATTTCAGTCTCCTCCGAGGCTCAGATCTCCGCCACCGTGGAATGCTCCGCGCTCGGCGCATCGGACCGGCCCTTGAAGACGATGAGCAGCGGGATCACGGCCAGCGTGGCGATCATGAGGAGCTTGTAGTCGTCGATATAGGCGATGACCTGCGCCTGCCGGGTGATCAGTGCATCGAGCGCGGCGCGGCCGGACGCGGTCAGGGGATTCAGCGTCTGCGCCACGACCGGATTCCCGAAGTGCGGGTTGGCAGCGGTGACGTACTGCGTGATGTCCGCGTGGTTGATCTGGGTCGTTCGCGCTAGAAGCGCGCCGACGATTGAGATGCCGATGCTCGAGCCCACGTTGCGGGCCAGGTTGTAGAACCCGGCGCCCTCCGGCCGCACGCCCGGGGATAGGGTCGCCAGCGACACCACGCTGAGCGGCGTGAACAGAAACCCGAGCCCGACGCCCTGGATCACTCCCACCCAGATGACGGTCCAACTCGACACGTCCGGTGTCCATCCGGTCATCAGATAGAAAGACCACGCCGAGAGCCCGAGCCCGATGCCGAGAAGCAGCCGCGTGTCGGTCCGTCCCATCAGCTTGCCCACGATCATCATGGCAGCCATGGTGCCGATGCCTCTCGGGCCCATCACGTACCCGGCCGTGATGACCGGGTAATTCATGAGGTCCTGGAGGTAGGGCGGCTGCAGCGCCAGCGAGGCGTAGAACGTCAGGCCGACGATCGCCACGAAGAGCACGCCGGCGGTGAAGTTGCGGTCGCGGAAGAGCGCCGGCCTGAGGAACGGCTCGCGCGCGGTGAAGATATGGACCAGGAAGACATAGAACGCCGACCCCGCCACGATCGCCTCGCCGACGATCTCCTTCGAGCCGAGCCAATCGAGCTCCTGGCCCCGGTCGAGCATCACCTGCAGGGCCGCGATGGCGATGCTGAGGCTGATGAAGCCCGTCCAGTCGAGCCGTGCCTCGCGGCGCTCCCCCTGCGGCAGGAAGGCCACCATGCCGATCAAAGCCAACACCCCGATCGGCAGATTGATGTAGAACACATAACGCCAGCTGTAATCCTCCGTCAGCCAGCCCCCGAGCACGGGCCCGAGGATCGGCGCCGCCATGACTGCCATGCCCCAGGCCGCCATCGCCGACCCATGCCGCTGCGGCGGATTGATGTTGAGCAGCACGGTCTGCGACAGGGGCACCAGGGCGGCGCCGAAGAGACCCTGCAACCAGCGGAAGAGGACGATCTCCGTCACCGACTGCGCCATGCCGCAGAGCATGGAGGCGATGGTGAAGCCGACCACGGAGACGATGAAGAGACGCTTGAGGCCGAGTCGCGCGGTCAGGAATCCGGTGAGCGGTGTGGCGATCGCCGCCGCCACGATGTAGGAGGTCAGCACCCAGTCGATTTGGTCCTGGCTCGCCGCCAGGCTCCCCTGCATGTGCGGCAGCGCCACGTTGGCGATCGTCGTGTCGAGCGACTGCATGAGGGTCGCCAGCATCACGCAAAGCGTGATACCGCCGCGATGGGGCGTACTCGGGCTCAACTCCTCAGCCATTCCCGATCCCCAAGGCACAAGGATGTGCCCCGCCGCCGCAGGTGGCAAAGCGCTGGGCGGGGCAGGAGCCTCGATCCAGCGCTCATAAAATAGACCAGCCGCGCGAATGGCCGGTATGAATGCTGATCTCCACGCTCATACCGGCACGCAGCGGCGGCAGATTCCGGGCGCGGGTATCGACCGCGATGCGGATCGGGATGCGCTGCACGACCTTGACCCAGTTGCCGCTCGTGTTCTCGGCCGGAAGGAGCGAGAACTGCTGTGCGGCCGCCGGACTGATGCTCTCGACGGTCCCGTGCCACGTCCGGCCCGGATAGGTATCGACGGACACCGTCACGGACTGGCCCGGACGCACATAAGTCAGCTTGGTCTCCTTCGGGTTCGCGTGGACCCAGACGTGATCGGTATCGACCAGATAGAAAGCCGTGACGGAGGCCGCAAGGTACCGACCGGGCTGGATGGACGGCACGCTGGTGACGATGCCATCGAAGGGCGCACGCACGACGGTGTGCGCCAGCTCGCGCGCGGCCTCGTTGCGCGCGGCCAGCGCGCTCAGGTACTGCGGGTACTGCTGCACCGGTCCGTTGGGATGGCCGTTGAGGCTGGCAGCGATGCCGGCGAGCTGCTCGTTGAGCGACGCCAGCGCCTGTTGCGAGCTCTCGAGGTCGCGGTGCGCCGTGTCGTAGCCCGTGCGCGAGACGATGTTGACCCGGGCGAGATTTTGAGCGCGGTGGAACTGCACCTGGCTGTAGCCCAGGTCGTACTTGGCCTGCGCGATCTTCGCCTGCATCTGCCGGTAGCTCGCCTGCTGGGCGAGCAGGCTGTCGCGCGTCGCGTCGAGTTGCGCGTCGGCGCGGTCCAGCGCGTAGCGGTATTGCCGATCGAGGAGGGTATAGAGGACCTCACCGCGCGTGACGTGCTGATTCTCCTTGACGTACACCTGCGACACGATGCCTGCCACGTCGGACGAGACTCCGACGGTGCTGGCTTCCACATACGCATCGTCGGTGGAAATGGTGCCGCCGCCGAGGGCGTAGAGGACCAGCGCGACGATCAGCACCAGAGGCAACAATATGAACAACACGGCCCGGACCCGCCGCTGACGGGCCGACGGTGCCGGATGGGCCGGCGCCGGCGTGGGCGACGGCGCGTGCACCACGGGACTGTTGCGCGCGTCGGCAGCCCGATCCGCGCCCGGGCGCTCTTCGGCGGAGCGGGCTGCGGCCGCTCGCCCGCCAACCGCCGCGGCGCCGGCGGGTCCCAACTCGTTCTGCGCCAGCAGCGCCGCGAATTGCCCATCGTCGATGATGTTCTTGCAAACCAACAGGCTGCAGCGGATGTGATCGCTCAGGTAGGCGCCGCTCGGCCCCGACCACCAACGCCCGATCGCGCTCTGGCGCCGATGCCCGACCACCACCAGGTCCGCCTGCACCTGCTCGGCGTAGGCGGCGATCTCGCGCGCCGGCTCGCCGATCACGAGCTTGCCCACGGCCTCGAAGCCGAGCGCCCGCAGCCGCGCCATGCCTTCCTCCAGCACGCGCTCGTAGTCGACGCCCTGCTGCGCGATGCCGCCGCCGCCGACTCCCTCGCCAAGCTTCGTGCCCGCGGCTTCGCGGATGACCGAGAGCACGAAGACCTGCGCGCCGTACCGCCGCGCCAACAGCGCCCCTTCGCGCAGCGCGGTGCGCCCCTCGATGGAGCCGTCGTAGGCCAGGAGAATTCGCTGGTACACCGTTAGCCCTTTCTTGGATGCGCAGGCGTGAACGCGGGGGCCAGGCACAGGGATGTGCCCCGCCGCCGCAGGTGGCGGAGGCGGTCAGCAAAAACCGCGCTTTTGCTCGCCGCCGCGCTGGGCCGGGCAGGAGCCCGGATCCAGCGCCATCAACGAGTATGCCTAGCCTTACTTGCCGATGCAGAAGCTGCCGAAGATCCGGCCCAGCAGATCGTCGCTGGTGAATTCCCCGGTGATCTCATCGAGCGCCTGCTGGGCGCCGCGCAACTCCTCGGCCACCAGCTCGCCGGCGCGGCTGTCGCGCAGGCGCTGCTCCGCCGCAGCTACCTGACGCCGGGCGCGATCCAGCGCCTCCAGATGGCGCTGCCGGGCGGACACGGTGCCGGCCTCCACCGTCTGATATCCCATGCACGCCTTCAGGTGCGCGCGCAGCACGTCCAGTCCCTGCCCCGTGAGGGCGGACAGCGCGATCCGCGGCGGCCCCGCCAGGGTGTCGGCGACCGGAATGCCGGTCGCCAGGTCGCATTTGTTGAGCACGAGCGTCATGGGAACGTCGGCGGGCAGCCGGCCCTTTTCCTCGCCGTACGCGGTGGCGCCGGCGTCGGCTTGGGCGTCGATCACGAAGAGCAGCCGGTCTGCCCGCCGCATCTCGGCATGCGCCCGGCGGATACCTTCGGCCTCGACGATATCCGCATCCTCGCGCAGACCCGCCGTGTCGAGGACATGGAGAGGCATGCCGTCGATGTCGATGCGCTCACGGACGACGTCCCGGGTGGTCCCCGGGATCGGGGTCACGATGGCCGCATCGTAGCCGGCCAGCCGGTTGAGCAGGCTCGACTTGCCGGCATTGGGACGTCCCGCGATCACGACCGTCATCCCCTCGCGCAGCAGCCGGCCCTGCCGCGCGCTCTGCTCGACCCCGGTGAAGTGGTCGTGCACGGTCTGGAAGCGCTCCTCGAGCTCCCGATCGGCGAGGAAATCGATCTCCTCCTCCGGGAAGTCGATGGCGGCCTCGACATAGGTGCGCAGGTCGATCACCGCCTCCGTGAGGCCCCGCACCATGGCGGAGAACTCTCCCTGGAGCGAGCGCATGGCCGCGCGCGCCGCCTCGCGCGAGCCGGCGTCGATCAGGTCGGCGATCGCCTCCGCCTGGGCGAGGTCCAGCTTGTTGTTGAGGAAGGCGCGCTGCGTGAACTCCCCCGGCAGGGCGCGCCGGGCGCCCAGCTCCGCCACCCGGTCGACCAGCGCCTCGAGCACCAATGGCCCACCGTGCCCATGCAGCTCGAGTACGTGCTCGCCGGTGTAGGAGTGCGGTCCAGGGAAAAAGATCGCGAGGCCGGCGTCGATCGGCTCCTGTGCGCCGTCGAGAAAGCGGGCGAAGCCGGCCCGGCGCGGCAACGGCAGCTCGCCGAGCAGAACGGCGGCGATCTCGGGAACCCGCGGTCCCGAGATCCGTACGATCCCGATCCCGCCCCTGCCTGGCGGGGTGGCCGCCGCCACGATGGTATCGGTGCGGCTCATGCTGACGAGGCTACCGCCGCTGCGGCTCTGGTTGAAGGGCCGGGCCGTCCGTCCGTCGACAACTCCGTCGCAAACCGCTCAACCGTTCCGCGGATGGAGCAGCTCCGCCTATAGTCGATGCGCTGGATCGGGACATCGTGCCCCGCCCCGCACATCCGTGTGCCTGTTTGAGGCTGCTCACGCCTTCTGCGGCGCCGTGTTGACGCCCAGCCGGCGATTGATGTTCCACTGCTGGGCGACGCCGAGAATCGTGTTCGTGACGTAGTAGAGCACCAGGCCCGCGGGGAAGAACGCGAACATGGCCGACATGGCGATGGGCATGATCATCATCATCTTCGCCTGCGTCGGATCCGGCGAAGTGGGGTTGAGCTTGTACTGCACGAACATGGCGATCGCCATGATGCCGGGCAGGATGAAGTAAGGATCGCGCGCCGACAGGTCCTGGATCCAGAACGCGAATGGCGCCTGGCGCATCTCCGCGCTGTAGAGCAACACCCAGTAGAAGGCGAGGAACACCGGGATCTGCACGACCATCGGCAGACAGCCCGAGACGGGGTTCACCTTCTCGCGCTTGTAGACGTCCATCATGGCGCGCCCGAGCTTCTCCTTGTCGTCCTTGTAGGTCTCCTGGATGTTCTTGATGCGCGGGCCCAACGCTTTCATCTTGGCCATCGAGCGGCCGCTCGTCTCCGACAGCGGATAGAGCACGAGCTTGAGGAGGAACGTCACGATGATGATCGCGACGCCCCAATTGCCGGTGATCGCATGAACCTTGCTCAGCAGCCAGAAGAGCGGTCCGGCGAGGATCGTCAGATATCCGTAGCCGACGACGTATCTCAGGTTCGGATCGATCTTCTCGAGCTGCGCGTGCAGCATCGGGCCGATGAACAGCTTCTGGTGGATCGTTGCCGTCGCACCCGCGGCGACGGTTTGCTCCGGGCCCGCCGCGGCCAGCAGGTACTCCGGCCCCGACACCTGGGAGGTGAAGTGGTACGGCACGCCCTTAGCCGGCACGACCGCGCTCACGAAATCATTCTGCGTCGCGGCGATCCAACCGTCGGTCACGCTCTGCGAGAAATGATCGTTCTCGGTTTTCGAGGGATCCAGCACCACGTACTTGGCGCCGTTCCAGAGGGCGGGTCCGTGATAAGCGTAGCTGTTGGGATTGAAGTAGCTTCGCTTCGTGCGCGGATCGTCGCGATAGATCTGCGCGTAGGGCGTTGCGCGCCACGCCGCTCCGCTGTGATTCTGGATGGTGTAATCGAGCCCAATGCCATAGGAGCCTTTCGTGAAGACGTACGTCTTCGTCACCGTGACGCCGCCGCTGCTCCAGGTCAGCGGCACGCGCAGCTCATGCGCGCCGTTCAACTCATAGCTCTGTCGGGGCGCCGTGAAGGTGGCGGTATGGTTGGGATACGGCGTGCTGCCGGGCCCCGTGAGGCCGCCCTGCAAGAGGTACGTGCTCTGCGGACTGGAGTCGTTCTCGAGCTCCACGCGCGGCGCCTGTCCTTTGACCTCCGCGTAATCGAGCAGCCGTACCTGCTCCAGAGTGCCGCCTCGGGTGCTGATCTCGATGTCATAGACATCGGTGTGCACGTGGATGAGCGGCGCGTTCGCAAGTGCGCCCGGAGTCACTGCGGGGATACCCGCCGCGGCGGCCGGCGCGGGCGGCGGTGGCGCGGAGTTGGCGGCCGCGGGGGCCGCACTGGAGGCGGCCGGCTGCGTCTGCGGAATGCTGTTGGCCAGGGAGCCCGGCTGTTTGACGGGCGCCGACTGTTCCGAAGCGGCCGTCGGCGCGGCGGGATGCGGCGGAAACTCCCGTTGCCAGGCCGTGTAGTTGAGCCACAGGACCGCGGCGAGCGCGAGCCAGAGATAAAAGCGCGGATTGTTATTCATGAACATGGCGGCAAATGGGTGAACGCCGGGCATCGCCGGCCGGCACCGGGTCGAAGCCGCCCGGATGCCACGGATGGCAGCGCGCGATGCGCCGCAGTCCCAGCCAGCCGCCTCGCATCAGGCCGAACCGGCCGATGGCCTCGATGGCGTACCGGGAGCACGAGGGATGGAATCGGCAGCAGGGGCCGAGGAAGGGACTGACGGTCCACTGGTAACAGCGGATCAGGAAGATGACGAGGACGCGCATCGCTCGATCACCTTCTTCCACAGGTCGGCCAGGCTCGCGTGCAGTTCCGTACCCGGCGCTGCGCGTGCACTCGGCCGTGCGCTCACGACGAGATCGACGGCCGGAAGAGTGTGCTGATGCAGCCGGAACGACTCCCGGATGATGCGGCGGATGCGGTTGCGCTCCACGGCATCGCCTGCGGTGCGCACGGCAACTGCCATGCCGAGGCGCGCGCCGTACTTGTCATTGCTGCTTGCTGTCACCGCGAAGAATCCGTTGCCAAAGCGCCGGCCGCACGCATACGCGGCGTCGAATTCCGACTTGCGCCGCAGACGCTTGTGCGCCGGGAAAGTGAGCCGGTGCATAGTCTATGAGCTGAAGCCGGCCATGGGGGAGCCGATTCAGCAGACCTCCGCCCGTGCGCCGGGGCACGGTCGAAAAGGCAACCTCGAAGTCGGAGCCTTTTCCGGAGCCTTTTACGGAATCAGCTTCCGGCGGCCCTTGGCGCGACGGCGCGCCAGAACCTTGCGGCCGTTCTGGGTCGCCATGCGTGCCCGGAACCCATGCGTACGCTTGCGGCGCAGCTTGCTCGGCTGATAGGTACGCTTCATTCCGGGGACTCCAGCGGATCCGTGGGTTCCAAAAAAGGGGCGGCAAGGCTAAGCCGTTGAGCGCCAAGGTGTCAAGTCGCAAAGCATTCGGATGGGTCGCGTAAAACCTTCAGCGGCGACGCTCCAGGGTATAGACTTCGCAGCCCTTTCCCCGTCGAAGTGGTCGCGGAGGCAACGCACGTGGAAGCGTCGCTTTGGGCTCGGTGCAAACACGCCTTGGAGACCGAGCTCCCGGAGCAGCAGTTCAATACCTGGGTGCGGCCGCTGCAAGCGCAGGAAGGCGCCGGCGCGCTCAAGCTCCTCGCGCCCAATCGTTTCGCCGTGGAATGGATCAACGAGCATCTGCTGCCGCGCATCGGCGAGCTGCTGCGCGACGGGAGCACCGGCGATGCGCCCATCGTCACGGTGGAGGTCGGCTCGCGCAGCTCACCCATGCGCGCAACGGTGGCGCCGGCCTCCGGACCTGGATCCCCCGCGCCGCCCGCACAACGGCCGCGCCGCGCAGAGGGCCTGGTCGTCGGGGCGCGCATCAATGCGGATTTCACCTTCGGTACGTTCGTCGAGGGCAAGAGCAATCAGCTCGCCAAGGCCGCGTCGCGCCAGGTGGCGGAGAATCCCGGCCGCGCCTATAACCCGCTCTTCCTCTATGGCGGCGTAGGCCTCGGCAAGACGCATCTCATGCATGCCATCGCGCACCTCATCAAGGAGCGGGACGGCGAGGCGCGGATCGCTTATGTCCACTCCGAGCGATTCGTCGGTGACATGGTGCGCGCGCTGCAGCACAACACCATGAACGCGTTCAAGACCGCGTACCGCTCGCTCGATGCGCTGCTCATCGACGATATCCAGTTCTTCGCCGGCAAGGAGCGCTCGCAGGAAGAGTTCTTCCATACCTTCAACGAGCTGCTCGAGGGTCAGCATCAGGTCATACTGAGCTGCGATCGCTACCCGAAGGAGGTCGCGGGACTGGAGGAGCGGCTGAAGTCGCGGTTCGGCTGGGGATTGACGGTCGCCATCGAGCCGCCGGAGCTCGAGACCTGCGTCGCCATCCTGATGACCAAGTCGCAGCATGCCGGCGTGCACCTCCCGGAGGAGGTCGCGTTCTTCATCGCCAAACGCATCCGCTCCAACGTGCGGGAGCTCGAGGGCGCCCTGCGGCGGGTGATCGCCAACTCACGCTTCACCGGCCATGCGATCACGCTGGACTTCACTCGGGAGGCGCTGAAGGACCTGCTGTCCCTGCAGGCGAAGCTGGTCACCATCGAGAACATCCAGAAGACCGTGGCGGACTACTACAAAGTCCGGATGGCCGACCTGCTCTCCAAGCGCCGCAGCCGCTCGGTGGCGCGGCCCCGGCAGGTGGCCATGGCGCTCGCCAAGGAGCTCACCAGCCACAGCCTGCCGGAGATCGGCGATGCCTTCGGCGGCCGCGACCACACCACGGTGCTGCACGCCTGCAAGCGGATCAAGGAGCTGCGCGGGACCGAGGTCCGCATCAGCGAGGACTACTCAAACCTGTTGAGAACCCTGACCGGTTGAGGGGGGCAGGCCTGTGGATTTCCTGTGAGCAGCCAAGGGGATAAAGTTACGCACAGGGCACCCACAGCTGCCGCGCAGGTCGTACCGCAAAGCTTTGGGCCCCGCAGGCGAGCCAAGTGGTTGATCGCGTGGGGCGAAACGCGTTGTTCCCGTTATCCCCAGGCTCAATGACTACTACAATCTGATTTCAAGATTCTCAAGAAAGAATAGATATGAAGCTGACCGCGACCCGCGAGGATCTTCTCGCTCCCCTGCAAAGTGTGATTGGCGTGGTCGAGCGGCGGCAGACCATGCCGGTGCTCGCGAACGTTCTGATGTCAGCGCGGGACCATCGGCTGGCGATCACGGGGACGGATCTCGAAGTCGAGCTCGTCGCTGCCACCAAGGTGGGCCTGGAGCAGCCGGGCGACATCACGGTGCCTGGCCGCAAGCTCCTCGACATCTTCCGCGCCCTGCCGGAGGGGGTCAGCGTCACCCTGAGCACCGAAGGCGAGCGCGTGATCGTGCGGGCGGGGCGCAGCCGCTTTTCGCTCTCCACATTGCCGGCAGCGGAGTTTCCGGTCATCGAGGAGATCAACGCCGCGCAAACGCTGTCTTTGCCCCAGGGGGAATTCCGGCGGCTGATCGACAAGACCCATTTCTCGATGGCGCAGCAGGACGTGCGCTACTACCTCAATGGGCTCCTGCTCGAGACGCAGGAGACTGCCCTGCGGGCCGTCGCAACCGACGGGCATCGGCTCGCGCTGTCGGAGATGACGCTGTCGTCGCAGGCGAAGGCAGGACAGGTCATCGTGCCGCGGAAGGGGGTCCTGGAGCTGCAGCGGATCCTGGGCAACGAAGGCAACGTGGAGCTCGCCATCGGCACAAATCACATTCGTGCCCAAGTCGGCGATATTCGGTTTAGTTCGAAGCTGATTGACGGCAGATTCCCGGAGTACGGCCGGGTCATCCCTAGCAACCCGGGCAAGCGGGTGCAGGCGGATCGGGAGCTTCTGCGCCAGGCGCTGCAGCGAACGGCGATCCTCTCGAACGAGAAGTATCGGGGGATCCGGTTGGGAGTAAAGACGGACCTTTTGACCGTCCAGGCGCACAATCCGGAGCAGGAGGAGGCGGAGGATCAGGTCGAGGTGGTCTACGCGGGGGATGAGGTCGAGATCGGGTTCAATGTGAACTACTTGCTGGATGCTTTGAGCGCGATCGAGGGAGATAAGGTGGAGATCGGGCTTACGGATTCCAACAGCAGCTGTTTGATCCACGCACCGGGGTTGACTCAGACTCGGTACGTGGTGATGCCAATGCGGCTGTGATTGATGTGAATTGAACCACCTTTGAGACGATTGCGGTGGAGCGAGGCGCGCAATAGGCACGCGCCTCGGACTGAGGGACCTTCGTCGTGTAACCGGTCGGCTGCTACTCCGGCGGCCGAGTCAAACCCGCTTCATCCTCGGACGAGCGGGGTGGCGGAGGGCTTGAAGTGTGGCCCCGTCCCCGAGTGTCACAATCCGCGGCTCCCATGACGCTCACAGAGCTAACCGTACGCGACCTCCGCTGCATAGAGCAGGCCGAGCTCTCCCTGCATCCCGGCCGCAATCTCATCTGGGGAGGCAACGGCTCAGGCAAAACCTCGCTGCTCGAGGGCATGTTCCTGCTCGGAAGGGGAAGGTCCTTTCGGACGAGGAGCTCGGAACGGCTGGTCCGCCACGGGCAAGATCGGCTGCTGGTATTCGGGAGGGCGGAGAAATCGGGTTCCGCTGCGACTGGGTTGGTGCACGCGGTTGGGGTGGAAGTCCACCGGCGTGACGGCACTCGAGCCCGGGTGGATGCGGCTCCGGTGGCCTCGCTGGCCGACCTGTCGCGAGTGTTTCCGGTGCAGGTGATCGATCCGGAGATTCACAAGCTCATCGAGGAGGGGGGGAGAAGAAGGCGACGGTGGCTCGACTGGGCAGTGTTCCACGTGGAACCTCGGTTCGCGGAATGGTGGGTGAGATATGGGCGGGTCGTCCGGCAGAGGAATGCCGTGCTGCGGGGGCGGAGCGGCGCGACCCAGCCTTGGGACGTCGAGGTGGTGGCGCTTGGGGAGCGGATCTCGGAGGCGAGGCGGGCCGTGATGGAGCAGATGCAGCCCTATTGGCACCAGGTCGCCGCGGGGCTCGGCTGTCCGGCGGGGGAGCTGCAGTACTTCCGGGGGTGGAACGCTCAGCACTCCCTCGCCGAGGCGCTCGAGGGCTCGAGAGCCCGGGACGAGGCGCACGCGGTAACCCATGCGGGGCCCCATCGGGCGGATGTGGTCATCCGGGTAGAGGGCAAGCTGGCGCGCGATGTGCTCTCGCGGGGGCAGCAAAAGCTCATGGCGGTGGCCCTCACGCTGGCGCAGCTGCGGCTGCTGAAGGAGGTTTCGGAGACCACTCCGACGCTGCTTTTGGACGATCCGGCGGCGGAGCTCGATTCAGAGCACTTGGAATATTTTGTCCACCAGATCGCGCCACTTGGCTGTCAGATGGTCATCACCTCACTACAGCCCGAAACGTCGGCTTTTGGGGCTCCGGATCGTGTGTTTCACGTGGAACAGGGGAGGGTGGGGCCGGTATAATGTCCCATCCAGAGATCGGACCTTTTCATGTCTGCCGAAGACGTCTACGACTCCAGCAAAATCAAAGTACTGAAGGGCCTCGACGCGGTGCGCAAGCGCCCGGGGATGTACATCGGTGACACGGATGACGGCACCGGTCTGCACCATATGGTCTTCGAGGTCGTGGACAACTCGATCGATGAGGCGCTGGCCGGGTACTGCGACAAGATCGTAGTCACCATCCACGCGGACGAGTCAGTCACCGTCTCCGACAACGGCCGCGGGATGCCTGTGGATATGCATGCCGAGGAGGGGCGCTCCGCGGCCGAGGTCATCATGACCGTGCTGCATGCGGGCGGGAAGTTCGACAGCAGCTCCTACAAGGTCTCGGGCGGGCTTCACGGGGTCGGCGTTTCCGTGGTGAACGCCCTATCCGACTATCTCCTGCTCACCGTTTATCGCGACGGGGAGGTGCACCGCCAGGAATATCACCTCGGCGATCCCGTGGCGCCGCTGGCGGTGGTCGGGAAGACCCAGGAGCGCGGCACGGTGGTGCGCTTCAAGCCGAGCTCGCAGATCTTCACCCACATCCAGTTCAACTACGAGATCCTCGCCAAGCGGCTGCGGGAGCTCTCCTTCCTCAACTCCGGCGTGCGCATCGAGCTCGTGGACGAGCGCGAGAACAAGACCGATGTCTTTCAGCACGAAGGCGGCCTCATGGCCTTCGTGAAGTACCTCAACCGGACGCGGGTGCCCATTCATGACTCGGTGTTCTGGTTCAGGACCCAGGACGGCTCGGTGTCGGTCGAAGTGGCGATGCAGTGGAACGACTCCTACCAGGAGAGCATGTTCTGCTACACCAACAACATTCCGCAGAAGGACGGCGGCACGCACCTGGCGGGCTTTCGCAGCGCGCTCACGCGCACGCTCAACGACTACATCGAGAAGGAGTTGTCCGCAAAGAAGGACAAGTTGCCGACCACCGGCGACGACTCGCGCGAGGGCCTCACCGCGATCCTGTCGGTGAAGCTGCCCGATCCCAAGTTCTCCTCGCAGACCAAGGACAAGTTGGTTTCCTCCGAGGTCAAGGGCGTCGTGGAAGCGGTGGTCGCCGGCAAGCTGCAGGAGTTCCTGCTCGAGCACCCGCAGGAAGCCAAGTCGATCGTCGCCAAGATCATCGAGGCGGCCCGCGCCCGCGAGGCCGCGCGCCGGGCGCGTGAGATGACGCGGCGCAAAGGCGCCCTCGATGTCGCGGGCCTGCCGGGAAAGCTGGCCGACTGTCAGGAGAAGGACCCGGCCCTGTCGGAGATCTTCATCGTCGAGGGCGATTCCGCCGGTGGCTCGGCCAAGCAGGGCCGCGACCGGCGCACGCAGGCGATCCTGCCACTCAAGGGCAAGATCCTCAACGTGGAGAAGGCCCGTTTCGACAAGATGCTCTCGTCAGCGGAAGTCGGCACCCTGATCACCGCGTTGGGATGCGGCATCGGCAAGGACGATTTCGATCTCAGCAAGCTGCGCTATCACCGCGTGGTTCTCCTGACCGACGCGGACGTGGACGGAAGTCACATACGCACGCTGCTGCTCACCTTCTTCTATCGGCAGCTCCCCGATCTGATCGCGAACGGGCACATCTACATCGCGCAGCCGCCGCTCTTCAAGGTGAAGCGCGGGAAGCAGGAGCTCTATGTCAGGGACGAATCGGAGCTCGATGCCGCTCTGCTCAACACGGCGCTGGAGCATGCCGCTCTGCACGTGAATGTGTCGGCGCCGCCGCTGCAGGGCCCCGGGCTCGAGACGCTGTCGCGCAAGTACATGGAGGTCCAGGCGATCATCAAGCGCTGGTCACGCCGCTATGACGACCGGCTGCTCGAGCAGCTCATCTATATGCCGGAGGTCAAATCCAGCGACTTCGACCGGCCCGACTGGCTGCGAAGCTGGGCCCAGGATCTCGATCAGCGTCTCAACTCTCTGGATGACGCGACGCGCGCGTACCGTGTGGAGCTGCACGGCGCCGGTGGCGATCACGCGGCGCGCATCACCATGCACAAGACCGAGCACGGTACTGCCAGCCACAAGTACCTGCCGCGGGAGTTCTTCGAGTCCGCGGAGTACCAGCGGATCGCGGATCTCGCGCGCACCCTGGCGGGCCTCATCGGTGAGGGCGCCTATGTCAGCCGCGGCGAGGAGCGGCAGGACGTCGGCTCCTTCAAGGAAGCCATGAAGTGGCTCTTCGAGCAGGCGCGCAAGGGTCAGACCATCCAGCGCTACAAGGGCCTGGGCGAGATGAACCCTGAGCAGCTCTGGGAAACCACCATCAATCCCCAGACCCGCAGGCTCCTGCAGGTGAGGATCGAGGACGCCCTGGCCGCGGACGAGATCTTCACCACCCTGATGGGCGATCAGGTCGAGCCGCGCCGGGAGTTCATCGAGAAGAACGCCCTGTCAGTGACCAACCTGGACGTTTGAGCCTTCGGTGAGCTATACCCCCAGGCCGCGCACCCCGACGTAAACCGCGTAGAGCGAAGTGCTGGCACAGATGTAGAGCCGGCAGCGGTTGTGCTGATAGCCGCCGAAGCAGAGATTCCCCGCCACTTCCGGAAGGACGATCCGGCCGATCGGCGTGCCGTCCGATGCGAATACGCTGACGCCGTTGAACTCCTTGTCGGGCGCCCAGCCGCCGGCGCACCAGAGGTTGCCATCCTCATCGACGCGGATGTCATCGGCGATACCGCCGCGCGTATCCGCGAAGTCGTGGAACACGCGCTCGTGCGTCAGCTTCCCGCCCTCGCCGACTTCGAAGACCCGGATCACCGAAGGCGGTGCGGCCGTGTCGGAGACATATAGCTTCTTCTCGTCCGGCGAGAAGCAGACTGCATTCGGCTGCTTGAAATCGGTAGCCACCGCAGTCAGCGTGCCGCTGCGCGGATCGTAGCGATAGACGCTGCCCGGCAGCTCGGACCTGGCGCGCCAGGCTTCGTGATCACCCAGGATGCCGTAGGTCGGGTCAGTGAACCAGACGGTGCCATCGGACTTCACGACGACGCCGTTCGGCGAGTTCAACCTCTTGCCCCGGTAGCGATCCGCGAGCACGGTGATGCTGCCGTCGTATTCCGTGCGGGTGATGCGTCGCGTGCGCTCCTCACAGGTCACCAGCCGTCCCTGCCGGTCGCGAGTATTGCCGTTGCCGTTGTTGGAAGGGTAGCGAAAGAGCGTGGTCTCGCCGGTTACCTCGTCGTAGCGCATCATGCGGTTGTTCGGCACATCACTGAAGATCACGCAATGCATGTCGCCGAAATAGACGGGCCCTTCGGTCCACTCCGCACCGCTCCAGAGCCTGCGGATTTCCGTCGTGCCGACCCGGTATTTTTTGAAGCGCGGGTCGAACGCCTCGATCGCCGGATCCGGGTAGACGACCGACGCCGGATCGTTCCAGTTCCGCGATGGCGGCGTCGTCCCCGGCGGGTCGGATTGCGGCCGTGCCAGCGCCGAGGCGCTCGCGACGGAGCCGACCGCTGCCGCTGCTGCGTTCAAAAAAGAGCGTCTGTTCATGATGAGCCCCCTCACGCCGATCATACGCGAATCGACGTCCTCTCTCGGCGGGGACCGAGTCATCTTCTACGCTTTTGTTTCGGGCGAATCAGGTCAGCACTTTGTCGGGCGTGATCGGCAGCTCGCGCGCGCGCTTGCCGGTCGCGTGATAGACGGCGTTCGCCACGGCGGCCGCGGCGCCGACGATGCCGATTTCTCCGATGCCGCGTGAGCCCATCGGCGTGGAGCGCTCATCGACCTCCTCGAGCCATACTGCCTCGAGCTCCGCGATGTCGGCGTTGCTGGCGATGTGATAGCCCGCGAAGTCATGATTGATCACGTGTCCGAACCGCTCGTCGATGACGCTTTCCTCGTGAAGCGCCATGGACAGCCCCATGGTCATTCCGCCGATGAGTTGCGAGCGCGCAAGGCGCGGGTTGATGATCCGCCCAGCGGAGAACACCCCGAGCATCCGCGATACTCTGACCTCGCCGGTCTCGGCATGGACCCGCACCTCGGCGAACTGCGCTCCGAAGGAATGCTGCGCGAAGGTCTCGTCCTCGGGCGGCCTCGGGGTCTCGGCCGTGGCCTCGGCCCCGGGTGACGGGCGCGACCCATTCAGGCGCCGCAGCTCTCGGGCTGCCGCCACGATGGCCAGGCCCCAAGAGGAGATGCCCGACGATCCGCCCGCGACGGTGGCGTTCGGCAGATCAGTGTCGCCGATCTCCAACCGAACGCCTTCGACCGGGCACTGCAGAGCGTCAGCGGCGATCTGCGTCAGAGCCGTCCAGGTTCCCGTCCCGAGGTCCGCAGCGCCGATTCGCACGAGGTAGCGGCCGTCATCGCCCACTCGAATATGGGCTCGCGAGCCCGGTAGCACATAACGCGGATACGTCGAGCTGGCGACACCCGTCCCGACGAGCCAGCCGTCTTCAGTCCGTTGCCTCGGCCTGGGGTCCCGGCTGCTCCAACCGAAGCGGCGCGCGCCCTCCCGCAGGCACTCGAGCAGATGACGATTGCCCCAGGGTTTGCCGGACTGCGGATCGCACTCGGGCTCGTTCCGGATCCGCAGCTCGATCGGATCCATCCCACAGGCAACGGCCAGCTCGTCCATCGCCACCTCGCCCGCGAACATGCCCGGAGTCTCGCCGGGCGCCCGCATCCAGGACGGCTTCGGCACGTCCAGTGCCGCAAGGCGGTGGCGAGTGCGCCGGGCCGCGGAGGCATACATCAATCTCGTGGGCACCGCGGTCTGCTCGGCGAACTCCTTGAAGCGGGAAGTCAGCTCAACGACCTCATGAATGATCGCCGTCAGCCGCCCATCGCCGGTCGCGCCCAGGCGAAAGCGCTGAATCGTGGGCGTGCGGTAGCCGGCGACGACGAACATCTGCTGGCGCGTCAACGCAAACTTCACCGGGCGACCCGGCACTTGCATGGCGGCGAGCGTCGCGAGGATATTGTGGGCATGCGGCTCGCCCTTGGAGCCGAAGCCGCCGCCGACGTATGGCGAGACGACTCGGACCTTCTCGGCCTCGAGGCCGAAAGTCCTGGCGACGGTGGAGCGCACCGAATGCACACTTTGTGTCGAGTCGTACAGAGTGAGCTTCGGCGGCTCCCAGAGCGCCACGGTGGTGTGCGGCTCCATCGGCTGGTTGTGCTCCATCGGAGTGAAGTAGGTCGCATCGACCTTCACTTCGGCCGCCTCGAAGGCCTCCCCGGCATCCCCCTCATCCGTATCCGTCGGGTAGCCGGCGTTCACGCACTTCGGCGCGTAAAGATCCTTCCGCTCCGCGCTCAACCTGACATCGTGCCGCGCCGGCTCGTAGGCCACGCCCACCAGGTCCGCCGCCTGAAGCGCCACCTCCGGAGTCTCCGCCACCACCGCGGCCACGAACTGGCCGCGGAAGTGCACCTCGGCCGACTGCAATACCCAGAGCTCCTTGTTTGCATCGGAGGCAAGCCTCGAAGCCGTCTCGTGGGTAACGACTGCGATCACACCGGCGAGCGACTCCGCGGCGCTGGTATCTATTTCCGCAATGCGGCCGCGAGCGATCGTGGATTGCACGGCGCACAGGTACACCGGCCTTTCCAGCCGATGCTCGAACGCATAAGCCGCCGTTCCCATGACCTTCGCCCGCCCGTCCATCCGTTCCAAGGCCGTGCCCATGGCACGCGGCTCGAGCAGCTCTATCACGACGATGCTCCCGCAGTCAGACGGCGCAGCACCATCCGCAGGGTGTTGTGCGCGAGTGGAACCTTGAATGCGTTGTGTTGCAATGGCCGCGAATCCGCGAGCTCCGCGTCCGCCGCCCTGCCGTAGGTCTCCTCGGTCGCCGCCGCTCCTCGGAGGACCGCCTCGGCCCGCAGTGCCCGCCAGGGCTTGTGGGCGATGCCGCCCAGGGCGATGCGAGCGTCCGCCACACGCCCGTTGCGGACCTCGAGTGCCGCTGCGACCGACACCAATGCGAAGGCGTAGGACGCCCGGTCGCGCACCTTGTAGTAGGCCGAGTTCACGGCGACGGGCAGAGCCGCCAGCTCGACCGCGACGATCAGATCCCCCCGCTCCAGGGCGGTGTCGCGCTCCGGTGTATTGCCCGGCAATCGATGCAGGTCCGCGACCGGGATTCGTCTCTCACCCGCGGGGCCGAGCACGATGACGACGGCATCCAGGGCTGTCAGGGCGACCGCCATGTCCGACGGGTGAACGGCGACGCAGTGCTCGGAAGCGCCGAGGATCGCGTGATCGCGATTGTGCCCGTCGATTGCGGAGCAGCCGGTGCCGGGATTGCGCTTGTTGCACGGCGTGGTCACGTCCTGAAAGTATGCGCAGCGGGTACGCTGCAGCAGGTTGCCGCCGGTCGTCGCGAGGTTCCGCAGTTGCCCTGACGCGCCCGCCAACATCGCCTGCGACAGGACCGGATATCGCTCCCGAATCGCCCGGTGTGCGGCCAGATCACTGTTGCGCACGCCCGCGCCGATGCGAATCCCGTCGTCAGGAAGCGTCTCGATTTGCGAGAACGGCAGACGGCTGACATCCACGAGCAGATCGGGCCGCGCGACACCCAGCCGCATGTGGTCGACGAGGTTGGTGCCGCCGCCAAGAAAGACCGCGTTGGGATGCCCGGCGACCCGCGCGACCGCGGAAGTTGCGTCGGGGGCGCGCTCGTAGGAGAAGGGGGTCACGGCGCGGCTCGCTCGGCCGTGCCCGGGCCCGTCTCCCGGCCACCGACCTCGCCCATCGCCTGGCGGATTGCGGCGACGATGTTCACATACGCGCCGCAGCGGCAGAGATTGCCGCTCATGCGCTCACGGATCTCCTCATCGCTCAGCGCGGCGGGCACACCGGGACCTTCCGTTACGAAACTCGGATGGCCCGCCCTGAATTCTTCCAGCATGCCCACGGCGGAGCAGATCTGACCGGGTGTGCAGTAGCCGCACTGCAGCGCGTCATGGTCGAGGAAGGCCTGCTGAACCGGATGAAGGTTGCCGCTCGCGGCGAGGCCGCGAGCGGTAGTGATCGTGGCCCCGTCGTAAGCCACGGCGAGCGCCAGGCATGTCGTCGCACGGCGTCCATCGAGCAGGACCGTGCACGCCCCGCATTGGCCGTGATCGCACCCCTTCTTTACGGAGGTGACGCCCAGCCGCTCTCGCAGCGCATCGAGCAGCGTCGTGCGCGTATCCACCCGCAGGGACCGCTCTCTGCCATCGACTCGCAAGGTGATGCTGGCTTCCACGCAGAGGCCTCCCCGGCTGACCGATCCCGCCTCAACGCCTTGCCCTCGAGGCAGTTCCGCGGGCGGGCCGAGCTAGCGTAAAGGATCGAGGAAGAGGAGCTTCAGAGAGCCGGGGACGACGGGCGAGCGCCCATGGCGGTGGGCCCTGCGGGCGGCCATGAAGGCGGCCATGGCCTTGGCATTCGTCTTTGCGGCCGCGACGAAGAGGCGTCCGGTCGCCGGATCGACGCTCATCGTCCGGCCGGACAGTGCCGTCCGGATGGTGCCGGCGGGCACGAAGGTGTTGGCGCTCACCTCCCGAATGGCGGTCACGGTGCCGTCCATTCCGTTGGAGCTGAAGGCCAGCTGGCGCATCGGGTCGAACGCCGCGCCATCCGTCCCTCGGCCTATCGGCAAAGTCGCCATCACGGCGCCATCCTCCGCATTGACCACCACCATTCTCTGGTTCTCGCAGCTCGAGAAGAGCCTGTGAGTCGCGGTGTCGATGGCAAGCCCGTGCGGCGCGAGGCACTGCGGGATGGGCCAGGTCGCGTCGACCCGATTGGACGCGGTATCGACCCGGAAGATCTCCTTCTTCTCCACGCCGTTGACGTAGACCTTGCCGTTGCCGCCCGCAACCGCATATTCCAGCTTGCTCCCCACCTGGACGGTCGCCACCGCGCTGTCGCTTGCCGGATCGATGACCGTGAGCTCACCTGAATCGCCGTCGACCACGAAGACGTGTCCGCTGGTTGGATCGATGGTGACCGCGTCGGCGTCCGCAGCCGCCTTCAGGCGCTTCACCACCTTCAGCGTCTTCAGACTGAAGGCCACCGCCTGTCCGGCCTCGCCATCATCGGTATAGCCGAGGCCCGCGGCATGAGAGATCGCGATGCCGTGGGTGCCTCCCGGCATGCCCAGAACCTCGCCGATCAGCCTGCCGCTGCGCCCATCGACCACGGTAATACGGTCGCCATGAGCGACATAGACCCGGTGCGAGGGGCTGTCGTAAAGGACATAGTCCCAGCGATCGGGAGACCCCAATTTGACGCTGCGTACCAGGTGGTAGCGCACGGCGGGTGCGGGCGTGGAAGCCGCGGCGACCTCACTGGGCTGCGCAAACGCGATCGGCATCGCTCCGAACGCAACAGCGGCCGCAACCACGAACCACAGATTTCGCCGGAGCATGGAGTCTCCTGTTGATTCACACGCGATGGGGCGGGCACCTTAGCACGCGCCTCCTTTGCCGTCACGCGCGCCGGCCGCTACACTGCCCATGCAATGCACCCCCTCCATGCTTCCAAGTCCGGCGCGGGGGAACTGGATCTCCAACGTTACTTCTCGCGTGTCGGTTATGCCGGCACGCCCCGGCCGGACCTCGAGACGCTGCGCGCGCTGGCGCAGATGCACCCGGCCGCGATTCCGTTCGAGGCCGTCGACGTGCTCCTCGGTCGGCCCGTCGACCTCGGCATCGACGCCATTCAGGCGAAGCTGGTCGCGGGCGGACGCGGCGGCTACTGCTTCGAGCACAACGGTCTGCTGAAGCAGGTGCTGCTCGCGCTCGGGTTCCACGTGGAGGGATTGATCGCGCGCGTGCTCTGGATGCTGCCGCCGGACGCACCGCCCCTGCCGCTGACTCACATGGCCCTGCGTGTCACGATCAACGGCGAGCGGTGGCTGGCGGATGTCGGCTTCGGAAGCTGCATTGCCGGCGCTCCACTGCGCTTCGACGCCCTCGGCGCGGAGCAATCCACACGGCACGAGACGTTCCGCCTGACCCGCAGGGGAACGTGGACCCTGCTCGAAGCGCAGCTTCCGGGCGGCTGGCAACCGGTCTACCTCCTCTCGCCGGAGCCGGCGCTCGACATCGATTACATCGCGGCCAACTGGTATACCTCGACCCACCCCGCGTCGGGCTTTCGCCGCGAGCTGCGCGCCGCGTTGACGGCGCCATCGCATCGCACGACCCTCGTGAACAACCGCCTGACCATTCGCCGCGCGGGCGGCGGCATGGAGCGCCGATTCCTCACCGAGCCGCAGATCGCCGATGCGCTCGTCTCGACGTTCGGACTGCGGCTCGATGCCCAAACCGCGGCGCAGGCAGCGGCGGTCGCACTGAGGGGCGCCGCCGAGCGAAGCGCGTCGAGCACGCTCACCGAGCTCCAGCACCATGGCTGAGAGGGTTGAGAAAATCGACTGCGCCGTCATTGGCGCGGGCGTGGTCGGCCTCGCCGTCGCGCGCGCCTTGGCGCTGCGCGGCCGGGAGACGCTCGTCCTCGAGGCCGAGAGTGCCATCGGTACGGGCACGAGCTCCCGTAACAGCGAAGTGATCCACGCCGGGATCTACTACTCGCCTGGCTCGGCGAAGGCGCGGCTATGCGTCGACGGTAAGCGCCTTTTATACGCGTACTGTGAGGCGCGCGGCATCGGACATCGACGATACGGCAAGCTGATCGTCGCTGCAGACCAGGAGCAGGTGGCCGCGCTGGAGAAGATCGAAGCCACAGCCCGCGCCAACGGTGTAGAGGACTTGCGCTGGCTCAGCGCTGCCGAGCTGAGACTCATGGAGCCGGCCCTGAACGGTGTGGCCGCGCTGCTTTCTCCGTCCACCGGCATCATCGACAGCCACGGCTTCATGCTCGCATTGCAGGGAGATCTCGAGGAAGCCGGCGGCACGGTGGCCTTTCGATCGCCCGTGCAACGCGGATGCTGCGGCGAAGATGGCATTCGACTGGCGGTCGGCTCGGATCAGCTCATCGAGCTCGACGCGCGGACCGTGGTCAACAGCGCCGGCCTGCAGGCGCAGGCGGTGGCCCGGCGGATCGAGGGCGTTCCGCGGGAAAGCATTCCGCCGTGCGCGTACGCGAAGGGCAACTACTACGCGCTGCAGGGGAAGGCGCCTTTTCGCCATCTCGTCTATCCGATCCCGGAGCCAGGCGGTCTCGGGGTTCATCTCACGCTCGATCTGGCGGGTCAGGCGAAGTTTGGACCTGATGTCGAGTGGATCGAGCACTCCGACTACGAGCGCCTGAATTACGCTGTCGATCCGGCCCGCGCGCGCCGCTTTTATGACGCGATCCGCCGCTACTGGCCTGGGCTTCCGGACGGCGCTCTGCATCCAGGCTACGCCGGCATTCGCCCCAAACTCGGCGGGCCGGAGTCCGCTGCCGCGGACTTCCTCATTCAGGGACCCGAGGCGCACGGGGTCCGCGGCCTCATCAATCTGTACGGAATCGAATCTCCGGGCCTGACAGCGGCGCTCGCCATCGCGGAGCGAGTCGCGGCACTGGCCGCGACCGCCTAGTCAGCGCCGTAGCGGAGCGCGCGCTCACCCGCTCAACGAACGAATCGCGCGCCGCGCCTCTCCGGTCCCAGCAGCGCAAGCAGCACCAGAGCGACGGCAACCACACCGCACACCCAGGTCAGCGAAAACGCGTAATCCGGCCGGCCGTGGCTCGGGTACGCGGCGGCGATGGCCGCCTGCATCGTACCGTTCATGGAGGTTAGAAGGTTGCCGAGCTGGTAGACGGTTCCCGGGAAGGTGGCACGGATGCCGTCGGGTGACAGCTCGTTGAGGTGCACGGGCACGACGCCCCACGCGCCCTGAACCATGAACTGCATGGCGAAAGCCGCGGCTGCCAGCGCCACCGCGGTCGTCGAATACGCCCAGAAAGGCAGCACCAGCAACGACGAGGCCGCTGCGAGCGCTATGGCGCGGCGGCGGCCCAGCCGGCCTGACAGCGCGCCGAACACCATGCCGCCCAGGATCGCGCCGATGTTGTAGATGACGGCTATTTCGGAAGTCGTACCCGAGGAGAACCCTAGCTGCTTTTGCAGCATCGTCGGATAGAGATCCTGCGTGCCGTGACTGAATGCGTTGAAGCAAGCCATCAACACGACGGCATAAAGCGTGAGCATCCAGTGCCCGCGCAGGCCGGCCAGCAGGCTGCCCTGCTCCGGTTGCGCGCGGCCCGCCTTCCAGGTCTGCGATTCCGGTACCTTGCTGAAGATGTAGAACACGAGGAGCGCCGGAGCCGCGCCCACGACGAACATGCCGCGCCAGCCGATGTGATGGAACAGCAGTCCGAACACCACCGCGGCGATCAGGTAGCCGCAGGGATAGCCAGCCTGCAGAATGCCGGAGACCAGGCCGCGGGAGCGCACCGGCACGGTCTCGAAGGCGAGGGACGCGCCGATTCCCCACTCGCCCCCCATCGCGACGCCGTAGAGCGCCCGCAGCGCGATGAATACATCCAACGACGTCGAGAAGGCGGTGGCGAGCTCCATGACCGAGTAGAGCAGAATGCTGGCCATGAGCGCCGGCCGGCGGCCATAACGGTCACCGAGGCGCCCAAAGAGAAAGGCGCCCACCGGCCGCATCGCCAGAGTCGCAAAGAGCGCTACCGTCACCGCGGTGACGCTGGTCCTGAAGTCCACGGCCAGACGCGGAATGACGAAAACGACGAGAAAGTAATCGAACGCATCCAGCATCCATCCGAGGAAGCTGGCGATCACGACACTGCGACTCTCGGCGCTCCACGCCTCGCTCGATCTCATCCCGTCTCGGCCCATGTCTCGCTCATGAAGGCCCGGGATGATATCGCGCTCCGGCCGCCTCGCCCCATGCCAACCCGATGGGATTACCCGGATCCGCCGTCGGCCCCCGCAGACAACCCTGGCTCCCTCCCGCCGCCGGGGTTAAGGTAGGCGCGGAATCCCGGAGCTCAAGATGAGGAGGCGCCATGGCCAGACGTCCACTCGAGGGAAGCGAGCGCAGCCCGCTGCCGAATTCCCGCCCGTTGGGGCCCGCGGACCCCGCGGAGCGGCTGGAGGTCACCGTCATCGTGCGCGCCTCAGACCGCCCCGGCCTGCAGGAGCGCCTGACCGGACTGGCGAGGCGCGAAGGCGCCCCGGCGCGGCTGTCCCGCGCCGAATTCGCGCGCCGCCACGGCGCCCGCCGCGCGGACCTGGATGCGGTGCGGGATTTTGCCGAGGCTCACGGCCTCGCGGTCGTGGAAGAGAGCTCCGCCCGCCGTACCCTGGTGTTGGCCGGCACCGTCGCGCAATTCAACGAGGCATTCGGAGTCGAGCTGCAGCATTACTCCCACCCGCAAGGCACCTACCGCGGCCGGACCGGCGTCGTGCAGATTCCCGCGGAGCTGCATGGCATCGTGGAGGCGGTTCTCGGTCTCGACAATCGCCCCCAGGCGCGGGCGCATTTCCGTATGAAGACGGCGGGCCCGAAGCGGCGCTCCCGGCCCGCCCGCGCCGGCGCGACTTCGTTCACCCCGCTGCAGCTCGCCTCGCTCTATGCTTTTCCGCCCGGTGACGGCAAGGGCGAATGCATTGCCATCATCGAGCTCGGCGGCGGCTACCGGCCGCAGGACCTCCAAACCTACTTCACCGGCCTCGGCGTTCCCGCGCCTGCCGTCACCGCGGTCTCGGTCGATCAGGGAGCGAATCAGCCCACGGGCGATCCGAATGGGCCGGATGGCGAGGTGATGCTGGACATCGAAGTCGCTGGCGCCATCGTTCCCGCGGCGGCCATCGCCGTTTACTTCGCACCCAACACCGATGCGGGCTTTCTTGACGCCGTGACCACCGCCATCCACGACGATGTCCGCAAGCCCTCGGTGATCTCGATCAGCTGGGGCGGCCCGGAGTCCACCTGGACTCAACAGGCCATGTCGGCGCTGGACCAGGCGTTTCAGGCGGCCGCCACCCTGGGGATCACGGTCTGTATCGCTGCCGGCGACAGCGGATCGACCGATGGCGTCGGTGACGGCAACAATCATGTGGATTTCCCGGCTTCCAGCTCGTACGCGCTCGCGTGCGGAGGAACCAGCCTTCAGGCGAGTGGCAGGGCCATCGCGCGGGAGGTGGTCTGGAACGACGGCAATGCCGCCAGCGGCGCCGGGGGCGGCGGTGTCAGCGCCGTCTTCGCGTTGCCCCCCTGGCAGAGAGGGCTCGACACCACCGACGCGGAAGGTAACCGCAGTCCATTAGCGAAGCGCGGCGTCCCCGATGTGTCCGCCGACGCCGACCCACAAACGGGATATGACGTGTTGGTGGATGGAACGAGCGCCGTGATCGGCGGCACGAGCGCGGTCGCCCCGCTGTGGGCCGGACTCATCGCACGCATCAACGCACTCACGGGGCGCGCCGCCGGCTTCATGAACCCGGCCCTCTACAGCCAGCCTGCGGCATTGCGCGACATCACGCAAGGCAACAACGGCGGCTTCGCCGCCTCACCCGGTTGGGACGCCTGCACCGGCCTCGGAAGCCCGGATGGCGCCAAGGTGGCGGCAATCCCCGCCCCCTGAATTCATCGCATGACCGACAGCCACTTCGTGCGCGTCGCCCGCGTTGCCGACGTGCCCAGGGGAAGGATGCTCGAAGTCGCCGTGGGCTCGCGCAACATCCTGCTTTGCCATACGCGCGAGGGATGGTTCGCGGTGGACAACGTCTGCACCCACGCCTACGCCAAGTTGAGCGAAGGGCGATTGCGCCGGACGAAGCTGATCTGTCCCTTGCACGGCGGCACGTTTGATTGTCGCACTGGAGCGGCGACCGGGGCGCCGGCGGTGCTGCCGCTCGCCACCTATCCGGTCCGGCTGAGCGGTGATGAAGTGGAGATCGCGCTCGGCGAGCTGCCCGCCGCCTCCTGACGGGCCCGCCCGGCATCCCGGCCGTGGCAGTTGTCGTCCGCAGGCAACGATCGCTTCGGGCCCCCTGAGACATCTTGAGCATTCTTCACGCAGGGTCCGGGGTCAGGCTCGACCCCATCGCGTAAGATTCCTGCCCATGGAAAAGCCCCTGATGCGAACGCTCGAAAGCACCATGACGATTGGCGGCTCCGCCGGCGTTCTCGCTGCTGCTCTACCGGCCAACATGACTCACGGCACCCGTCAGCCGGGCGAGCTGTGGACCCATGGCGTCTACGCCCTGATTGCCGTCGGCTGCATCGCGCTCGGCTACTACCAGTTCCACGCCGTCGTGCTGCGGATTCTGGCGATTGCCGACAAGGAGCACGCCATCCGCGCGCTCGCCTACCCCGGACTTTTCTGGCTGGGGCTCGGCTTTCTCCTGATCGTCCTGCGCACGATCTTCTGGATGCTCTACCGGCCAGCGCCCGCGGCAACGCGCGAGGGCGCGCCCAGTCTCACCGTCATCATCCCCGCCTACAATGAAGGCGCAATGGTGTTGCAGTCGATCGAGTCGGCGGTGAAGGCCGACTATCCGCACGATCGACTGGAGATCCTGGTGGTCGATGACGGCAGCAAGGACGACACCTGGAGTTACATCTCTCAGGCCGCGGAACGTTATCCCGGACTGGTCACCGCGCTGCGACAGGATCGCAATCGCGGCAAGCGCGAGGCGCTCGCGCTCGGTTTCAGCCGTGCCCGCGGGGAGATCCTGGTCACGATCGATTCCGACAGCGTCATCGAGCGCGGCGCGCTCCTCGCCCTGGCCGGGCCGTTCCGCGATCCGAAGGTCGGCGCCGTGGCGGGCCGGGTGGAAGTCTACAACCGCCGGCACGGCATCATCCCGCAGATGCTGCATGTCCGTTACATGCTGTCCTTCGACATGCTCCGCGCCACGGAGTCCGTCTACCGCAACGTCTACTGCTGTCCGGGCGCGCTCACCGGCCTCAGGGCCTCGGGCGTGCGCCGGGTCCTCGAGCGCTGGAAGAACCAGCAGTTCCTCGGGTCCCGCTGCACCTTCGGCGAGGACCGCGCCATGACCAATTACCTCCTCGACAGCGGTTATGACACGGTCTATCAGCGCACCGCCGTGGTGCACACGCTGGTGCCGATCGCGTACGTGAAGCTCTGCAAGATGCTGCTGCGTTGGGACCGCTCCTATGTCCGTGAGGAGATCCGGTTCACCCGCATCGTATGGAAGCGCCCCTGGCCCACTCGCGTCATGGCGCTCTTCGATCGCGCCGTGACCAACTTCCGGTATCCCGCGTCCTATTCCAGTCTCGGGCTGCTGCCGCTCCTCGTGATGCGGGACCCGACCATCACGGTGCCCGTGATGGCCACGATGGGTGCGATGTCGCTCTTCAGCGTGCTCTACTTCCTGCGCAGCGAGCGCTCGATGAGCTTCCTCTACGGCGTGCTGTACTCGTACTACTCGGCCATTGCGCTCTTCTGGATCTTCCCCTACGCCGTGGCCACGGTCCGCTCGCGCAAATGGATGACGCGCTGAAGAACCCGTCGGCTTGGCGGCCGCTCACGCCTGCAAAGAGGCCACGGTCGCCTCGACCCACGCCTGGATCTCGCGGTTCACCTGCCGTATGTCACGCCCGGTCGCGGCGACGGGCTCACCGATCACGACCCGGATGGTCCCCGGCTTCTTGCGTAGGCCGCGCCGCGGCCAGTAACGGCCGGCGTTGTGTGCGACCGGCACGATGAGCTTGCCCGTCTCCGCGGCGAGTAGCGTGCAACTGACGCCATAGCGGCGCGTCTCGCCCGGCGGCATGCGGGTGCCCTCGGGAAACACCATCACCCAATCGCCTTCGGCGAGACGCTCACGGCCCTGGGCGACGACCTGCGAAACCGCCGAGTGGCCCGACTTGCGGTCGATGGCGATGGCGTGAAGCTGGCGGATCCCCCAGCCGACCACCGGAACCCAGAGCAGCTCCCGCTTCAACACCCAAACCTGCCGCGGGAAGACCACGTTCATCGCGAGCGTCTCCCACGAGGAGGAATGCTTCCAGAGCGCGATGTGATTGCCCGCCGGCACCCGTTCCAACCCTTCCACCCGGAAATCCAGCCTGCAGGTCCATTTGAGGGCCGTGAGCAGTACCCGCGCCCATACCCGCGCCAGCACGAACCGGTGTCGGAACGGCAACAGCGAGCACGCGATCACGAAGAAGATCGCATAGCAAAAGGTCCAGGCGAAGAGAAACGCCGTGAAGACGATCGAACCGATGAGCTGCATGCCGGTCCGCGCCGCTCAGCCGGGCAGTCGCGACAGGTCCGCAACCCCCGCGAACAGCCCACGCATCTGCGCGAGCAGCGCCAGCCGGTTGGCCCGCAGCCTGGGATCCTCGTCCATGACCATCACCTGATCGAAGAACGCATCCACCGCCGGCCGAAGCTGCGCCAGCAGGGTGAGTGAGCCGGCGTAGTCCTTCCGTGCCGTGGCGGCCGAGACGCCGTGGCGTCGCTCCCCCATTGCCTGGAACAACTCCCGCTCCGCCGGAGCCTGCAGCGCGCCGGCATCGACGCTCGGCGGAGCGCTCTCGCCCGCCTTACGCAGGATGTTGGCGACGCGTTTGTTGGCGGCGGTCAGGCTCGCCGCCTCCGGCAATGTCAGAAACGAGCTGAGCGCCTTGATTCGCGCATCGAAGTCGAGCGGCGATGCAGGGCGCGTTGCGAGCACGGCATCGAACATCTCGGTCGTGATCGATGCCCGCGCCGCGCCTGTGGCGCCCGTACCCGCGCCTTCATCGGTGCGTTCCAGGTAATGAGCGCGCAGCCGCTCGAGGACGTAATCGTAGACTTCGGCCGCGACCTTCTCGACCGCGTCCGGCGGGGCGGCCTTGCCGGCGGCGGCGGCCAATCTCTCGATGTCTTCGCGCGCCAGCGCTACCGCGCGGCCCGAGAGTCGCTCCAGATCGAGGTCGAGACGCTTCTCGATCGCAATTCGGATGATGCCGATCGCCGCGCGGCGCAGCCCGAACGGGTCTTTCGTTCCCGAGGGCTTCTCGCCGATGGCGAAAATACCGGCCAACGTGTCCAGCTTGTCGGCGACGGCGAGCGTGGTGCCGGTCTCGGTCAGCGGCAGCTCATCGCCGGCACCGCGCGGCTGGTAGTGCTCGCGGATGGCGGTGGCGACCTCCTCGTCTTCGCCGTCGGCGAGGGCGTAGTACGCGCCCATGATGCCCTGCAGCTCCGGGAACTCCCCGACCATCGCGGTCAGCAGGTCGCACTTGCAGAGCTCCGCCGCGCGCTGCGCCCGCGCGACGGCGGTATGGGTATTGCCGGGAGCGACGTTCCCGGCGTGTGACACCGGGCGGGCCTGCGAGATCGCCGCTGCCAGCGCCGCGATGCGGCGCGCCTTGTCGCCCAGGGACCCAAGCTTCGCCTGAAAGGTGACTTTCGCCAGGCCTTCGGTGCGCGCGGCGAGCGGCGCCTTGCGGTCCTGCTCCCAGAAAAAAGCGGCATCCGCGAGCCGCGGCCGCACGACGCGCTGATTGCCCTCGACCACCTTCGCCGGATCGCGGCTCTCGATGTTGGCCACCGCAACGAAGCACGGAAGCAGCGCACCGTCCGCGCCCTCGACCGGAAAATAACGCTGGTGATCCTCCAGGGTCGAGATCAGTACCTCGCGCGGCAGCGACAGGAAGCGCTGCTCGAAGCGGCCGGCCAGCGGCACCGGCCATTCGACCAGCGCCGTGACCTCATCCAGCAGCGCCTCGCTCATCAGCGGCCGACCGCCCAGCCCTGCCGCCAAGGCGGCAACCCGCTCGCGGATCAGCGAGCGGCGCGCCGCGAAATCCGCGACGACATGGCCGCGGTCGCGAAGCGCGCGCTCGTACGCGGCCGGGCTCGAGAGGCGCAGTGGCTTGGGCGCGTGGAACCGGTGGCCGCGGGTGAGGTTGCCGGAGGGTGTATCGAGCAGCGTTGCGGGCACGACGTCTTTGCCATACAGCATCGCGACCCAATGCACGGGCCGCACGAACTGCGCCTCGCCCGCGCCCCAGCGCATGCGGCGCGGAATCGGCAACGCATCGAGCGCGCTCTGGACCAGCCCGGGCAAGAGCTGCACCGCGGCGGCGCCGGACTTGACGCCGACGTAGTAAAGGAATGTCCCCTTGCTCTCTTCCCGCCGCTGCAACTCCTCCACCGAGGCCTTGCAACTCGCTGCGAAGGCCTGTGCCGCCTTGGTCGGCAGACCCTCCGCATCGAAGGCGGCGCTGACCGGTGGCCCCCGCCGCTCTATCTTCTGATCCGGCTGGCGGGGCGCCAGCTTGTGTACGAGGACCGCGAGCCGCCGCGGCGTGGCGAACGATCGCAGCTCGCCGTGCTTGAGGCCCGCTTTGGCGAGTCCCGAGGCCAGGTCGCCGGCGAAAGCCTGTTCCAACTGGCGCAGCGCCTTGGGAGGCAGCTCCTCCGTTCCAATCTCCACCAGGAAATCGCGCTTGGCGCGCTCGCGCGCGTCCGTGCTCATGGGACCGCGCCCCTGGCCAGCGTGGCCGGATGCTCACTGCTCTGCGGCTCCCCTGCGCCACCGGGAGTCTCGTCCGCGGCCGCGTCCGCCTGCGGCGAGGCTGCCCGTGACAGCAACGGAAAGCCCAGCGCCTGCCGGCTCTCGTAATAAGCCCGCGCCACGCCTCCCGCGAGCGCGCGCATGCGCAGGATGTAGCGCTGCCGCTCCGTCACCGAGATCGCGCGCCTCGCGTCCAGCAGATTGAAGGTCTGGGAAGCTTGCAACACCTGCTCGTACGCCGGCAGCGCCAGGCCGGCTTCGAGCAGCTCCCTGCAGGCGCGCTCGTGATCGTCGAAATGTCGGAACAGCGTCGCGACATCCGCGCGCTCGAAGTTGTAACGCGACTGCTCGACCTCGTTCTGGTGGAACACATCGCCGTAGGTCACCCGGCCGAGCGGGCCGTCGGTCCACACGATGTCGTAGATGCTCTCCACGCCCTGCAGATACATGGCGAGCCGCTCCAGCCCGTAGGTGATCTCGCCCGTCACGGGCCGGCAGTCGAGGCCGCCGACCTGTTGGAAGTAGGTGAACTGGGTGATCTCCATGCCGTTCAGCCACACCTCCCAGCCAAGACCCCATGCGCCCAGGGTCGGCGACTCCCAGTTGTCCTCGACGAAGCGGATGTCGTGCACCAGCGGATCGAAGCCGAGCGCGCGCAGGCTCCCGAGATACTGATCCAGGATGTCGAGCGGGGAGGGCTTGATGACCACCTGGAACTGGTAATAGTGCTGCAGCCGGAAAGGGTTCTCGCCGTAGCGGCCGTCGGCCGGACGGCGGGAGGGCTGCACGTAGGCCGCGCTCCAGGGCTCCGGTCCGATGGACCTGAGGAAGGTGGCCGTGTGGAAGGTGCCCGCGCCGACCTCCATGTCGTAGGGCTGCAGCACGACGCAGCCGCGCTCCGACCAGTAGCGCTGCAGCGCGAAGATCAGCTCCTGGAAGGTGCGGGGCGGCGTACCGATTCTCATGGCTCGGGTGGATGCACTGGGATCCGATACAAAAGAGCCGGCGAGTATAGCCCGCCGAAGCGCAGCCGTCGGGGGGCTGGCGGCGTGCACCAAAACGAGGCGCGGCCAGGCCGGCGGGGGTTCGCCGCATCTCGGCCAACCTGGTATCTGCACCAAATAAGTGCGAGAATGCAGCTGATAGCACTGTTTTAGTGCAGAACGTCTGTCGTCGCGCTGCTAAGTCCTTGATCGGCCGTGCAGCTCGAGCTGGCACACCGCCTGCACTATCACTGCGCTCCGCCCCGCCCCCGGTGACCGCCCACGGGTTCTCGAGATCGCACGGCGCGAGTCCCGATCGCGCCTGGCGCGAGTCACCTTTTTCTATCCTCCGGAGGAGATATGACACCGGCCGATGTGCTGAAGCTGATCAAAGAAAAAGAGATCAAGTTCGCCGACCTGAGATTCACCGACACACGCGGCAAGGAGCAGCACGTGACCATTCCGGCGCGCCTCGTCGATGACGAGCTGTTCCGCGACGGAAAAATGTTCGATGGCTCCTCCATCGCCGGATGGAAGGGCATCAACGAGTCGGACATGATCCTCATGCCGGAGGCCAACACGACGGTGATCGATCCGTTCTTCGAGGACGCAACGATCAACATCCGCTGCGACGTCATCGAGCCCGCCACCATGCAGGGCTACGAGCGCGACCCGCGCTCCCTGGCGAAACGCGCCGAAGCCTACCTGAAGTCGACTGGCATCGCCGACTACGCGCTCTTCGGCCCGGAAAACGAGTTCTTCATCTTTGACAGCGTGCGCTACGGCAATGACATGCGCGGTTGCTTCTACGCCATCGACTCCGTACAGGGCGCCTGGAGCTCGGGCACGGAGTACACCGATGGCAATCGCGGCCATCGTCCGGGCGTCAAGGGCGGATACTTCCCGGTTCCGCCGGTCGATGCCTTCCAGGACGTCCGCTCGGCGATGTGTCTCGCCCTGGAGGAGCTGGGTCTGAAGGTCGAGGTGCACCACCACGAGGTGGCGACCGGCGGACAAAGCGAGATCGGCGTCGGCGCCGGGACGCTCGTGCAGAAAGCCGACCAGGTGCAGATCCTCAAGTATGCGGTGCTCAACGTGGCCAACCGCTACGGCAAGACCGCCACCTTCATGCCGAAGCCGCTCGTCGGCGACAACGGCAGCGGCATGCACGTCCACCAGTCGCTGCAGAAAGAAGGCAAGGCGCTCTTCGCCGGCGACAAGTACGGCGGTCTCTCGGACCTCGCCCTTTATTACATCGGCGGCATCATCAAGCATGCGCGCGCGCTCAACGCCTTCACCAACGCAGGCACCAACAGCTACAAGCGCCTGGTGCCCGGTTTCGAGGCGCCGGTGATGCTCGCGTACTCCGCGCGCAACCGCTCGGCCTCCATCCGCATTCCGTGGGTATCGAACCCGAAGGCGCGCCGCATCGAGGTGCGCTTCCCGGACTCCAGCGCGAACCCCTACTTCGCGTTCGCGGCCATGATGATGGCGGGCCTCGATGGCATCCAGAACAAGATCCACCCCGGCGACCCCGCCGACAAGGATCTCTACGACCTGGAGCCGGAGGAGGCCAAGCACATCCCGACGGTCTGCCATTCGCTCGACATGGCGATCGATTACCTCGACAAGGACCGCGAGTTCCTGACCCGCGGCAGCGTGTTCACCAACGACGTGATCGACGCGTACATCGGGCTGAAGATGCAGGAGATGACGCGGTTCCGCATGGCGACCCATCCGGTGGAGATGGAGCTGTACTACAGCTGCTGATGAGGGAATCGTGACCCAGGCCACCCGATCGAGCGACTGGCCATGGACGGCCAGGCTGGACGGCCCGCCAGGGAGGGCTTCTTGCGAAGCGCTTCCTTTGTACCGCGCCCCGCATAGGGCTATGCTCGGGACCTATGCGTCCCACCCGATTTACCTTAATTCGGTCGGTGGCCATCGCGACCCTCGTCAGCGCTGGCCTGGGCTTGCTGTCCGCCGCTGCTCTCGCGGACAACACCGGCCGGACGACGGTCTACAAATGGGTCGACGCCAATGGCGTCGTTCACTACAGCGACCAACCCCACCCGAACGCGCAGAAGCTCGAGATCCGGGGCGCCCAGACTTTCGCGGCCGGCTCCGTACCCTTGGCTCCTTCCGACACCGGCTCAGACGCAGCGCCGTCGGGCCCAGCGTACAAGTCTTGCGCCATCGCCCAACCCCAAGATCAGCAGATGCTGATGAACGTGCACAGCGCGACCGCGGTCGTTCAGACTTCGCCGGCGCTGCGGCCGGGCGACGGCATCCGCCTGTTCGTCGACGGCAAACAGATGCCGGGCCCCGGCCCCTCCTACACTTTCAAGGTGTTCCGCGGCCAGCACTCCGTACAGGCCATCGTCCAGGACGATACCGGCCAGATCGTCTGCGAGACGAGCACGGTCACCTTCTACGTGCACCAGCCCTCGATCCAGAATCCCCACAACCCCGTCCACCCGCGCTAGCGGCTGGCCGTCAACCGGAATCGGGTGCCGCAGGACAAGGAGTGTCCGTTGGCCGCTGAATACAACCTACCTTCGGCACTCTCGCACTTCGACCCCGCCAACCTGCTGGATGCGCTCTCCACTGGCATCATCGTCCTCGACGCCCAGCTCTGCGCGATCTACGCCAACGTCGCCGCCCAGGATCTGCTGGCCTTCAGCCTCAACAAAGCCCGCGGCCGCCCCTTCTCCGACTTCCTCCTCGACAGCAACGGCCTGACCGTCATCCTCCGGCGCGCGCTCGAAGCCGGTGAGTGCATCGCCGACCGCGAGCTCACCGTCCGCCCCGCCGGCACCCCGCGTGAGCCAAGAACGCTGGACGTCACCATCACGCCGCTCGAGGGCGAGATCACCGGAACGCATCTGCTGCTCGAGCTGGCCGATACCACCCAACGGCAGCGCATCTCGCGCGAGAACGACTTGCTCGCGCGCCTCGACGGCAGTCGCCTGATGATCCGGCAGCTCGCCCACGAGATCAAAAATCCGCTCGGCGGCCTGCGCGGCGCCGCCCAGCTGCTCGAGCGCGAGCTGCAGGGCGCCGCCCTGAAGGAGTACACGCAGGTCATCATCGGCGAGGCGGATCGCCTGGCCGCGCTGGTCGACTCCATGGCCGGTCCCAAGCGCGTTCCGCAGAAGGCGCTGATCAACGTGCACGAAGTCTGCGAGCACGTGTATCACCTGCTGCGCGCCGAGGCCGGCTCCGCCATCCTCATCGAGCGCGACTACGATCCCAGCCTGCCGGGCGCGATGCTCGACCGCAATCAGATCATCCAGGCCCTGCTCAACGTCGCCCGCAACGCCCTGCAGGCGCTGGGGGCCCGCGGGCGGATCGTGCTGCGCAGCCGCGCGCTCTCCAGCGTCAGCATCGGATCGGCGCGCCATCGCCTGGTGGCCAGTCTCCAGGTGGAGGACGACGGACCGGGCGTACCCGAGGAGCTGCGCTCCAGCATCTTCTATCCGTTGGTGACCGGCCGCCCGGGCGGTACCGGCCTCGGGCTCGCGGTCGCGCAGGAGCTGGTGTCGCGCAACGGCGGCCTCATCGAGTTCGAAAGCGAGTCGGGCCGGACGGTATTCACCCTGTTGCTGCCGCTCGGAGACGCCGCATGACGGAGCCCCGCCACTCCGACGCGCTGCGCGTGTGGCTCGTCGACGACGACGCGTCCATTCGCTGGGTGTTGGAACGAGCGCTGCGCAATGGCGGCATGATGCCGCGCGCCTTCGAGGCGGCGGAGCCCGCGCTGGAGGCGCTGCGGCGCGAAGCTCCGGATGTGCTGATCACGGACATCCGCATGCCCGGCCAAACCGGATTGTCTCTGCTGCGCAGGATCCGCGACACTCGTCCGACACTCCCCGTCATCGTCATGACGGCGCACTCGGATCTGGGCAGCGCCGTGTCGGCCTATGAGGGCGGCGCGTTCGAGTACCTGCCGAAGCCCTTCGACATCGACCAGGCGGTCGCGCTCGTCCGGCGCGCCGCGAGCCCCCTGGGCCAGGGCGCCGCCGAGGCTGCCGCCGTACCGCGCATCCCGGAGCTTCTCGGCACCGCGCCCGCGATGCAACAGGTGTTTCGCGGCATCGGGCGCCTGTCGCGCTCCAGTGTTACCGTGCTCATCACCGGCGAGTCGGGCACCGGCAAGGAGCTCGTGGCGCGGGCGCTGCACGACCACAGTCCGCGCGCCGGCAAGCCTTTCATCGCGCTCAACACCTCGGCCATTCCCGCCGACCTCCTCGAGTCCGAGCTCTTCGGCCACGAGAAGGGCTCGTTCACCGGCGCCGACGCCCAGCGTCGCGGTCGCTTCGAGCAGGCCGATGGCGGGACGCTGTTCCTCGATGAGATCGGTGATATGTCGACGCCGCTGCAGACGCGTCTGCTGCGTGTCCTGGCGGAAGGAGAGTTCTATCGCGTAGGCGGCCAGACGCCGATTCGCGTCGATGTGCGTGTGATCGCCGCGACTCACCAGAACCTTCACGACCGCGTCGCTCGCGGCCTCTTCCGCGAGGACCTCTATCACCGTCTCAACGTCATCCTGCTGGAGCTGCCGCCGCTTCGTGCCCGCGCCGAGGACATTCCGGAGCTCGCCGCTCACTACCTCAGAGTGGCCGCCGGCGATCTCGGCGTGGAGCGCAAGGCGCTCGCCCGGGAGGCGGAGGCGAAGCTGTCGGCGTACGGCTGGCCGGGGAACGTCCGCGAGCTGGTGAACCTCTGCCGGCGTCTGTCAGTGCTCGCGCCCGGCAGTGAGATCCGGGTGGAGGACCTGCCGCCCGAGATTCTCGCCGGCGCCGGTGCGGCGGAGGGCGAGGCCGACTGGGAGAAAGCGCTGGCCGGTTGGGCCGACCGGCAGGCCACGGACGGAAAGCGCCCCCTTCTGGACGTGGCGCTGCCCGCC
>DATNEU010000066.1:0-65986 GCA_035552895.1 Steroidobacteraceae bacterium
TTGGCCGACGGCGGTCCAGGAATCCCGCGCCTCTATCCTCCAAGCTCTTTATCGATATTCTCCGTATCCAGTTCGAATACGTGCTCATCGTAATCGAAGAAGTACAAGGCCCTGTTGGAACGAGCCCTTATGAAATCGCGCCCCATCGCTTGAAGCTTTGCGACGGTGGTCTCGAGAATTTCTGGTGTGGCTTGAAAGGCAATATGGTCCCCGGTCCGGGCGCGTTGAACAGGCGCGCCAACCAGCACAATCCACGTGCCTGCCAGTCTGACGAACGTTTCGACATGACCCTGTTCGTCCTCGCGCTCGATCGCTCGGGCGCCGAAGAGGTCGTGAAAGAGCGCGGCCGTCCTGGCAGGGTCCTTTACTACGAGGGCTATGTGGCTAATCGCTTCGATCATGTGTCACCTCGGCAGACGTGCAGTTCCATGATACGCAGTGAGGAGAGCGTCCGCTAACCGGGGAACCGGCCGGCGACTCGAGCGGCGGGTCCTGGCCGCACTGAGATGAGCCTCATGCTATGCCTGGCGTGCTCCGTTGACGAAGGAGATGCATCGCCGCGCCTGCGGCGGCGATCCAAATCCCGACGATGTCGGCATAGCCACTCAGCGCCCAAGCCCATCTAGGGAAAGACCCAACGGCCTCGATCACATCACCATGGGCACCATACGTCTTCGATACGTCGGCAATCATAAACTGACCACTGATCTGGCCTAGAACGCAAGCCAGAAATCCCAGGGCAAAAAGCCCGCTTGCAACCGTTTTGTGCCTAAAGAAGAGGATCCCTCCCGCCGCCGCCAGAATTGCGAAAGGACTCGTGTGAATGAGCAGAAATTCTGCATATGGCGAAGGCGACATCTTTCCGGTCCTTCAACGTGATTGGGACATGTGGTGGTGACGGGCAGCCAGCTATTCTTGAAATTCTACCCTGAGCGTCCGCTTTGCAGATAATCGGGAGCAACTAACGACAGGCCCCTCCTGGCCGCACCCTGCCGGCCGTCGCAATGGGCCTCATCCCGACCCTTCTGAGACATTCGCGAGCGACTGCCTTCCGGAAGCGAAAATAAGGTAGTCTGCTAGTCCCTATGTCCCCGCGCGCTTGGGTCATCACAAGTCTCGCGCTGCTTCTAGGGTCCGTTATGATCTGGACCCTTATTCCGCCATTCCCGGCTTCGCCGCTACTGCTCGATGAGCCACTTTCGTCGTTGACCAGGAGATTCGGGCCTCCAAACGTGATAGGTCCCACGAGTGCCGTACCCTGGCACCCCAGCAGATCTTTGGCGTGGGAGAAGTCTCGTGGCATCGGTATCTGGATTCTGCAGGCCGATTGGGGCAAGGCGCTGCCGACTGCTACTACTCATCCAGATTCCGTGTCTCGGACCTTACGAGTCCTCGGGGCAAATCTACCGTTTTCTGGTGATGCGGCTGTTCGAGCAACGGTCCTGGTTCCTGCAACCACGGCGGATCCGGCGGGCTCCGCAAAAGGCGAGGTTCCCTTATCGTTAAGACAACGTGCGGATTGTATGTACCAGGCATTAAAGGCACTCCCCGGCGTAAATCAACCTGTGCTCCGGTACAAAAATGGCGACGGTTGGAACCATCCAGTCCTAGGATATCTCTCGGCATGGAGCGATGGTATGTATCAAATAACATTTGAGGCGAAAAGACCAATGGCCGGTCATGACAGGTACTGGTTTCTTGCCGCATTCTCCGGGCCGCTGCCGCCCGGGTTACACATTGCTCTACTGAAATCAGTCATGAAGAACTGGAAGGCCAAATGCAATGCAGAGGTAGAATACGAGATCAATTGATTGTTTTGAAAATGACACGAGCGGCGAGAGGATCCACGGGCGAACTGGGAGTTTTATAGAGCCTGGGATCCCTGTAACATCACGTTAGTGAATATGCGGAGGCAGCATGGGCAGGCGATCGCTTTCGTTTGTCGTTCTCGCGCTTCTCGTCGGCTGTGGAACCGTACCGCCCTTCAATCCAGTGGCTCATGATGCGCATGTCGTGCGGTACGCACACGATTCCTCCAAGCGCGTTACCATCGTGAACGGAATGGTTTGGTACAACTTGGACCGCACAGAAGGGATCCGCTTTCCGCCGGGTACATACGTCCTCGAGGCAGAGGACTCAGATTATTGGTATTTCCGATCCCCTGCGCCGCTGGAGTTTAGAGATTTCAGTGGCGGACGCGTTACGGACGCTCAGAGCAAGGCTGGTGGCATCATGATCGCCAAGGCTGCCCTGAACATGGTACCCGCCGGTGGATATGTCCCTGGCGATGGCTCGAACATGATCATGGTCTGGAAGCTGGGCGGCGACTTTCTTGGGATGCAAGGTCGAGAGTGGAATAAGTCATTCTGATGTGGCTGACGGCCATTGCTTTCACGCAGTCTCGGCCGGAAACGGTTGCCGGCGGCGCTCGGCCGATGTTCGACCCCGGAATCGATCGACAGGAATGGCGCACCGGCTGTAAGGCCGCTGTCAGGTCAGGCGCTGCGCAATCAGTGTCCGGGCCATCTCGAGGTCCAGCTCTCCTGGCCCGCGCCGGCCATCCAGCTCCGCCAGGATACCCTCCTGCACGGATCCGCGGCGGAGCGCCTCCGCATAGGAGATCTCGGGGTGAAACATCACCATGGAGTAGCGTGGGATGAAGGCGGGGAAGCGCCGCTCGAGCTCCATCGCCAGCGCCTTGCGGCGCAGGTAGGCTGGATCGCGCACCGTGTCGCGCATCTCGATGTAGTTCTCGAGCGCCATCTTCGCGATGGCGGCGGTGTTGGGGAGGCGGGAGCGCTCGAAGTCCGCGAACAAAGTGTCCCAGGTGTCGTGCCGATCGAGGAGGTCGTCGAGGCAAAGGCAATCCTCGAAGGCTGCATTCATGCCTTGGCCATGGAAAGGAACGATTGCGTGCGCGGCGTCACCGAGAAGCAGCACGTGACCACCGATGTGCCAGGGAGTAGTGTATACCGTGCCGAGCTGGCCCTGCTGATGGGTCGCGAACTCCTCGAGGAGATTTGGCATGAGCCGGGCCGCGTCAGCGAACTGCGTCTGAAATAGCGTTCGAACCCGGTCCGGGCCGGTCAGCGAATCGAAGCCGTCGGCGCCGCTACGCGCGAGGAAGAGAGTGGCGGTGAAGCTGCCGTCGGTGTTCGGCAGCGCGATCAGCATGAAGCCACCGCGTGGCCAGATGTGCAGGGCGTTTGGCTCCATCACGTGGCGCCCTTCCTGCGCCGGGATCGCGAGCTCCTTGTAGTCGTGATCCAGCCGGTCCTCGCGCACGCTGGTGTGGCCGGAGCGCGCGAGGCTCGAGCGAATGGCCGAGCCGGCGCCGTCGGCGGCGAAGGTGCATGCGATCGGCACGCTGTACTCGTTGGCCGTTCCTTCGTCGCGAAAGCGCAGCGCACTCGCTTCCGGCACGGCCGTCAGGCAGGTCTGCCGAAATCGCACACGCACCTGCGGATGGCGCGCGGCCGCCTCGATCAAGAGGCGGTTGAGGTCGGCACGGCCGACGGAGTAGATGACCTCCTCCTGCCGCTGGCCGTACGGTTGGAGTTGCCTCTCGCCGGTGAGCGAATGGATCATCCGTCCGCGCATGGCGATCAGCTGCGGACGGATACGCGCCATCATCCCGGCGCGCTCGAGGGCCGCGATGCCGCGCGCCGCCAGAGCCAGATTGATGGAGCGCCCCCGCTCGCTGGCGGCCTGCCGCGGATCCGGCCGGCGGTCATACAGGTCGACGGAGAATCCCCGCCGCGCGAGCAGCACGGCGAGGAGGGCGCCGGCGAGCCCGGCGCCGACGATGTTGACCGGCTCGCCGGCGCCGGCCTTCACGGCAGGCGGCGCACGGCCTGGGCGAGCGCCTCGGCGCCGCGGAAGACATCCGCGAAGCTGTTGTAGGACGGGACGGGCGCCAACCGGATCGTGTCGGGGTCGCGCCAGTCGCCGATGATGCCCTGGGCGGTGAGGGCATCGAACACAGTTTGTCCGCGCCCCTGCGGACCCGTGATGCGGATCGAAAGCTGGCAGCCGCGCGAGTCGGCTGCGCGGGGCGTGATCAGTTGGACCTCGGGAGCCAGCCGGTCGAGGAGGTACTCCAGGAACCCGGTGAGCGCTACCGACTTGCGCCGCAACCTCGCCATCCCCGCCTGCCCGAAGAGCGCGAGCGAGGCGATGAGTGGCGCGGCGGCGAGGATCGGCGGATTGCTGATCTGCCAACCGGCGGCGCCCGGCGCCGGTCGAAACTCGGGCCCCATGCGAAAGCGGGTCGCGGGCTCATGCCCCCACCAGCCGGCGAGGCGGGGCCGGTCGTGCCGCTCGTGGACGAAACAGCCGCCGATCGCACCGGGCCCTCCGTTCAAATACTTGTAGCTGCACCAGACCGCGAAATCCGCGTCGATGTCGTGCAGGGCGAGCGGCAGGTTGCCGATTGCGTGGGCGAGGTCGAAGCCGGCAACGCAGCCGGCACGGTGCGCCGCGCTGGCGATTCTGCCGAGGTCGAATGCCTGCCCGGTCCGGTACTGCACGCCAGGCCAGAGGACGAGCGCCACCTCGGCGCCATGCTCCTCGAGATAGGCTTCGATCGTTTCCTCGGGAATCGTGTCCGTCCCCGCGGCCGGAGAGAGCTCCACCAGCGCCTCCCGCGGATCGAGCCCCCGCCAGGCGATCTGCGAGGCGACGGCATGCCGATCGGAGGAGAACGCGCCGGCCTCGATCAGGATGCGGCGCCTGGCGCCGCTCGGGCGATAGAAGGCCGCGAGCAGCAGGTGCAGGTTGACCGTCAACGAGCTCATCGCCACGACCTCGGCCGGCCGGGCGCCGGCGAGACTCGCGAGGCCCTCGCGGAGATTCTCGTGATACGGGATCCAGGGCCGATGAGCATGCTCGTGCCCGAGCACCGCCAGTCGCGCCCAGTCGTCCAGCTCCTCCATGACGAGGCCGCGCGCCGCGAGCGGCATCAGTCCGAGCGAGTGCCCGCACAGGTACACGAGCGACTCGGCATTGCCGCCGCGAGGCAGCGCGAAGCGCTCCCGCAAGGCCCGCAACGGGTCCGCCTCGTCGAGGCGGCGGGCGCAATCCAGTGTCGGCTCGTAAGGCGGGTGAGTCATGCTTGCGGTGCCAACCTCAGCTCGCCACACGATACAGCAGCGGGCGGCTGGGTACCGCATCGCCGTTGATCGCAGGCACCTGGAGCTGCAGGAGATACCAGCCGTCGGCCGCATCGTCCGGGACGTACGCCAGCTCCGTGACCGTGCACTGCGATCGGGTCGCATGGCTCAGCGCGCAATCCCCTGGCGGCAGTCCGAAGAAGATCCGGTGCGCGGTGAGCCGGCCCTCGTCACACGCGCGGTCGATCGAAGGCAGGTCCACGATCAGGTGCTCGATGTTGCGCTCGACCAGGTAGTGCGCCGCCTCGCGCGTGAGGTACGCGGGTGTCGTGTCGGTATGATCGAGCGTGCGCTTGGCGGGATCGTTGGGGAGCGTGCGGATCACCAACGCTCGCGGGGTGAATGGCGGCGGTGCGGGCCAGCCCGCGTGCAGCGCCTCGCGAGTCAGCAGCCGGTCCTCCGCCTGCGCTGTTGGATCGGAGCCCTCGGCAGTCTGAGCGGAAGATGCGGGGGTCACGGAAAGCAGCAGCGCCGGCAGCAGGCGCCGCGGGACGACGCGTTGCGCATGGAGCGGCTCCCGGGTGAGGTGGCCGGCGCACTCGGTGTGAGTGCCGTTGCAGTGCGGGATGAGCGTGATCGAATTGCAGTTGCAGCTCGCGCCGTGCGCCACCGACCCGGAGAAGCCTGGAACCGAGTAGGCGCGCGAGGTGGCGCGGGGCGCGCCGAAGTGCCGCACCTGGGGTCCCTCGAAGTCGATCTCGACGCTGAGATCCAGCGGACGCTCGAGGTCGACGCGGACCGCGCGTCCGTCCACCTCCAGGCGCGCGCTCAACCCGGCCGCTCCAGCATGGCGCCGCAGCGGGAGCAGGTGCGGCGCTGCGGGCTGGCGTAGAAGCGCTCGAACACCGGCGGCAACTGCCGCTCGATGTCGGTCAGCTCGATGAATTCCTCGTGCAGGAGGTTGCCGCAGCGCTCACAGTACCATTGGAAGCCGTCGCGCTCGCCGGGCATGCGCCGCCTCTCGACGACGAGGCCTACCGTGTCGGCCCGACGCTGCGGGGAATGCGGTACGTTCGGGGGCAGCAGCAGCACTTCTCCCTGTCGAATCGGCACGTCCATCCGGTGCCCGTCCTGCATGGTCCAGAGGACGATATCGCCCTCGAGCTGATAGAAGAATTCCTGGCCGGGATCGACGTGGAAATCCTGCCGTGCGTTGGGGCCGCCGATCACCATGATGATGAAATCGCCGTCCTCGAACACCCGCTTGTTGCCGACCGGCGGCTTGAGGACGTGCCGGTGTCGGTCGATCCAGTCGTGCAGATTGAACGCTTGCAGAGGCTTCATCGCCGAGCACCTCACTCATCAGGGGCCTGATACCCCTGGCACGGTACCGAGACGGGTACGCTGCCGCTGGCGCGGTCGCTGTCGAGATCGAACGCGGTCAGCGCACCCCCCCAAACACAGCCGGAATCGAGTCCCACGACGTCATCGCGCATGACGAGGCCCAGAGCCGACCAGTGCCCGAACACGATACGGGTCCCGCTCGTGCGGCGATTGCGGACATCGAACCACGGCAGCCAGCGCGAGTCGCCCGCGGGAGGCTTGCCCTTCATACGCAAGTTGATGCGTCCCTCGTTGGTGCACACGCGGATGCGTGTCAGTACGTTGATGGCGAAGCGCAGACGATCGGTACCTGTGAGGACATCGCTCCAATGGTCCGGCTCATCCCCATACATGTGCTCGAAGAGATTGCGCGGCTCATGGCGAAGCGCGGTTTCCACCTCGCGTGCAACCGCCAATGTCGTCTCGACGTTCCATTGCGGGACGACCCCGGCATGTACCAGGAGGTCCCCCGCCTCGAAATGCGCCAGCGGCCGGTTCGCGAGCCATTCCAGCAGGGCATCGCGGTCGGGCGCCCGCAGGATCTCATCCAGAGTATCGCTGCGGCGGGCAGGGCGGCAGCCGCACGCGACGGCAAGCAGGTGAAGGTCGTGATTCCCGAGGACCCCGATGGCGTTGTCCCCCAGCGCCCGAACGAAGCGCAGCACCTCGAGCGACTGCGGGCCGCGATTCACCAGGTCGCCGACCAGCCACAGCCGGTCGCGATCGGCGCAGAACCCTATCCGCTCGAGCAGGGCGCGCAGCTCATCGCAGCAACCCTGGATATCGCCGATGGCATGCCGGCTCACTGCAGGATTCCGGGGATCGCCAGCCGAAAGGGCGGGATGGGCGCATCGAAGCGCTGCCCCTCGGCGTCCACCATCTGATAGCTGCCCTCCATCGTGCCGACGGGAGTCTCCAGGACGGCGCCGCTCGAGTAGCGAAAACCCTGCCCCGGCTCGAGGTGCGGCTGCTCGCCGACGACACCCTCACCCCGGACTTCCTTCACCCGGCCGTTGGCGTCGGTGATGATCCAGTGCCGCGTCAGGAGCTTGGCCGCGCGCTGACCCTCATTGCGGATGGTGATCGTGTACGAGAAGACGTAGCGCTGCTCGCCGGGGCTCGATTGCTCATCGAGGTACGTAGTGGTGACCTGGACGCGGATCCGGTGAGATTCCTGGCTCATGCGGCCGGATTTTACCCGGACGCGGCCCGGCGGACCCGCACCGCGAGCACATCGCACGGCGCGGCATGCAGGACGGTGTCTTCGGTGAAGTTCACCAGAATCGAAAGGCCGTGGCGCTCCCGGCTGCTGATCACGATGAGATCGATCTGGCGCTCGCGCGCCACGCGCACGACTTCCGCCTTGACGTTGCCGGACTCCACGCGGTGCGGGGCGCCAGCGACGCCGAGCTCTTCCGCGAGCGCGGTGAGGCGCTGGCGGGCGCGTGCGAGCAGCTCGTCCTCGATGCGGACCGCGGGCATCAGGGTTTCCCCCATCGGCTCGACGGGCATGAACTCCACGACGTGCAGCAGCTCGAGCTCCGCCCCGACGGCTGCCGCAATGTCGCGGGCTCGCTTGCCGATCTGCAGGCTGTCCTCGGTCAGGTCGACCACGAGCAGGATGCGACGGTAGGGGTACGTAGGCATGCGCAAACCCTCGAAACGTCTCGGTCTGGCTTCATGCCATCCTAACTCAGCCCGGGCCGGACGGCAGCTTTACCGTACCCGCTATGGCATTGAACAGTGCCGGCGAGACCGTCTCCGGCCGGGCGGACGGATCGACCCCACAGCTCTCGATCTGCTCCGCCGTCGCGACCCCTCGTAGCGCATTGCGGAGCGTCTTGCGACGATGAGCGAAGGCAGCGGCCACGACGGCGGGGAACGCTGGGCTCACCACAAATGCCGGCGCGGAACGCACCGTAAGTCGCGCAACGGCCGACCATACTTGCGGAGGTGGCTGGAAGGCTCCGGGACCGACGTCGAACAGCCGCTCGATATCCAACCAGGGTGACAGCATCACCGTCAGGCGTCCATAAGCGTGGTCGCCCGGGCTGGCCGCCATCCTGGCAATCACCTCCCGTTGCAACATCACGTGCAGATCCTGGATCTGGCGGACGCTCTCGAGGAGATGAAACAACAGCGGCGTGGAGATGTTGTAGGGCAGATTGCCGACGACCCGCAGCGGGCGGGTGCGCCGCCTCGCGAGCTCGCTGAAGTCGAGCCGGAGCGCGTCTGCGTTGTGCAGCGTGAAACGCGGATCGCCGCCCCATTGCTCGCGCAGCAGGCCGGCCAGGTCGCGGTCGATCTCGATCGCATCGAGGCTGCCGCACTCGGATTCGAGCAGCCGGGCGGTCAGCGCCCCGCGGCCGGGGCCGATCTCCACCAGTGCCTCCCCGCTCCGGGGGGCGATCGCGGCGGCGATCCGCTCGATCACCGCCGGATCGTGCAGGAAATGCTGGCCGAATCGCTTTCTGGGCCTGCCCTGCGGCGCCCGCTGCCGCATCACGCGGCTCGTGCGGCGAGCCGCACCGCAAGGTCCATGGCCGCCGCCAGACTGGCCGGATCCGCACGGCCGGTGCCGGCGAGATCGAGCGCGGTGCCGTGATCCACCGAGGTGCGCAGGATCGGCAGTCCGAGCGTCACGTTCACGGCGCTCTCGAACCCCGCATGCTTGATCACCGGCAGGCCCTGATCGTGGTACATGGCCAGCACGACGTCGAAGTCGGCCAGCACGCGCGGCACGAAGGCCGTATCCGCCGGCAGCGGGCCGGCGACTCTCAGGCCGCGCTCGCGCATGCGGGCAATGGCCGGGGCGATCACTCGGATCTCCTCGTCGCCGAGATGCCCGCTCTCACCGGCGTGGGGATTCAGGCCGCAGACGGCGATCCGCGGCCGGGCGATCCCCCACCAGCGGGTGAGATCCCGGTCGAGGATCTCCAGCACCTCGCAGAGCAGCTCGACGGTGATCGCGCCGCTGACGCGGGCAAGCGGCAGATGTGTCGTTGCTAGCGCGACGCGCAGAGACGTCGTTGCTAACATCATCACCGGACGTCGTGTACGGGTGCGTTCCGCAAAGAACTCGGTATGTCCGGTGAAGGGGATGCCGGCATCGTTGATCACACCTTTATGCACGGGCGCTGTCACGATTGCAGCAAATTCGCCGCCGAGAGCGCCGTCGCAGGCGCGCTCGAGGAGGCCCAGGACGTAAGCACCGTTGCTCGCATCGAGCCGGCCCGCTGCGACCGGCGAGCGCAGCGGATGATGCTCCACTGTAAGCGTCCCGGGGATGTGGCGGTGAGACGTGCGGTCGTACGGCCGCAATTCGACGCTCATTCCGAGCGCGCGGGCGCGCTCGGCGAGCATGTCCCGGTCACCCAGGCAGACCAGGTCACAGTCGAGCTGGCGCGCCGCCGCCGCCAGGCAAACGTCGGGGCCGATGCCCGCGGGCTCCCCCGAGGTCAGCGCGATGCGCGGCAGCACGGCGGGCGCGCGGCCGCTCAGCCGCTCATGACCTTCACGTAGGCATTATCGCGCAGGCGCTGCAGCCACAGCTCCGTGTCCTCGTCGGCTTTGCTGGCACGGATCGCCTCCATCGCGTCCAGCCGTTGGACTTCCTGCGTCGCGTCATGGTTGCGGCGTCCGAGGAGCTGCGCGATGTGCCAACCGTACCGTGTCTTGAAGGGCTCGCTGATCTCGCCCACTTTCAGCTTGTCGACCTGTCCGCTGAACGTCGGATCAAAGGCGTCGGGGCTCTGCCAGCCGAGATCGCCGCCATCCGAGGCGGAGCCCGGATCCTGCGAGGCGGCGGCGGCGGCGACCGCGAAGGTCTCCTGGCCGCTCAGAACGCGCTGGCGGATCTGCTCCAACCGCTGCCGCACGGTCGCATCGTCCTGCAACGCGTTGGTCTTGAGGAGGATGTGGCGCACGTGGATCTGCTCCACGATGTCTTTCTTCTGCTGGCTGCGGACCTGGTCGAGCTTGACGATGTGAAAGCCGGTGGGGCTGCGCACGGGGGCCGCGACCTGTCCTGGCTTCAGGGCCAGGATCACGCTGGTGAGGAACGTCGGCAGCTCCGATCCTTTGCGCCATCCGAGGGAGCCGCCTTCCAGGGCATCCTCGCTGTTGGAATAGGCCACCGCGAGCTTGGCGAAATCCTCGCCCTTGCTGGCGCGATGGTAGACGTCGTCGGCGCGTTGCTGAGCCTGCGTCATCTGCTGCGGTGTCGCGTTCGGCGGCACCGCGATCAGGATGTGGGAGACACTGTATTCCTCATCGGCCGCCGGCTGCTTGGCCTGCCTCGACAGGAACTGGTCGATCTCCCGCGGCGTGACCACGATCCGCTGCAGCACGTCGCGCTGGCGCAGCAGTCCCAGCGTGAGCTGCTGGCGCATGTCCTCACGGTAGCTCGCGTAATCGATCCCCTGCTGGGCAAGTACCGTGGGCAGGTCGGCGAAGGCGATGTTGTTGCGCTTGGCGACGTCCTCGAGCGCGGCATTGAGCTGGTCGTCGGAGATCGTGACGCCGTCGCGCTGCGCCTGCTCCAGCTGGATCCGCTGGATGATCAGGCGATTGAGCACCTGCTTGCGCAGCACGCTGTCCGGCGGCAGCGTCATGTTCTGCGCCTGCAGCCGGGCCGTGACCTGCTTCATCTGGTCGTCGACCTCGCTCTCCAGGACGACGCCGTCGTTGACGACGGCGGCGATACGGTCGAGGAGCTGTCCCTGGGTGGACAGATCGCGGGTCTGTCCGTGGGCGATGCCCTGAAAGGCGAGCGCGCCCAAGAGCAGCAGGAAAAGGGGAGTGGAGCCGAAGGAGAGAAACCGCCGCATGCGCTCGTTATCCTCGTGCAATGGGCCCTTACGGGGAGCCCAGGAGTGACCGGGAATTCGCTTCCGTCGAAGTGTAGCCGGGAATCTCCTGGGCGAGAGAGACATCCGACGCGGATCCGACACTCGCGAGGCCCGTGAGTTCCAGCTGCAGCCAGATGCCCGTGTCCTGGGGGCCCGTGCGGGCCGTACTGGTCGTGGGACGGGCGCCGACGAAACGGCGGGCACCCAGGCGCAGACTCCAGCAGCACGAACGGTACTCGAACCCGGCGAATCGCTCCAGCGCCTCGTGGTCGGCCAGCGAGTACACGCCGCGGGCAAAGACGCTCCAGGAGCGCCCGATGGGCCATGCGGCCGAGGCCTCGACCTGCTCGACATTGCAGCTCGGCGTGACCGGGGTGCCGCACACCGGCCCCTGGCCCTGAAGAGCGCTCACGAGCGCAGCCTCCTCGTAGATTCCCCGCTCGAAGCGGTAACCCACGTTGACCACCCGATCGGGCGCGGGATGGTACTGCACCTCGATCAGCGCGCGCTGGGTCTCGGAGGACTGCGGATCCCACTGCACCCCCGCATCCGCGCTCCAGTGCTGGAAGGCGGTCAGCGCGAGCTGCGCCACGAGATCCGAGCGCCGGTCCGTGCGGGCGAGCTCCCCGGGCAGGGTGACCCGCGGGTTCGTGAAATAGAACTCCTGCCCGAATGTGGCCGTCAGGTACTGCCGTCCGTCGAGCGCATTCAAGAGCCTCGTGGTCACGCCGGCGCTCACCTGGTTGGCATCCCCCATCCGATCGGCGCCGACGTAGCGGTTGGTCCGGAAGAGCTCCACCGGGTCGAGGTCGGGCACGGCAGTGTCGAAAACCGGCAGCTCGCTCTGCTTGCGATAGGGGACGTAGAGGTACATCACGCGCGGCTCGAGCGTGACGATGCGCTGGCCATGGGAGCCGGCGGTGCGCTCGAGTTGCAGCCCGGTATCCAGGCTGGCGATGGGCAGGTCGCGCGAAGGCGAGGCCGGCTGTCCGGGAAGAGTATCCGAGAGCTGGTAGGCAGTGGCGCGATAAGCGAGCGAGGGGCGGACGAAGTATCCCGGCCCCTCGATGTTGAGCGAGGCACTCGGATAGAGATCGAGCCGCCAGCCCGCCACGCCGGTCGAGCGGCGGAAGTCGACCGCCTCCGAGTCGAAGCCGTAGCGCACCAGGTTCCCGGGTCCCCAGCCGTAGTCGGCGCTCACCGTGAGGTCGGGCACGCGCGCGTAGGGACGCTGATCGAGCGGCAGAGTGCTGTCGATGGTCTGGAACTGTTGCGCCATCCCCTGGATGTTCCAGTGCACGTCGCGATACGAGAGCACGGCCTGCCGGGGCAGGAACGCCGTGCTGGTGCCCTCCGGGCCGGTGGAGAAGTCTTCGAAATAATTCGTGTCGCTGACGTTCTCGCCGTCGAGCGTCAGCCGGAAGTTGCCGGGCAGCTCGGTGACGTTGCGCAGCCGGATCCGGCTGCGCTCGGCGTGATACACCGCGTCATTGGGCAGATAGTCCCAATCGAGCTCGCCCCGCTGCCGCTGCGTGAGGTAGCGGAAGTCGCCGGCGACATCCGGGCCGCGGCGGCTGTACTCGGTCGGGTCGAAGGTGAAGTCGATGTTGGGGGCGATGTCGAAGTAGTAAGGGGCCGAGACCTCCGCTCCCCCATTCGAGGTGTTGGCGACCGTGGGGAAGAGAAAGCCGCTCTTGCGGACATTGCCCAGCGGGAACGACACCCAGGGCAGATAAAGGAGAGGCACGCCCTTGAAGTCGATGCGCGCGTCGCGGCCCGTGCCCACCTTGTTGCGGGTGTCGAGGACGATCTTCGCGGCGCGCAGAATCCAGGACTGATCGTTGACCGGACAGGTCGTGAACGTCACCTCCTCGAGCCGCATCAGCCCCTGCGGGCTGAGTTCCATCTCCTTCGCGGCGCCGCGCGCCGAGCGTTGCACCAGGCTGAACTTCGCCGAATCGAAGCGCGCGCCCGCGGTCGGAGAGTAGCTGCCGCCCGCGCCCGTCACGTGCACCAGCGGGTCGGCATATTCGATGCCGCCCCGGGTGCGCATCGAGTTGTTGTTCTTGTCGTACTGAAGCTGGCTCGACTCGATCCGGCGCTGGCCTTGCCGGACGACGACGTGCCCGCTCAAGGTGAGCATGCCATTCCTGTCCAAAGTGGCGTGACCGGCCTCGATGTCGACGCTCCCCGCCTGGGCGAGCGAGCCGGCGCCGGCAAGCGTCTTGCCGGCCGCCTTGGCTCGGGCGGTTTGGGCCGTGGCGACGGGCGCCGGCGGTGTGGGAGGAGTCGGCGGGTCGCAGGCGCGCGCGAGCGGGGTGAGTCCGCCGATCGACAGCAGGGCGGTCCAGAATGGGCTCAGGCGCGGCATGAAGGGCGGCATTATAATGGCGCGCCCGATTTTCGCGGGCTGGAAAGCCTTCAATACCCGCCGATGCCCGATAACGATGCGCGACTCACGCTGCTGCAAGGTTGGCTGGCGCGAGATCTGGGTCTGCGCCCGGCTCGGATCGAGCCCGCCTCGAGCGATGCCAGCTTCCGCCGTTACTTCCGCGTGGTGTGCGATGACACGACACTGATCGTCATGGACGCGCCGCCGGAGACGGAGGACGTGCGGCCGTATCTGCGCGTCACCGCGCTGCTCGAGCCGCTCGGCATTCACGTGCCGCATGTGCACGAGGCCGATGCGGCCCGGGGTTTTGTGCTGCTCGAGGACCTCGGCAGCACGCATTTTCTGGCGCAACTCGCTGCCGGCGCCGACCCGCGGCCGCTCTACGGCGATGCGCTGCAGGCACTCGCGGAAATCCAGCTGCGCGGCGCGGCGGCGGCGGCCGAGCTTGCACCTTACGATCGTGTCCCGCTCGCGCGCGAGCTGGCACTCATGCCCGAGTGGTTCCTGGAACGGCATCTTGCGCTCGAGCTCACCGGCGCGGAGCGCGAGATGGTCGCCGCGGCTTTCGAGTTTCTGATCGGCGAGGCGCTGTCGCAGCCCGAGGTATTCGTGCACCGCGACTACCACTCGCGCAATCTCATGGTCGTCGGCGAGCGCAATCCCGGCGTGCTCGACTTTCAGGACGCGCTGCGCGGGCCGATCGGCTACGATCTGGTCTCGCTGTTGAAGGATTGTTATATCTCCTGGCCGCGGGAGCGGGTGCTGGAGTGGGTGAGCGGCTACCGCTCGCTGTTGCAGTCGCGCGGCGGCCGTGTCGGCGGTGGCCCGGCGCAGTTCCTGCGCTGGTTCGACCTCATCGGCCTGCAGCGACACATCAAGGTCCTCGGCATCTTCGCGCGGCTCTGGTACCGGGACGGCAAGCCGGGCTACCTGCGCGACCTGCCGCTGACGCTCGATTATGTGCGCGAGACCTGTCGCCTGTATCCGCAGCTCGCCGCGCTCTCGGATTTCATGGAGCGCCGGATCGCCCCCGAGCTGCCGCGCGCCAACGAGCGGGTCGCGCGGCAAGCGGCGGCGGGCACGTGATGGCCGCCGCGGCGCCGGCGGTCAGAGCGATCCTGCTGGCGGCGGGCCGCGGCGAGCGGTTGCGCCCGCTCACGGACACACTGCCCAAGCCGCTAGTCGAGGTCGCCGGCAAGCCCCTGATCGTCTATCACCTCGAGGCGCTGGCGCGCGCGGGGATCCGCGATGTCGTGATCAATCTTTCCTGGCTCGGGCAGAAGATCCGAGCCGCGCTCGGCGATGGCAGCCGCTTTGGCGTACAGATCGCCTACAGCGAGGAGGGGCCGGTGCCTCTCGAGACCGGCGGTGGCATTCACCGCGCGCTGCCGCTCCTCGGCACGGCCCCTTTTCTGGTGGTCAATTCCGATGTCTGGACCGACATGGATTTCGGGCGGGTTCTGACTTTGGAGGAAGGCGCCGACGCGCGCCTGATGCTGGCGCCGAATCCCCCGCATCATCCGCGTGGGGACTTCGGGCTGGAGGCTGATCTCGTCGTGGAGCGCGCAGCCGGCCGCTTCACCTATACCGGCATCGGCATCTATCGGCCGGAGCTCTTCGCCGGTTGCGCGCCGGGGAAGTTTCCGCTGCTGCCGCTCCTGCAGCGTGCGATCGCGGCGCGCCGCCTGCGCGGCGAGCTCTACCGCGGGGAGTGGCTCGACATCGGCTCGGCGGACCGGCTGGCGTGGCTGGATGCGAGAGAGCGCGCCGCCCGGGCCCGTTGAGGCCCCGAGGGGGCGTTTTCAGGGCCCGGAGAGGCCCGTGGCGTAAAATGAGCGCCATGGCCAATCTCAAAGACATCCCGGTCGTCACGGATGCCGTGCCCGGGCCGCGGGAAAGCCCGCGGAGCGGCGAAAAATATCTTACATCTCAAGGATTTACCGCAATCCGCGACGGCATCAAGGCCGCCGCCGCGGCGGGCGGTTGGGCGCCCGGCTCCACGGCCCGCGCCGGCAAGCCTTCCTGGCTCCGGGCCAAGGCGCCCGCGGGGGTCGGATTCCAGGCGGTCAAGGGCATCGTCAAGGAGCACCGGCTCGCCACGGTGTGCGAGGAGGCTAAGTGCCCGAACATCGGCGAATGCTGGAATGCGGGCACGGCCACGATCATGCTCATGGGCGCGGTGTGCACCCGTGCCTGTCGCTTCTGCGCCGTCGACACCGGCAACCCCCACGGCTGGCTCGATGCGGATGAGCCGGAGAACGCCGCACGCAGCGTTGAGCTGATGAAGCTCAAGTACGTGGTTCTGACTTCCGTCGACCGCGACGACCTGCAGGACGGCGGCGCGGCTCATTACGCGGCCTGCATCCGTGCGATCAAGCGCCGCAACCCCGCAACCGCAGTCGAGGCGCTCACGCCGGACTTCGGCGGAGTCCTCGAAGACGTTGAGACCGTCGTGGGCTCGGGGCTGGAGGTCTTCGCGCAGAATATCGAGACCGTGCGCCGGCTGACCCATCCCGTCAGAGACCCGCGTGCCGGCTACGAGCAGACGCTGCGTGTCCTCGCGCACGCCAAGCGACATGCGCCTGCGGTGTTGACCAAGAGCAGCCTGATGCTGGGCCTCGGCGAGACGGGTGACGAAATCGAGGAGACGCTGGCCGACCTGCGCGCAGCCGGTGTCGACATCGTGACCCTCGGGCAGTACCTGCGCCCCACGGTCAATCATCTGCCCGTCGAGCGCTACGTGACTCCCGCGGAGTTCGACCACTACCGCGAGCGCGCGCTGGCCCGCGGCTTCCTCGAGTGTGTCTCGGGGCCGCTCGTGCGCTCCAGCTATCGCGCGGAGCAGGCGCTCAACCGCAACAACGCCGGCCTCGACAACGCGCGGCTCGCGTGACCTTGCGACCCGTGCCGCCGCACATCGTGCGTGACCTCGGCGTCGTGGAATACGAGCCGACGTGGCGCGCGATGCAACGCTTCACTGACCAGCGCGGCCCCGAGACGCCCGATGAGGTCTGGTTCCTGGAGCACCCGCCGGTCTTCACACTCGGCATGAACGCGAGTCCCGATCACGTGCTCGCGCCCGGCGACATCCCCGTGGTGCAGATCGACCGCGGAGGTCAGGTCACCTATCACGGGCCCGGTCAGCTCGTCGTCTACCCCCTCGTTGACCTCCGGCGCGCCGGCTTGGGCGTTCGCGACATCGTCACCGCCCTCGAGCGCAGCGTCATCGCCTATGCCGCCGAGCTCGGCGTCACCGCTGAATGCCGCAAGGGTGCGCCCGGCGTCTATGTCGACGGTCGAAAACTGGCGAGCATCGGCATCCGCGTGCGCCGCGGCGCCAGCTATCACGGCATCGCCGTCAATGTCAGCGCCGACCTCCAGCCCTTCAACCGTATCAATCCGTGCGGATATCCCGGCCTCGAGATGACCCGACTGTCGGACCTGAGCCCGGTCGGCTCCGTGGGCGCCGCCGCCGCGGCCCTGAAGCCGCACCTGCTCCGAGAGCTGTACGGATGCTCATAACCGGTCCGTCACCGTTTCCCGACTGACCGTGTAACTGCGCCTGCCGCACCATTGCCAGCTACCCCAGAGGAGTGGCAATAGGAGTGGCAATGCAACTCGTGCACAAGAAGCTGCCCCGCGCGGCGGCGCTCGTCTTCGTAACTCTCGCCATACTCGCTGTGACTGGCTGCGCCCGCCGCGCCAGCTCCGGCGTGACGCTTCTCAACGCATCCTACTCCCCGACACGCGAGCTCTACAGCAAATACAACGTCGCCTTCGAGAAGTACTGGGAGGCCAGGACCAAACAGACCGTGCACGTGAGCATGTCCTACGGCGGCTCGGAGCTGCAGGCGCGCTCGGTGGTGGAAGGTCTAGGGGCGGACGTGGTGACGTTGGCCTTGGCGGCCGACATCGACGCCATCGCGCAGAGGGGAAAGCTGCTGCCGCTCAACTGGCAGACCCGCCTGCCGGACGACAGCTCTCCCTATACGTCGACGATCGTCTTCCTGGTGCGCAAAGGCAACCCGAAGGGGATCCGCGACTGGGGCGACCTGGTCAAGCCCGGGGTCTCCGTCATCACTCCCAACCCGAAAACCTCCGGCGGAGCGCGCTGGAACTTTCTCGCGGCCTGGGCATGGGCCTTGAAGCAGCCGGGAGGCAACGAGGCCAGCACCAGGCAATACCTCCGCGATCTGTTCCGGCACGTTCCCGTGCTGGACACCAGCGCGCGCGCCGCCACGACTACATTCGTGCAGCACGGACTCGGGGACGTGCTCATCGGCTGGGAGAACGAGGCGCTGCTCGCCATCCGTGAGAAGCCGGATGAAGGACTGAGCATCGTGTACCCATCCGTCAGCATCCTCGCGGAGCCACCGGTCGCCGTCGTGGACCAGTACGCCCTACAGCATGGCCGGCAGCCGCTGGCGACCGCCTATCTGCAGTATCTGTACAGCAAGGAAGGGCAGGAGATCATCGCCCGCAATTTCTATCGGCCGCGCGACCCGGAGGTGGCCGCGCAGTTCGCGCAGAAGTATCCCAAGATCGATCTTGCGACCATCGCCGACTTCGGCGGCTGGGCGAGCGCGCAGCAGAAGTTCTTCGCGGATGGCGGTGTTTTCGACCAGATCTACTCCCGCGCGCAGTAAACGCAAAGCCTCGCATCGCCGTGGCAATTCTGCGTGGGCGGCGGCGGCCGCCGCCCGGCCCCCCGATCGAGCCGGCAGCTTCCACTCCTGCGCCTCGCGCGCGTGCCGCTCGGCGCGATTTCTCTTGCGCAGAGCGACGGCCCACCCGAGCAGCTCCAGTGGAGAAGGCAGCTCGCTCGGCAGGCGATAGCTCAATGTGCGACGACGGCGCAGCCGGGAGTCGACGATCATGGCGAATCGCGCGCCACTGCGGGCGATGTCGGCGCACAGGACGCTCGCGGCTGGGTCCGACAGCGCCGCGGGCTCCCGCGGTTCGAGCGACAGCGCGGCGACGCAGAGTCGGGTCGAGGCTGCGAGCCGTCCGGGAGGCATCCTGCAGGACGGGCGGTCGCAATGTCCGTCTCATTTCGGTGACGAACCGGTATCAGCGTCGCTCGAAGCATGCTCCCCAGGGCGGCATCATCACACCAACAGATAACCGCGGCCGGAATATATTGCCTGCAGTCCAACACGTCGAAACACAGAGAGAAAACCGCGCATGAACATCCTGGCGAAAAGCGGCGTCGTCATCGTGCTCGCGGGTGCGGGCGTGTGCCTCGCGCGCGCCGATGTGGTCACCACCACCGGCGGCATCAAGGTGGTGTCGTCGAACGGCGATTTCTCGGCCGCCGTCGGTACCCTCGTGCAGTGGGACGCCTACCTCGATGAGAACGACAGCGGTAGCGGAATCGGCAGCGGCGCCGCCGGCGGCAGCGCCAACGACGCCTTCAGATTCCGCCGCGTATGGATCACCCTCGCCGGAAAGGTGTACGGCTTCCATTACCACGTCGACTACGACACGGTGTCCGGCGCCCTGCAGAGGGCCTGGCTGGAGCACGAGCTGTTGCCGCATGGCTCCCTCTTCGTCGGCCAGGACAAGCCGTGGGCCAGCATGGACGAGATCGCGCGCAATCCCGACACACCGTTCCTCGAGCGCAACATCACATCCTCGAGCGGCGTCAACGCGGCGGCGACCTATAGCAATGGGGCGTTCTACGAGTGGAACGACCGGGCATTCACCGACAGCGACAATCTCTGGCTCGGTGCCTCGGCGTCATCCCTGCACAAGCAGGGCGACGGCACGGATACGATCACGCAGGGCTCGGCGTACAACGCGCGCATCGCCTACGCGCCGATCGTGGAGAAGGACCGCTGGCTGCACCTCGGGGCCTCGATCATCGACTCCACGGCTGCCACCGGCAGCTCGACGGAGGGCTCGAACGTGCTCGCCGCCAGCTACGCCTACGGCGATTATTACGACGGCGATGAGAAGCTGACGCTCGCCAGCTACCCTGCATCCAGTACCGGCGCCAGGCCGCACTCGCGGGCGCTCGGCGGTGAGCTCGCCGGGGCCTACGGACCGGCGTACCTGCAGGCGGAATACGACAAGGTCTCGTTCCGCCAGACCGGCGCGCCGAACGACACGGTGACGGCCTATTCGGTGGCCGTGGCGGTGGCGCTGACCGGTGAGACTCGCCAGTACAACTCCCACGATGCAACCTATTTCGGGATTGTCCCGGCGCACGGCTATGGGGCATGGGAGGTCGCGGCGCGCTACGATGACGCGCGTAACGGCGGTGCCGACGGCGTTTACACCGGGCTTGCGCTGCCAGGCGCGAGAGACGCGCTGGCGACGGCCGACCGGGTCTCGCTGATTACCGTGGGACTCAACTACTACGCCAACGATCACGTGCGTTTCGTGCTGGACTTCGAGCACGGCAAGGCCGATCTCGGCAAGGAAGGAACGGATAGCCCGAACACGCTCGGCGCCCGGGTCCAGCTCTGGTTCTGAGCGCGCCCTCAGTCCGGGATCAGCTTGTATCCGGCCCCCGAGGCGGTCTGCAGCCGCTGCGGCGTCGCCGGGTCCAGCTCGATCTTCTGCCGCAGCCGATGGACGAGCTGCTTCAGCAGCTGCCGGTCGCCCGAGCCGCGGTGACCCCAGACATGAACGAGCAGGCGGTCGGAGCTCACCGTGCGGCCGGCATTCGCGAGCAGCATCTGCAGCAGCCGCAACTCGAGCTTGGTGAGGCGAATGGGCTCGGCATCAGCGATGCGCACGGTATGCTCGTCGGGGTCGAGAGTCAGCTTCCCCACCGAGAGGAGCGACGCGCGCTCCGCGCCGACCCGGCGCAGCAACGCCTTGCCACGTGCGAGCAGCGTACGCGGGCTGAAGGGCTTGGTGAGATAGTCGTCGGCGCCGAGCTCGAGCGCCCTCACGAGGTCTTGCTCCTCGCCGCGCACGGTCAACATCATGATGGGCACGCGCGAGTTGCGGCGGATGGACTCGCAGACCTGAAAGCCGCTCGCCCCGGGCATGTTGATGTCGAGGATGACCAGATCCGGCGCCTCCTCCGCGACGGCGCGGAGGGCAGTGGTGCCGTCCTGGGCCTTGATGACGAGATATCCGGCCTGCGTCAGCGTGAAGCCGACCAGGTCGCGCAGATCGCGGTCGTCGTCCGCCACCAGAATCTTCAAGCGGCCACCTCCACGGGTAGGGTCATCGTGAACCGGGTGCGTGCGTGCGCGGTCCGAGCCACGCCGATCGTGCCGCCGTGCCGCTCGACGATGGAGCGCACGATCCAGAGTCCGAGTCCCAATCCGCCGGGCTCCGGCTCATGCTCGGCGCCGCGGCTGAATGGCGCGAACAGCCCTTCCCCGGCGGGCGCAGCGGGTCCTGGACCCTCATCCTCCACCCACACCGCCAGATGCTCTTCCTCGGCATCACAGCCGATGCGCACCGTGCTGCCTTCCGGCGCGAACTTGTTGGCGTTGGCGAGCAGATTCACCAGCACCTGCGTCAGCCGGTGCTTGTCGCCCTCTATGAGCGGCAGCTCCGCGGGAAGCGAGACCTCGAGCCGCTGGCGCCGCTGCGCGAGGAGCGATCCGATGAGGGTCTGCGCATCGTCGACGATCTCCGCGAGATCGACGCTCTGGCGGCGGATCGCGAGCTGGCCGGACTCGATGCGCACGCTCTCGAGCAGGTTGTCAATGAGCCGCGTGAGGCGCAGCGTCCCGCGCTGCAGCGACTCGGTGAGCTCCCGGCGCTGCGCGGGCGGCATGGCCTCGAGATTGTCGAGCAGCAGCTCGATAGAGGCGAGCTGCGCAGCCAGCGGCGTGCGGAACTCGTGCGAGATGTTGGCGAGCACGGAGTCGCGAGCACGGCGGACCGCCTCGAGCTCCGTCTCATCACGGATCACCTGCACCTGGAGTCCGTCGCTGGGGCCGGAGCTCGTGACGACGGCGGTGCGCGTTTCCTGGCCGCGCTGCAGCCGTTCCACGCACTGCGCAGTGCCATCGGAGCGCGCCTTGAGGATGGGGCAGCGGCCGTCGCAAGGGCGCCGGCCCTCCTCCATCAGCGGCTTGAGCACGTCGCCGCAGAACCGCCCGACGGCATCCTGCGGCTGGATGCGCAGCAGCCTGGCGGCCTTGGCGTTGAGATAGCGGATGTTGCGCTGCTCATCCACCGCGTAGACCCCCTCGACAATGCCGGTGAGCACCGCCTGCGCCTCGGCCTCCCGGCGCCGCAACGTTCCGGTCAGCTCGAGAAGATTACGGCGCATGTCCTCCATGGTGCGCGCGAGCGCACCCACCTCCGCGGCGCCCCCCGGCGGAATCGACACCGAGAAATCGCCCTGTCCGATGCGCACCGCCGAATCCGTGAGGGCCCTCACGGGCCCAACGACGCGTCGACTCAGGATGGTGCCTGCGAGCACCGCGAGCGCGGCGAGAATGAGGGTCGTCACCACGAGCTGGCGGATGAGCCGGCTGGTCGAGCTCTCCACGAGGTTGATCGGTACGCCGGCATCGATGAAGCCGATGGCCTCGCCGCTCGATGCGAAGAGCGGCACGCTCGCCTCGTAGAGCCCGAGCGAATCAATCCGCCGTACCGCGGAACGGCCGTCGGCGAGGGCCGCGGAATGAAGCGCGGTGTAGGCATCCACCGCATCAGTGGTGTAGGAGCGGTAGTCGAGGAAGCGAACCTGCGTCCCCACCCGCTCCGCCAGCGCGGCAGCCAGCCTGCCATCGAGCGGGTGCAGCACATAAACGCGGGTGTTCGCGGTGCCCGGCAGCGAAGCGAAGGCTCCGAATGCCGCTTCGCGCAGCGTGGTGGGCAGTGCAAGGAACGTGGGTCCCTGCTCGGCGGCCTCTGCCTTGATGCCCTGCCAGTCGAGAGCGGGCCCCGTTGCCGCGACCAGTGCCGTGTTGGAGAAGACTGCGCAGGCGTCGAGCCGGGCGGTATTGCAGAACTGCTGCAGGAAGGGAGCAATGGCGTCGTTCTGGTGCTCGTCGAGCAGCCGCTGCAGCGTCGGACGCTGCGCCAGGACGCGCGCCGAGTTTAAAGCGTCATCCATCATGCGGCGTACGTCCTCATGGGCGGTGGCGTCGGCCAGCAGCACCCGAGCCTTGCCCTGCTCGTCGGCGAGCACGCGCAGCATGCCTATTGCGGTCGCCGACAGTCCGATACCGACGAGCAGCACCAGCAACACGATGACGGCCACCATCCACCAGCCGAGGCTGGTGTTGGCCGGGTCCGGCCAGAGCCTCGTCAGTCGCTGTCGCAGGAGATCGCGCATCGGATCACCGCCGGCGATATCCGGTCCGCTCGACCAGGGTCTTGAGGGCCAGGGTCGCGAGCGCGAGCAGGGTGAGGAGCGAGGACACCGCGAACGCGCCGGTGGCGTCGTAATCATTGTAGAGCTGCTCGATCGCGAGGGGCATGGTATTGGTCAATCCCCGAATGTGGCCCGAGACCACCGAGACGGCGCCGAATTCTCCCATGGCGCGCGCATTGCAGAGAATGACCCCATAGAGCAGCCCCCAACGGATCTTCGGCAGGGTCACGCGGAAGAAGGTCATCCACGCTCCGGCGCCCAGGGTGATGGCCGCCTCCTCCTCGTCGTTGCCGAGCTGCTGCATGAGCGGGATCAGCTCGCGCGCCGCGTAGGGGAAGGTCACGAAGAGCGTGGCGATCATGATACCCGGTGTGGCGAAGACTATGCCGATGCCGTTCGCGGCCAGCCAGGCGCCGAACCAGCCCCGCATCCCGAAGAGCAGTACGAACAGCATGCCGGAAATGACCGGCGAGACGGCGATCGGCAGGTCGATCATCGTGATGAGCAGTGTCTTGCCGCGGAACTCGAATTTGGCAATGGCCCAGGCAGCCGCGAGCCCGAAGACCGTATTGACCGGGACTACCACCGCGGCCGTGAGCAGCGTCAGACGGATGGCCGCCTGGATGTCCGTGTCGGTGAATGTCTGCAGGTATGCCTGCAGGCCCTTCTCAAAGGCGGCGGCGAACACGACCGCGAGCGGAGCGAGCAACAGCGCCGCGAGGAAGGCCACCGAGAGGCCGATCGCGCACCGGCGCGCCAGGGCGCTCCACACCGTCTCGCGTCCCGGACGAGTCGCGAGCTCCGCGAGCGATCCCACCGGGGCGCCGGCCGCCGTCATTGCTCTCTCCGTACCCTGCGGCCGCGGCCCCAGGCCTGCAGGAGGTTGATGGCGAGGAGGATCACGAAGGACGCCGCCAGCATGACGGAGCCGAGCGCCGCGGCTCCCCGGTAATCAAACTCCTCCAGATGAATGACGATGAGGAGGGGAGTGATCTCGGTCTTCAAGGGCAGGTTGCCCGAGATGAAGATGACCGAGCCGTATTCGCCGAGTGCGCGTGCGAAGGCGAGGGTGAACCCGGTGAGCAGCGCGGGCAGCACCGCGGGCACGACGACGCGGCGGAATACGCACCACCGGCCGGCTCCCAACGTTTCGGCGGCATCCTCCAGATCCCGGCGCACTTCGAGCAGCGCAGGTTGCATGGTGCGCACCGCAAAGGGCATCCCGATGAGCGTCATCGCCAGAATGATGCCGATCCGTGTGTAGGCCACGTGAATGCCCGTGAATTCGGCGAGGTAGCGCCCGAGCCAGCCGTTGGTCGAGAACACCGCGGTGAGGGCGATTCCGGAGACTGCCGTCGGCAGCGCAAACGGCATGTCGATCACCGCATCCATGAGTCTCCGTCCCGGGAACTCGTAGCGCACCAGCGTCCAGGCGATTAGAAATCCGAAGACGAGATTGATGCACGCCGCGAGCAACGCGCCGCCGAACGAAAGTCGATAGGACGCCAGTGCCCGCGGGCTCGCAACGGCATCGAGGAACTGGTGCAGCGGCGTAGAGGCGGCGAGCAGCACCAGCGCGGCGAGCGGCAGCAGCACCACGACACTCAGGAAGAAGGTCGTGAATCCCAGTGTCAGCCCGAATCCGGGCAGGACGGTGGGTTGCCCGTCGCTCATGGTCGGGTCAGGCCGCGGAGCGGCTGTGCGCTGGCGCCTCCCGCTCGCGATGGACCAACAGCAGCGGCCAGCGCGGCCTCGCGAGCAGCGCCGCGAGCTCGTTGGTGAGCTGGCTCGCGCTCGCGATGCCGACGATGAGCATGTGTCCCGGTGCCTCGTCCAGTCGTTGCTGCAGCGCCCGGGCCGCCACGCCGAAGCGCATTTCCGTTCTGATCTCGAGACCGTGGGCGGCGCGCGCCTCCGACCGGGCATCGAGCAGCGCGCGTATGCCGAACGATCGTGCGGCCGCGGGCGTGTGCTCGGGGAGCACATCGACGTAGATCGCTTCCGCGGCAAGATGCCGCAGAATGCTGGCGGATACCGCCAGCGTCGCACTGCGTGCGGATTCGTCGGTCCAATGGATGAGCACCCGCCGGGGTGAGGACGCGTGCTCCGGGAGGATCAGAATTTCCTCCCCTCCGTGCTCGAGCAGCCACGTGACATCCGATGTCGCATCGCCGCGCACCGCGATGACGGTGGTTCCTGATAGTGGCGCAACGGCCTCGTGGCTGGCCGCAGGCGCTGCCAGCATAGGCTCCACGCGCCTGCGGATGCGCACCTTCATGCGCGAGGAGAGATCCACGAGCAGCGGGTGACCGGCGAGGCTCTCGGCGTCGGAGCTGTTCGGTGCGCAAACCGTGAAGCTCGAGAGAGGTGTTGCCAGCACATGCGCCCGGCGGACACCGATGGTGACGCTCTGGCCCGGACTGATTGCGAACGCGCGCTGCTCGAACTGTGCCCGCGTGGCTTCGAGAAGGACGGCTCCGGCTCCGTCCCCATTGGCATGTGCGAGGATCGGGGCGTCATGCGCCTCATCGAGGCGGATGCGGGCCCGCTCCAGCGCGCCGGTGAAGAGCACCTCTTCGACCACGCCGCGCGCCAGGTAATTCGTGCACGACAGCGTCTCCCGCGAGCGGGCGAGCTCGATCTCCTCCGGCCGTACCACCGCGACCACTTCCCGCTCGCGGGCTCCGGTGCCCAGACTCGAGCCATGCGCCGGCGCCGCGCCCGCTCCCCAGCGCGGCCCGTCCGCTCCCTGTCGCGCGAGGATCAAATTGGCCGCCCCGAGGAATGTCGCCACGAACCGCGTCGCCGGCCGGGTATAAAGGTCCTGCGGCTTGCCGGTCTCCAGCAGCCGCCCGAAGTTCATCACTCCGATCCGATCGGCCATGGCGAATGCCTCCTCCTGATCGTGCGTCACCAGGATCGTCGTGATTCCGAGCTCGCGCTGCACCTCGCGGATTGTGCGCCGCAAGCCCTCGCGGATCTTGGCATCGAGCGCTCCGAACGGCTCATCGAGCAGCAGGACTTCCGGCTTGTGCGCGAGCGCCCGCGCCACCGCCACCCGCTGCTGCTGTCCGCCGGAGAGCTGCGCCGGGAGCCGCTCGTCGAGGCCTTCGAGCGCGACCAAGCGCAGCAGCTCCTGTCGCCTGCGGCGGCGCTCCGCCGCCCCCACCCTGCGCACCCGCAGCGCGAATTCGATGTTCTCAGCCACGGTCATGTGCCCGAAGAGCGCATAGTTCTGGAACACCAGTCCCACGCCGCGCTGCCGCGCCGACACGTGGGTCACATCGCGCCCGTGCAGTGCGATGCACCCATGATCCAGTCCCGAAAGCCCTGCTATCGCCCGCAGCAACGTGCTCTTGCCGCTGCCGCTGGGGCCGAGGAGCACGAAGAACTCGCCGTCGCCGATCTCGAGGGAGACATCATTGACGACGGGCGCGCCCTGATAGCGCTTGGTCAGTTGATCGAGAGTAATGGACACGCCGAGGATCGTACCGGCGTTCCCATTTGCGGTCAGTCGCGCCCCGGTTATCTCCTGGTGACAAACCGGTTACAACCGGCAGTTAAATGAGCGTGAGGACGCCCTCGCAGGACTTCAGTTCCTTGGCGAGCGCTTCGATCTGCTCGCGCGACTCGGCACGGACCCGGTAGGAGATCGAGAGGAAGTTGCGGTTCTCGCTCAAACGCTCGCTCACGCGCTCCGGCCCGGTGAGCGGCGCGTGCTTGAGGACGATGGCGTGCACGCGCGCCCGGAACTGATCCGATGGCCGGCCGATGACCTTGATCGGGTAGTCGGTGGGAAACTCGAGCAGCGGCGGCGGCTCGCCTAACGCCATGGTTGATGCTGCAGTTCCTGCTTCCAGCGCTGGAACTCATCATACACCCGGCGCCACAGGGGGCCAGGCCGGCCGGCGCCCACGGCCTCGCCATCGAGCGTCGTCACGGGCTGTACCTCGCGCGTCGCGGCGGAGATCCAGATCTCGCCGGCGCCGCGCAGCTGCGATTCGCTGACGGCTGCGGCCCGGAACGGCACCCCCGTGCGCGCGGCAAGCTCCTCGATCACGCTCCGTGTCGTTCCCGGAAGGATCCTGCGTGAGTTCGGTGGCGTGCGCAGCTCCCCGTCGACGACCACGTGCACGGTCGAGGCGGAGGCTTCCATCAGCTCCCCATTGCGCAACAGGATCGTTTCTCCGGCATTGGCATCCACCGCGAGCTGGCGCAGCAACACGTTGGCGAGCAGCGCCACCGATTTGATGTCGCAGCGTGCCCAGCGAGTGTCCTCCGCGGTGACACAGGAGACCCCCTTCTCCAACACCGCGGGCGCGGCGACCGGCAGCGGGGCGCAGAACGCGAACACCGTGCGCGTGATGTCGGGCAGCGGGGCGTGATTGCGTCCCCGCTCCGCGCCCCGGGTCACCTGCCAGTAGATGTACTGATCGCCGCCGCCGTTGCGCGCGATGAGCGTCGCAAAGATCTCGCACCATTGCGCCCGGCTGTAGGGATCGCCCATGCGGATCTCGCCGAGGCTGCGGGTGAGGCGCGCGCAGTGTTCCTGCAACCGGAATGGCCGGCCGCCATAGACCGGCATCACCTCATAAACACCGTCGCCATAGAGAAACCCGCGGTCGAGGGGCGAGATGCGCGCCTCCCCGAGCGGCAGGTACTCGCCATTGAGATAACACGTGGGAAGGGGATCAGCCATCAGGAAAGCCTAATGAAACCAGAGGCGCATGCCGTCGATGGCGCGGGTCAGCATGCCCCCCGCGGGGACGGCCTCCAGGGTCACCAGCGGCTCGCGTCCGACCACCTGGCCGTTGCCGTCGCTCACCGTGAGCTCACCGACCACCGTCCCCGCCGCGAGCGGTGCGATCAGCCGCGTCTGGGTCAGGCCGGCGCTCGTCGTGATGCTCGCGGCTTTGCCACGAGGAACCGTGACGTAGAGCGTCCGGGAGGCGCCGACTGCCGCATAACCGGATGCGGACTCATAGACGCGCGGCTTCAGCAGCGCGGCGCCCGCCGTCACCACCTTCTGCGTCTGGAAGAAATTGAAGCCATAGTTGAGCAGCGCTTCGCTGTCGGCCTCGCGCGAGTGCCACTTCGGCGCATCGAGCACCACGGAGACCAGGCGCATGCCGTGGCGCTCGGCCGAGGCGATGAGGCAGTAGCCGGCATCCTCCGTATGGCCGGTCTTCAGGCCATCCACCGACGGATCGGACCACAGCAGCCCGTTGCGATTGGGCTGCTTGATGCGGTTCCAGGTGAAGTCCTTGATCTTGAAGATGTAGTAGTACTGCGGGAAGTCCCGGATCAGCGCGACGGTGAGCGTCGCCAGGTCACGCGCCGTGGTGTAGTGGGTGGGCTGCGGCATGCCGTCGACGTCATCGTAGTGCGTCGACTTCAACCCCAGGCGCTGGGCATACGTGTTCATCATCTGGACGAAGCCGCCCTGCGTCCCGCCCACCTTCTCGGCGAGCGCCACCGTTGCATCGTTACCGGACTGCACCAACATGCCTTTGATGAGATCGAGCACCGGCACCTCGCTGCCGACGTTCACGAACATCCGCGAGCCGCCGGTCCGCCACGCGGCCTTGCTGATGGTCACGGGCGCATCGAGTGTCAGGCGACCCTCCTTCAGCGCGGCGAAGACGACGTAGGCCGTCATGAGCTTCGTGAGGCTCGCCATCGGCAGGTGCTCGTCGGCGTTCTTCTGCGCGAGCACCTGTCCGGTCTGATAGTCGACCAGGATGTACGATCCGGCATCCAGCGCGGGAGCCGACGGCAGGGGCATATCCGCCGCCGGCGGCGAGGGCGGCGGTGGGGTCGTGGCGGAGGCCTGGGCGCAGACCCCAAGAAGCGCGAATGCGGTGGCCGTGAGCAATGGAGCGGCGGAGCGGGACATCCTCAGAAACCCTCTTGAGTGGCTGGAGCGGGCGGACCGATTGTACGATCCTGCGCGCGAGTTGAAGTTCGATCGTCCATCATGGCTCGACCAGCCGAGCGCCCGGATAGCCCAAAGCGGCGAGCCGCGCGACCAGACGGTCGAATTCCGGCACGCCATTCACAGGCCCGAGACGTACGCGGTATAGATGACTGCGCGTCGCTGGCGGGCCGAACACGAACGCGCCCGCGAGTCCCGCAGAGTGCAATCGCGCGACCACATGATCCGCGTGGCTGCGGATCGCGTACGCCCCCACCTGCACATAAAGCAGCGGGGGCGGGCTCTCCGATGCGCGGGTGAGCAGGGCGGGATTGCCCGGCGTGATGGCTCGCACCTCGACCAGCGCGGTCCCGGTGCCGAGCATGCCGAGCTTGGCCGCGGCGACGTACGACAGGTCGATCAGCCGGTTCGCCACGAAGGGACCGCGGTCGTTGACCTTCACGACGACGCTGCGGCCATTGCGCAGGTTCGTCACGCGTACGTAGCACGGCAGGGGCAGTGTCTTGTGGGCCGCGGTCATCCCGTACATGTCATAGAGGTCACCGTCGGCGGTCCGCATGCCGTTGAAGGTCGGGCCGTACCAGGAGGCGACGCCCGTGGCCACGTAACCGTCGGCCGTTGCGAGTACGTAATACCGCTTGTCGTCGACCTTGTAGAAGAGAGGGTTGCCGTGCAGGGATCGGGGCACGAAGCGCGGTACGGCGTTGGGGATCGCATTGAAATCGCGCGGCAGCGGCGGCAGGCTGACGTTGGGCGGCGGCTCCCGATGCCGGGTGGTTGCGCAGCCCGCGAGCAGTGCGGCCAGGGACATCGGCAGGACGAGGCCCCACCAAGCCGGCCTGGCCGTATAGGCAGCGGTCACGCGCCGCGCTCAACGAGCGGATCGCGCGATGCGATCCGCATTGCCGGCCGATCTGGCGGGGGGCGTCGGGACGGACGTTGGGGCCGGCGGGGTGAGCTGCAGCGCGATGGCCTGCGCCAGCTCCTCGACCGCCATCGCGTAGAGGGCGCTGTGGTTGTAGCGGGTGAGGGCGTGAAAGTTGTTGAACCCGACGCGATAGCTCGGACCGTCCTGTTGCTGCGCGAGGAGCAGCACCACGGGGGTATTGCCAGGGGCGTCGGTTTCGACCCGTACTCCCTGCTCGTTGAGCCCATCGATGGTCTCATCCAGGGCGAGATTGTCCGGGTCGACGTGGAACGTGGCGCCCGGGTCGATCCTGACGTCGGCCACCACCAGGCCCCCCGGCTGCCACCCGCAATCGCGCAGGTAACGGGCGATGCTGGCGAAGATATCGTTCCAATCGGAGAAGAGGTCGCTCGTCCCGTCGGAGTTGCCGTCGACGCCGTAACGCAGGTAGGCCGACGGCATGAACTGCAGCGGTCCCATCGCGCCCGCGTAGGAGCCCTTGACGGTGAGGGGATCGAGCTTCTCCCGCTGGGCGAGCACCAGGAACTGCTCGAGCTCGCGACTGAAGTAGCGGCTGCGCGCCGGATAGTCGAAGGCGAGCGTCGCAAGCGCATCGAGCACGCGATAGGAGCCCGTGATACGGCCGTAGTACGTCTCGGCGCCGAGGATGGCGACGATGTACTGCGGCGGGACCCCCTGCTCGGCGCTCACCCGCTCGAGCGCATCGCGATGCTCCCGCCAGAAGTCGACGCCGGCGAGGACGCGCTTGTCGTTGAGAAAGATCTGCCGGTATTGCCACCATTCGAGCACCCGCTCCGCGGGACGGCTCATGGCGTCGATGATCCGCGGCTGCGCGCGCGCCTGGAGGAGCACTTTGAGGACCGCTCTGCGCCGCAGGCCGTCGCGCTGCGCCACCTGGGCGGCGAACTGCTGTAGCTGCGCGCGCGGAAACGGCACGCCGGACTGCGGCTCCGCCGCCGCGGCGAGCGCGCCAGCGCAGCCGAGCGCGGCGCCGGCGAGGGCGAGAAGCGCGAGTGTTGGAAGAGAGCGAGACACCTAAGAGCCCATGAGCTTCCGGTGGGCGTGGAGCGACATCAGAATACCGAAGCCTGCGAGCACGGTCACCACCGAGCTTCCCCCATAGCTGACGAGCGGCAGCGGGACGCCGACGACCGGAAGGAGGCCGGTGACCATCCCGGCATTGATGAAGACGTACACGAAGAAAATCAGGGCGAGGCTGCCGGCGAGCAGGCGCGAGAAAGTGTCGGGCGTCTGCACCGCAAGATACAGCGAGCGGCCGATGACGAAGGCATAGAGCAGCAGGAGCACGGCGAGCCCGAGGAGGCCGAACTCCTCACCGATGACCGCGAAGATGAAATCGGTGGTGCGCTCCGGCAGGAAGTCGAGCTGCGCCTGGCTGCCGTTCATCCATCCCTTGCCGAATACCCCTCCCGAGCCGATCGCGATCTGCGACTGGATGATGTGGTAGCCGGCACCCAGGGGATCGGACTGCGGATTGAGGAAGGTGAGCAGCCGCTGGCGCTGATAGCCGTGCATGAATCGCAGTCCGAACCAGGCGGCGGCGACCCCGATGAGCAGCATGCCGACGATGACGCGCACCCTGAGGCCTGCGAGGAACACGACCAGTGCGCCGCCCGCGGCGATCAGCGCCGCGGTGCCGAGGTCCGGCTCCTTCGCCACCAGAGCCGCCGGCGCTACGATGATGAGGCCGAGGAGGAGCAGGTTGGGCCAGCGGGGAGGCAGGGGGCGCTCGTGCAGATACCAGGCGCACATCATGGGCACGGCGATCTTCATGAGCTCCGAGGGCTGGAAGCGGATGGGACCCAGGCTGAGCCAGCGCTGCGCTCCGAGCCGCGTGTGTCCGGCGGCCGCGACGGCCAGGAGGAGGATGACGCCGATGGCGTACAGCCACGGTGAGGTCCGCCGCAGGAAGTTCGGATTGACGCGCGCCAGGGCGAGCATGGCCGCCGTGCCCAACACCAGCCGCATGACCGTGCGCAGCACCATCGGCAGGTTTTCCGCCGAGGCGCTGTAGAGCACCACGAGCCCGTAGGCCGCGGTGAAGGCGAGGCCGATCACGAGCGGCCCGTCCATTCTGAGGGCCGAGAGCACCCGCGCCGCGCCGGTGAGGGTGCGGCGGGCACGCGATTCCGAGCTGACTTCTTCGTAGATCATGCGCAATGGATCATGCGGCTACTGGGCGGGGGGGATGCCCGCACGGACGGGGCGACTGCGGTAGGCCACCTGTTGGGTGGGCGCGGGCGGCGCGGGAGGCGGCAGAGACGGGAGGGAAGGCTCCACTTTCGGTTTCAGGCCGGTGGGCTCCGAGTACGGGCCGTGCGGCGCGGCGGGCAGGAGCTTGCCGTCGGGTCCGAGGAGATAGGCGTCCATCACTTTGCGCGCCACCGGGGCGGCGCCCGTGGATCCCCAGCCCGCATGCTCCACGATGACCGCGATCGCGATGCGCGGCGCCTCGGCCGGCGCGAAGGCGATGAACCAGGCGTTGTCGCGGTACTGCTCCTTGATCTTCTTGAGCTGGTCGTCGGTGTAATTGCCGGTGACGGACTCCCGTACGACCTGATCGGTGCCGGTCTTACCCGCGACGGTGTAGGGAGTCCCGCGCATCACCGCCCACGCGGTGCCCTCGAGCGGCGGCCCATACGTGGTCGCGCCGATCATGCCATGGATGACGCGCTTCCACGAATCGGCGCTGACATTCGACAGATCGCCCTCGTACACGGGAGGGAGCCAGTCGATCTTGCCGGATTCCGGGTCCCGCACCCCGGTCACCACCCGCGGCCGCCAGATGTGTCCGCGCGTCGCCAGAATGCCGGCATAGTGGGCGAGCTGCAGCGGGGTGACGAGGAAGTAGCCCTGACCGATGCCGAGATTGACCGTCTCGCCCGGGAACCACACTTTGTTGGCGGGATTGGAGAAATGCGCTTCCTTCCAGGCGCGCGAGGGCACGAGCCCCGGCTTCTCGCCGCCGATGTCGATCCCGGTCGGCCGGCCGAAGCCGAGGAGCGGCAGCCAGGCGGAGATGCGGTCGATGCCCATCTCATGGGCGACACCGTAGAAATAGACGTCGCAGGAGCGCGCAATCGCCATGTCGAGGCTCAAAGAGCCGTGATGCTCGTGATTCGCGTCGTGCCAGATGTGCCGGGCGCCGGGCAGATGATAGTACCCGGGGCAGAAGATCGGCTTGTCAGGATCGAGCACGCCGTCGGTGAGCGCGCCGAGCGCCAGGCCCGGCTTGATGGTCGAGCCCGAGGAGTACTCCCCGCGCAGCGCCCGATCGTAGAGCGGCCGGTTGGGATCGCCCTCGAGGTCCGCATACTCCTTCTCCGTGATCCCGCGGGCGAAGAGGTTGGGATCGAACCCGGGGGAGCTCACGAGCGCGATGACGTCGCCGCTGTTAGGGTCGAGCGCCACCACCGCCCCCTCGCGGCCGGCGAGCGCCGCCTCCGCGACCTTCTGCACCTTGAGATCGAGCGAGAGGATGATGTCGGCGCCGGGTGTGGGCGCCTTCATCTCCAGGTCCTTGGCGAAAACCCCGGGCTTCTGCACCGGCCGGCCCTGCGCATCCACCAGGGTCTGGCGGAAACCGTTGGTGCCGTGCAGCTCCTTCTCGAAGGTGGCCTCCACACCCGTCTTGCCGATGACCGCGGTGCCGGCGTAGGCCGCGCGATCGATATGCGCCAGGTCATTCTCGCTGATCGTACCGACATAGCCCATCGCGTCGACGGCGAGCGAGCCTTGCGGATACCAGCGCGCCTCCCGGGGCTTGATGTCGATGCCGGGAAACTCGAACTGGCGCACGGCGAACCGCGCCACTTCCTCGTCGGAGAGATGCAGGAGGATCGGTACGCTGTCGAAGCTGCGCCGCGACTTGATGGTGCGGATCAGCTCGGGGATGTCATCGGACTGCAGGAGACCGAGCCTCACCAGACGATGGAGCGATCCTCTGAGGTTCGGCACCTCATCGGGAATCAGCTCGAGCTGGAAGGTCGGCTGGTTGGAGGCGATCACTTCGCCATAGCGATCCATGATGAGGCCGCGCGCCGCCGGGATGGGATCGGTGCGCACCCGGTTTTCCTGCGAAAGCGTCGAGTAGTAGTCGTGCCGCTCCACCTGCAGCAGGTAGAGGCGCCCGAGGAGCGCGATCGCGAGCAGTCCCATCGCCGCGCCCGCGAAGATCGCGCGGCGGTCGAAGATCCTTTGCTCTCGCCAGGAGTCCTTGATGCGGACGGGTGACATTGATCAGCACCGCCTCGGGAGCTAAGCGCTCATGTGCTCGCACGATAGCTGCGTGCCAGGACGGCGGCCGCCGCGGGCCAGATCAATGCGCCGGTGGCCGTCGGTAGCCAACGCAGCGGCGTCGTCAACGCGTGGCCGGTCCAGCCGTCGATGGCGAAGAGCACGAACTCGTACACGGCGAGCGCCGCGAACACGATCAGCGACTGCTGAAAGATCGGCTTCGAGCGGATTCGCTGGTGCTCGCGCACGCCGAGGTAGGCGAGCAGCGCCAGGGCGAGCGCATGCTCCCCGAGCACCGGCCCCTCGAAGGCATCGAGCAGCAGGCCGCAGAAAAAGCCGAGAGCGATACCGCCGGCTCGCGGCGCCGCAATCGACCAGTAGAGCACCGTGAGAGCGAGGAACCCGGGCCGGATGATCTCCAGCCACGAGGGCAACGGCAGCAGCGTCAGAATGAGCGCGCCGACCACGGTCTTCAGCATCGCGATGCGCGGGCTGGAGGCGCTCATGTGTGGGACCGTGCCGCCTGTTTCGGCTTCGGTGTGGCGGCTCTTTTCGACGCAGCTACGGAAGGTTTTGCCGCCGCGGGCGGTGCCTGCGTCTGCTTCTGCGCCGGCTTCACCGGCACGGGCAGCGGCTGGATGTGGCGGTCGCCGGTCAGCAGCTCTCCATGGCGCTCCTTCAGCGGCGCGGCCGGGCTGTCATGACGGAACCAGATCAGCATCACTTCGGTATCGGTATCGAGGTGCGCGAACGGCGCGGCGCGCACGTGGGCCAGCGGTTGCACCGCGTCCTTGTGCACCTCCGCGATGCGCGCGACCGGATAGCCTGCCGGGAATACCCCACCGAGACCCGAGGTGACGAGGACATCGCCGACGCGGATGTCGGCGTTGGCGGGCAGGTAGGGCAGTGCGAGCGAGGTCGCATCGCCCGCCCCGACGGCAATGGTCCTCAGCCCCGTGCGCTCGATCTGCACGGGCAGCGCATGCTCCGGATCGGTGATGAGGATGACCTCGGCGCTCCAGGGACCCACGTGGATCGTCTGACCGACGACGCCGCCGTCGTCCAGCACGGCCTGACCCGGGGTGACTCCGTTCACGGAGCCGCGATCGAGGAGCACCCGCTGGCGCAGGCTGTCGAGTTGAATGTTGACGATATCGGCGGGCAGCCACCGCTCTGCGACGGGAGGCAGTGAATTGCGCAGGCCGATCAGGGCGGCGTTTTCCCGCGCCAGCGCGTCATAGCGCATGGACCGCAATTCCAGGTCGCGCAGACGGGTGCGCAGCCGCTGATTCTCCCCCTCGAGCGAATCGCGGTTGGCGAAGCTCTTCTGCACCCAGCGCCATCCCGCCACCGGCGAGCTGACGGCGACCTGCACGGGATAAGTCGCCGCCTGCATGGCCGAGTGCGCCCGCTCCAGCCAGTCGAAGCGCTGGTCGAGCACCATGATGGCGACCGCGACGAGCGCGTAGAGCGTGAAGCGGAAGCCGGGCGAGCCTCCGCGCCCCTGCAGCGCCCTACCCGACCCTGTCGCGAAGCCCGACACTAACCTTTGAGCGCTCCCGCCGCTACTCGAGCCCGAAGTGGCCCGGGCCCATCTCGTCCATGAGCTCGAGGATCCGGCCGCCGCCACGGGCCACGCAGGTCAGGGGATCGTCCGCCACGACGACGGGCAGTCCCGTTTCCTCCGTGAGAAGCTTGTCGATGTCGCGCAACAGCGCGCCGCCGCCGGTGAGCACGATGCCGCGCTCTGCGACGTCCGCGCCCAGTTCCGGCGGAGTCTGCTCGAGCGCTTGCTTGACCGCGCTCACGATGTTCTGCAGCGGCTCCTGCAGCGCCTCCAGGATCTCATTGCTGTTGAGCGTGAAGCTGCGCGGGACGCCTTCGGAGAGATTGCGTCCCTTCACCGACAGCTCGCGCACCTGCTGGCCGGGATAGGCGGAGCCGATCTCGATCTTGATGCGCTCGGCGGTCGCCTCACCGATGAGGATGCCGTAGTTGCGCCGCACGTAGCTCATGATCGCCTCGTCGAAGCGATCGCCGCCGATGCGCGCGGAGTTGGCGTATACGACGCCATTCAGCGACAGCACGGCGACTTCCGAGGTGCCGCCGCCGATGTCGAGGACCATGGAGCCGCGTGGCTCGTGCACGGGCAGGCCCGCGCCGACTGCGGCGGCCATCGGCTCGCTGACGATGCCGACGTTGCGCGCGCCGGCGCCCTCAGCCGACTCTCGGATCGCGCGCCGCTCGACCTGAGTGGAGCCGAATGGCACGCACACCAGCACACGCGGCGAGGGCTTCAGCATCCGGTTGCCGTGCACCTTATTAATGAAGAACTGCAGCATCTTCTCCGTATAGGTGAAGTCGGCGATCACGCCGTCCTTCATCGGCCGCACCGCGGTGATGTGGCCCGGCGTACGGCCAAGCATGCTCTTGGCCTCCTGGCCCACGGCGACGATGATTTTGCCGCCACGGCTGGGCTCGTCCTGCACCGCCACCACGGAGGGCTCGTTGAGGACGATGCCCTTGTCGCGGACATAGATCAGAGTGTTGGCCGTCCCCAGGTCGATCGACAAATCGCTGGAAAAATAGCCGCGGAAGCGTTTGAGCATGAAGCGTCCGGAGAGAGTGCGTACGGCGGGGGACCACCCGAAAGTGGCGCGTAATCTAGCAACCGGGGGGACATTCAGCAAGGCAACATGTATGATTTTGCGCTGCTTTTCTCATTCGCCTTTCCGCCTATGTCCCTCACGCGCGCACAGATCGAAAGCATCGCCCACCTGGCCCGCCTCGAGCTCGAGCCGGCCGAGATTCCCGTTTATCAGGACAGCCTGTCGCGAATCATCGACTTGGTCGGCCAGCTCGACCGCGCCGACACGGCGGCGGTCGCCCCGATGGCCCACCCGCTGCCCGGGCTCACGCAGCGGCTGCGGCCGGATGAGGTCACGGAAGAGGATCGCCACGAGTGCTACCAGGCGTCCGCGCCGCAGGTCGCCGCGGGCCTGTACCTCGTTCCCAAGGTCATTGAATGAATAGCCGGGAGCACCGAGCAATGGGCGTTTTTTGACGTGATTCACAGGAATTCGCTTACGCAGCTCGCCGCGGGCCTGCGCGCCGGGAAATTCTCGAGCGTGGAGCTCGTGCGCGAATATCTCGCGCGCATCGAGGCCAGCCAGCCGTCGCTCAACGCCTTCATCTCCATCACGGGCGCCGAAGCCCTCGCGGCAGCCGCTGCCGCGGATCGCGAGATCGCCGCCGGCCGCGGCGGGCCGCTCGCCGGCGTGCCGATCGGCCACAAGGATCTCTTCTGCACGGCCGGGGTGCGCACCACCTGCGGCTCGCGCATGCTCGGCAATTTCGTGTCGCCGTATGACGCCACCGTGGTCGCCAAGCTCAAGGCCGCCGGTGCCATCACGCTGGGCAAGCTCAACATGGACGAGTTCGCCATGGGGTCCTCGAACGAGACCAGCTACTACGGCCCGGTCAGGAATCCGTGGAACACCGATCTCGTGCCCGGGGGCTCCTCCGGCGGGTCCGCTGCCGCCGTGGCGGCCCGGCTGGTCCCGGCGGCGACCGCGACCGACACCGGCGGCTCGATCCGCCAGCCCGCCGCGCTCTGCGGCATCACCGGCATCAAGCCGACCTACGGGCGCGTCTCCCGCTTTGGGATGATCGCCTTCGCCTCGAGCCTCGATCAGGGCGGCGTGCTCGCCACCAGCGCGCAGGACGCCGCTCTGGTGCTGCGCGAGATGGCCGGCTTCGACCCGAAAGACTCGACCAGCGTCGATGTGCCGGTGCCGGATTACGGGGCGGCCCTCGATGCGCCGCTCGCCGGTGTGAAGGTCGGGCTCATCCGGGAGTTCATCGACGAGGGACTCGACCGCGAGAACGAGCGCCGGATTCGCGAGGCGCTCGTCGTGCTGGAGCGGCTGGGAGCGACCCTGCGCGAGGTCAGTCTGCCCAATCTGCCGCTGTCGGTCCCGGCCTACTACGTGGTCGCGCCGGCGGAATGCTCATCGAACCTCGCACGCTATGACGGCGTGCGCTTCGGTCACCGCTGCAAGGACCCGCGCGACCTGCAGGATCTCTATCGCCGCTCGCGCGGCGAGGGCTTCGGCGCCGAGGTCAAGCGCCGCATCATGACGGGGACGTACGTGCTCTCCGCGGGCTACTACGATGCCTACTACCTCAAAGCGCAACGCGTGCGGCAGCTGATCGCCGCCGACTTCAAGCGTGTCTTCGGCGAGGTGGATGTGCTCGTGGGACCGACCAGCCCGACCGCCGCCTTTCCCATCGGTGCCAAGACCGATGATCCGATCACCATGTATCTCAACGACATCTACACCATCGGCGCCAACCTCGCGGGGCTGCCCGCGATGTCGGTTCCGTGCGGCTTCGTCGGCGGGCTGCCGGTCGGCCTGCAGATCGTGGGCCCGCACTTCGCCGAGGGCCGCATCCTCAACGTGGCGCATCGCTACCAGCTCGAGACGGACTGGCACCTGAAGGCGCCGGAGCGATTCGCGTGACCGACCAAGAGAGCACGTGGGAAACCGTCATCGGGCTCGAGATCCATGCGCAGCTCGCCACCCGGTCGAAGATTTTCTCCGGCGCCGCCACCGCCTATGGCGCGCCGCCCAACGCCCAGGCGAGCCTCATCGATCTCGGCTTTCCGGGCGTGCTGCCGGTGCTCAACGGCGAGGCGGTGCGGATGGCCGTGCGGTTCGGGCTCGCGATCGGCGCGCGCATCGCCCGTCATTCGGTGTTCGCGCGCAAGAATTACTTCTATCCGGACCTGCCGAAGGGCTATCAGATCAGCCAGTACGAGCTGCCGATCGTGGCGCAGGGCGCGCTCGACATTGTGCTCGATGACGGCAGCACCAAGCGCGTCGGGATCACCCGTGCGCATCTGGAGGAGGATGCGGGCAAGTCGCTGCACGAGGGCCTGGGCGGGCTCACGGGCGTGGACCTCAACCGCGCGGGCACGCCGCTCATCGAGATCGTCTCCGAGCCGGACCTGCGCTCCGCGAAGGAGGCCGTCACCTACATGAAGAAGGTGCACACCCTGGTGCGCTACCTCGAGATCTGCGACGGCAACATGCAGGAGGGCTCGTTCCGCTGCGACGCCAACGTGTCGGTGCGGCGGAAAGGGTCCGAGAAGCTCGGCACCCGTGCCGAGATCAAGAACATCAACTCCTTCCGCTTCGTGGAGAAGGCGATCCAGTACGAGGTGGCGCGCCAGATCGAGCTCATTGAGTCCGGCGGCAAGGTGGTGCAGGAGACGCGTCTCTACGACCCGGACAAGGGTGAGACGCGCTCGATGCGCACCAAGGAGGAGGCGAACGATTACCGCTACTTCCCCGATCCCGACCTCCTGCCGCTCGCCGTCGGCGAGGAGCTCATCGAGGAGGTGCGCAGGAGCCTGCCAGAGCTTCCCGACGAGAAGGCGGCGCGATTCTCCTCCCAGTACGGTCTTTCGCCGTACGACGCCGGCGTGCTCTCGGCGAGCCGCGAGCTCGCCGACTACTACGAGGAGGTGGTGCGCGCCGTGCCGCGGGAGCCCAAGCTCGCCGCCAACTGGGTGATGGGCGAGCTCGCCGCCGCGCTAAACAAGGAGAATCTCGATGTCGGCTCAGGGAAGATGCCGGCGCCGCGCCTGGCGGGACTGCTCACGCGCATCGCCGATCAGACGATCTCCGGCAAGCTCGCCAAGGAGGTGTTCGAGGCCATGTGGGCCGAGGGCCAGAGCGCCGATGCCGTCATCGAATCGAAGGGCCTCAAGCAGATCACCGACATCGGCGCCATCGAGCGCGCCATCGAGGAGGTGATGGCGAAGAGCCCCGGGCAGCTCGCCGAATACCGCGCGGGCAAGGACAAGCTCTTCGGCTTCTTCGTCGGGCAGGTAATGAAGGCGACGCAGGGCAAGGCGAATCCGGCACAGCTCAACGAGCTGCTCAAAAAGAAGCTCCCCGGTTGAGTAAGGCCCAGCCAGGCCCCATTCTGCCGGCATGAATCCGCAAACCGCTCCCCGCGACGAAGTTCGTCGCTTCATCGTCGAGAATCGCCCGGTCCGCGGGCACTGGGTACGCCTGGAGGGCGCGTGGCGCGAGCTGCGCGCCCATCGCGATTATCCGCAGCCCGTGCGCGAGCTCCTCGGACAGGCCGTTGCGGCCTCGGTGCTGCTCGCCGCGACGTTGAAGTTCCGCGGCCAGTTGACCCTGCAGCTTCAGGGCAACGGCGCCGTCAGCCTTCTCGTCGCGCAGTGCACACATGATTACAGGCTACGTGCGGTCGCGCGCTTCGATGCCGACGCGGTCGCGGCGCTGTCGGCGAACGAGGCTACGCGCGGTGGCGAGGTCTTCCGTGGACTGGTCGGCAGCGGGGGCCGATTCGCGGTCACGGTGGAGGCCGACGAGCGCAGCATGCGGTATCAGGGGATCGTGCCCTTGAGCGGCGATTCGCTGGCGGGCTCGCTGGAGGCTTATTTCGCGCGCTCGGAGCAGCTCCCGACCCGCGTGCTGCTGGCGGCGGACGGCGAGCGCGGCGCGGGCGTGCTGGTCCAGAAGCTGCCGCAGGATGCCGGTATCGATGAGTCGCGAATGACCGAGATCTGGGCGCAGGCGCAGCGCGGCATCGAGCGATTGAGCGCCGAGGATCTGCTGCACTGCCCGGTGGAAGAGCTGCTCGGCCGGGGTTTCGCGGCGCACGACATGCGGCTCTTCCGCGGGGCGCCGGTGCAGTTCGAGTGCCGCTGCAGCTATGGCCGGGTGACCGGCCTGCTGCGGGCGCTCGGGCCCGAGGAAGTGCGCGAAGTGCTTCGGGAGCAGGGGGCGGTCACGGTCACCTGCGAGTTCTGCCATCGCCCGTACCGTTTCGAGTCGGGGGACGTCGAAGCGATTTTCGCGGATGGGCCTACCCCGAGTGGCAATTCGCCCAGTATTCATTGAGATTGGCGCAATTCTGAAACAAAAATCCGGCTTTGCACGGCTGAGAGAGTTTCTGTAGACTACAATTAAAGAATTGTGCAAATCTTTATTTAGACATGCCCATCCCTCCGCACGAGCTGCTCGTGACCTGGCTGAGAGCCGCCGGTGAGCCGACACGGCTGCGGCTCCTGGCCCTTTGCGCTTTGAGGGAGCTCAGCGTTTCCGATATCGCGCGGATCCTCGGCCAGAGCGAGCCGCGCGTGTCGCGTCACCTCAAGATCCTGGGGGAAGCCGGTCTCATCGAGCGCGCGCGGCAGGGACAATGGGTGCACTACGGTCTGGCCCGCGGCGGGCCTGCCGCCGGATTCGTCCAGGGCCTGCTCGGGCAGCTCGATCGCGGCGACCCGCTGCTGGCCCGGGATCGGGAGCGGGCCCGGGCGCAGGCGTTGCAAGGGGACGGCGTGGCTGCGGGAGTGCCTGCGGCCTCGCGTCTGGGCAGGGAGTTGCGAGGCTTTGTGGAGTCCGCGGAAGCCGTCACCGCGGCCGGCTCCGTGCTGCTCGTCGGCGCCGATCATCCTGAGCTCATCGAGACGGCGGCAGACCTCGGTGCTCAATGCACCGTTCTCGCGTGCTCGCGCCGGTCCTCGCAGATCGCGCGCGCCACGGCCGAGCGCGCTGGCCTGCACTGTCGCGTTCTCCTGGCGGCAGGCGGCGATGTGCTCGGACCGCGTGACCTCGCGCGCCTCGAGCGCACGTTCGATACCGTGTTCCTCGATCGGCTGGCCATGCCCGATGAGGCGCTCGGCGGTCTGCTCGCGGCGGCGCGGCGCGCGCTCTCGTCCGGCGGACGTCTCCTTCTCTTTCAGCGATATGACTCGCTCGAGAGTCCCCGCGAGCGGGTGGTGGAGCATCCGATCGCGCGGCTGCGCCGGCTCTTCGGCGAGGCCGGCCTGACCTGCGAGCGCTTGAGTCCCATCCAGGCTGACGGCCAACACGTGTTGGCGGCGATGGCGGTGGCGGCCGCGCAGCGGCCGCGCGGCACGGTAAACGCGGCGTAAACAACCATGAACGTCTCATTCGAGTTCTTCCCGCCCGGCGATGCGGAAATGGAGGCCACGCTGTGGCGTTCCGTGCAGCGCCTCGCGCCTCTGGCGCCGCAGTTCATCTCCGTCACGTACGGGGCCGACGGCTCGACCCGCGCCCGCACACACCAGCTCGTCACCCGCATCCAGCGGGAGACCGCGCTCACCGGGGCGCCGCACCTGACGTGCGTGGGCGCGAGCCGCGGGCAGATCCTGGACATCGCGCGGCAGTACCGCGATCAGGGGATCCGTCACATCGTGGCGCTGCGTGGCGATCCTCCCAAGGGCGCCGCCCGCTACGAGCCGCACCCGGACGGCTTCGCCTACGCCGCCGAGCTGGTGGCGGGCCTGCGCAGTGTCGCCGATTTCGAGATCTCCGTTGCCGCCTATCCGGAAGTCCATCCCGAGGCGCCGTCGGCGGACTTCGATCTCGAGAATCTCAAGCGCAAGTTGGATGCCGGCGCCTCGCGGGCGATCACGCAGTTCTTCTATGACATCGACGCCTTCCTGCGGTTTCGCGACCGCTGCGCGGCCGCCGGGATCCGGGCGCCGATCGTCCCCGGCATCCTGCCGATCACGCGTTTCCCGCAGGTGGCGCGCATGGCCGGCCGGTGCGGCACCCGCATCCCGCGTTGGCTCGAAGATCGCTTTCACGGACTGGATGACGATCAGGACACGCGGCGCCTGATTGCCGCCAGCGTCGCCATCGACCAGGTCCATGCCCTGCAGCGCTACGGTGTGCGCGACTTCCACTTCTACACCCTGAACCGCGCGGAGCTCACCTTTGCGATCTGCCATACGCTCGGAGTGCGGGCGCACAGGCAACCGGCGGTCGCGCCGGTAGCCGTCGGAGTCCCCACATGAGCAGCGGCTGCAGCCACCCCACCCCGCGGGCCGACCAGCCGGGTCCGGCCGGCAAGGACTCGCCGGCGGCGCGCGCGGCAGCCGCGCCTTTCGCGGTCGCAGCGGTGGACGAGACGCAGCGCCAGGAGCGCATCGAGCGCCTCAAGCGCCTGCTCGATGATAGGATCGTGCTGCTCGATGGCGCCATGGGCACCATGGTGCAGCAGCACCGGCTTGATGAGCGCGGCTATCGCGGCGAGCGCTTCCGCGACTACGCGCGCGACCTCAAGGGCAACAACGACATCCTGACGCTCACGCGGCCCGAGGTGATCGGCGGCATTCACCGCGCCTATCTCGAGGCCGGCTCCGACATCATCGAAACCAACACGTTCAACTCCAACTCCGTGTCGCAGGCGGACTACGGCACGGAGGCGCTGGTGCCGGAGCTCAACTATCGGGCCGCGAGACTGGCGCGCACGAGCGCGGACGAGTACGCGCGGGCGGCGGGCCGCCCGGCCTTCGTGGCGGGCGCGCTGGGCCCGACGAGCCGCATGTGCTCCCTGTCGCCGGACGTGAACGATCCCGGCTACCGCAGCACCTCCTTCGATCAGCTGGTGGTGACCTATCTCGATGCGGCGCGGGCCCTCGTGTTGGGCGGTGTCGATCTGCTGCTGATCGAGACCGTGATCGACACCTTGAATGCCAAGGCGGCGATCTACGCTGTGTTGTCATTGTTCGACGAGATCGGCATCGAAGTGCCGCTCGTGGTCTCCGGCACCATCACCGACGCCTCCGGCCGGATTCTCTCGGGCCAGACCGCCGAGGCGTTCTGGAACTCCATCCGTCATGCGCGACCGCTCGCGGTGGGGCTGAATTGCGCGCTCGGCGGCCGGCAACTGCGCCCGTATGTCCAGGAGCTCTCGCGGGTGGCGGATACGCGCGTGTGCGCATATCCCAACGCCGGGCTGCCGAACGCCTTCGGTGAATACGACGAGTCGCCCGAGGAGACCGCCGAGATCCTGCGCGACTACGCCGCCTCGGGCCTGGTCAACATCCTAGGAGGCTGCTGCGGGACCACCCCGGAGCACATCCGGCTGTTGCGCCAGGGAGTCGGGCCGTGCGCGCCGCGGGCCGTGCCGGTGGTGGCGGCGAAGACCCGGCTCGCCGGGCTCGAGCCGGTCGCCATCGACGAGGAGTCGCTTTTCGTCAACGTCGGCGAGCGCACCAACGTGACCGGCTCCAAGCGCTTTCGCAAGCTGATCGAGGCGGGCGACTACGCCGCGGCGCTCGAGGTGGCGCGGCAACAGGTCGCGAGCGGCGCACAGGTGATCGACATCAACATGGACGAGGGCATGCTGGACTCCGAGGCGGCGATGGTGCGCTTCCTGCACCTCATCGCCGCGGAGCCGGACATCGCGCGGGTGCCCGTGATGCTCGACTCCTCGAAGTGGAGCGTGCTCGAGGCGGGATTGAAGTGCCTGCAGGGCAAGGGCATCGTCAACTCCATCAGCCTGAAGGAGGGCGAGGAGATCTTCCTCGAGCATGCGCGCAAGGTGCGCCGGTACGGTGCGGCGGCGGTGGTCATGGCCTTCGACGAGCGGGGCCAGGCGGATACGGTCGAGCGCCGGGTGGCGATCTGCGAGCGCGCCTACCGCCTGCTGACCCGCGAGGGCTTTCTGCCCGAGGACATCATCTTCGATCCCAACATCTTCGCGATCGCGACCGGGATCGAGGAGCACAACGGTTACGCGCTGGCCTTCATCGAGGCGACCCGGCGGATCAAGAGTGTGTTGCCGCATGTGCTGGTGAGCGGCGGCGTCAGCAACGTCTCGTTCTCCTTCCGCGGCAACGATGCGGTGCGCGAAGCAATGCACTCGGTGTTTCTCTACCACGCCATCGCCGCCGGCATGGACATGGGGATCGTCAACGCCGGTCAGCTCGCGATCTACGAGCAGATCGCGCCCGAGCTGCGCGAAGCCGTGGAAGATGTCGTCCTCAACAGAAGGGAGGATGCGACGGAGCGGCTGCTCGAGATCGCGGCGCGCTACAAGAGCGATGGCGGCGGCAGGCGCAAGGAGGACCTCGAGTGGCGCTCACTCCCCGTGGCCAAGCGGCTGGAGCACGCGCTGGTGAAGGGGATCGACGACTTCGTCATCGAGGATACCGAGGAGGCGCGGCACGCCTTCGAGCATCCGCTGCAGGTCATCGAGGGACCGCTCATGGACGGCATGAACGTCGTCGGCGATCTGTTCGGCGCGGGGAAGATGTTCCTGCCGCAGGTCGTCAAGAGCGCGCGGGTCATGAAGCGCGCGGTAGCGTATCTCATCCCCTACATCGAGCAGAGCAAGGGAGGCTCCGGCGCCCGGCGGACCAACGGCCGCATCGTCATGGCGACAGTCAAGGGCGACGTGCACGACATCGGCAAGAACATCGTCGGGGTCGTGTTGCAGTGCAACAACTTCGAGGTCATCGATCTCGGCGTCATGGTGCCGTGCGAGAAGATTCTCGAGACCGCGCGTCGCGAGAGCGCGGACTTCATCGGCCTCTCGGGACTCATCACCCCATCGCTGGATGAGATGGTGAACGTCGCCCGCGAGATGCAGCGGCAGGGCTTCGAGCTGCCACTGCTCATCGGTGGCGCCACCACCTCACCGGCGCATACGTCCGTGAAGATTGCGCCGCAATACCGCTCCGCCGTGGTCTACGTGAAGGATGCTTCGCGGTCGGTCGGCATTTGTCAGACGCTCGCCAATGCGGCGCAGCGCGAGACGTTCGTGGCGAAGGTCAATGAGGAGCACGAGCGCCGGCGCGAGCAGCATGCGGGTAGGAAGGTGAAGGCGCCGGAGCTCAGCATCGCGCAGGCGAGAGTCAATCGCCGCCGCATCGATTGGGCCGCGTACACGCCCGCCGCGCCGCGGGTGCCGGGCGTGCGCAGCTTCGAGAAATACCCGCTCGAGGAGCTTCTCGGCTACGTCGACTGGATGCCTTTCTTCAACGCCTGGGAGCTCACGGGAAAATTCCCCGACGTGCTCTCGGATCCCAAGGTCGGTGAGGCGGCGAGCAATCTCTACGCCGATGCGCGCCGCATGTTGAAACAGCTCATCGCCGAGAGCTGGCTGGAGGCGCGGGCCGTGGTCGGCCTCTTCCCGGCGAATGCCGTGGGAGACGACGTGGAGGTCTATGCCGACGAGGAGCGCGGCCAGCCGCTCGTGACGCTCTCGTTCCTGCGCCAGCAGAAGGGCAAGCCGCCCGGTCAGCCGCACGAGTGCCTGGCGGATTACATCGCGCCGAAGGCGAGCGGCGTGCGCGATTACATCGGCGCGTTCGCGGTCACGGCGGGGATCGGCATCGAGGAGCACATCGCGCGCTTTCAGCGCACGCATGACGATTACTCGAGCATCATGCTGAAAGCACTGGCGGACCGTTTCGCCGAGGCCGCGGCGGAGCACTTCCATGAGCGCGTGCGGCGGGAGCTCTGGGGGTACGCGAGCGAGGAGTCGCTCACCAACGATCAGCTCATCCGTGAGGAGTACCGCGGCATCCGTCCCGCGCCGGGGTACCCGTCCTGTCCCGATCACACGGAGAAGGCGAAATTGTGGCAGTTGCTCGACGTTGAGCGCCGTACCGGCATCCGCCTGACCGAGTCCTACGCGATGTATCCGACGGCCGCGGTGAGCGGCTGGTACCTGGCGCACCCGGAGGCGCATTACTTTCCGCTCGGCATGGTCGCCCGTGATCAGGTGGAGGATTACGCGCGCCGCAAGGGCATGCCGGTCGAGCAAGCCGAGAAATGGCTGTCGGCCAACCTCGGGTATCAGAGCTGAGGCGCCGATTTCGCGAAATCTTGCGGCAACGCACGGCAGGCGGCGTTCACCGGGTGTTCACTTGTCGCCGGCATAATTGCCGGCTTTAGGCTCGGGTTCGTCTCATGGTCGCCTTGGCGGGGGTCCCCCGCAGCGGCAACGGCGCCGCACGTGCGCCCTCGATGTCGCTGCTGAGCGTTTATCGGCGCGTGCTCGGCCTGCTCGCGGCGGAGCGGCCGCTCTTCCTGCTGGTGTGTGCCGGCAATCTGGCGCTCGCGGGACTCATTTTTTACGAGTCATGGCTCTTCGGCCAGGTGATCGGCAAGCTCGTCGGCGCGCCGCATCAGGCGTGGCGCTACATCGGGCAGTGGGCGGCCTTCGGGCTCCTCGGGATCGCGCTCAACGTCTGGGTGTCGCTCTACGCCGATCGGCTGTCGCATCGGCGGCGGCAGGCCGCGATTCTCGCCTTCTTCGAGCACGCGCTGGTGCTCCCGCCGGGCTTTCACGCGCAGCACCACTCGGGCGGCCTGCTGCGCATCATGCATACGGGAGCGAGCAACCTCTTCACGCTCTGGCTCGGGCTCCTGCGCAGCCATCTCGCGACGCTGCTCTCGATCCTGGTGATGCTGCCGGTGGCCATGGTGCTCAATTGGAAGCTCGCCTCGCTCATGGCGGGGCTCCTCATCTGCTTCCTCGTCTCGATGAGCATCGCCATGCGCCGCACGGCTGGCGCGCAGCGGGAGGTGGAAAAGCTCCATCACGCGCTGGCGGAGCGCGCCGGCGACGTGCTGGCGAACGCCTCGATCGTGCAGAGCTTCACCCGGCAGGACGCCGAGATCGAGAGCGTGCGCGGGTATTCCGACCGCGCGCTCGCCGCGCAATATCCGGTGTTGCGCAGCTGGGCCTGGCTCACGGTCGCCAACCGCTCGGCCAGCACGCTCACAGTCGTGGCCATCCTCGCCCTTGGCGTGTGGCTCGCGAGCCGCGGGGAAGCCTCGATCGGCGACATCGTGACCTTCGCCGGCTTCTCGCTCGCCATCATCGGACGGCTCGACCAGCTCGCGAGCTTCGCGGCCGGACTCTTCTATCACGCGCCCGCGCTGCGCGACTTCTTCGAGGTGCTCGAGGCGCGCGCGCCGCAAGATGAGCGGCCGGATGCGCCGCAGCTGCCGCCGGTGCGCGGGGAGGTCGTGTACGAGGACGTCTCCTTCTCCTACGCTTCCGGCGGCCCGGCGGTCAGACATCTCAACTTCCGGGTGCCGGCGGGCGCCAAAGTCGCGCTGGTCGGGCCCACCGGCGCCGGGAAGAGCACGGCCGCCAGCCTGCTCTATCGCGCATACGATCCCACCTGCGGGCGCATCACCATCGACGGCATCGACATCCGCTCGGTGGGCTTGAGCTCGCTGCGCCGCAACGTGGCGGTCGTATTCCAGGATGCGGGACTGCTCTATCGGTCGATCGGCGACAACATCGCGCTCGGGCGGCCGGCCGCCGGCGCCGAGCAGATCGAGCGCGCCGCCCGCACCGCCGAGGCGCACGAGTTCATCCGCGCCAAGCCCGAGGGCTACGAGACGCTGGTGGCGGAGCGCGGCCGCTCGCTCTCCGGCGGCGAGCGCCAGCGCGTGGCCATCGCTCGCGCGATGCTCAAGGATGCGCCCATCCTGGTGCTCGATGAGGCAACCAGCGCGCTCGACAGCGCGACGGAGCTGCGCATCCAGCGGGCGCTCGAGGTGTTGACGCGAAACCGCACGACGTTCGTGATCGCCCACCGGCTCTCGACGATCCGGGACGCGGATCTGATTCTCGTCCTCGAGGACGGGCGGATCGTCGAGCAGGGACGCTACGAGGAGCTGGTGCTGCGCGACGGCGCGTTCGCGCGCCTGGCGCGGGCGGGGGAGTTCGTGGAGTTGGATGCCGGGCGCGAGCCGGTGCAGCCAGCCATGCCGCGGGCCGCCAGCGCCTGAGCTCCGTTGGCCTACTCGGCTCGGCTGGTCATTCGGCGGACCTGGAGATCGCCGAACAGGGCCAGGGTGAGAGCCGAGAAGAACGTCAGGCCCACCGCGAGGACCGCGAGGATGGCGGCGAAGGTGATCGCCCGGGCGATCGCCATGTCATCGGCTCCAGTGTCGGTAAAGGCCATGGCGGCGATCGTGGCAACCAGCGTCGAGAGCGTCAGGATGACCATCAGCCCGACGGCGTAACTCCCGGCAACCCGCCACCAGTTGCCGCGCACCAGCCTGAAGCTGTAGGCGAGGCTCGCGAGCACGCCCTTGCGCGCAAGCACCAGGGCCGGCAGCGAAAACGACAGCGTGATATAGACGTAGATGGTGGGTGCCAGCATCACCGCGATACCCGCGGTGCGGTACTGAGGCGCGAGCGCCAGCGCGGGCAGCATGCATACGGCGGCGGCCGCGCCGCCGAGCAGAGCGATGGCCGCGATCGCGGGCGCCCGTTTCAGCGTGTCGAGCAGGTCAGCGGAGCCCTTCACCGGCCGGCCTGCGGCGATCGTGGACTGGCGCAGCAATATCGTCACGGACAGCATGACGAAGACCAGCGTCCCGACCCCATAGAGTGTAATTCCGACCGGGTCGTTGGCGTCGAGCACCGGGCCGTCGAGGGTCGGCAGCCGGCCGCGCGACAGGTAATAGAAGGTGGACAGCTGTTCGGCGATGATGGCCAGCGTGGCGTACGGCATGCACTTGAGCAGCGACAGGCGAAATATCTGCAGGACGGCATCGAGCAGCTCGCCGAAGGACCGCGGCTTGAGCGGCGGATAGAGGGCATTGGGCATGCGGGCATATTAACTTCACGATGACTTCGACGGCTATCCGATCCGCGACTGCGACGATTGCCGCGCTGCTTGCCTCGGGCACGCAGCGCCTGCGAAAGACCCTGGGCGCTCGTGACCCGCGGGCGACTCCCGGCCTCGATGCGGAGCTGCTCCTCGCGCACGCGCTCGATGCCGGCCGGGCGCGGCTGCGATCTCATCCCGAGGAGGTCCCGGCGGCCGATATCGCAGCGCGATTCAGCGCTCTCATCGAGCGCCGTGCTGCCGGCGAGCCCGTGGCGTACATCCTGGGGCGCAAGGGTTTTTGGACGCTGGAGCTCACCGTCAGTCCCGCTGTTCTCGTCCCGCGTCCCGAAACGGAATTACTGGTGGAGCGGGCGCTCGCCCTCTTTCCCGACGGGGAGGCGAAGGCAGCGGATCTCGGTACTGGCTCGGGCGCGATTGCCCTGGCGCTGGCCAGCGCCCGGCCGCGCTGGCAGATCGTCGCCACCGACATCTCCGTCGAGGCGCTCGACGTCGCGCGCGCCAACGCGGCGGCCTTGGGCCTTGCGCGGGTGGAGATGGTGCAGGGTGACTGGCTGACCTGCGTGCCCGCGCGACGGTTCCACCTGCTCGTGAGCAATCCGCCGTATGTGGCTGCGCACGACCCCGCCCTCGGCCAACCCGAGCTGATGCGCGAGCCGCGGCTCGCGCTGGTGGCGGCCGAGGACGGGCTCGCCGCCTTGCGTCGGATCATCGCCGGCGCCCCCGATCACCTCGAGCCGGGCGGCTGGCTGCTGCTCGAGCATGGCGACACCCAGGCGGCAGCGGTCGCGGGCGCGCTTGTGGCCCGCGGCTTCGCTCAAGTACGCTCACACCGCGATCTCGCCGGGCGCGAGCGCATGACGGAGGGCCAATGGCCGACACATCCCTGATTCGATTCGAGACCTCGCACGGCGCTTTCACGGTGGAGCTGTTCGCGAAGGAGGCGCCGCTCAGCGTGGAGAATTTCCTCCGCTACGTGGACGAGCGGCATTTCGACGGCACGATCTTCCACCGCATCGTGCCGGGCTTCGTCATCCAGGGCGGCGGGCTCGATGCGCAGTTCCGCAACAAGCGCACGCACGCGCCGATCCGCAACGAGGCGAAGAACGGCTTGAAAAACCAGCGCGGCACGCTTTCCATGGCGCGCACCAGCGAAGTCGACAGCGCCACCTCGCAATTCTTCGTCAACCTCGCCGACAACGACTTCCTCGATCACAGCGCGCGCGATTTCGGCTACGCCGTTTTCGGGCGGGTCACGGAGGGGATGGACGTCATCGACAAGATCGCGGGCGTCAGGACCGGGCGGCGGCAGGGCTATCAGGATGCGCCGCTCGAGGATGTGGCGATCGTCTCCGCGCGACGATCGGAAGAGTAGCGCGCAGCTCCATTTCGCATGGCGAGCGGGGGTATCGGGCGGCAGCTGCGTCGCTGGGCGCTGCTCGCGGCGCTCGCATGGCTGCTCGTCACGGTCGTGCCGGTGCTGCTGCTGCGCTGGCTACCGCCCGTTACCAGCGCATACATGCTGGAGGCGCGCCTCGAGGCGCTGCGCGCGGGCGGGGAGAAGTACCGCACGGACTATCACTGGGTCAGCCTCGAGCGCATCTCCCCGCATGCCGCACTCGCGGTGATCGCGTCCGAGGATCAGACCTTTCCGTACAACTACGGGTTCGATTTCCACTCGATCCGCGGCGCCGTGCGCGCGGCGCAGCGCGGCGGCCGGCTGCGCGGCGCGAGCACGATCTCGCAGCAGGTGGCGCGGAACCTCTTTCTCTGGCCGGGCCGCAGCTTCGTGCGCAAGGGGCTCGAGGCGTATTTCACCGTGTTGCTGCAGGCGCTGTGGCCCAAGGAGCGGATCCTGGAGGTCTATCTCAACGTCGCGCAGTTCGGCCGCGGCATCTACGGCGTCGAGGCGGCCGCGCGGCGCTTCTATCACGAGCCGGCGGCCCGCCTGACGGGGAGTCAGGCGGCGCTGCTCGCGGCCGTGCTGCCGGACCCCGTGCACTGGCACGTGGATCGGCCGTCGCGCTGGCTGGCATGGAAGCAGCAGTGGATCCTCATCCAGATGCGCAATCTCGGCGGCGCAGCCTACCTGCGAGAAGTCCGGCAGAGCCGATAGGACCGCGGGTCAGCGCGCACGGCTTATAATGATCGGGCGGGTACGGGCATTGCAGGCTGCGACCGTTCTTCCAGGAAAGATACCAACTCCATGGCCGAGCGCGAATTGACCGCCGCGGACTGGCGGGGCTACTCCGAGGCGCAGTTTCCACAGGGAAGCTGGAGCTTCGACGACAACGTGCTGCGCGCGCTGGCGGCGGGTCCGCCGGTGGACCTGGTCACACGCGAGCGGTTCCGCGATTTCACGCTCTACTTCGAGTGGCGGCTGCCGCGGGGCGGCAATTCCGGGGTGCTGCATCGCGTCGGCGAGGACCTCGAGCACTCCTGGCAGTCCGGACCCGAGATGCAGCTTCTCGACGATGAGCATCACCAGGATGGCGCCAATGCGCTGACCTCGTGTGGCGCGCTCTACGGCCTCATCGCCCCCTGGCACGACCAGCGCGATATCGCCAACGCGTACCACAGCGGGCGGCTGATCGTGCAGGGCAACCGGGTCGAGCACTGGATCGATGACACGCAGGTGCTCGGCTACGATCTCGGCAGCGAGGAGCTGCGGGAGCGGATCGCGCGCAGCAAATTCCGCGACTCGCCGCAGTTCGCGCGCCTGGCCGAGGGACACATCGCCCTGCAGCACCATGGCACGGAGGCGTGGTTCCGCCGCCTGCGGATAGAGACTTAGTTAAGGCGCTGGATCCGGGCATCCTGCCCGGCCCAGCGCCGTCTCGGGCAAAAAGCGTGGTTTTTGCCCGAGACTCGGCCACCTACGGCGGCCGGGCACGTCCTTGTGCCTGAAGACGTCTCAGTCGAGCGCCGCGAGGAGCTCCGCCTGGTGCTCCTGCTGCAGCGCATCGAGCAGCTCGTCGAGATCCCCGTCCATGATCTGCTGCAGCTTGTAGAGTGTCAGATTGATGCGATGGTCGGTGACCCGCCCCTGCGGAAAGTTGTAGGTGCGGATGCGCTCCGAGCGATCGCCGCTGCCGACCTGGAGCCGGCGCGTCTGTGCCTGGGTGCTGCGCTGCTTCTCTTCCTCGGCGGCGAGCAGGCGGGCACTGAGGAGCTTCATGGCGCGGGAGCGGTTCTTGTGCTGCGAGCGCTCGTCCTGACACTCCACCACGATGCCGGTCGGCAGGTGCGTGATGCGCACGGCGGAGTCGGTTTTGTTGACGTGCTGGCCGCCCGCGCCCGAGGAGCGGTAGGTGTCGATGCGCAGCTCCGCGGGGTTGATCGCCACCTCTTCGATCTCGTCGAGCTCCGGCAGGATCGCGACGGTGCACGCCGAGGTATGGATCCGTCCCTGGGCCTCCGTCTGCGGAACCCGCTGCACGCGGTGGGCGCCGGATTCGAACTTCAGGCGTGAGAACGCCCCGCGTCCGGCGATGCGGCTGATGATCTCCTTGTAGCCGCCGTGCTCCCCGGGGCTCTCGCTCAACACGTCGACGGAAAAGCCTTTCGACTCCGCATAGCGCGCGTACATGCGAAAGAGATCCCCGGCGAAGAGCGCCGCCTCGTCGCCGCCGGTGCCGGCGCGCACCTCCAGGAAGAGACCCTTGTCATCGCGCGGGTCCTTGGGAATGAGGAGCGAGTGCAGCTGCGCTTCCGTGACGGCGAGACCCGATTGCAGCCGCTCGATTTCCTCGGCGCCGAGAGAGCGCATCCCGGGATCGGGATCGGCGAGCAGCTCGCGCGCCGCCGCCAGCTCGCGCTCGAGCTCGTGGTAACGGCGCAGGCGCTCCGCCAGCGGCTCCAGGCGCGCGTATTCGACCGAGAGATCCCGGAATTGCGGCGAGCCGCCGGCGATGTCCGCGGTCGCGAGCAGCCGGCCGACCTCCTCGAACCGATCGGAAAGCTTCTCGAGCCGTTGGCGGATGGATTCCTTCATAAACTGGAGCTTTGAGGGCGCGGCATTGTAGGCCATGCGCGCCGGACGGGGAGGCTCTATAGTGATCGGTGTGCGTCCCCGGAATCGTCCCATTCGCCCTCTACTTCCTATCCTTTGCGCCATGCTCGCGGCAGGCTGCGCCACCGTCCCCGAAAGACAGGCGCCGCCTCCTGCGCCCGACGCCGCCGCCCTGACGATAGTCGCGGAGATTGCGCTGCAGCGCGGGGAGTGCAGGGCCGCCTCGGAGACTTACGCCAGGGCGGCGCAACTCGCTTCCGCGCCGGTGGCCAAGCGGGCGAGCGAGGTCGCGCTGGCCTGCGAGGACCTGCCCGCGGCGTGGAGCTCGGCGCAACGCTGGCGCGCGCTCGCGCCGCGCAGCCGGGAAGCCCAAGCCATGTACGCGACCGTTGCGCTGAAGCTCTATCGCATCGCCGATGCCCGTGCGGCAGTGAAGGACTTCCTGAGCGTGCCGCCGGCGCGGCCGCCCGCGATCGTGCAGCGTGCCGGCCATCGTCCGGCAGTGAAACCGGCCGCGACCGCGGACAGCGGCCTCGCCGATCTGACGACTCTCTTGCTCGAGGAGTGCGATCCGCCGGAAGTGTTTGCCGCGCTCAACGGTGTGATCGATACCGCAGGCGCCTCGCCGGCGCGGCTGACGCTGCTCGGGGAGCTGGCGCTCGAGGCCTATGACGCGCGCGCGGCGCAAAGCTATGCGCAGCAGGCGGTGCGGGAGAGCCCGGGCGATCCGCGGGCGAGCCACCTCCTCGCGCGGACCTACGTGGTGCTGGGCCAGCCCGCGAAGGCCATCGCCGCGGCTCAGGGTCTCATGCGCAAGCAGCCTCGCAGCGGCATGTTCGAGCTGGCGGACATCTACCAGGAGCTCGGTCGGGTGGAGGAGGCTCACCAGGAGCTCGAGCGGCTGCGGGCGACCGACGCTTCGCGCGCCGAGGTCGACCGGCGCCTCGCGGTGCTGGCGTACGATTCCGGCGACCTGCGCGAGGCGCAGCAGCGGTTCGCCGATCTGGCCGAGAGCGGCGAGGCGGACGAGACCACGCTCATGTATCTCTCGGACATCGCGGCGCGGCAGGGTGACGTCGATGCCGCGCTCTCCGGCTATGGCAAGCTCGCCGACTCCCCGCTCGGGCTGCAGGCGCGGGAGAAGGCGGCGGCCCTCCTGTTGGCCTCCCATCGCACCGCCGCGGCGCTCGCCCTCCTCAAGCAGTACGCCCGGCAACACCCGGAGGACCGGGTCGACATGACCGTCGCGGAAGCGCAGCTTCTGGGGAATCACGGCGACACGGATGCGGCGATGAAGCTGCTGGATGGCGCGCTGCGATCCCACCCTCAGCATCCGGCGCTCGAATACGAGCGCGCCATCGTCCTCGAGGAGGCCGGTCGGGTGAGCGACTCCGTGCGGGCACTGCAGGGTTTGCTCGCGCAGCGCCCGGACGATCCCACGGTGTTGAATGCGCTCGGCTACACCCTGGCCGATCACGACCTCGAGCTGCCGCGCGCCGAGTCGCTGATCCGCCGCGCGCTCGGGGAGATGCCGGACAATCCCGCGGTACTCGACAGCCTGGGTTGGGTGCGCTTGCGCCGCGGCGATGCCGCCGGCGCGCTGCCCTCGCTCGAGCGCGCGTACGGCATCAGCCACGATGCGCAGATCGCGGCCCACTGGGGCCAGGCGCTGTGGGCGGCTGGACGACGGCAGGCCGCGCGCAAGGTGTGGGCGGAGGCGCTGGCGCGCAATCCCGATTCCAAGTCGCTGCAGGCGGTGGTCGCCCGCTTCATTCCGAATGCGAAATAACATCGGATTCCTGCGCGCGGGCATCGCCCTCATCGGCGTGGCGCTCGCATTGGCGCTCGCCGGCTGTCAGACTGCACCGGTGGCTCCCGCTCCCACTACGGCCTGGAGCGTGCGGCGGCCGACACTGCAGAATCTCGACAAGTTCGATCTGCACGGGCGCGTCGCGGTCGCCGTCGCCAACCAGGGTTTCAATGCGGCAATCCGCTGGGCGCAAAGCGGCGCGGTGACGCGCCTCGCGCTCAGCGGTCCGCTCGGCGCCGGCGGCGTGGAGGTGACCGCGAACGGCGCGGACCTGAGCGTCGTCACCTCGAGCGGCAAGCAGTTGGGCAACGCCGCGGCGCGCTCGGAGCTGCAGAGCAAGCTCGGGTTCGAGCCGCCGCTCGCCAGCATCCGGTACTGGGTGCTCGGCGTGCCGGATCCGGGCGCACCCGCCTCCGTGCAGCTCGATTCCCAACAGCGCCTCACCGAGCTGACGCAGGACGGATGGCGGATCGATTACGCCTCCTACATGCCGGTCGGAGCGGCATGGCTGCCGCGGCTGCTCACGCTGCGGCGGCAGGGGGTGCGGGTGAGGATGGTCGTCGACGGATGGCAGCTGTGACCGGCGGCGAGACATTCTGGCCGGCCCCGGCGAAGCTCAATCTCTTCCTCCACGTCACCGGCAGGCGGCCGGATGGCTATCACGAGCTGCAGACCGTGTTTCAGCTCATCGACCTGTGTGACACCGTGGGCATCGTGGTCCGCGAGGACGGCGCGATCGAGCGCCCCGAGGGCCCCGACGTACCGCCGGAAGCGGATCTGGTGGTGCGGGCGGCCCGCGCCCTGCAGGCTGCCTCCAGCACGCGGCTCGGCGCGACCCTGCGGGTGCGCAAGCGCATCCCGATGGGCGGGGGCTTGGGCGGCGGCAGCTCCGACGCGGCGACCACGCTGCTGGCCCTCGATGCGCTCTGGGGCTGCCGGGCCGGCGTCGAGGCCTTGGCGCGGCTGGGGCTGCCTCTCGGCGCGGATGTGCCTGTATTCGTTAGAGGTTTCTCCGCTTGGGCGGAGGGGGTGGGCGAGCGGCTGACGCCGATCGAGCTCCCGGAGCGCTGGTACGTGATCGTCCACCCGGGGGTCGGTGTGAGCACCCGGGACGTGTTCCAGAGCCCTGAATTGACACGAAATTCCCCCCTCATCACAATACGCGCCTTTTTCGAGACCGGCGGTCGCAATGACTGCGAGCCGGTGGTGCGGGCGCGCTGCCCCGAAGTGGCGGCGGCGCTCGATTGGCTGTCGCGATACGCGCCGGCACGGCTTACGGGAACCGGCTCCTGTATCTTCGCATCCTGCGCGACCGCGGCCGAGGCGGAGCGCATCGCGGGGCGCGTACCGGACGAGTGGACGAGCTTCGTGGCGCGGGGATTGGATATTTCACCGGCGCATCGTTCCCTGACGTGAGTTGATGGGGTGTCGCCAAGTGGTAAGGCAGCGGGTTTTGATCCCGCCATTCGGAGGTTCGAATCCTTCCACCCCAGCCATCTTTTTTTGAGGCGATTGGCCTGACGATCCTATGACCACGAGCGACACGCTGGCACTTTTCGCTGGCAACGCCAACCCAGCGCTGGCGACAGACATTGCGCGGCATCTGCAGACGCCTCTTGGGCGTGCATATGTTGGACGCTTCAGCGACGGTGAGGTGAACGTCGAGCTGATGGAGAACGTACGCGGCCGCGATGTCTTCATCCTGCAGCCGACCTGTCCGCCGGCCAACGACACGCTGATGGAGCTGCTCGTGATGATCGATGCGTGCCGCCGCGCCTCCGCGGCGCGCATCACCGCGGTGATGCCGTACTTTGGCTACTCGCGCCAGGATCGCCGGCCCCGGGCCACCCGCTCGGCAATCACGGCGAAGCTGGTCGCCAACATGCTCTCGAGCGCCGGAGTGACCCGGCTGCTCACCATCGACCTGCATGCGGATCAGGTCCAGGGTTTCTTCGACATTCCGGTGGACAATGTCTACGCGTCGCCGGTCCTGCTGGGTGATGCGTGGAAGCAGGCGTATCGTAACGTGGTGATCGTCTCTCCTGACGTCGGCGGTGTCGTGCGTGCACGGGCCTTCGCCAAGCGCCTGGACGACGCGGACCTCGCCATCATCGATAAGCGGCGGCCGCGGCCGAACGAGTCGAAGGTGATGAACATCATCGGCGACATCAAGGGCAAGACCTGCATGCTGGTCGATGACATGATCGACACGGCGGGCACGCTTTGCCATGCCGCGCAGGCGCTCAAGGATGACGGCGCGGCGAAGGTGGTTGCCTACATCACGCACCCCGTGCTTTCGGGCGAGGCGGTGGACCGGATCTCGCGCTCGGCGCTCGATGAGCTGGTCGTCACCGACACCATTCCGCTGTCGGCCGCCGCGCGCGGCTGCAGCCGCATCCGCCAGCTTTCGGTGGCGGCGCTGCTGGCGGAGACCATCCGCCGCATCCGCGACGAAGAATCCGTCAGCTCGTTATATGTGGATTGACTTTCAAAGAATCCACCGTGCGAAAGCAAGCAATCGAGCGGGCGCGGGCCGTCCTGCGCCCGTGGGACCGAAGTAGTAAGTGGGTTGGCCGCTGAAAGCGCCGCAGGCGACTTTCAGCCAATCAACCAACAGGTGCGCCGGGCTTGGTCGCGAGCGCCGGCGCGTGTTCGTCAACATTGGAGAAAATCATGCGTATCTCATTCAGCTTCGGCGCGGACTCGCGCGGAGCGCAAGGCAAAGGTGCGAGCCGCCGCCTGCGTCGCTCCGGCAAGGTGCCGGCCATTCTCTACGGCGGCCACAAGGAGGCGCAGGCCCTGGTGTTGGATCAGCAGAACCTGCTCACCATGATCGGTGACGAGCGGTTCTACTCCTCGATCGTGCAGGTCAAGGTCGACGGCGCAGCGCAGGAGGCGATCATCAAGGACGTGCAGATGCACCCGGCGAAGAACGTGGTGGTGCACGTCGACCTGCAGCGCGTCATCGAGAACGAGGTGATTCGGCTGCGCCTGCCGATCCACTTCAAGGGCGAGAGTGTCAGCCCGGGCGTGAAGACCGAAGGCGGCATCGTGTCGCACATGCGCGCCGACGTCGAGGTGAGCTGCCTGCCGAAAGACCTGCCGGAGTTCCTCGAGCTCGATCTGTCGCAGATGAGTCTCAACGACACCAAGTTCCTGGCCGACATTCCGCTGCCGCCCGGGGTCACCATCCCGGAGCTCGCCCACCGCAATGCGCCGGTCGTCTCCATCCATTCCCCGCGGGCGGCCGAGCCGGAGCCGGTGGCTGCCGAGGCTGTTGCCGCGGCGGTCCCCGCCGAAGGCGCAGCGGTTGCCGGTGCGCCCGGCGCGGCGCCTGCCGCGGCGGCCCCTGCCGGAACCGAGGCCAAGAAGGGCGAGGAGAAGAAGGAGGCCGCTCCCGCCAAGAAGGAGGGCGGCAAGAAATAGCGGCGGCGCATGGCGGGTCTGCCGCTCACGCTCATCGTGGGGCTCGGGAATCCGGGCCCCACGTATGCGCGAACCCGGCACAACGCCGGCTTCGACTTCCTCGACGAGCTCGCCCGCCGCACCGGCGCGAGCCTGCGCCGCGAGGCGCGCCACCATGGCGAGCTGGCGCGCGCCAGCATCGGCGGCACGGACGTATGGCTGCTGAAGCCCATGACCTACATGAACCTGAGCGGCCAGGCGGTCGGCAGCGTCGCCGGCTTCTATCGCATTCCGCCGGAATCGATTTTGGTGGCGCACGATGAGCTCGACTTCCCGCCCGGGACGGTACGGCTGAAGGAGGGCGGCGGCGCGGGGGGGCACAACGGCCTGCGCGATCTGATTGCGCGCATGGGCGCCGATTTCTGGCGGCTGCGGATCGGCATCGGGCATCCGGGCGATCGCGACGCCGTGTTGGATTATGTATTGGGGCGACCGCCGGCGGCGGAGGCCGGCCTCATCCACGAGGCGGTGCTCGCGGCCGCCGATGCCGTCCCGGTGATGTTGGCCGACGGCGCGCAGAAGGCGATGAGCCATCTGCACGTCCGCGGCGCGAGCTAGTTTGAAGCGCTGGATCCGGCCTCCTGCCGCCCCAGCGCTCCGCCACCTGCGGCGGCGGGGCACAGTCCCTGTGCCTGCCACGGGTAGTTAACTCAGCAGGAGTTGTTGTATGTCCATCCGCTGCGGCATCGTCGGATTGCCGAATGTCGGCAAGTCGACGCTGTTCAATGCCCTCACGAGGGCGCAGATCGCCGCCGAGAACTATCCTTTCTGCACGATCGACCCCAACGTCGGCGTGGTACCGGTGCCGGACCCGCGCCTGCAGCAGCTGGCCGACATCGTGCAGCCGGAGAAGGTCATTCCGGCCGCCGTGGAGCTAGTCGACATCGCCGGGCTGGTCGCCGGCGCTTCCGAGGGTGCCGGTCTCGGCAATCAGTTCCTGTCGCACATCCGGGAAGTTGACGCCATCGCGCACGTGGTCCGCGCCTTCGAGAGCTCGGACGTCATCCACGTGGCGGGAAAGGTCGATCCGCTCGCCGACATCGAGACGATAGACACGGAGCTCGCACTGGCGGACCTCGCGAGTGTGGAGAAGGCGCTCGACCGCGCCGCCAAGGCCTCCAAGGCCGGCGACAAGGACGCGCTGCGCCGGCGCGGCCTGCTGGAGCGGGTGAAGGCGCAGCTCGATCAGGTGCGGCCGGTGCGCGCGCTCGGACTGACGGAGGAGGAGCAGCGGGACCTCAGGGACCTGCATCTGCTCACCGCCAAGCCCGTCATGTACGTGGCCAACGTGGCGGAGAACGGCTTCGAGAACAACCCTCTGCTCACCGCCATCGAGGCGCGCGCCGCCCGGGAGGGTGCGGCGGTGGTGCCGGTCTGCGCCGCCATCGAGGCGGAGATCGCGCAGCTCGAGGAGGCCGACCGCGCGCAGTTTCTGGCCGAGCTCAAGCTCAGCGAGCCGGGCCTCGATCGCCTGATCCGGGCCGCCTATCGTCTGTTGGGACTGCAGACCTTCTTCACCGCGGGCCCGAAGGAAGTGCGCGCGTGGACGGTGCGCGCAGGAGCCACCGCGCCCCAGGCCGCGGGTGTGATCCACACCGACTTCGAGCGCGGCTTCATCCGAGCCGAGGTGATTGCCTTCGAGGATTATGTCGAGTTGCGCGGCGAAACCGGGGCGCGCGAGGCCGGGAAGCTGCGTTTGGAAGGCAAGGAGTACGTCATGCGCGAAGGGGATGTCGTGCACTTCCGCTTCAACGTTTGAGAAACAGATCACGACACGGAGGTCGTATTCTGTCGCGTTGATGCGTGACAGCGACGTCCCCCCTACGTATCTTGCACGGACGTCCGGCGAAGGTAAGAGGAAATGGAGCAGGAACTGCGCCTGCTGATCCTGGAAGACGTTGCCGCGGAAGCCGAGCTCGCCGTCAAAGCGCTCGAGGCGGCGGGTCTCACCTGCGATTGGCGGCGGGTCGAGAATGAGACGGGGTTCCGCGTGGAGCTGCGGATGCTGCGGCCGGACATCGTTTTGTCCGATTTCACCCTGCCGCGGTTCGACGGCATGTCCGCCCTGGCCATCGTCGCCGCGGAGGCGCCCGATATTCCGTTCATCTTCGTCTCCGGCACGATCGGCGAGGAGCGCGCCATCGAGGCCCTGAAGCAGGGGGCCATCGATTATGTCCTGAAGACCAACCTGGCGCGGCTCGCTCCGGCGGTGAAGCGTGCGCTGGCGGAGGCCGCCTCGCGGCGCGCGCGACGTGGGGCGGAGGAGCGGGTCGCACGCCTCACCCGCGTCCTGCAGATGCTCTCCGGAATCAATGCCGCGGTAGTTCGCGTCCGCGACCGCACGAAGCTGCTCGAGGAAGCCTGCCGGATCGCGCACGCGGTGGGCAATTACATCTGCGCGCTCGTCGTGTTGATCGATCCGCGTACCAGAGCCGCCGGCGTCGCCGCGTGGGCGGGCGCCGGCCGGGAGTTTGAAGGCGAGCTGAGCTTCAGGGTGGACGACAGCGACCAAAGCGAGCAGGGAGCAAGCATCACCGACCGGGCGCTGCGCACGGGGGAGGTCGCTGTCTGTGATGATGTCGAGGCGCAGGCCGGCCGCTGGCGTTTCGGCACCACGCTCGAGGCCCTTGGCATCCGCTCCATGGCCTCGATTCCGCTCCTCATCGACGAGACGCCGGTAGGCACGTTCAACGTCGGGGGCGGCGAGCCCGGCATGTTCGGTGAGGAGGAGGTCCGGATGCTGCAGGAGGTCGCCGCCAACCTGTCCTTCGCCTTGCAGTACCTGCACAAGGAGGATGCGGTCCGATTCCTCTCCTATTTCGATCCGCTGACCGGACTCGCCAAGCGCGGGCTCTTCTGCGAGCGATTGGCGCGCTCGCTCGGCCGCCGTGCGGGGGAAAGCCAGGAGGTGGTCGTGGTCGCCTTCGATGTCGAGCGCCTCGGTGCGATCAACGACTCGCTCGGCCGGCACGTCGGCGACCGGGTCGTGCAGTTCGTGGCCGATGCCTTGCGCAGCCACTTCGGCGGCAGCGAGTGGCTGGCGCACCTCGAGGGCGGCAACTTCGCCGCCGTGGTGTTGGACTGCGCCTCCTACGAGGAGGCCGTGCGGCTCATCCACGACCGCATCACGGCGGCCTTCAGCAAGCCGCTCGCGCTCGCCGGACACGAGATCCAGGTGACCGTCCGGGCGGGACTGGCGCGCTATCCGGAAAACGGCGCCGACGCCGAAGCTCTGCTGCAGAATGCCGAGGCGGCGCTGCACAAGGCGCGCAATACCGGCGAGCGCTTCCTGCGCTACCGTCGGGAGTTGAGCGCCGAGGTGGCCGATCGCCTCGCACTCGAGCGGCGGCTGCGCACGGCGCTCGATGACGATCAGTTCCGGCTGCACTATCAGCCGAAGGTCAGCATCGCGACCGGGGAGTTGGTCGGGGCGGAGGGGCTGTTGCGCTGGAACGATCCGCAGCGCGGCATCGTCGGTCCGGCGGTGTTCCTGCCGGTGCTCGAGTCGACCGGTCTCATCGTGGATGTCGGCGAGTGGGTGGTGCGGCAGGCCGCGCGCGACCTCGCGCGCTGGGGCGCGCTGGGATTGAAGCCCATCCGGGTGGCGGTCAACGTGTCGCCGCTGCAGCTGCGGGATCCTGAATTCTGCGCGCGGTTCCTCGCGACCGTGGGACGGGAGCTCGGCGGCGCGGGCGGCATCGATGTCGAGATCACCGAGGGTGCGCTCCTCGATGACGCCGTGTTCCTCGGCCGCACGCTCCAGGTCATGCGCGACGAGGGCGTCCGGGTGGCGATCGATGATTTCGGGACCGGCTACTCCTCGCTGAGTCGTCTCGCGGACCTCCCGGTCGACACGCTGAAGATCGATCGCTCCTTCATCTGTCGCCTGGCGGGTGACAGGACGGTGCAGGCCGTAGTCGGCACCATCGTCTCACTGGCGCGGGCGTTCGAGCTCAGCACCGTCGCGGAGGGTGTCGAGCGGGAGGAGGAATTGGCGCTGCTCAAAGCACTGCAGTGCGAGCAGTCGCAGGGCTACCTGCACAGCCCGCCCCTGGCGGCGGCGGATTTCGAGGCGCTTCTCGCGCGGGTTCCCGAGGCGGGCGTTCGCTAGCACTGCGGCCCCTTCGGGGCATGGCCCCTCGCCAGTGGATCAGTCCCGGCTGTGCTCGATCCACTTGAGCTGCAGGCGGTCGGACCTGCACAGGCTCTCCAGCACGGCCCGCGGTTTTCCGGCGTCGTCGGTCAGAACCGCGCGCACCCTCAGAAGAGGCGAGCCCAAGGGCACTCCGAGCGCACGCGCGGCATCGGCGTCGGCCGGAACAGCACCCATCGAGCACCTGACCGCGGCTGTCGGCGGCGGCCCGATCCCATCGAGCATCGTCAGGACGGATGTCTGGCGAGGGATCGCGCCGTGGAGCCGCCGCCCGATGGGTTCCGGCAAATAGGCGGCGGTGAGCGCGAGGGGCTCACCGTGGCTGCGCCGGAGCCGCTCGAGGAGGTACGCCGTCGGGCCGATCCCGGCGGCGATCGCGGCCAGACCCGCAGGCACGGGCGCCAGATCGAAGCGCAGGGTGGTGGTGGTGGTGTGCGATTCCAACGCCGCCAGGGTCTCGGGCAGCGCGTGCAGTGCGAGAGAAAGACGGGGCGTGTCCCGTTGCGGGCGGGCATAGGTGCCGCTGCCGCGCCGGCGGACGATCCGGCCCTCGCGCTCCAACCGGTCCAGCGCGCGGCGCACGGTCGTGCGGGAGATCCCATAGCGGGCGCAGAGCTCGGGCTCGCTCGGCAATGCGCGCTGCGCCGCAATGGTGCCGTCCTGCAGTGCGGCCAGGAGGAGCTCGTAGAGCCGGTAGTAGCGGGCGACCCCCCTGTCGAGGCGCCGCGTCGAGAGCTCGGGGAACGATGTTTTGGGCCGTCGGGGAGGGCTGATGCGTCGCGAGCGGGGTATCGAGGCCATGGGCGGTATTTCAGCTCCGCTTTCCCGTGCGGTTGGGTTTCGGGCGGCCGATCTCGAGGGTCGCGTGCGCCTCGTAACGGTCGGGCCTATACACGCAACTGACATACGCCACGATGCGATGCTGCACGTCACGCGCGAGCGTGCGTACATTGAAAACGGGAGATCCGACGGCGATGCCGAGGCTCGTGGCGGTCAGGGGATCGGCTGCGAGCGCGGCGAACTCCCGCTCCAGAGTGGAGCTGTGATGCCCGTGGGCAGCGAGAACGCTGAGGATCGTGCCGCCCGGGACGCCAATGTTGTCGTCCAACTTCTCTCCGCTCAGCCCACTGCCGATCTCCTCCGGAAGATAGGCCGTCTCCAACACAACGGGCTCCCGCTCGACGTAGCGTATCTGTCGGACGAGCAGGGTGGTAGCGCCGAATCCGGGCCGCTCGCTCTGAAGGAATGGGGGCGTCGGGACGCGCTGAACGGCGATCGTGCGGCGGGTGGCCGCGACGGGCGATCTGGCGCCGCCATTCAGCACCGACGAGAGGTCCCTGGGCGTGGCGGCCGAGCCCTTGCGCTCCCGGGCGAAGGTGCCGCTGCCCCTCTTGCGCTCGATCCGGCCCTCCGCCTCCAGCCGGGCCAGGGCGCGGCGCACGGTGGACCTCGAGACCCGATAATCGCGCATGAGGCGCGGCTCGCTCGGCAGAGCCTGGCCGGCGGCGAAACGACCCTCCGCCAGTGCCTGCGACAGGACTCTGTAGAGCCGCAGGTACCGGGAGACTCCAGCCCCGGACTTTGTCGTCGTTGTCATGCGAGAGAAGCCGCTCAATGTATACACCGTCCCCTTGGGCGCGGCTGGCTTATATATTTCGGCTTGCGGGAGGTCTACCCGGGGGGGCTCCAGGGTATGGGTTGACACTCCCGGTACCCCCCAAGGACAATGCGCCCCCCTCCTGGCAGGCCGCCCCCATCCCCGTTTCCGGGGGCGTCCGGCCCCGAAGAACCGTGGAAAGGTAGCTCAGCCGGTTAGAGCACGGCACTCATAATGCCGGGGTCGAGGGTTCGAGTCCCTCCCTTTCCACCAGAATCAAAGACTTGCGAGTCCCCCTCTAACACGTCTTTTCCCACTTTGACGGATTCTTTGCGGAGATCCGAGTCGAGTAGGGTTCGGTTCGCATACTCCGCGAGGTGGCCGGGGTCGAGATGGGAGTAGCGCTGGGGCATCTGCAGGTCGGCCCAGCCGCCGAGTTCCTGAAGCATTCGCAGCGGCGTACCGGCCTGGGTCTGCCAGCTTGCCCACGCGTGCCGCATGCTGTGGAAGGTGACCTTCTCCAGTCCGACGGCTTTGCACTCTCGCCGCCACATCGCGGTGGTGAGCTTCCGGATCGGCGCGCGGCGGCGGTAAACGAAGACGTACCGGTGGACTTCGGGAGACCACTGGTCGCCTGCCTCCTCGTGTTTTGTCTGCCATCGCTCGAGTACCGCGATAGCGTCGTCGTTGAGCGGCACGGGGATGGGCTCGCCGCTCTTGGTCAGGTAGCCGGGCACGAAGCAACAGCGGCGATCCAGGTCGATACGCTCCCATTCGAGTCCGGCGACATTGGATTTCCTCAAGCCGGTCGCCAGGGCGAAGATGACCATGTCGCGCGTGTGTTCCGGAAACCGGGCGAGAAGCAGGCGAGCCTGTTCACGCGTGATCCATTTGGGCTCGATCTTGTCCAACTGGAACCGCGGGATGTTTGGCGCCGAAGGGATCATCTTCCTCCAATCGCTGCTCGCGCAGCGGCTAAGGATGGCGCCGGCGACTGCGAGTACGCGATTGCAGGTCGATTTCTTCCATGTCCCCTTCGTCTTCCTCCCATTACCTTTGCAGGCCCGCACTTCCAACAGGGAACGAATCTTCAGCAGGCAGTCATAATCGACTTCGGCCAATGGGTCATCAGGAGCGATGTATTCGTTCAGGACATCCAGCGAGCGCTTCGTGCGGTCCCATGAGCGTTGCCCGGACTTTTCGGTCGTGAATTTGGCGACGGCGTCGGCCCAGGTCCAACGCTGCTCTCCGAGTTTGATTTGCCGCCAGAGCTCGTCCTGGAGCTGCTTCTCTAGCTCCTGGGCGGCATGCCTGTCTCGTGTTCGAGACGAGCGT